>NZ_JACHBI010000014.1:0-154317 GCF_014200235.1 Martinezella paranaensis | reverse complement strand
AGATCACACACAAAGCCCCACACGGGGCTTTCTGCGTTTTTAGGATGCCGTCGCGGCGACGATATCAAATGGCCCTCGCCAACATAAAGACGCGCATACAGCCCAGACACCCAGCGCGCAGTCAGGCTGCTTGCCCGTCTGGCAAACCCAGCCAATACCTAGAGGCGCCGCCTCGAGTTCGTTTCGGCCAAGATTGCCAATCATCCGATATAGCCAACCTACACTTTGGCATCGTGTGGCCAATGCTTCCGTTCGATAGGCTCGCGCGCCGGCTTGGCGCATTCTCCCCGGCATTGGTCACGACCACTGCAAGAGCAATTTCTAAATCGGAAATCGGGAGACTGGACATGAAAATCGTTATTATCGGTGGCACAGGCCTTATCGGTTCAAAGACGGCGGAGCGGCTGCGCAAGAAGGGTCACGAAGTGATCGCTGCCTCGCCGAATACCGGGGTGAATACCATCACCGGAGAGGGATTGGCGGCAGCTCTTGCCGGCGCACAGGTCGTACTTGACCTGGCGAATTCGCCATCCTTCGAGGATAAGGCCGTCCTGGAGTTTTTCGAAACCTCCGGCCGAAACCTGCTTGCCGCGGAAAAAGCCGCCGGGGTGAAGCACCATATCGCGCTCTCGGTCGTCGGCACTGAGCGCCTGCCGAAAAGCGGCTATTTGCGCGCCAAGATGGCCCAAGAGAATTTGATCAGGGCTTCCAAGATCCCCTATACCATCGTTCACTCGACGCAGTTCTTCGAGTTCTTGGGCGGGATCGCTCAATCGGCAACGGTCGGCGACACCGTGCACCTGCCGGCCGTCAATTTTCAGCCCATCGCCTCGGACGATGTTGCTGATGTCATGGCGGATGTGGCGCTGGCCCCGCCGGTGAACGGTATCGTCTATATTGCCGGGCCTGAACGTGGGCGCTTCACCGACATTGTCGGGCGGTTCCTGAAAGCGAGCAACGATCAGCGCAAGGTCGTAGGGGATCCGCACGCGCTCTATTTTGGTACGGAGTTGGATGACGGTTCGCTCGTTCCTCGGGAAGGGGACAAGCCACGCATAGGCGCTGTCCGTTTCGACACTTGGTTCAGCCAATCTGCCCGCAAGAACTGACAATCAGGATTGCCGAGGCCTGGTTGGTCGCCAGGCCGTCCGCTCTCCTCCATTCTCAAATTGGAGATTTCACATGATCAGGATATTCCTTGGTGCGCTGGCGCTGGCCGCCGCTTCCGTGACCACAGCAAACGCCCATGGCGACTCGGCCAAACTCGTCTACGAGCATGCGCTGCCGAACGTTCCCGGCAAGAGTATCAAAGCCGTGCTCGTCGAATATGAACCGGGCGGCACTTCGCCTGCTCATACGCATCCAGCCTCCGCTTTCATCTACGCAACGGTCCTTGAGGGATCGATCCGAAGCAAGGTCAATGACGGACCGGTAAAGGTCTATCGTGCCGGCGAAAGCTTTTCAGAGTTCCCGGGCGATCATCACGGTATCAGCGAGAATGGTAGCAAGACGAAGCCTGCTCGCCTGCTTGCCGTGTTCGTTGTCGACACCAACGAGACCAACCTGACGACCTACGAGAAATGAGTTCGATCATCTCGCGGCAAGCCTCCCACTAACATTTGCCGCATCTCGAAGTGGCGTCGCGTCGCGGCGTCACTTCGATCGAGCTCTTCGGCTATGGGGATCGGCGGCCTGCGGCGAATGAGGGCAGGCATTGAATTCGGCAGCCGAAGCCGCGAGCGAAACATCTATTGCCCCGGCAGTCGGCCGTTGGGCACCGACAGGAGGCGATGATGCGCATCGAACGGCTCTACACAATGACATCGGCTCGCCTGATGGTGATCGATATCAACGCCACGCTGCAGGCTGCCGCTCTTTCGCTTTCCAATCCTGGGATAGGATTGGCCGTCGTCAGCGGCGAGAACGGGAAAGCAACCGGCGTGCTCAGCAAGTCCGACCTTATTCGCCACCTTACGGATCGAGAGCCGGAGGCCTCGGTGGTGACGCTCATGAGCAGGAATATCGTCTCCTGCGATCCCAATGATGAGCTCCTGGCTGTCTGGCAGATCATGGTGGTGCAGCGTCTTCAAAACATGCCGGTACTCGGTACGGATTCGAAGCCTCTTGGCGTTCTCGATATCCGCGATGCGATGAAGGTGCTCTTTGAACAGGAACAGCTCCAGGAGCATATGCTGGCGGATTACATAGCGGGAACGGGCTACAGGTAAGTGGCAACGGCCTGAGATCGGCCTCTCGATATTCAATCATTATCAATGTTGCCGCCGCCGAGAGATGATCATCATGCTGCAGGCATATCTTGACGGACTCGCGCGCGCTTCTCTGGCATGGCTGATCATTCTCGAGCTGGCTGGAATAGTCGTATGGCACTTGATCCCGCGTTGGCGGGCGAACCTCCGGCTTGTCGTAGAGATTGCCTTCTTTGCCGCGATGACCGCCGTTCTTGTCTACAGCGATATCTCGCCCAGCCGGTTTCAAGGTTACGGTCTTGAAGATGCTCATGCCTTTGTCGTCATCATGGCGAAGCTGCTGTGGTGGCTTCATCTCGCATGGGCCATCATCGGCTTCGTACGCATTTATCTGGTTCTCGAAGGCAAGCCACGCGAAGCTCACCTTCTGCAGGATATCGTCGTCGGGCTGGTCTACCTTTGTGTCACGTTGTCCGCTCTGGCCTTCGTGTTTGGCATTCCGATCGGAACGCTGGTCGCCACGTCCGGCGTGATTGCAATCGTCCTTGGTTTGGCACTCCAAAACACCCTGGGGGATGTTTTCTCGGGCATCGCTCTCACGCTCGGCCGCAGCTACTCCTTGGGCGACTGGATTCTGCTTGCGGACGGGACGGAAGGGCGTGTCATTGCCAGCACATGGCGGTCGACGCAGGTTCTGACCGGAGCGAACAATGTCGTCGCTCTGCCCAACAGCGTGCTTGCCAAGCTCGGACTGACGAATATCAGCCAGCCCGATGAAACGCATCTCCTCAAAATGACGGTGCGAGTCGCGCCGACGCGAATGCCCTCCATCGTCGAGGACGTTATGCACGCGGTCTTGGCCGGCTGTAACTCGATCGTTAGGGAGCCGCCCCCGCAGGTAGCGCTGAAGAACTTGGATGCCGTTGCCCTGGAAGTTGAGCTGCAGTTCTCGGTAAAGAACCCATCGCTGCGGACGAAAGCCCGAAATGAAGTGATGGACCTGTTTTATCGCCACTGCAAATCCGCCGGATTACTGCTGGCGATGCCACCATCAGCTATCGCGCTGATGACCGAACCGCCCACGGAAGAGCGCGCCAAGCCGCCCGAGATCACGCCGCTTGCCCTCATTGAAGCGATTCCCATTTTCGTTGGCCTGACGGGGTCCGAGAAGGAGCTCCTCGCCGGATCATGTGCGGTCCGCGAATATCAGAAGAATGATGTCATCGTTCATCAGGGAGAAATGCTGGCTTCCATGATGATCATCCGCGCCGGCATCGTCGCAATGCGTCATGGCGAGCAGGAACAGAGACGGCTGTCGCCAGGGGATTTCTTCGGCGAGAGCGGTTTGCTCGCGGGAATGGGCGAAGTCTGCACGCTGCAGGCGCTCACGCGCGTCACTGTCTACGAAATCGATCAGCAGAGTTTTGCGCCCCTGCTCGACGCGCGCCCGGCCATGGCGGAGGAAATAGCCGCAAGACTTTCCGCCCGCGCCGATCACGTTCGCCATCTGCCCCTCTCGACAAAGGGGGGAGAGGAACGGAGCGCCCGCGCCTTCCTGAAGGCGATGCGGACGATCTTCCGCAGCTAGCAATTATTGCGCCGCTATTGGCGACGGGGTGTGCAACGAAAAGTCGCCCTTGCAGGGCCACCGGCATGTGTGGCGGCTTCCTGGGCTGGCTTGGCTGTTCTCTCTATGCCCAGCCCTTATCGCGTGCCGGTCAATTTGGAGAATGGTGGAAGTCCGGCTCTTTTACCGAGACTCGGCTCTTTCCCTCTGAATCTGATGAGGATTTCCTCGCCGTCCACGGAGGCCCGTGTTCTCTCAAGATCTTCCCGTTCGGCGGCAGCCTGATTCCAATGTTCCTGATCGCGGCCGTCGGGACGGCCAGCTTCTTCCCACAAAGAATATGCACGTTTTTTGATCCACTCATGTGCCTGTTCAGTCGGCATTATGGTCTCCTCCAGATCAAGGAACGTTTTTAGGAAATTTTTGTCTCGATGAATGTGTGCCGGCGGACGCCAACATTTTGTGGGAATTTTCAGGCGCCCTCGACCACGGACGGAAAACCAACATTTGAAGGGAATGTTCCCGGCTTCTGATAAAAATTATAGGCGCCGCGGATCGGCGCATCAGAAACGCTCGCTAAGCTCCCTCGTGGGGACGATGACAAGCATGGTGGAGGCCTCGATCGGTGTCTTCACGCTGTTCGAATGCGCGAGGTTTCCGCGATCACTACCGCCAAGCTCTTGACGCTCGAAGGATGCTTCACAATTATCCATTTAGTTACTAGCGTCGCGCTTGGTTCGTGTCTCCAAGGGACATCGCGTTGGCGAAGCTGACATATTGATATCCCTGGAACCAAGCGGAGGAGGCGATGGTTACCGCCATTGATGTCAAAGCCGCAAGAATGTCGCTGGCATTTTCGACACTGGGCTGTGCGGAGTTGGAACTGGACGAGGTGCTCGCTCTGGCAGCACGCCACGGCCTCGACGCGATCGAAATTCGCGCGCTCGGCGGCATGATCGATCTGCCGTCCTATTTTGCCGAACGCTTCGGCACTCCGGCCGGCCTTGTCCATGCCCTGGAGCGTTCCCCGGTGGCCGTTTGCGCGCTGAACACATCGATGCGTCTCGTTGGCGCTACGCCGCAAGCGAAGGAAGAGTTCCTGCGCTATCTTCCATGGGCCGAAGCGGCCGGCATAAAGGCGCTGCGCGTTTTCGATGGCGGCAGCACCGGCGATACCGGCGAACTGTCCGAGGCACTGTCGACGCTGGAATGGTGGCGCGAGACCGCCAGCCGCGAGGGTTTTGCCGCCGATATCATGGTGGAGACACACGACTTTCTGGCGCACCCGGACGCGCTCGGCCGTTTTCTGGAAGCGGCACCCGATTGCGCCCTGCTCTGGGACACGCATCACACCTGGCGCAAAGGCGGACAAGATCCTGCGGAGACCTGGAAGCAAGTACGCCAGAACGTCAGGCATCTGCATGTGAAGGATAGCATCTCGAAGGCGAGCGGAAAGCTGCCATATACCTACGCGCTCCCGGGCGCCGGCGAGTTTCCTATGCCGGCGCTGCTCTCCGCATTGGCTGCCGATTGCTATGATGGCGTCATGAGTCTCGAATGGGAGCGGCTGTGGCATGCAGATCTTGCGCCGCTCGATCATGCCTTGCGGGAGGCAAGGCAAGCGAACTGGTGGCCGCAGCCCGATTAAAGCGGCCCCAGAGGTGATTCGCTGGTATTTGTTGCGGGCCCCGCCGGAAGAACTTACGTGCCCGACGCATCCCTCAATATAGCGCCCAATGGTTTGTGGCCGGAGATTGTTGCCGCTCGCTTCGGCAATAATTGAATTAGTAACTCAAAAAAATCGCATCAATTGAATGTTTGATGATACTAGTTTACATATTAGGAATATATTGATTCTAAATATGCTGTCGCCTTGACGCGACATATTCTGCTTGCGGAAGGGAAACTCTAGTTACCTTGAGTTAGAGGGCGTCTCACAGATGGAAAAGGCGGCTTTTGGGCACCAGAAATCCCATGCTCCCAGCCTGTTTGCGTCATTTTCACACGTCGGCCTTTCTTTCCAAATTTCGGTTTGCTGCTCATCTTGCAGCCGTTGGAGGCTTGATGAGCGGTAGAGGAAACCGGACTGACAAGGGGCATAATGCCCTGATTTTGAAGGCAATCGCCAAGGGCGGCCTGAGCTTTGTCGTACAGCCGATCCATGACGTCAAAAACATCGAAGAGATTCTTTATGCCGAGTGCCTGGCGCGCGTAACGGATGCCGAAGGCGTCGTTCACACAGCTGGCGCCTTCGTGCCGCAGTTGGAACGATTGGTCGGCCGCTTCGACCTCGATTTCCGTATGCTGGACATGATTCTGGCGGCCTTGACGGCGGATACGACACTGACACTCGGCTGCAATCTATCCGCAGCCACGTTGTCGGCGCCGGATCAATTTGCCGATATCTTCAGCCGAATCAGCCAACAGCCCGAACTCGCCTCCCGGCTTATCGTTGAAATTACCGAGACTTATCCGCCGGTCGGTGCCGCCATCGAACGATTGAAAATGATACGTGCACTCGGTTGCCGCATCGCGATCGACGATTTTGGCACCGGCTTTGCGACGCCAGCGCACCTGCTGCAGGTCTCGGCCGATATCATCAAAGTCGATGCGTCTTTTGTCCGCGATATCAGGCCAGGCCCGGATGGCCGCGACAGCCTCTATCATCTGGTCGGCTTTGCATCCTGCCTTGCTCCCATGGTCATTGTCGAGGGAATCGAAACCGAGGCGCAATTGGAGGCGGCGCGCACGAGCGGCGCGACGCATGTGCAAGGTTTTCTTCTGTCCAGGCCCGTGGCGCTTCAGCAGCTTCCACAGACCAAGGGCAAATTCGGCCTGCGGGAGGTTGGATGAATATTCCATCCCTCGTCCCACAAAACTGCGCGGCAAAACGAACCGACGGCTTGGAGTTCATCGGCGGGAAAAGCGGCTTGCCTGCCTTTCTTTCCGCCTCAATCGCGGAGGTGACGGTATGATCAAATATCCTTCCTTCCATCGGGATTATGATGTCTCCGCTGCCTCCACAGCACAGGATGTGCAGGCGCAAGTGCGGCTTAATCTGCTGTTCGAGGAGTTGCAGGGCCTGTTCCCCGGCGCTTCCTACATTGGTAGCGGATTGCCGTTCGCCCTTGTGGGCGGAGAGGACCCGCATATCGTCATTCGCAACGTGTTGGGAGATGTCTCCGGACGGGTCACGATCGACGCCGAAAACGGCCTTTATGTCTTTTGTGAACTCGACCGTGCCGCCGGCATCGTGCTGGCGACGGCGAGCGAAGAGCGGCTGATCGATGAGATCGTCGCACATCTCTCCGCCTGCGATGACAGCCTGGCGCCGCACACGGTGAACACCGCCGTCGGTGTTCTCGTCGGCCAGACCGTGGAGGATGTCGAGCGCAGGCTGATCCTTCAGACCCTGCGTCACTGCAACGGCAATCCAACCTATGCCGCCTTCATGCTCGGCATTCCCCTTATCGTCCTATGTACCAAGCTGGCCACCTATTTTGCCGATCCTGCAAAGGACTTTGCAGACGCCGCAGAGGATTTTGCAGATGCGGCCGGCCATGCCGAGCCCGTGGAGAAAGACCGACAATGAGCAGGCGTCCTCATCCAGGGATGCCGAAGATGCCGCAAACCAAAACCTGTGGAGTTTGAACCAATGCAAGATTCACGAATGGGTTTGTACATGAAGCAATCACGCGAGGCGGCTCACACCAGGCCACACGAGATCCGGGAAACGATGATGGACGCTTTCAGCAGCAGAAGAGACCAGCCCCAGCCGCAAATGCATGTTCTGTTTGATGGCTGTGTGAAGATTGTTTCGGCCTATGTCAGCCACAATCCCATTCTTGTCGGCAACCTTCCGAAGTTGATCGCGGATGTGCATGAAGCGTTGCAGGCTTTGGATGGATCCGCGCCTCCGCTGGAGCAAACCAGGCCGGTTCCCGCCGTCGATCTCAAGAAGTCGGTGACGAACGACTACATCATCTGCCTTGAAGATGGAAAACGCTTCAAGACGCTCAAACGGCACCTGCGCGTCCACTACGGCATGACGCCTGAGGAATATCGGGCAAAATGGGGTCTTGCTCCCAACTATCCGATGGTCGCCCAGAACTATGCGAACCGCCGTTCGGAACTCGCCAAACTCTCCGGCCTCGGCGCCAACGGTAACAAGCCGCAAGAATAATGGCGCCCTTGGGGAAGGGCGCCATCAACCTCCAGCGATATTTGCCGGCTAAACGACAGCCGGCTCGATAACTTGTGACGCCAGTTAGAAGACCTGGCGAAGCACGATGAAGAGCACGAAGGCAAGCGCGATCGAGGCCGGCAGGGTCAAGATCCAGGCCATCAGCATGTTGCGAACGGTGGACCATTGCAGGCCCGAACCGTTGGCGGCCATGGTGCCGGCGACGCCGGAGGATAGGACGTGCGTCGTCGAAACCGGCAGGCCGAGATGGTCGGCCGCACCGATCGTCAGCATGGCGACGACTTCGGCGGCTGCACCCTGGCCATACGTCAGGTGGGTCTTGCCGATCTTTTCGCCGACGGTGACGACGATGCGCTTCCAGCCGACCATGGTGCCAAGGCCGAGTGCCAGCGCCACGGCAACCTTCACCCAAAGCGGGATGAACTTGGTCGCGTGATCGACGGCGGCGTGATAGTTGGTCACGGCTTTCAGGTCGTCGGCGCTCATCGGCAGCAGCTTCTGCTTGTCGATCAGCTTCAGCGATTCACCGATCAGATAGATGTCGTTACGAACGTTGCCGACGAGGCCGTTCGGCAACTTTTCGACGCTCGGATAAGCGGCGATCTCGACGCTCGTGGCGTGGATATAGGCCTGCAGTGCCGGGGTGGTTGCGTCCGTCCAGGTCTTGCTCTTCACGGCATCGCTGACGACAGCCTTCGGGTCCGCAGGCGTGGCAACGCCGGGCTTCACATACTTGCCGAGGACAGTTTCGACCTGCGTCGAGGCTGCCTTGTAGGCATCGAGGTAGTTGATATCGGGTGTCCGGTTCAGCGCGAAAGCGGTCGGTACGAGGCCGATGAGGATGAGCATGATCAGACCCATGCCCTTCTGGCCGTCATTCGAACCGTGGGCGAAGCTGACGCCGGTGCAGGTGAAGATCAGCAGAACGCGAATCCACAGCGGAGGCGGCGCATTGCCCTTCGGCGCTTCATAGAGGTCCTTGTTGCGGATCAGAACTTTGGAAACCAGCAACAACAGCGCAGCGAGGCAGAAACCGATGATCGGCGACAGCAGCAGCGACAAGCCGACATTGCTTGCCTGCGACCAGTCGACACCGCTCGTGGCGGAACCGGCAGGGGCGAGGAACTGATTGGCAAGACCGACGCCGATGATGGAGCCGACGAGCGTGTGCGAGCTCGATGCCGGCAAGCCGAGATACCAGGTGCC
Organism: Martinezella paranaensis; assembly: GCF_014200235.1. NCBI lineage: Bacteria > Pseudomonadati > Pseudomonadota > Alphaproteobacteria > Hyphomicrobiales > Rhizobiaceae > Martinezella > Martinezella paranaensis. Next base: position 145,133 of record NZ_JACHBI010000014.1, on the reverse strand, counting down.
GAGATTCCATACGATGGCGGCGGTCAACAGGGCGAAGACCATGGCGAGGCCGGAGCCGGAGCCGACCTGCAGGATCAGTTCGACGGGCAACAGCGCCAGGATGCCGAAGGCGACGGCACCGGAAGAGGTCAGCACGCCGAGGAAATTGAAGAAGCCCGACCAGATAACGGCAAACTCAGCCGGCAGCGAGCGGGTGTAGATGACGGTTGCGACCGCATTGGCGGTGTCATGGAAACCGTTGACGAATTCGAAGCCGAGCGCGATCAGCAGCGCCAATCCGAGCAGGATCCACGGAACCGCGGCAGCATTGGCAAGATCGCTGCCAAGGGCATAGCCAACATAGGCAAGGCCGCCAAGTACAACGATGCCGAAGATCGGCAGAAACCATTTAGCGGAACCGCCCGCGCCGTGAATAGGGTGATTGCTACCCTCAGTATTGCTTGAAACGACGTCGACCATCTCAAACTCCTTTATGACAAATAAAGTTGACCATTTAAGCGCGGTTGATGAACCTCTAATGACGCATAAAGAGATACTTATGCGGGTCATGGTTGTATCGTGCTTGCTCGCCGGCAGATGCGTTTCGCGTTAAGCGAAAGCTTATGGAAGGATCATCTCAACTTAACGTTCAACGTCTTGATTTCGCCGCGAAAATGCCTTTTTCGGTTCACCCGGCGTTCAGACGGCAGGGGTTTAAATCCGCTTGCAAGGGACTTGAAGAGAGGATCATCACGATGAGATTGTCCGTGATTGCCGTTGCTGCCGTCCTCGGCAGCCTTGTCGTATCTTCGGCAGAAGCGATGCCTATCGCTGCCGTTGGAACCGTAGCTAAAGCGCCGGTCGTAAACGTCGATTATGCCTGCGGCCGTGGCTGGCACTTGACGCCTCGCGGCGCATGCCGGCCGAACCGCTATGGACCGCCGCGCGGCTATGGCTGGGGATATTACAGAGCGCCACCGCCGCGCTGGGGTTGGTATGGCCATCGCCCCTATTATCGTGACGGCTGGGACGGTGGTTGGCGGGGCCGGCCGCGGGATTGGTGAAATCAGACACGTCGCCGTCCGGTGACGGCGGGTGCCGTCTACTAGAGCGGGGCAGCGATTCATGGAATCGCTTTTCCGCTCTATCTCTTTGTTTTTACGCATTCCAGACGGAAAACCGTTTCGCACGTTTCCTGGAATGCGCTAGTCGGCAACGACCGGCTTTATCCGCAGGAGCCGCGCGGTCCACCACAGCGCGGTCACTGCCGTCATCAGTGCCAGCATCGTCGCGGCAAGGCTTTTGCCGTGCAGAAAGATGCCGGCGAGCTGCGGCCGGACAAGGTCGGCCGTGTTGAAGCCCTCGCCACTGAAACGGCAGAGAACAAGCGATAGATTGTTGCGTACAAGCACGCCGTCGATTTCGGAGATGAGATCGCTGGCGGCCGCTTTTTCATCCTTCATCGTGCGCATCTGCAGCAGCGCCATCTTGGCCGCGGCGAGATAGGCATGCGAGCATTCGTTAAAGGGGCTGTCCTCATCCGCGACGCTTCCCGGCATGACGCCCCAAAGGCAATAGGCGCGCTGAATCTGTGCGAAGTTCAACACGCGACGGAACGCCTCGTCGGTGTCGGATGCCGATGAGGCAAGCGCAACGATACGCCCGTAGTAGGGGGCGATCACAGCCATCTCACCATGGCTCAGACTTGGTATAGGAATGCCCGCTTGGCTTCCCGACGAACCACCGGTATGCGCCTTCGCCTCTATTGGCAGGCTCAGGATGCAGATCAGGTAAAAGACCGACAATAGAATGGCTGGTTTCAGCAAGTGAGTCCCACGCATGAAGACATGCGGGGGACATATCAGGCTTGCCATTTCAGGCCCGGCGCATGGCCGTGCGGCCGTTGCGAACCTGCGGCAGATCGCGTTCGGCCCATGCCCCGAAGGCGAGGCCAAGCGTCGTCCATAGGATCGCGTGCATGCCGAGCGAAGAGATCCGGAATCGCCAGAGCACGACGGCGGAAAACTGCTCCGGCACCTCGTTGATCGCCGGCAGCAGGTATTGCACCAGGCCGATGAACACGATGTAGGCGATGCCGGCGAAGATCGCGCCGTTCCATGATCCGTAGCGCGCCGCCAACTGACGGGCGAGGGATACCGCGGCAACCATGGCGACGATGGAGGCCACGATCATCACGAAGAACAGCTCGGTCCTGGCGCCGATCGTATCCGGAGTGCCGATTGCCGGCGGATTGGCCGGATATTTGATGTCGGGAACCAACGAAATGGCGATAAAGGCGGCGATAGCCAGCAGGGCGGCAGTGCCGCGCGCGCCAAAGGGGCTGACACGGCCGTAGACATAGGCGAAGACCAGGGCAAAAAGCCCGCCGACCGCTGCGGCATAGATGATGATGCCGGTAAAGAGACCGAGGCCCGCCTGCGTGGCGCGGCTGACGATCTCCGGTTCCGGCATTTCACCTGCCGCCTGGGCAGCCTGCTCCTCAAACGCGATCGCTCGATCGACGAGCGGCTCGCCGAACGTATGCGCGAAGGCGAAAATGAGAATGCCAGCAAGCACTCCGACCAGCATGCCGCGGAGCAAAAGGCGTCCAACCATGAGCGTTACCCCTTAGTGGCAGGGGAAGCCGAGCAGGTGGCGCGCGTCATGCACGAATTCGTGCACGTAGGATCCGGAGAACAGCGCCGTCGCGCCTTCTTCTGCGCCGATGAAATAGATCGCCAGCATGAGGAGAAGCCCGGCAAAGATCGCCCAGGGCAGGATTTCGCCAGCCGGGATCGGAGTCGGGATTGCGGTCGGTGCGAATGTGGTGTCAGACATTGTATTCCCTTTTTTGAATAACGCGTTCCATTTGCGGAAGGGTTTTTTACGGGAAGGGTCTGGCTCTCTAGGGGCGGTATCCGCCCTTCGATTACAGTGGCGCGACCGCGCCGGGATTGCACCGGCTTCCACACCCGTAACACTAAGTTTATATCTGGCAGCAAAGATAGTTGTCAATCAAACGCCATCGCGATGCGAAATCGCGACAAGGATGGAGTTATCGAGCTGTATGAAAGGGCGTCTGAGCTGGATTTGTCACGGGCCGACCCGCGCCAATCGTGAGGGACGCTTTCCCGGCGACGAGCCGCTGGAGGCAAAAGCGCTCGAGCGTATTCAACTGCCGTCCGGGCTCGCAACGGTCGACCGGGCGTGGACGAGCCCGGCGCTGCGGGCTCGGCAGACGGCTGCGGCTTGCGGGCTCGACGTCAGGGAGGAGCTGTCTTTCCGGGAGTGCGACTACGGGCGCTGGCAGGGCAGGCCGATCACCGAACTGCATGAGAGCGATCCGGAAGCGCTGACGCAGTGGATGCTGGATTTCGATGCGGCGCCGCATGGTGGCGAGCCCTTGTCCGCCGTGCTCGCCCGCGTCGGAGATTGGATGAAGACCCACATCGGCGATGGCGGTCACACCGTCGTCGTTACGCATGCGACCATCATTCGCGCCGCCATTCTCCATGTGCTGCAAGCGCCGCCTGCGGCGTTCTGGACCATCGACATCGAGCCGCTCGGCATCGTGGAGATGACCAGCGATGGCCGCCGCTGGCAGCTTCGTTTTCCGAATGCTGCAAGATAGCGCTCTAGTGGCGCGCCTTCCCCCGCTGCCCCTCGAAATAGACGAGATAGGCGGCAAGGCCTGATGTCATCACGGCAAGCCCGTACCAGGTGATGGCGTAGACGAGATGATTGTTGGGGAAGACGATCTGCGTCAGGCCGCCGACCGGTAGGTCGTCTGGATTCTTCGTGTCGTCCGCATCGATGAAATAGGGTGCGACGTTCTGGAGGCCCCGCGCCGCGGCGATCGCCGTGACGTCGCGGGAATACCAGCGCTCTTCCGCCGGCACGTTGGAGCGCAGCAGCGTGCCCTTCGGCTCGTTGATCCGCAGCAGGCCGGTAACGGTCGTCTCGCCGGCCAGCTCGCCTGCGGGGCGGGTGTTCGGATTGCGCTTGTCACTCGGTACGAAACCGCGATTGACGATGATAATCGTACCATCGGCCTCTTTCATCGGCGTCAGCACCCAGTAACCCGCACCGAGCGCGGTCGAGGCATAGACCTGCGCTTCCTTGTCGTTGAGGAAGGTGCCGGTTGCCTGGACATGCTTGTATTCATAGCCGGCGGCATCGATCGTGGGCCATTCCGCCGGACCGGGGGCGGCGACGGGCGGCGCATGCACGCGGGCATCGACGCGGGCGATCAGATCCAGCTTCCAGGACAGCCGCTTCACCTGCCATGTGCCGAGCGCAATGAGCGCCGCAGTCAACAGCAGAAGCAGGATCACCCAGATGGCAAGCGTGAGCGCGGAGCGCGGCTTTTCGGAAAGGGAGGGGGGGGGGATGTCGGTCAAGGCGCAAAACTCCATCGGAGGCGCGGCGCAGTCGTCCGGCGAATATCTGGCGCCGGGAATGGCGGCGGGCATCCGTCGGGACGCCCGCCGCTCGATCGTTATGGCAGGTTGCGCATCATGTCGGGCGACATGGTCATCATGTTCGAATTCAGGTGGTGCATGACCCAGAGCGAGCCGGAGAGCGCAATGATCACCAGCACGATGGTGAAGATCAGCGCCATCATGTTCCAGCCGCCTTCCGACTTGGTGTTCATGTGCAGGAAGTAGATCATGTGCACGATGATCTGGATGGCGCCGAGGATCATGATCAACACCGCGGTGACGGCCGGATCGGAGAAGACCTTGGCCATGACCAGCCAGAAGGGAATGGCTGTCAGGATGACGGAGAGGATGAACCCCGTCATGTAGCTCTTGAATGTGCCGTGGCCGGCCTCGTGGCCGCCATGGCCGTGATCGTGACCATGACCGTGGGCGTCAGCGGAATGATGCGAAGGATTGGCGTTCGAGCTCATCCGAGAACTCCCATGAGGTAGACGAAGGAAAACACGCCGATCCAGACGACGTCGAGGAAGTGCCAGAACATCGACAGGCACATCAGACGGCGCTTGTTTTCGACGATCAGCCCCCGGCGGCTTGTCTGTATCATCAGCGTGATCAGCCAGACGATACCGGTGGTGACGTGCAGGCCGTGCGTGCCGACCAGCGTGAAGAAGGCGGAGAGGAAGGCGCTGCGCTGCGGGCCGGCGCCTTCCAGGATCAGGTGATAGAATTCGTTGAGTTCGAAATAGATGAAGGCAGCACCGAAGAGGCCGGTGATCGCCAGCCACAACAGCGTTCCCGACTTGTTGTCTTTTTCCATCATCAGCATGGCAAAGCCGTAGGTGATGGAGGAGAGCAGCAGCATCGTCGTGTTGAGAGCGACGACCGGCAGCTCGAACAGGTCAGCCGGCGACGGGCCGGCCGCATAGTTGCGGCCAAGCACGGCATAGGTCGCAAAGAGCACTGCGAAGATCAGGCAGTCGCTCATGATGTAGATCCAGAAGCCCAGCATCGTGCTGCCTTCGGGATGATGCTCTTCCTTCAGGTAGAAGGCGGGCGTTTCGCCGTCTTTCAGAGCTGGTGCGCTATGGGTCGTCATGGGTCTTATACCTGTCCTGCGAGCTGCTTCGTACGCTCGTTCTCGGTCTTCACGACCTGATCGGCGGGGATGTAGAAGTCGCGCTTATAGTTGAAGGTATGGCCGATCGTAATGGCGATCATTGCGACGAAGGTGATGGCGGCAAGCCACCACATGTACCAGATCATGCCGAATGCGAAGGCGATGGAGAGAACGCCGAGGATGACGCCCGTGCCGGTATTCTTCGGCATGTGGATCGGGATGAAACCCTCCGTCGGACGCTGATAGCCACGGTTCTTCATGTCCCACCACGCGTCGTGATCGTAGACGATCGGCGTGAAGGCGAAGTTGTAGGCCGGCGGCGGCGACGAGGTGGACCATTCCAGCGTACGGCCGCCCCAGGGGTCGCCGGTATGATCGCGAAGTTCTTCGCGCTTCATGAAGCTGACGCCGAGCTGGATGAGGAAGCAGGCGATGCCGATGGCGATCAGTCCGGCGCCGAAGGCCGCGATGATGAACCAGATCTGCAGCGACGGATCGTCGAACTGGCTTACGCGGCGGGTGACGCCCATCAGGCCGAGGATGTAGAGCGGCATGAAAGCGAACCAGAAGCCGATCTGCCAGAACCAGAAGCTCATCTTGCCCCAGAAGGGATCGAGCTTGAAGCCGAAGGCCTTCGGGAACCAGTAGTTGACACCCGCGAACATGCCGAAGAGCACGCCGCCGATGATCACGTTATGGAAGTGGGCGATCAGGAACAGCGAGTTGTGCAGCACGAAGTCGGCCGGCGGAACCGCAAGCATGACGCCGGTCATGCCGCCGATGGTGAAGGTCACCATGAAGCCGACGGTCCACAGCATCGGCGGCTCGTAGCGAATGCGGCCGTGGTACATCGTGAACAGCCAGTTGAAGAGCTTCGCACCCGTCGGGATCGAGATGATCATCGTGGTGATGCCGAAGAAGGAATTGACGCTGGCGCCCGAGCCCATCGTGAAGAAGTGGTGCAGCCAGACGAGGTAGGAGAGGATCATGATCACGCAGGTGGCGTAGACCATCGAGGCGTAGCCGAAGAGGCGCTTGCCGCAGAAGGTGGCCACGACTTCCGAGAAGACGCCGAAGGCCGGCAGGACCAGGATGTAGACTTCCGGGTGACCCCAGATCCAGATGAGGTTGACATACATCATCGGATTGCCGCCGAGGTCGTTCGTGAAGAAGTTCGTACCGGCGTAGCGATCGAGGGTAAGCAGAGCGAGCGTGGCGGTCAGGATCGGGAAGCTCGCAACGATCAGGATGTTGGTGCAGAGCGACGTCCAGGTGAAGACCGGCATTTTCGTGAAGGTCATGCCCGGCGCGCGCATCTTGACGATAGTGGCGATCAGGTTGATGCCCGAAAGCGTCGTACCGATACCCGCGACCTGCAGGCCCCAGATGTAATAATCGACGCCGACGTCAGGACTGTAGGCGATGCCGGAGAGCGGCGGATAGGCCAGCCAGCCGGTCTTTGCGAATTCGCCGATGAAGAGCGAGATCATGATGACGATCGCGCCTGCCGTTGTCATCCAGAACGAGAAGTTGTTCAGGAACGGGAAGGAGACGTCGCGTGCGCCGATCTGCAGCGGCACGACGAGGTTCATCAGGCCGGTGACGAAGGGCATCGCCACGAAGAAGATCATGATGACGCCGTGGGCGGTGAAGATCTGGTCGTAGTGATGCGGCGGCAGGTAGCCCTCGGAACCGTTGAAGGCGATCGCCTGCTGCAAACGCATCAGCAGCGCGTCGGAAAAGCCGCGCAGCAGCATGATCAAAGCCAGCACCACATACATGATGCCGATCTTCTTGTGGTCGATGCTGGTGAACCATTCCTTCCAGAGGAAGCCCCAGAGGCGGAAATAGGTGAGCAGGCCGAGCACGGCGATGCCGCCGATGGCGACGCCGATGAAGGTCGCGACGAGGATCGGCTCGTGATAGGGGATCGAATCGAGCGTCAGCCGACCGAAGATGAATTTATAGAGGTCCGGGTTGGAAAACATGGATTGCCTCTGTCCTTATAAATGTCTTGTTACTGAGCGCACGGGATCAATTGCTCGGCTGCTGTGCCGGCGTTGACGAACCGGCGGTCGGTGTAGCGCTGGACGAACCGGCTGAAGCGCCGTTGCCCATCTGCATATTGCCCATGTCCATGCCCTGCATGGAGGCGTCGCCGTGCTGCATCTCGTGAGCTGTGGTGTCGCTTGCCTTTACCGGCGTGACCTCACCGGCATCCGCACCGCGGTTGTCGTAGATCAAGCGCTCGCGGTTTTCCTGGCTGTCCTTGCCGGCGCCGCCCTTGGCATCGATATGCATCATCTCGCCCATGCACATCTTGCTGGGATCGGCGCACATATTGAGGATGGCGTCATAGAGACCGTCGTCGACCGAATTGAAGTAGCGCACCGGCTCTCTTTCGCTCGGCTTGGCGAGCGCCAGATATTCCGTGCGGCCGAGGGCCGTGCCCTGGCTCTTCACCTTCTGGACCCATCGGTCGAAGTCGGCTTGGCTAAAGCCATGGAATTTGAAGCGCATATGCGAGAAGCCGGCGCCGCTGTAGTTGGCGGACAGACCCTGATATTCGCCGGGGTGGTTGATGACGGCATGCAGCTTCGTTTCCATGCCCGGCATGGCGTAGATCTGGCCCGCAAGTGCCGGGATGAAGAACGAGTTCATCACCGAGGAGGCCGTGATCTTGAAATTGATGGGTGCATCCACCGGCGCGGCCAGTTCGTTGACCGTGGCAATGCCGAGATCGGGGTAGAAGAACAGCCATTTCCAATCGAGCGCCACGACTTCGACATTCACGGCCCTCGTGGTGGTCGTTACGGGCTTGCCGGCGTTGACGCGATCGAGCGGCCGATAGGGATCGAGCTGATGGGTGCTGATCCAGGTCACCGCGCCGAGCGCAATGATGATGGCCAGCGGCGCCGACCAGATCACCAGTTCGAGGCGGGTCGAATGATGCCATTCCGGATCATAGACCGACGTCGCGTTCGACTGGCGATATCTCCAGGCAAACAACAGGGTAAGGAAAATCACCGGGACGATGATCAGCAGCATCAGGACGGTAGAGACGACGATAAGGTCGCGTTGCTGCACGGCGATGTCGCCGGAGGGAGCCATTACCACCATATTGCAGCCCGAGAGCAGCAGGGTGAGCGGCAGGACGGATAACAGGCTGAAAATCTTCGATAGTCTTGGCACGTCTCAAAGCTCTTTTTGTTATTGACCGTACCGCGACTAAAGGACGGCGGTCATGAACGGTATGAGGTGTTTCGTCGCACCGCAGCAAGCTTGGGTGCAATGCGGGATCGACTGCAAACGTCACCTATCGGGAAAATCCTGAGAAATCCAGAAGGTTTTCCAACGACCGGTTGCCTTTGTCGCGGCTAATATACCGAGATCGGCGGATATGGCTACCGGTGGCGGCACGCCAACCCGGCATTGTCTTGGCAAAAAGGTCCGAATTCGGCCGGATCCAATCGCTAATTCGCGAATTATTCCATGCACGATACTTGATAAGTTCGTAAGTTTGATAAAACATCTTATCTCGACGCGACTTCGTGGAGGAATTCGCGTCCGGAGAGGGAGGCTCCCGTATATGGTCAGCGCCACGCATGAATCATTAAATCCAACGTCCGCCGGTTTGGAACGCGATGCTCGCAATATGCATGCTCGCGGTACTGTCGACCCCGGCAGTATTGCCATCGGCGTGATCATCGGTCGCACGTCCGAGTTTTTCGATTTCTTCGTTTACGCCATCGCATCCGTCCTGGTCTTCCCGAAGCTGATCTTCCCCTTCGCGGATCCCCTGCACGGCACGCTGCTTTCCTTCCTGGTTTTTTCGCTCGCCTTCATCGCCCGCCCGGTCGGTTCGTTTATCTTCATGGCGATCGACCGCACCTATGGCCGCGGCGTCAAGCTGACGATCGCGATGATTCTGTTGGGCGGGTCCACGGCGTCGATGAGCTTCCTGCCTGGCTACCACGAAGTCGGCGTCTATGCGATCGTCCTGCTTGCCGCCTTGCGTATCGCTCAGGGCCTCGCGCTCGGTGGCGCCTGGGACGGTCTTGCCTCGCTGCTGGCGCTCAACGCGCCGGCCAACCGTCGTGGCTGGTATGCGATGATCCCGCAGCTCGGCGCGCCGACCGGCTTCATGCTGGCAAGCGCTCTGTTCGCATATTTCGTGGCAAACCTCTCGACGGTGGATTTCCTGGACTACGGCTGGCGCTACCCCTTCTTCTGCGCCTTCATGGTCAACGTCGTGGCGCTGTTCGCCCGGCTCCGTCTGGTTGCTACACCGGAATTCGGTGCGTTGCTGGAGCGCCATGAGCTGGAGCCGGTCAGGATGACGGAGCTTCTGCGTGTGCATGGCCGCGACGTGCTGATCGGCGCTTTCGTGCCGCTGGCAAGCTTCGCGACCTTCCATCTGGTCACGGTCTTCCCGCTTGGTTGGGTAACACTTTATAGCGCGCAAACCCCCGGTTCGTTCCTGTTGGTGGAGTTCCTCGGCGCGATCTGCGGTATCGCCGCAATCGTCAGTTCCGGCCTGCTCGCCGACCGTATCGGCCGCCGCAATCAGCTTGCCGTTGGTGCCGTGTTGATCGCGGCCTTTGCTTTCGTCGCACCCTGGCTGCTCGATGGCGGTGTCACCGGCCGCCATGTCTACGTGGTGGTCGGCTTCACGCTGCTCGGCCTCTCCTTCGGCCAGGCCGCCGGCGCCAGCGCCTCGCGTTTCAGCCGGAACTATCGCTATAGCGGTTCGGCATTGACCTCGGACCTCTCCTGGCTGATCGGTGCCGGCTTTGCGCCCTTCGTCGCGCTTGCCCTCTCCAGCCAGTTCGGTCTGGTCTATACCAGCCTCTACCTGCTCTCCGGCGTGGTTTGCACGCTGGTTGCGATCTTCTTTAGCAAAACGCTGGAAACGCGCGACAACTGATCGAACCTTTGGAACATTGAAAGCCGCGGCGTGAAAGCGCCGCGGCTTTTTCTTTTGATAAGACCGTGTGCATCGTCGATGCGATCGAAACCACCTACGTTCCGCGCCTGGCTGGACCTCGCCGACAAGCGATCCCTTAAATCTTGACTCCCTTTTCAAACTTTTGTGATAAAAAAGGACACACTGAAACTTGAAAACGATAGTCAAGAAAAATATAGGCTACCGCACCACCGTCACGGACGGGTTTCAAGCGAGAGGACGCCTATGACTTTTTCCTTTACCCATCTCACCAGCGCCTTAGCGCTTGCCGCAGGTCTTGCGGTTGCGCCGCTGATGGCCAATGCCGCCGAATCCGAAGGCATCGTCGTCTATAATGCGCAGCACGAGGCGTTGACGCAGGCTTGGGCAGATGGCTTCACCAAGGAAACCGGCATCAAGGTGACGATCCGCAATGGCAGCGACATGCAGTTCGCCAACCAGATCGTCGAGGAAGGTGCGGCATCTCCCGCCGACATATTCCTGACGGAAAATTCTCCCGGCATGGCACTGGTCGATGCCAGCAAGCTCTTTGCGCCCGTAGATGCCGATACGCTGGCGCAGGTGCCGGAAACCTTCAAGGCGGCGGATGGCGATTGGGTCGGCGTTGCCGCCCGTTCCACGGTTTTCGCCTACGACAAGACCAAGCTCAAGGAAAGCGATCTGCCGAAGTCGCTGCTCGACCTCGCCGATCCCGCCTGGAAGGGCCGTTGGGGTGCATCGCCGGCCGGTGCCGACTTCCAGGCGATCGTCAGTGCGCTTCTTGAACTGAAGGGCGAGGACGTCACCAAGTCCTGGCTGAAGGCTTTGAAGGCAAACGCGACCCCCTACAAGGGCAACAGCGTTGCCATGAAGGCCGTCAACGCTGGCGAAATCCAGGGCGCGGTCATCTATCACTATTACTGGTTCGGCGATCAGGCGAAGACGGGCGAAAACAGCAAGAACGTCACGCTGCATTACTTCAAGAACCAGGATCCGGGCGCCTTCGTCAGCATTTCCGGCGGCGGCGTTCTCGCCTCCAGCCAACACAAGAAGGAAGCTCAGGCGTTCCTGAAGTGGATCACCGGCAAGGGCGGTCAGGCCGTTCTGCGCGACGGCGATTCCTATGAATATGCCGTCGGCAATGGCGCTCAGTCGAACCCGAAGCTGGTGCCGCTCTCCGATCTGCAGGCGCCCAAGGTCGAGCCTTCCAAGCTGAACAGCAAGAAGGTCACCGAACTCATGACCGAAGCCGGTTTGATCTAAGTCCTTGCATCCGGTCCGCATGCCCTGCTAGGGGCATGCGGATGGCCATTCGGCCATTTCGATCCCGGCAATCGCCTTTGGTGGCGATTGCCTTCCTATTTCAGGGCGTGAAAGGCAGCTAAGGCTTGCTGCAGAAGAACACATATGCCGCGCCGGCCGCTCAGGCCGCTGCCATGCGATTGCCCCCGTTGACCGCTGCGTCCGGTGGCCGTGTTCCGCACGCTTCTGTCATCGCCCTTGCATCCGTCGTCGCGCTTTTGAGCCTTGTGCCGCTCGGCTTCATCGTCTGGGTCACGGTCGATACCGGCTGGAGCGAAGCCATCGCGCTCATTTTCCGCAGCCGCGTCGGTGAATTGCTGACCAATACGGTCCTTCTCGAAGTCTGTACCATCCCGCTCTGCATCATGCTTGCCGTCACGCTCGCCTGGCTGACCGAGCGTACGAATATCCCGGGTGCCCGCATCTGGTCGTGGCTGGCGGTCGCGCCGCTTGCCGTGCCCGCTTTCGTGCACAGCTATGCCTGGGTCAGCCTGTTGCCGGGCATGCGTGGGCTCTGGAGCGGCGTGCTGGTATCGGTGCTTGCCTATTATCCCTTCCTCTATCTGCCGGTGGCTGCACAGTTGCGCCGTCTCGATCCGGCGATCGAGGATGCCGCCGCCTCGCTCGGCCTCGGTCCCTGGCGCGTCTTCTTCCGGGCGATCCTGCCGCAGCTTCGCCTTGCCATCTGCGGCGGCTCGCTGCTGATCGGCCTGCATCTGCTGGCGGAATACGGTCTCTATGTGATGATCCGCTTCGACACCTTTTCGACGGCGATCGTCGATCAGTTCCAATCCGCCTACAACAGCCCGGCCGCCAATATGCTCGGCGGGGTTCTCGTTTTCTGCTGCCTGCTGCTGCTCGGCATCGAGGTTTTGGTGCGCGGCAACGAGCGTTACGCCCGTGTCGGCTCCGGCGCAGCTCGCCCGGCGGACCGTCGCCGTCTCGGCTGGCTCGTCATCCCGGCCATCGCACTGCCGCTGGCAGCGGCCGTGCTGACGCTTGGCGTGCCGTTCGTGACGCTGGCGCGCTGGCTTTATCTTGGCGGCGCCGGCATCTGGCGGATGGATACGGTCGGCTCGGCCTTGCTGCAGACGATCGCGCTTGCCGTTGCCGGCGGCTTGCTGGCCACCATCGCCGCCGCTCCCATGGCCTGGCTCTCGGTGCGCGCGCCGAGCCGGCTGCAGCGCATTCTTGAAGCCTGCCACTATTATGTCGGCTCGCTGCCGGGCGTCGTGGTGGCGCTAGCGCTGGTGTCGATCACTGTGCGGCTGGTATTGCCGCTCTATCAGACCTTTGCGACACTGCTGCTCGCCTATGTCCTGCTGTTCCTGCCGCGCGCATTGGTGGGCTTGCGCTCCAGCATAGCTCAGGCACCGGTCGAGCTCGAACGCGCCGCCATGGCGTTGGGACGCACGCCAAGCCAGGCTGTGCGGCAAATCACCATGCGCCTTGCCGCGCCTGGTTTTGCGGCGAGCGTCGCCCTTGCCGCTCTCGGCATCACCAACGAATTGACGGCGACGCTAATGCTGTCGCCCAACGGCACGGAGACGTTGGCGACGAAATTCTGGTCGCTCACCAGCGAGATCGACTATGTCTCCGCCGCGCCCTATGCCTTCATGATGGTGGTGCTGTCGCTGCCGCTCACCCTTCTTCTCTATGCACAATCCAAGCGGACGGCCGGACAATGACCTTTCTGGCGATTAAAAACATCGGCAAGCACTATGGCCCGGTGCACGCGCTTGACGACATCGGCCTCACGGTCGCTGCAGGCAGCCGCACTGCAGTTGTCGGCCCTTCCGGTTCCGGCAAGACGACTCTGCTGCGCATCATCGCCGGCTTCGAGACCCCGGATACCGGCCAGGTGCTGCTGGAAGGACATCTGCTGGCGGATGGGCCGGCCGTCATACCCGCGCATCGCCGCGGCATCGGCATCGTTTCGCAGGACGGCGCGTTGTTTCCGCATTTGAGCGTGGCAGAGAATATCGGCTTCGGCATGGAGCGCGGACAAGCAAACCGCGCCGAGCAGATCAACGCGTTGATCGACATGGTGGAGCTCGATCGCGGCATGCTCGATCGCCGCCCGCACCAGCTCTCCGGCGGCCAGCAGCAGCGCGTGGCACTTGCCCGCGCGCTCGGCCGCAAGCCGAGGCTGATGTTGCTGGACGAACCGTTTTCTGCGCTCGACACGGGCTTGCGCGAAAACATGCGCAAGGCAGTTGCCCGCGTCCTACAGAATGCAGGCATCACCACGATCCTGGTAACGCACGATCAGGCGGAAGCGCTCTCCTTCGCCGATCAGGTGGCGGTGCTGCGCGAGGGGAAATTGGTGCAGGCTGGAACGCCGCAAACGCTCTATCTCAATCCCCGCGACCGCGAGACGGCCACCTTCCTCGGCGACGCCATCCTGTTGCCGGCCGAACTGGGCGATGGTTTCGCCGATTGCGCGCTTGGCCGCATCCAGACGGACGCAAACGGCCGGCGGGGACGGGCGGAAATCATGCTGCGCCCCGAGCAGTTGCGGTTCAGCATGATCGACGGCACTGCCTCCGATGCCGTATGTGCTGGCAATGTCATCGATGTCGAATTCGGCGGCGCGGTCTGCACGGTGACGCTTGCTCTTGCCAATGTCGCAGGCGTTTCACCGCTCACCATCAAAAGCTCGAGCGTCGGCCTGCCGGAGATCGGCAGCACCGTGCACGTCAGCGTGCTCGGCAAGGCGCATGTCTTCGATGCGGTAGGCTGAAAGCCTCTTTCCGGTTGAAACCGCTGGCCCCTTCGTAAAAACACCTTCGCCCCAGCGGGGAGAAGGCCGAGCGAAGCTCGGGTTGAGGGGCGTTGCACCGTTAGGGTTGCCCTTCGCAGGTCCTCGTCCCTCATCCACCCTCCTGAGCTTGTCGAAGGGCGGCACCTTCTACCCAAGGCGAGAAGGCAGCACCGGCGTCTCCAACACCCGCCCCGTCACTACATCCGCAATCCCGCGATCCGTCTGGTGCGGCCCGATGTTGCAAGCGAGCGTCGCGCCGAAGCAGGCTTTGAAGACGAGGTAAGGCGGCCGCCATTTGGTGATCTTTTCCATCGCCTTGCGGATGGCACGGAAGGCGAGGGCGGTTTCTTCGAGGGGCATTGCGGTCACCAGCCCGGATAGGGGTAGGGGCAGCAGCATGTCGACTTGACCATTCGAAACAACGGCCATTCCGCCGCCGGCGGCGATGACGGCGTTGGCGGCAACCGTCATGTCCCTGACATTGCCGCCGAAAACCGTGAGATTGTGGCTGTCGTGCGAGACCGTTGTGCAGAAGGCACCGCGCCATTCGCCCCAGCCGGTCAGAAAACCGACGCGCGGTCGTCCGTCCGCCTTGCCGTGACGATGAACGACGGCGATCATCGTGGTCCCCGCAGGCGGCACGACGAATCCGTCCACGACATCGGCCTCTGCCTCGCCCCATTGCGTGAAGCGCGGCTGGTCGATCGTTGCAAGACGCACCCGATCGCCGGCGGCCGATACACGAAAATCGTCTTCGCTGAGAGGCGCGAGTTTGACCGAATTCTGGAGCGGCGTGGTATCGAGATGAGCGATCCTGCCGATGATCTTGCCAGCCTCGGCAACGATCCTGCCGTTGGCAATCACCTGCTTCGCCTTGAAAGCGTGAAGGTCTTCGAAAATGGCGATGTCGGCGCGGCGGCCGGCGGCGATCAGACCGAGATCGTTGCGGCCAAGCCGCATGGCGGCGTTCAACGTCGCGGCCCTCAATGCCCATTCGGGCTTCAGCCCGTCGCGCACCAGACGCCGGACGACATCGTCCAAGCCGCCGTCAAAATGCAGTTCGTCCGGAAAAACGTCGTCGGTACAGAGGGTCACCGTCTGCGGCATGAAGCCGAGATTGTTGATGACCTGGACGAATTGCTTGAGCAGGTGGTCGTGCGAGCCGCGCAGCTCGATCGTCATGCCGGCGGAGAGCTTGGAGAGCAGATCGGCGCCGGAGGTCAGCTCATGGTCTGAGGTGACGCCTGCCGCCATGAAAGCATTGAGATCGGCGCCTTCCAGCCCGCGGGCATGGCCGCAGACGAGCTTGCCGGATTGCAGCCCGGCATTGACGATCGCGCTTGTGCGCAGATCGCCGTCTATGACGCCACGCATGGTCATGACCTCGGCAACGCCGGCGATTTCGGGCCAGGCCAGCATGCCGGCCATGGCGGAAGCATCGAAATCGGCGCCCGCCAGCTCCAGCCCGGGCGCGGAGGGCACACAGGAAGGGGCAAGCGGGATCACCCGGAGCGGCAGCGACCGTGTCGCCTCGATCGCCCAGCGCACGCCGCCGAGGCCATGCACATTGCCGAACTCATGCGGGTCCCAGACGACACTCGTCACCCCATGCGGCAACACGGCTTCGGCATAGGCCGCCGGCGTCACCATCGAGCTTTCGATATGCATGTGCGTGTCGATCAGGCCGGGAGAGAGAAAGGCACCGCTGGCGTCGATCGTCCTGATGGCGTCCGTGCGGCCGCCCGGCGCATGCACGCTCGCGATCAGCGCGCCGACGATGCCGATATCGGCGGCCCGGATTTGGCCGGTCACCATGTCGACGAGCTGGCCGCCTGTTATCAGCAGGTCGAAAGGCGTATCGCCACGAGCGACCTCGACGGCACGAAGCCGCAGCTCATGTGCATTGAGATCGGCGGGCTCGCTTGGAGAATGTCGGATCATCGGCGTGCCTCGTTGATCAGCGCGCCGAAAATGATGACGCGCGCCATGTCGGCGTCGATCTCGGCGGCAAAATAAGCATTGAACTCCGCATGTGACGCGCGTGTCTCGACGACGGTGCGCCCGCGGGTGTGCCGCCCCTGCAGCTCGACGTCGATCCGGGCATGCTGAAGCGTGGCGATGTCGGGAGCGACGAAAATAGCGGCAGCGGTCGGATCATAGATCGCCATGGCGGGACGGCCGCGGCTGATGCCGATATTGACGTAGCCGCCCAGGAGATCGCCAAGCAACTCGGCGTTCTTGCCGGCGGCCTGGCGCACAAGGTCGACATCGTCAGGCCGCGCCAGCACCTTGCGGCAGACGTCGAGATCGATCATTCGCAGCGGCAGGTGATGGGCTAGCACGATGGCAAGCGCTTCAGGATCGGCATAGGCATTGAATTCGGCGGAGGCCGTGTGGTTACCGGAGGTCACGCCGCCGCCCATCCAGGTGAGTTCGTCGATGCGGGCGGCAAGATCGGGCCGGGCGAGCGCCAAGGCAGCGATATTGGTGAGCGGCCCGAGCGCCAAAATTCGTTTCGGCTCCGTGTCGCGCTCCAGCCAGCCACAGAGGGCGGCGAAGGCATCGCTTACCGGCAATTCATTCGCCGGCGGCAAGCTTTTGCCCATGGTCGGCATGCCGCTTTGTCCGAGAATGCGTTGCGCTGTTTCCAGCTTGCAAAGCACCGGCAATTTGCGGCCCGTGTGGATCGGAAATTCCCAGCCGAAAGCTGCGGCGGCACTGGCGGCGTTGTGGCGCACCTGCGCTAGCGGCGCATTGCCGCTCACCAGCGAAACGCCGTCGATCACGAGGCTCGAATGCGCCACCACCAGAATGGCGGCGATATCGTCGAACCCCATATCGGTATCGATCCAGATCCCCATGGCCCTATCCGTGTTTTGCAAGCGAAGCTGCTGCTGCGACCGGCAGGTCGAAGGCGAGCTCGCTGCCCATGGCGTGAACGGCCGCGGCCGCGTCCACTTCGGCTTTGATAGGCCCGAGCGGCGTATCGAGCAGATATTCGCGGCTGTCGCCGGCGAAAGACGTGCCGCGCACGGTGCCCCTGAAAGGACCTGAGCCCAGGGTTACCGCACGCGGCCGCCAGGCCAGGCCCGCCGCAGACGATGGCGCGGGGGACGAAAGCGTAACGGCGCCGTTCGCCGTCTTCAGCCTGCCGTTCTCCAGCGCAAAGACATTCTCGAAGCCGACGAAATCGGCAACGAAGGCCGAAACCGGCCGGTTATAGATATCCTCCGGCGAGCCGATCTGCTCGATGGCGCCGTTCAGCATGACGACGATGCGGTCGGCGAGCGCCAGCGCCTCCACCTGATCGTGGGTGACGAAAATCATCGTCACGCCGGTTTCCTTCTGCACCCGTTGCAGCTCGGTGCGCATTTCCAGGCGCAGGCGGGCGTCGAGATTCGACAGCGGCTCGTCGAGCAGCAGCACCTTCGGCTCCATCACCATCGATCGCGCCAGTGCCACGCGCTGCTGCTGGCCGCCGGACAATTGGCCGGGCTTGCGGCCGGAGAAGCTGGTAAGACCCACGGATTTCAAACCGGCACCGACACGGGCGTCGAGATCATTGCCGCGCATACCCTTGAGACGTAGGCCGAAGGCGACGTTTTCATAGACGGTGAGATGCGGAAACAGCGCGTAGGATTGAAAGACCAATCCGACGGCGCGCCTATTGGCGGAGACGCGGGTGATATCGGCGCCATCGAGCTTGATCTTGCCGGACACGGGCGCGAGCAACCCGGCAATTGCCCGCATCGTCGTCGTCTTGCCGCAGCCGGAGGGGCCGAGCAGGGCCACAAGTTCGCCTTTGCCGATCGACAGGGTGAGGTCATTGACCGCGACCGTGTCGCCATAGGCGAGCGTCAGCCTGTCCAGCGTAAGGTAGGAGGGGTCAGACATAGCGGGAAAATCCTAGGAAGCGCTCGGCAAGGAAGACGATGCCGATGGAAAGGAAGGCAAGCAGCGCCGACAAGGCCGCGACGGAAGGGTCGTAGGTCGTTTCCATATAGCCCAGCATGTCGATCGGCAGCGTCTGTATGCCTGGCTTGGCGAGAAACAGCGATACCGGCACCTGATTGAAGCTGGTGACGAAGCCGAGGATGAAGGCGGCGAGCACGCCGCTGCGAATATTCGGCAGCACCACGCGAAAGAAGGCGCCGAGCCGCGACGAACCGAGGAGCACCGCCGCCTCTTCCATATCGGAGCGCAGATTGTTGAGGCTGGCCGAGACCACACGCACGGCATAGGGAAGCACCAGTGCCGTATGCGCGAAGAATAGCGCCAGCGTGATATCGAAGGAGAAGGGCACGACGAGGTAGCGCAGGATCGCCAGACCTACGATGATCCCCGGCACGATGATCGGCAGGGAGACCATCGTGCGGATCGTCTCGCCGCCCGGCAGCCTGTATCGCGACAGTGCGTAAGCCGCCGGAATGCCGAGGATCAGCGCGAAAAGCGTGCCGCCGATCGCCAGAAACATCGACATGGCGAAGCTTTCGCGGAAACTGTCGATGGTGAAGACCTTTGCCACCCAACGCAGCGACAGGCCCTGCGGCGGAAAGGCCAGCGTTTCGCCGCCGGAAAGAGATGCCGCCACGATGATGACAAAGGGGCCGATGAGGAAGATCAGCAGCAAGAAGAGGACGAGCGGAGAAAACAGACGCCGCATCATGCCCGGTTCCTCGCGGTGGCGAGCCGCTTCAGCACCAGATTGGCGCCGAAACTCATGACGATGAGGATGAAGGCGATAACGCTGGCCGAAACATAGTCGTTGGAGACCGAGATGCGCTGATAGAGCAGCGTCTCCAGCATCAGCACTTTCGAGCCGCCAAGAATAGCCGGCGTGATATAGGCCGTCAGCGAGCCGGTGAAGACCAGCGTGCCGCCAATCACCAATCCCTCGCGCGTCAGCGGCAGCACCACTTTCCAGAACACCTGGAACCAGTTGGCGCCAAGGACGCGCGCGGCCGGAATGGCATCCTTCGGCATGTTCTCGAGCGCGCTGATCAGCGACAGGATCATCAACGGCAGGAAGAGCTGCAGAAGGCCGATGAAGACGGCGGTCTCGCTGAACAGCAGGCGCAGCGGCTCATCGCTCAAGCCGAGGCCCTGAACGGCCCGGTTGACGATGCCGGTACGCCCGAGAATGACGATCCAGGCATAGGTGCGCGCCACCGGCGAGATCATCAGCGGCAAGACGACGAGACCAACCAGACGGCCCTTGCCCTTCGGCGGCAGGTTGACGATAGCGAAGGCGCTGGCATAACCGATGACGGCGGAAACAGCCGTGACCTCGACGCCGAGCCGGAGCGTGCGCAGGAAGACCGTCTGGTTCAGCGCCTCCGAAAAGAAGCCGGTATAGGCCGAAAGAGTCCAGCCGCTGGTGGGGATATGAAAGCCTTCCGAGAGCAGAATCAGCACCGGCGCGAGGAAAACCACTGCGACGAAGACCGCCGCAGGCAGGGCAAGCGCCAGAGCTTCGGCCCTATTCTGGAACATTAAGGCTAACCTTCATGAAAATGGGGAAGACGGATATCCCGATGCTGCATTCGGGATATCGTTTCGACATGGCCTTATTGGCCAACCCTGTTATTCCATTCCTTGACCCAGTCATCGCGCTGGTCGAGAGCGACCGCTGACGGGATCAGCTTCAGGCTTTTTGCCGTGTCTTCACCATAGGTCAGGTTTTTGGCGACATCGTCGGGTAGCTTCACGTCCTTGTTCGCCGGGCTGTCGATGAGTTTCGTGGCGAGCGCCGTCTGCACCTCCGTCGAGATCCAGAAATCCATGAACTGCAAAGCGAGATCCCGGTTCTCCGAGCCCTTGGTGACGACCATGACATTCATGCCGCCGGTCTGGCCTTCCTTCGGCGTTGCCCAGGCGACGGGCACGTCGAGCTTGGTGAAGCCCGCCCAGGAGAAGCGTCCGATCGGCGCGGCCCAGATTTCTTCCTGCTGCATCAGTTGCACGAGCTGCGAGGATTTTTCGTAGAAGGTGACGATATCGCTCTTGTGTTCGCCGATGGCGGCGATTGGGGCAGCGAGGTCGGGCGTATCCTTGCCAAGCGCGAGGCCCAGCATGTAGAGCGCCGGCGGACCCTGGTTGGTCGTAACGTTCGGCCATGCGACATGGCCGACATAGTCCGGCTTCAGAAGATCGGCCCAGGAATCGATCTTCATCTTGTCCAAGCGATAGGCGATCGAGGTGGCATAGAACGTATAGCCGACGCTCATGCCGTCGCCGTTCGGGTCTTTGGCGAGGTCGTAGAGCTTGTTGAAGTTGCTGAGCTTCGAGGTATCGATCTTGTCGATCAGGCCGGCACGGGACGCCTGCAGCGCGTCCGCCATGGAGATTACGGCCATGTCGACAACCGGATTGGCCTTGTTTTCCTGCATCTTCGCCAGGCGCTCGACGCTGTTTCCGGTCTCGACCACCAGCTTGCAGTCGCATTTGGCTTCGAAGGGATCGTAGACGAGCTTCTTGTAGTCGTCCTGGGCGAAGGCATAGACGGAAATGGTGAGCGTGCGTTCCTGTGCCTGTACGCCGAGCGATGAAAGAGCAAGCAAGGTGGTGGCCGAAGCCAGGAGCAATCGTTTCATGTCAGGAGCTCTCCCGCTGAAAGGTTTGTGCTTGCCAGCCCGAGCGGACCGGAAGATTGACGGACGACAAGCTGCATTGGCACGCGGGATTTCTCCGCCGTGACAAGCCGGTTGACGTGCAGCGGCTCGTCCGCGGACGCTTCGCGCGGTCTCCCCTTTTTGATCGGTTCGCCATTTTGGATGGCGCTGACCAGTGCGGTGATCGCGATCTCGGCAATCGCCGCGATGTCCATGCGTATCGTGGTGAGCGCGGGTGTCACGACCGGCGACCAGATGAGATCGTCGAAGCCGGTGACGCTGGCGCTGTCCGGAACGGCGATGCCGGCCCGTTGCAGTTCGGTGAGCGCGCGCAAGGCATGCAGGTCGGAAACGGCGGCAAAGGCCGTAAAGCCCTGCTGCACCTTGTCCGCCAATCCCAGCAGGCAGCCAGGCCCGTCCTGTTCCTCCAGCTTTTCGATCCAGAGGACCTCGGTCTTTATCGTGGCGTCGAGGGCGGATTTGAAGCCGCCGATGCGGTCGTTCTGTACGCTGGAGGCGCTGCTTCCGCCGATCAACAGAATCTTGCGGTGCCCGAGATTGCGCAGATGACTGGCGATTTCACGACCGCCCTGCCAGTGGTCGGCGGAAACCGTGTTGCCCGGCGTCGAGGGCGTATCGATGACGGCCACGGGACAGCCGGCATCGGCAATGCGGGTGCCGCGCCGCGGCACGATCACCATGCCGTCGACGCCGCGTTCCACCAGCCGGTGGATCGCCTCGGTCTGCGTGCCGACGTCACCGCGCGAATCGGCAATCAGCACACCATAGCCGGCGATGGCGGCGGCATGTTCGATTGCCTGGGCGATCTGCGGAAAGAGTGGATTGGAGATATCGGGCAGAACCAGCCCAAGAACGCCGCTGCGCCCGGTCCTCAGCGCCCGGCCAGCCTGGCTTGGCACATAACCGAGCGTGGCCGCCGTGGCGCGGATGCGCTCCACCAGTTCAGCCGAGACTCGCCCCTTGCCGGAAAGGGCATTGGACACCGTGGCAACGGAGACGCCGAGCGAGGCGGCGATCCTGCTGAGATTGGGGCCGGGGCGCGCGGTTGCCATCTGGTCGGTGCACCATGGGGACGTCGGGTGATTAATCGTTTAATCAAACGCCTATAGAAATTGGCGGCTTTTGTCGAATCCAAATTGAGGCGGGTAGGTTGCAATCTTATTGCCGGCCACGGTGGCGGCACGCTGCGACGGAAGGCGAAAATGAAGGGGAGGACGCGCGATCTCGCTCGCGCGTCCTCGTTTGAAACTCAAGCGGCGAGCGCGTCGAGGATGCGGACCCAGGAGCGGATGCCCTTGTGATAGGATTTCAGCTCGTATTTCTCGTTCGGCGAATGGATGCGATCGTCGGCGAGGCCGAAACCGACCAGCAGGGATTCCATGCCAAGCATCTTCTGGAAGTCTCCGACGATCGGGATCGATCCGCCCATGCCGATAACGATAGCCGGCTTCGGCCACTCGCTGGAAAGAGCGTGCTTTGCTTTGGTCAGTACCGGCGAATCGTAGGACAGTTGGATTGCCGGCGAGGCGCCATGGGCATGGAACTCCACCGAGCAATCGGCTGGAACCTTCGAGCGGACGTAAGCGCGGAAACTATCGCGGATTGCATCTGGGTTCTGCTGCCCTACGAGGCGGAACGATACCTTCGCCGACGCCTTGGCGGCGATCACGGTCTTGAAGCCGGCGCCGGTATAGCCGCCCGTGATGCCGTTGACCTCAGCCGTCGGTCGCGCCCAGGTGAGTTCCATCACCGAACGGCCTTTTTCGCCGGAGGGTATGGAGAGGCCGACTTCGCCGAGGAATTTTTCCGTCGTCATGCCGAGCGTTTCCCAGGAGGCCTTGATGTTGCCCGGCGTCTCTTCGACGCCGTCATAGAAGCCGTCGAGCGTGACGCGGCCGGTCTCGTCATGCAGGCCGGCGAGAATGTCGGTGAGGATGTGGATCGGGTTGGCGGCCGCGCCGCCGAACATGCCGGAATGCAGGTCGCGATCGGCGGCATTGATGATGATTTCTTCGCCGACGAGGCCGCGCAGGCCTGCCGAGATCGCCGGCGTATCGCCATCCCACATGCCGGTGTCGCAGACCAGCGCATAGTCCGCCTTCAGCTCGGCGGCGTTCTCTTCGAGGAACGGCTTCAGCGACGGGGAGCCGGATTCCTCTTCGCCTTCGAACAGGATGGTGATGCGGACCGGAAGCGCACCCTTGATTTCCTTGTAAGCGCGGACGGCTTCGACAAAGGTCATCAACTGGCCCTTGTCATCAGAGGTGCCGCGGCCAGTCAGGATCTTGCGGCCTTCGCCCATATCCTTGACGGCAGGCGCGAAGGGATCGCTCTCCCAAAGCTCGATCGGATCGACCGGCTGCACGTCATAGTGACCGTAGAACAGCACATGCGGCGCATCGGCGCTCGCTGCATCATGATGGGCAACGACCATCGGATGACCCGGCGTGTCGCGCACGGAGGCGGTGAAGCCGAGCGAGGTCAGGTAGGCGACCAGCCATTCCGCCGCCTTGTGGCACTCCGCCTTGAAGGCCGGATCGGTCGAGATGGATTTGATACGCAGCAGTTCGAACAGATTGTCGAGACTGGACGGAAGGTTCTGATCCGCACGGTCGAGAACGGGCGATACATCGGTCATATCCGACTCCTTACGTGAAAATTGGCCGGACGATAGACCAAAGCCAGTTCGGTTTCGAGGCAGGAAAATCGAAAATTTCCGAATGCACGGTCAGTTGAACGAGACGCGCGGTGCTAGAGATGCTTGGCGTTTTCCAGGATGCGCCTGATATATTCGAGCAGCAGTTCGCGCTCGAAGGTGCGGAAGCCTCGAAACAGCTCCTTGTCCGCAGCCATAGCGGCTTGCACGGCTTCCGTCTGCATGGCGGCAGCTTTGCCGGTCAGGAACACCAGTTGCGCGCGTTTGTCGGATGGATGCGGCCGGCGCTCCACCAGCCCATCGCGTTCCATGCGCGACAGGGTATTGGCCATCGTCGCCTGCTCGATGTCGACGCGCTCCAGCAATTGCTTCTGGGTCAGCCCGTCTTCGGACCACAATTCCAGCAGGATCGGAAATTGGCCGGGGGAAAAACCAAGCCCCGCCGCCCGTTGTTGCAACGAGCGGGCAAATCCCTTCGCCATCTGATTGGCAAGGTAGGCCGCAGAGTCCATGCGATTAAATCCCATGATTGCAAGTATGCCCGTATTTTGGAGCAAAACAATCATCAAATCTTGGGTGAAATGTGTCTGATGCAGGCCAAATTCTGGTGATATTTGGCGGGTTGTTTTACTGACTATGTGAATGAAATCTAATAGAAAAGCCGCCATGGTCTGGAGGTGGGACCATGGCGGCTTCAAAGGGGGGACAAAGGCCCGGAGAGGGGGATAGGCCTTTGTCCAAGTCTGACATGGCGGGGGACAGGCCGGTTGCCAGACCCTCGGCGTAATCAATCGCCGGTGAGTATGAAATGAGGCTCTAAATATGGTTTTTCAAGGGAATCCGCAGATTAGATTGATTAAAAATTGGTAACGTTTGAGTGAGAAATTTAGCCTGTCCGCAGACCGCTTGATTGGAACTTTATATGGACGTTGGAGGTGCGCCACGCTATCCATGCTTCCATGAAAAAAGGTGATCATCTCTTCCTCGTCGACGGCTCCGGTTTCATTTTCCGGGCCTTTCATGCCCTGCCGCCGCTGACGCGCAAATCCGATGGATTACCGGTCGGCGCCGTCTCCGGTTTCTGCAATATGCTGTGGAAGCTGCTGACCTCGGCGCGCGATACCTCGGTCGGCGTTACGCCGACACACTTTGCCGTCATCTTTGACTATTCCTCGAAGACATTCCGCAAGGATATCTACGACGCCTACAAGGCAAACCGCTCGGCACCGCCGGAGGAGCTGATCCCGCAGTTCGGGCTCATCCGCCAGGCGACGCGCGCCTTCAACCTGCCTTGCATCGAGACCGACGGCTTCGAGGCGGACGACATCATCGCCACCTACGCCCGCCAAGCCGAGGCGGCCGGCGCCGACGTCACCATCATTTCCTCCGACAAGGATCTGATGCAGCTCGTCACCCCCATGGTCCACATGTATGACAGCATGAAGGACAAGCAGATCGGCATCCCCGATGTCATCGAGAAGTGGGGCGTGCCGCCGGAAAAGATGATCGACCTGCAGGCCATGACCGGCGATTCCGTCGACAACGTGCCCGGCATTCCCGGCATCGGCCCGAAGACGGCGGCGCAGCTTCTGGAAGAGTTCGGCGATCTCGACACGCTGCTTGCCCGCGCCGGCGAAATCAAGCAGCAGAAGCGCCGTGAAAACATCGTCGCCAATGCCGAGCTGGCCCGAATTTCCCGGCAGTTGGTGACGCTCAGGACCGATGTGCCGCTGGAGCTGCCGCTCGATGATTTGGTGCTGGAATCCCAGGACGGCCCGAAACTGATCGGCTTCCTGAAGGCGATGGAGTTCACCTCGCTCACGCGCCGTGTCGCCGATGCCTGCGATTGCGATGCGGCTGCGATCGAACCATCCGAGGTCAAGGTCGAGCGGGGCGACACTGCCCATGGCCCCGACCTCGATGTCGCTAAAAATGTCGATCTTGTTGCTGGCGGCGAGGTGGCTGCCGAAGGTGCCTCCGTGCCGGCGCCGGTGGTCAAGGCGCGTATGGCGTCTGAAAGTGCCTCAGAGCCCCGCGAACTCGCCAAGGCACGGGCGGCAAGCTTTGCCACCGCGCCGATCGATCATTCCACCTATGTCACCATCCGCGACGTCGCTACTCTGGACCAGTGGATAGCGAACGCGCGCGAAACCGGCATCGTCGCCTTCGATACGGAGACGACGTCGCTCGACGCCATGCAGGCCGAAATCGTCGGTTTTTCGCTGGCGATCGCCGATAATCGCAACGATCCTTCCGGTACGGTCATCCGCGCCGCTTACGTGCCGCTCGGCCACAAGAACGGCGTCGGCGATCTGCTCGGCGGCGGATTGGTGGATAATCAGATCTCGTTGCGCGATGCGCTTCCGCGGCTGAAGAATCTGCTTGAAGACACCTCCGTCCTCAAGATCGCGCAGAACCTGAAATACGACTACCTGCTGATGAAGCGCTATGGCATCGAGCTCAAGGCCTTCGACGACACGATGCTTCTGTCCTACGTGCTCGATGGTGGCGCCAATGCCACGCATGGCATGGATAGCCTGTCGGAGCGCTGGCTCGGCCACAAGCCGATCGCCTACAAGGATGTCACCGGCAGCGGCAGATCCAACATCACCTTCGATCTCGTCGATATCGACCGGGCCACGGCCTACGCCGCAGAAGATGCCGATGTGACGCTGCGGCTCTGGCTGGTGCTGAAGCCGCGGCTGTCCGCCGAAAAGCTCACCAGCGTCTATGAGCGTCTGGAACGGCCGCTGGTGCCGGTTCTCGCCCATATGGAGGAGCGCGGCATGACCATCGACCGGCAAATCCTGTCGCGCCTTTCCGGCGAGCTGGCGCAGGGTGCCGCCGCCCTCGAGGATGAGATTTACACGTTGGCCGGCGAGCGCTTCAACATCGGTTCGCCGAAACAGCTCGGCGACATTCTCTTCGGCAAGATGGGCCTAGCCGGCGGCAACAAAACCAAGACCGGGCAATGGTCGACCTCGGCGCAAGTGCTGGAAGACATGGCGGCCGCCGGCTTCGAACTGCCGCGCAAGATCGTCGACTGGCGCCAGCTCACCAAGCTGAAATCCACCTATACCGACGCGCTGCCGGGCTATGTCCATCCCGAGACCAAACGGGTCCATACCTCCTATTCGCTGGCCTCGACCACGACCGGGCGCTTGTCCTCCTCCGAGCCGAACCTGCAGAATATTCCGGTTCGCACGGCCGAAGGTCGCAAGATCCGCACGGCTTTCATTTCGACGCCAGGTCACAAGCTGATCTCGGCCGACTATAGTCAGATCGAACTGCGCGTGCTGGCGCATGTCGCCAATATCCCGCAACTCGAACAGGCCTTCGCCGACGGCGTCGATATTCACGCCATGACGGCCTCGGAAATGTTCAGCGTGCCGATCGAGGGCATGCCGAGCGAAGTGCGCCGCCGCGCCAAGGCGATCAATTTCGGCATCATCTACGGCATTTCCGCCTTCGGCCTCGCCAACCAATTGTCGATCGAACGTTCGGAAGCCGGCGATTACATCAAGCGGTATTTCGAACGCTTCCCCGGCATCCGCGATTATATGGAAAGCACCAAGGCGGCAGCGCGCGACAAGGGCTATGTCGAGACCATCTTCGGCCGCCGCGTGCATTTTCCGGAAATCCGCTCCTCCAATCCGTCCGTGCGCGCCTTCAACGAACGCGCCTCGATCAATGCGCCGATCCAGGGTTCAGCGGCCGACGTCATCCGCCGCGCCATGATCAAGATGGAGCCGGCACTTGCGGCCGCCGGCCTCGACGATCGCGTGCGCATGCTGCTGCAGGTGCATGACGAACTGATCTTCGAAGTCGAAGACGCCGATGTCGAGCGTTCGACGCCGATCATCGTCTCGGTCATGGAAAATGCCGCCATGCCGGCGGTCGATATGTCCGTGCCGTTGAAGGTCGACGCGCGCGCGGCTCACAATTGGGACGAAGCGCATTGAGCGGTGGGTTGGAAACGGTCTATCCCGCCCCTTCGACAAGCTCAGGAGGGCGAGATAGGCCCTTTGCGTATGCCTCGTCTTCTTCGGCTCCGGCCGCTTACTTCCCAATCAGCGCTTCCAGCACCGAAATGATAGCACGCTCGGCCTCTTCGAGCGTGCTGCTATTATCGATATCGGCTATGTCATAGCTGCCCTGAACGGTCAGCGAGCTTCTTTCCAGCCGCTTCAGCACATCCTCACGGCTCTCGCGGCCTCGTGCCATCAGCCGCTCGGCCAATACCTCGCGCCGCGCCGTGACGTTGATGACCTTAAGCCGTGGAAAGGCGGTCTGGAAACGGTCGAGTACGGAGCGCGAACCATTGGCGATGACGAGATGGCCGAGGGCTAGCTCATCGCGGACCGCTGCCGGAATACCATATTTCAAGCCGTGCGCTTCCCAGGAGATGGCGAACGCGCCGGCGCGCTGCATGGCGTCGAAATCGGCATCCGAGACGCTTTTGTGATCCTCGTTGCCAGCATCGCCTTCGCGGGTGATGACGCGGCGGACGAAATGGACATCCGGCCGGCCGGCGAAATACCGGGCGGCGAGATTCATCAGCGTATCCTTGCCGGCACCGCTCGGCCCGACGACGACGGCGAGCGTGCCCGCGGTCGCATAGGCCAGGCCAAGATTAGCCGGCTTTATGTTGGCCTCGACCGTCATGCGACACGTCGTCCTTCTCGCCAGACCGAGCGCGTCACCGGCACGCCATGATCGCGGCGGACACGCACGAGATCGGCGCGCAGGCCTTCGGCGATGCGGCCACGGTCGTTCAGGCTGACAGTCTTTGCCGGGGTGGCGGTCACCATGGCGATCGCTTGCGGCAGCGAAATGCTCTCGATCTCGTCGGCAAGGATGAAGGGAGCATGCAGCAGGCTGAGCGGCACATAATCGGACGACAGTACGTCGAGCACGCCGAGTTCGGCGAGATCGCGGGCGGCGATATTGCCGGAATGCGACTTGCCGCGAACGATGTTCGGCGCGCCCATCAGCACGCTCATGCCGGCACCATGCGACGCCTTGGCGGCGTCAACGCTGGTCGGGAACTCAGCCAGGCGAACGCCGTAATTGATGGCTTCGTCGACATGGGCGAGTGTCGCGTCGTCATGGCTGGCGATGGTGATACCGCGCTCGGCGCAAACCTTGGAGATGACATCGCGATGCGGCGTTGCGTATTTGGCCGATTCTTCCTGGCGCTTGGCAACGAAACGGGCAAAGGCCTCGTCGCTCAAGCCGCGCTTCTTCTGATAGTAGAAGATGTATTGGTCCATGGTCTGGAACTGGCGCTGGCCCGGCGCGTGGTCCATCAGCGAAACCAGACGGACATAGGGGTCCTTCTCGAAATCCTGGAAATGATCGAGGACGTTGTCGGCGGAGACTTCGCAGCGCAGATGGATCAGGTGTTCGGCGCGCAGCCGGTCCTCGCGCTCTGCCGCCTGAATGGCATCGGCCATGTCGCGCATCTCGCCGCGCTCGAAACCGCCGTCTTCATCTGAGCCCATGCGCAGGCAGTCGAATACTGTCGTGATGCCGGAGGTGACGATCTGGGCGTCATGCGCCTGGATGGCCGCTGTCTTGTTCCAGCGCACGCCGGGGCGCGGCGAATAATGGGCCTCCAGATGGTCCGTATGCAGCTCGACCAGGCCCGGGATCAGATAGTCGCCCTCGAAATCCTCGCCGATAGCAGACTTGCCCTCGGAAATGCCGGCAATGCGACCGTCACGGATCAGCACGGAGCCTTCGACGATTTTGTCTTCGAGGACGATGCGGGCGTTGGAAAGGACGGTTTCTTTGGTCATGTCAGGTCTTTCGCTATTAGGCGCCGGAAAGCGGCAGCCAGGAACGGACGGTAAAGGGGGCGCCGCGCTCTTCTTCGATGAAGACGGCGAGGCCGGAAACGGCGAGTGCCTTGCCTATATAGTCGGCGAAGCGCTCGCGCAGGACTTCTTGCATGTCGGCTTGACGTTCGGTTGGGACGCGCCCGGTCAACGTCATATGGAAACGGAATTCGTCATTGACGTAGGGATAGCCCCAGCGCAGCAGATTGGCGCGCTGCGGTTCTGTCAGGCCTTCCGGCTTGCGCCGGGCGATGTCGTGATCCGAAAGCGGTGCGCGGAATGGTTCGAAAGTCTTGACCACACGCGAGGCAAAATCCCGCAGCGGCTGGTAAAGCGAGCCGGGCACGAGCGCGAAGAAATGACCGAGCTGGCCGAGCACCAGTTCCGGAATGGTGAAAGCCTTGGTGCGCGCGGCGAACTCGGCGGCGACATCGAGAAGATCGCACTCGGTCACCGAGCCGGCAAGCTCGAATGGCGCTTTCAGCGTGGCGTGAAAGCCGTAGCGGCGCGGATCGGCGGTCAGTTCGGCATGGCCTTCCGGCACGGGACCCATGGCCTTGTCGGAAAAGATGTCATCGGAAAATGCATCGCGGCCCAGCCAGAGAGCGGCAAGCGCGGTCAACGGATCGTCTTTGGGCGGCGTGAAATAGAGAGCATAGCGCAAGGCTGCGTTCCTTGGAAAAATCGGCTGCGCACGACACTGTTGGGTGATTTGCGACAAACCGCAAGAGCAGCAAGGCAGCAGCGGCTCGAATCCGGCTAAAGCGAACTCAAGCAATGTTGTCTTGCCGACCTGCGCTACCGGATTCCCGTGACAAAATGATGATGCGCTGCGATTTTTCCGAAGGCTTTCTACCTGCCGTTTTGCGTGCCCATCAGGCGCGAGCGTAGCGCATTGGAAGCGGCGTCGAACAGGAAGACGACGATGAGGATCAAGAGCACCATATAGGCAACGTTTTCCCAATTGGCATTGGTGCGCATGGCCTCCCAAAGCTTCAGGCCGATGCCGCCGGCACCCACTGCGCCGATGATCGTGGCGCCGCGCACATTAGATTCCCATTGGTACAGAGTCTGGCTGACGATGACGGGAACGATCTGCGGCATGATCCCGTAGCGATGCACGAGAACCGTCGAGGAGCCCGTCGATTTGACGCCTTCGCGCGGCTTGTTGTCGATGTTCTCCAGCCCTTCGGAATAGAGCTTGCCGAGGGTGCCGGTCTCCGTCAGGAAGATCGCGCCGCTGCCGGCGAGCGGGCCGGGGCCGAAGGCGCGGGTCAGGAAAAGCGCCCAGATCAGCATGTCGACCGAACGCAGGAAATCGAAGAAGCGCTTCAATATCTGATTGACCAGCCGGTTCGGCGTGATGTTGCGCGCCGCCATGAAGGCCAGCGGGAAAGCGGCGAGCGAACCGAGCAGCGTGCCGAGGAAGGCCATGACGATCGTCTGGAACAACTTGGTCCAGACATCGCCATGCTGCCATGCGCCATTGTTCCAGATATTGTCGAATGCCAGCGAGAGATTGGACTGGTCCGGCTCCAGTCGCGGCCCGGAAACGATCAGGCTGATGACTTCGCTCGCCGGCTTATCGAAGAAGGGCGAGTGCGTATCGAAGACAAAATTTGCCCAGCCGATGAAGCGCTTGCGGATCTTCACGCGGTCGGTGGAAATGCTGACGTCGCCGGCAAAGCCCATATTGGCGAGGATATTGTCGTCATAAACCGTGATCCATGACGGCAGTGGCTCCGAGCCGAGGACCTTCGGCGCAGCGCCGGTGAAGTCGATCGGAACAGTGACGCCATGTGCGGTCAGGATCGCTTGCGTCTTGGTAACCGTCACGCTGCGGCTGCTGCCGCTGACGGAGACGGTCAGGCTGCCGTCAGGATTGTTCGTCACCCAATCCGGATGTGGATCGTCGCCGAGCGGCGAAAAACGCGGATATTTGACGCTGATCTTGTCACCGGAAACGCGGAACTCCGGCTGCACGTCGTAGCTGACCCATTCACTCAGATAGATACCGACGCGTTCCCAATGTGCTTCCGCGACGATCTTCGGCAGGTCGAAGAACCAGACGGCGTAGATGCCGTAAAGGATCACGCCGAGAAAGATCATCAGCGCGCCGAAACGCTGGCGGAACGATCGGTGCAGGATTTCCGGATAGCGGGCTTCGATTTCCTGCATGCGGCCGGCGTCGATGACGGACATAGGCAACCTCAGTGTTGCAGAAGGAAGGCATGTTCGCCGACGAGACGGCGACGGAGCCATGCGGAAAATTGGTCGACGGCGATGATCGTGACGAAAAGCAGCAGCACGAGTGCCACCGTCTTGGCGCCAAAACCGCGCGAGATCGAAAGCTTCAGCTCCTCGCCGATACCGCCGCCGCCGACGGCGCCGATGATGGTGGAAGCGCGAACGTTGATCTCCAGGCGCAGCAGCACGTAGGACATAAAATTCGGCAGAACCTGCGGCAGCGCGGCGAAGCGAACGCGCTCCGTCCAACTCGCGCCGACCGCCTTCATGCCCTCGTCCGGCTTCATGTCGATATTCTCGATCACCTCATAGAAGAGCTTGCCGAGCGCGCCGATCGTATGCAGGCCGACGGCGATGATGGCAGCGATCGGGCCGATCGACAGGATCGCCGAAAACAGGCCGGCGATGACGATCTCGGGAAAGGCGCGCAGCAATTCCATGAAGCGTTTGGTCACCAGACGAACCGGATGCGACGGCGACATGTTGCGCGCAGCAAAGAAGCTGAGGGGCAGGGCGACGACAAAGCCGATGAGGGTGGAAACCAGCGCCACGTTGATCGTGATGATCATCAGCTCGAAATATTCAGGGATATAGAAATCGCCCCAGACATAGACGCGGCCTAGCGGGAAATTGAATTCCTCGCCGCCGACGCCGTTTGCGCCGTTGGGGCTCGGCAGGTCGAAGAGCGCACGATAGACGTCGGACCAATCCTTGGGGATGAGCCAGCTCAGGAAATCGAAAAGATGCGGCAGGCGGTCGAAGAAATGGCCGGCATTGCTCTCGTCGGCAAAGCGGACGGAGCTCACGAAGGCGGTGATCAGGATCAGCAGGCCAATGCCGGTATAGAGGCGGCGGCGAGCCACCATCCTGCTCCAGGCGTCGCCGATGTCCTTGGCGCTCTGAGGCGCACCTTGCATCTGTAGCTGAGTATCGGCAACCGTCATGAAATCCTGCCCTTGTGATAGGAAAAGGGCGGCCGTCGCCGGCCGCCCCGCAGTCTGGATAGGGATCAGCCGCCGATGGCAGCCTTACGAACTTCGACAACGGCCTTGTAGAAGTCCGGGTTGACCTTGACGTAACCCTTGAAGTCGCCGCCTTCGATTGCCGAGAAGCACTTGGCGTCGGTGGTCGGGAGCTTCAGGAAGAAGTCGGTCAGCTTGGCCTGCCATTCGGTGCCGAGAGCGTTGCGAACGACGAGCGGGCCGTTCGGGATTAGCGGCGAGCGCCAGACTTCGACGAGCTTGTTCGGATCGACGGCGCCCTTGTCGACTTCCTTGCGGAAGGTACCGGAGGTGTAGCCGTCCTTGAAATCGCCGAGGCCCGAAGAGTCGTCAACGGCAACGTCGACCTTGCCGTCATAGGCGGCGAGCAGGTTGTTCTCGTGACCGCCGTTGAACTGGGTGGAAGCGAAGAACTTGTCGTTCGGCATGCCGGTGGTCTTCGGAATCTGCGTCAGCGGAACGAGGTAGCCCGAGGTGGAGTCCGGGTCGGCGTAGCCGAGCTTCTTGCCCTTGGCGTCGGCGATCGTCTTGATGCCGGAGGACTTCAGGGCGAGACCGATCGAGTAATAGCCGGTCGAGCCGTCCGTCTGCTGCGTGGTCAGGATCGGGGTAACGGCCTTCGGGTCCTTGATGTAGGTGGCTGCATAGCCGGAAGCACCAAGTTCAGCGAAGTCGAGCGTGCCGCCGAGCAGGCCCTGGATGACGCCGTCATAGTCGGCAGCCGGGAACAGCGATACCTTCTCGAAACCGAACTCCTTCTTCAGGTGGTCGGAGAGGCAGGCATAGTTGCGCAGGCGGTCGGCTTCGTTTTCGCCACCGAGAATACCAACGCGGAATTCCTTGATGTCCTGAGCGGCAGCGCCGCCAGCGAGCGCGAGAAGCGCCGTGGCTGCGAGAAGGGTCTTCTTCAACATGGGTTCGTCTCCTGATTAACCGGTGTCCCCGGATGTCTTCGGTCTAGAAGAAATGCGCCCTTGACGTGGGCCTTCGATCGCGGCCGGCTCCCTCAGAGACCGGCCAGTGCCAGCGGTTGCGGGCCGGCAGATGCATTTGCCGCGCCTTGCGCGGGCTGATCGGAAAGATTGATGGCGGTCGACGTCATCGTCTCGTCGACACCGGCGCCATCTTTGTCGGTGCCGTAGATTTCCTTGACGGCGGCGGCCGTCAGATCGGCCGGCTTGCCGTCGAACACCACGCGGCCGGCCGCCATGCCGACGATGCGTTCGCAGTAGTTGCGCGCGGTATCCAGCGTGTGCAGGTTGGTGATGACGGTGATACCCTCGCGCTCATTGATATCGCGCAGCGCATCCATGACGATCTTGGCGTTCAGCGGATCAAGCGAGGCGATCGGCTCGTCGGCAAGCATCATTTTCGGCTGCTGCATCAGGGCGCGGGCGATGGCGACGCGCTGCTGCTGGCCACCCGACAGCGTGCCGGCCATCTGCAACGCGGTCTGTTCGATGCCGAGGCGTTCAAGCGCCGCGATGGCTTCGATACGCTCTTCGCGGCTGAAGATGGACAACAGGCTGAGCGTCGTCGAGCGCTGGTTCAGGCGGCCGAGCATGACGTTGGTAAGCACGTCGAGGCGGGGAACCAGGTTGAACTGCTGGAAGATCATGGCGCAATCGCGCTGCCAGTTGCGCAACGCCCGGCCGCGCAGCTTGGAAACTTCGATGCCGGCGAAATGAATGGAGCCCGAGCTCGGATCGGCAAGGCGGTTGATCATGCGCAGCAGCGTGGACTTGCCGGCGCCTGAGCGGCCGATGATGCCGACCATCTGTCCTTGCGGAATGTCCAGCGTCACGGAATCGACAGCGAGCTTGTTTCCGAACCGGCGCGAAACATTCTTCAGCTCAAACATGAGGCCTTCCCTTTCGCGGCTGTCCGGCTCCGCAACAAACGTTGACGTTGGCGCAGCGGAAACCTGTTGGACGAGCGCATGGGCTTTCGCTTCGAAAAGCCTCGAGACCGCCATACGCTGAGCATAGGCAACGCATTAGTCCCCGTTCGTGAAGCTCCAATGTCAGATTTGTGTAACTGCTGTTACAATCCCCGCCGTTTGCGCCCTCCCGTAACGGCATGCAAAAGCCCGAAAACCGCAGGGTTTTCGGGCTTCGGAGAGGATTCTAGCAAGGATTGTGCCGCGGGCGTCAGGCGCCGTAGCGGATCAGGAAGTCCTCGGCCGCAAGGGCGCGGAAATCGTCAAGCGCAGTACGCAATGTGGTGTGATCCCAGTCCCACCAGGCAAGCTTGTCCATGCGCTCGCCGACAGCTTCGGTGAAGCGCTGGCGGATGAGCTTGGCCGGCACGCCGCCGACGATCGTATAGGGCGCAACATCCTTGGAGACGACCGCACCGGCGCCAATGACCGCACCGTTACCGACGGTGACGCCCGGCAGGATGGTGGCGCCATGGCCGATCCAGACGTCATGGCCGATGGTTACGCGGTTGTCGCGCCGCCAGGTGAAGAAATCCGTCTCCATATCGGCATCCGGCCAATAGTCGGCGGCGCGATAGGTGAAGTGATGCAACGTCGCCCGCCAGGTCGGATGGTTGGTGGCGTTGATGCGCACAGCCGCGGCAATGTTGACGAACTTGCCGATCGTCGCACACCAGACCGCGCCGTCCTGCATGATGTAGGAATAGTCGCCGATCTCGGTTTCATCGATGCGGCAGCGGTCGGAGACTTCGGTGTAGCGGCCGAGCGTCGAATTGCTGACGCTGGCCGAGGGGCTGATGAAGGGCGTTTCGCCCAATTGGCGGCTCATGCGGCGGACTTTCTGGGCGAAAATTGCGACACATCGAGAACGCGGCTGCCAACGGCCTCGCGCACTTCCTCGTCATGGAAGATGCCGAGGAGGGCGACGCCGGCCTTTTTCTTCTTTTCGATCATGTCGACGACGGCAGCACGGTTTCTCGCGTCGAGAGAGGCGGTCGGCTCATCGAGCAGCAGAATGGCATGATCGGTGATGAAGCCACGGGCGATATTGACGCGCTGCTGTTCGCCGCCGGAGAAGGTGGCGGGCGGCAATTGCCAAAGCTCTTCCGGCAGGTTGAGCTGCGCCAGCAGGCTGCCTGCTCTTTCGCGGGCGGTCTCGGCACTTGCGCCACGCGCCAGCAGCGGCTCGGCAACCACGTCGATGGCAGCAACGCGCGGTACGGTGCGCAGGAACTGGCTGACATAGCCCATGGTATGGCGGCGGACTTCCAGCACGGTGCGCGGATCGGCGGCGGCGAGATCGACGATCCTTTCCTTATGCATCACCAGGATCTGGCCGCTATCGACGGCGTAGTTGCCGTAGATCATTTTCAGCAGCGAGCTCTTGCCGATGCCGGAAGGGCCGCCGAGAACCACGCATTCGCCCGATGCGACCGAGAAGGAGACGTCGGCGACGACCGGCAGGCGGATGCCGTCGCGCAGGTGCATGGTAAAGCTCTTGAAGACTTCGGAAACGACGAGGGGAGTGGCCATGGCTTTAAACCTGCAGGATCGAGGAGACGAGCAGTTGCGTATAGGGCTCGCGCGGATCGTCGAGCACGCGGTCGGTAAGACCATGCTCGATCACCACCCCGTCCTTCATCACGATCATGCGGTGCGACAGCAGGCGGGCAACGGCGAGGTCGTGCGTGACGATGATGGCCGACAGGCCGAGATCGTTGACGAGGCCGCGTACGAGATCGAGCAGGCGGGCCTGAACCGATACGTCGAGGCCACCGGTCGGCTCGTCCATGAACACCAGCCGCGGGCCGGTCACCAGGTTGCGGGCGATCTGCAAGCGCTGGCGCATGCCGCCCGAGAAGGCGCGCGGTTGATCGTCGATACGGTCAGCGTCGATTTCCACGCGTTCCAGCCAGTCGATGGCCGTATTGCGGATATTGCTGTAGTGCCGGTTACCGATCGCCATCAGCCGCTCGCCGACATTGGCGCCGGCCGAAACGGTCATGCGCAGGCCGTCGGCCGGGTTCTGGTGCACGAAGCCCCAGTCGGTGCGCATCAGGAAGCGCCGTTCGGCCTCGTTCATGCGGAAGAGTTCGCGATAGGTCTCGTCGCGCATATGGTACTCGACGCTGCCGGTGGTCGGCCGCAGCCGGGTCGAAATGCAGTTGAGCAGCGTCGTCTTGCCGGAGCCGGATTCGCCGACGATCGCCAGCACTTCACCGGGCCAGAGATCGAAGGATACATTGCGGCAACCGATGCGGCTGCCATAGAATTTCGAGATATCCTTGACCTTGAGGAGTGGCGTGTCGCTCATTCGGCGGCCTCCTGGTTGGGTGCCAGCATGGTGCCGATATGGCCATGGGCGCGGCGGTCTTCGCAGAAATCGGTGTCGGAGCAGACAAACATCCGCCCGCCCTTGTCGTCGAGGATCACTTCGTCGAGATAGACCTGCTCGGCACCGCAGAGAGCACAGGGCTTATCGAAACGCTGCACTTCGAAGGGATGATCCTCGAAATCGAGGCTGACGACTTCGGTATAGGGCGGCACGGCATAGATACGCTTTTCGCGGCCGGCGCCGAAGAGCTGCAGCGCATCCGACATGTGCATCTTCGGATTGTCGAATTTCGGCGTCGGCGAGGGGTCCATCACGTAACGGCCGGCCACCTTCACCGGGTAGGCATAGGTGGTGGCGATGCGGCCGTTGCGGGCGATGTCTTCGTAGAGCTTCACATGCATGAGGCCGTATTCCTCGAGCGCATGCATCTTACGGGTCTCGGTCTCGCGCGGCTCCAGGAAACGCAGCGGTTCGGGGATCGGCACCTGATAGACCAGCACCTGGTTGGGTCCAAGCTTGCCTTCCGGGATACGGTGGCGCGTCTGGATGATGGTTGCCTCGTCCGTGCGGGTGGTGACGGCGACGTCAGCCACCTTCTGGAAGAAGGCGCGGATAGAGACGGCGTTGGTCGTGTCGTCGGCGCCTTGGTCGATGACCTTGAGCACATCGTCCGGCCCGATGATCGCGGCGGTCAATTGCACGCCGCCCGTGCCCCAGCCATAGGGCATCGGCATTTCGCGCGAGGCGAACGGCACCTGATAACCGGGAATGGCGATCGCCTTCAGGATGGCGCGGCGGATCATCCGCTTGGTCTGTTCGTCGAGATAGGCGAAGTTATAGGTGGCGAGTTCGGTCATTCGGCAGCCTCCGTCATCGGGTCCTTGCCTGCATTCTGTGCATTCTCGAAGTCGCGGCGCATGCGGCGCACCAGGTCGAGTTCGGCCTGGAAGTCGACATAGTGCGGCAGCTTCAGATGTTCGACGAAGCCGGTCGCCTGCACGTTGTCGGAATGGGAGATGACGAATTCCTCGTCCTGGGCCGGTGCGACGATATCCTCGCCGAGTTCATCGGCGCGGAGCGCCCGGTCGACCAGCGACATCGCCATGGCCTTGCGTTCGCTTTGGCCAAAAACCAGGCCATAGCCGCGGGTAAACTGCGGCGGTGCCTTGGCCGAACCCTTGAACTGGTTGACCATCTGGCATTCGGTCACCTGAATGCTACCCAATGACACGGCAAAACCGAGTTCCGGCACATCCAATTCGACCTCCACTTCGCCGATGCGGATTTCGCCGGTGAAGGGGTGGGTGCGGCCATAGCCGCGCTGGGTCGAATAGCCGAGCGCCAATAGGAAGCCTTCATCGCCGCGGGCGAGCGCCTGCAGGCGCAGATCGCGGGTCATCGGGAATTCCATCGGTTCGCGCGTCAGGTCGCCGGTTTCGTGGTCGATCGGCATGTCGCCGTCGCCTTCGATCAGCCCTTCCTGGCTCAGAATTTCCGAGACGCGCATCACGCGGCCTTCTTCCGCCGGCCGCTGCATCGGCTCGTCCACCGGCATATCCGTGAGCAGGCTCGGGTCGAGCAGGCGGTGCGTATAGTCGAAAGTGGGACCGAGAAGCTGGCCGCCGGGCAGGTCCTTGTAGGTGGCGGAGATGCGGCGTTCGATCTTCATCGCCGAGGTATCCAGCGGCTTGGAATAGCCGAAGCGCGGCAGCGTGGTGCGGTAGGCGCGCAGCAGGAAAATCGCTTCGATCATGTCGCCGCGCGCCTGGCGAACGGCAAGGGCGGCGAGCGTGCGGTCGTAAAGCGAGGCTTCGGCCATGACGCGGTCGACGGCGAGCGCCAGTTGCGCGACGATCTGGTCGATGCCGATGGCAGGCAGCGAACGATCGCCGCGGCGACGATCGGCGAGCAGCCGGTGAGCATTGGCGATGGCGGCTTCGCCGCCTTTAACGGCAACATACATGCGTCACATCTCCGTCGCGATGATCTTGGTGGTGCGCGGCAGGCAAAGGAATTGCCGTTCCGCCGTCAGAACGAGATCGACGCCGCGCGGGAAAAGCGCGCGATTGTCGTTCCAGATGCGCGGAAAAGTATCGGGCAGGCCGATCGGAGCGATCATGCGGATACCGGCGATGCCGGGGCCTGAGAGCGCCAGTTCCTTGCCGCCCTCAAGGGCTGCGATTTCTAAAACCAGTGTCGTCGAACGGTCGGGATATTCCTGCGTGCCGACGGCGAACTGGTTGAAGGAGGCGAGCGCCATGCCGGCCTCGACGAAGGCAAAGCGTGCCTCGATCTTTTCCGGTGTCACCGGCGTGCCGGTGTGGAAGCTGAGCCAGGCGGGCATGGCCGATTTGGCAAGACCGCTCGACAGCCAGACCGGCGTGTCATGGTCGCACAGCGCCAGGCTGATCGCGCCGGCTGCAATGCCGAGCTGGGCGGGCGGAGCGATGTCGGAGGTAACGGTCTGGATGATGCCCGGCCGTGCCATGGCATCCATCATCATCTTGAAGACGCTCTGCGCGTCGAACACCGGATCGGTAAAACCGCCGGTCAGCGCCTCGTTGCCGGCGATCATGGAGGTGGTGGAAGGGCTCATTTGTCTTCTCCGCGGACCATGGTGAAGAAATCGACGCGGGTGGCGGCCGTTTCCTCGGCACGTTTGCGGTCATATTCGGCAATCCGATCGGTAACCGGCAGCAGGATCGCCTTCTCCACGAATTCCTTGGTGGCGGGCTGATGCCAGAGTGCATCGAAGATTGCTGCAAGCCGCACCTTGTCGCGGTCGGTGCCGAGAGCATGCGCGTGGCCGATCGCACCGGAGCCGAGCTTGACGGTGGCGCGCGTCACGGTAACCTCGCCGAGATTAAAGGGTGAACCGCCGCCACCGATGCGCCCGCGCACCATGACGAGCCCGGTTTCCGGACCTCGTACAGGCTGGACCACCGGTTTGTCGGGCAGTGCCTCCCAGGCCGCGTCAAGCTCGTCGCGTTCGGCCCGCGCCAACAGATCGGCGGCGCGCTTGCGTTCCCGCCGCTCCTGCGCCGCCGCCTCTTGTCTCTGTGCTGAATTCATCGCGTCATCCTCAAAATGTCTATTGATATAGACAACCATACAAGGTAGTTTTATATTTATTGGCGAGACGTGACAAGCGTGTGACATTAGCAGCAGGCGACATGGCGGGGCAGAAGGTACAAAGACAGACGGGCGTAGCGCTCTGGCGGCAGATTGCTGACCGGATTCGCACTTCGATCAATCACGGCGATTTCGATGAAGCAGGCATGGTGCCGCCGGAAACGGCGCTGGCGCTGCAGTTCGGGGTCAACCGCCACACGATACGAAGCGCACTTGCGGCACTGGCGCAGGAAGGGATCGTCAGGGCCGTGCAGGGGCGCGGCACACTGATCGAGCGCAAGGAGCGCCTGAGCTTCCCGATTTCGAGGCGGACGCGATTTTCACAAGGGATTGGCGATCAGGTGCGCGAGACCCGCAGCGTCCTTCTTGCGACCAGCGAAGAGC
Organism: Martinezella paranaensis; assembly: GCF_014200235.1. Classification (NCBI taxonomy): domain Bacteria; kingdom Pseudomonadati; phylum Pseudomonadota; class Alphaproteobacteria; order Hyphomicrobiales; family Rhizobiaceae; genus Martinezella; species Martinezella paranaensis. The sequence continues at coordinate 104,418 of NZ_JACHBI010000014.1, read as the reverse complement.
CTGCGAGTACGGAATTGGCGCGGCAGCTCAAGATCAAGATCGGCACCCGGCTGGTGCGCCTGGAAACGCTCGGTCAGGCGGATCATCGTCCGGTTTCGCGCGCCACAAGCTGGTTTCCGGCGGATCGCTTCGGCGCCATTGCCGAGATTTATCGGACGACCGGATCGATCACCAAGGCGTTTCGCGAGCTTGGCGTACCGGATTATGTGCGTGTCGTCACCGAGATCACCGCGACCCATGCCGACGAAGGCGATCTGGCCGACCTGCAACTATCCCCGGGCGCCATCGTGCTGGTCGCCCAGGCGCTCAATGCGGATCTCGACAATATCCCTGTGCAATATTCGATCTCCCGCTTCGCCGCCGACAGAGTGCGGTTCACCGTTGAGAATTGAGGGTGGGCTAGCCCCTCATTCGACCTGTCGGCCCCCTTCTCCCCGCAAGCGGGGAGAAGGGGATGGGCGCGCGCCCCACAGCCTTCCCTCTACTAACCTGTCGAGACGAGGGTACAAAGGTCGTCCCCTTTCCCCGTAAAACGGGGAGAGGGCTAGGGTGAGGGGCTTTCAGGCGTTATTTGGTTACGCTCAATGCGCGCCGGACATGTCGCCGAGCACTTCCTTGGAAGCGACGGTGGAGTCGGCGTTGAGCTTGTAGACCATCGGCACGCCGGTCGCGAGGTTGAGCGACAGGATCTGTTCCTTGCTGAGCCGGTCGAGGACCATCACCAGCGAACGCAGCGAGTTGCCGTGGGCGGCGACCAGTACCTTTTGGCCGGCGAGCACGCGCGGCAGGATTTCCGTGAGGTAATAGGGCCAGACACGGGCGCCGGTGTCGCGCAGGCTTTCGCCGCCGGGCGGCGGGACGTCGTAGGAGCGGCGCCAGACATGCACCTGCTCTTCGCCCCACTTGGCGCGGGCATCGTCCTTGTTCAGGCCCGAAAGATCGCCGTAGTCGCGCTCGTTCAGCGCCTGATCCTTGATGGTTTCGAGACCGGGCTGGCCGACTTCATCGAGGATGATCTTCAGCGTGTGCTGGGCACGCGTCAGCGCCGAGGTGAAGGCGACATCGTACTTGATGCCGTAATCGGCGAGCGCCTTGCCACCGGTCCTGGCTTCTTGGATGCCGAGTTCGGTGAGGTCGGGGTCCTTCCAGCCGGTAAAAAGATTCTTCAAATTCCAGTCGCTCTGCCCATGGCGAACGAGGACGAGAGTACCGCTCATGAAATATTCCTCCTTGATAGAGCAATTCCAGGAAAAGTGCGTGGCGGTTTTCCGTGCGGAATTGCGTGAGAACAAAAGGCTGGAGCGGTTCACCACTCCAGGATGGGATCAGCGTGTGGAAAGCCCGAGGACGTCGAGCATGGAATAAAGGCCGGGTTTCTTGTCGCGCGCCCAGAGCGCGGCCTGAAGCGCGCCGCGGGCAAACAGCGAGCGGTCACCGGCGCTGTGGGACAATGTCAGGCGTTCGCCTTCGCCGGCGAAGATGACGGAATGGTCGCCGATGACGGCGCCGCCGCGCAGCGTGGCGAAACCGATGGTGCCGACTGGCCGCGGACCGGTATGGCCGTCGCGCACGCGCACGGAATGATCGTCGAGATCGATGCCGCGGCCCTTCGCCGCCGCCTGGCCGAGCAGCAACGCGGTGCCGGAGGGGGCGTCGACCTTGTGCTTGTGATGCATCTCCAGCACTTCGATGTCCCAATCTGCCGGCGGAAGCGCTCGCGCCGCCTGCTCGACAAGGACGCTCAAGAGGTTGATGCCGAGGCCCATATTGCCCGATTTGACGATGCGAGCGTGGCGGGAAGCAGCCTTGAACTTGGCTTCGTCTTCCGCCGAGCAGCCGGTCGTGCCGATGATGTGGACGACGCGCGCCTGGGCGGCGAGGCCTGCGAAGGTGACGCTGGTGGCCGGTGTGGTGAAGTCGATCACGCCTTCGGCATGCAGGAAGGCTGAAAGCGGATCGTCGGTGACGGGAATGCCGATCGGCCCCAGCCCGGCAATTTCGCCGGCATCCTTGCCGATGAAGGCGGAACCGGGACGGGCGACCGCGGCGTGCAGGGTAACACCTTCCGTGGCGTGGATGAGGCGGATCAGGGCTTGGCCCATACGTCCGGCTGCGCCCACCACCACCAGCTTCATCGCATCATCGGTCATGTCTTCTCAATCGTCTTATTTGCGGGAAGTGCCGGAAACGGCCGGCCGCTGGAGGTTGTTGAGGCGAGCGTAAAGGCCATTGTCGGCGGTCGCAAGCGTCTCGTGGTTGCCCTCTTCGACGACGCGCCCGTTCTGCATGACAATGATCTTTTCCGCCCGCACGACCGTCGACAGGCGATGGGCGATGACGACGACGGTGCGGCCGCTCATGGCTTCGTCCAGCGCCTTCTGCACGGCTGCTTCCGATTCGGTATCGAGCGCGGAGGTTGCTTCGTCCAAAAGCAGGATCGGCGCGTTGCGTACCAGCGCGCGGGCGATCGACAGGCGCTGGCGCTGGCCGCCGGAAAGCGTCACGCCATTCTCGCCGACCGGCGTGTCATAGCCTTGCGGCTGGGCCAGGATGAAATCATGGGCATAGGCGAGCCGGGCTGCTTCCTCGACTTCGGCATTCGTCGCCTCCGGACGGCCATAACGGATGTTGTCGCGGATCGTGCCTTCGAAAAGGTAGGGCTGCTGCGAGACATAGGCGGTCTGCTCGCGCAATGATTGCTTCGTGACATGGGCGATGTCCTGCCCATCGATGAAGATGCTGCCGGCCTTGGGATCGTAGAAGCGCGGGATGAGATTGATGACGGTGGACTTGCCGGCGCCGGAGGGGCCGACCAATGCCGTCGTCTCGCCGCCCTCGGCAACGAAACTCACGCCGTTCAGAACCGCCTCGTCACCATAGGCGAAGTCAACGTCACGAAACTCGATACGGGCCTGGGTGACAGTGAGTGGCTTGGCGTCGATCAGGTCGCGCTGGCGCGGCTCCATGTCGAGCAATTCGTAGATCATGCGCGCATTGACGACGGCCCGCTCTAGCTGCACCTGCAATTTGGCTAGACGGCGGGCCGGATCATAGGCGAGCAGCAGCGACACGATGAACGAAAACACCGCACCTGGCGGGACGTTTTCATAGATCGAACGATAGGCGGCATAGGCAAACACACCGGCCACGGCAAAGCCGGCGACCGTTTCGATCAGCGGGCCGTTACGCTCGGAAATACGGGCAATGCGGTTTTGTCGGTTTTCAGCCGCCGTAATCAGCTTATCGACTTTGCGTTCGAGTTCGCGCTCCATCGTGAAGGCTTTGACGATGGAAACCCCTTGAATAGTCTCCTGCATCGCGCCGAGCACACGGCTGTTGAGAATGACCGCCTCGCGCGTAACGGCGCGCAGGCGTCTTGAGATGTGGCGCAAGGCCAGAAACACAGGCGGCGCAATGACGAAGAACAGGAGGCTGAGTAGCGGGTCCTGATAGACCATATTGGCCAGCAGAAAGACAAATGACAAAAAGTCACGCGCGGTCGATGTGATGATAAGGTTCATCACATCGCGGATACCGGAAACGTTCTGACTCACTCGCGCCGCAATCTGAGCCGAACGGGCTTCGCTGAAGAAGCCAACCGACAATGTCATCAAATGTGCATAGAGGCGCCTTTGATAACGGGCAATGATGTCATTGCCAATTTTAGACAGAATGACCGATTGAAAATAACCAGCAAAACCACGGGCCACAAACGCGGCCAATATCGCAAAGCAAATCAGCCACATAACCTCGGCGCGGCGCTCGTAAAAAGCTCCGTTCACGATCGGTCTCATGACGGCGGCCATCGTCGCCGTAGACGCTGCGACGACAACGAGGCAAAATATTGCGATCGAGTAGCCCCAGATATGGTCGCGACCGTTTTCAGCAATGATACGCTTCAGCACAGCGGCGATCGTCTCACTGTCGATATCGGTTTTTTTGGTGTCAGGTGACTTCAAATATCGGCTTCCTGTCTCAAACCAAGCGAGCCGCATATGGCACGAGCTTTCGCGGGTCTATAAAGAGTTGGGACGACTTTGGCTAGATATGGCCTGTTGCACTGGTTAAAGCGGGTCATGGAGCCAAGCTCATTATAAGGGAAGGCAGCGCCTTCAAAAAGGCGTCGCGTGGTCGTGAGCGATCCCCTCGACGACCGCCGCCGAAGCCCACTTGATCAACGCCGCCAGCGGCGGCCGTCCGTCGCCAGGCCGAAATTGGCCGGCATGCGGGCGTAGGCCGAAAGGCCGGCGAGTGCGGCCAGTGGATGGGTGACCACATGCGTCGGGATCGTTTTCAGCAGCGCGGAATGCGGCGCCTTATCCTCGAAGGCGGCGCGGAATTCCGGCTTCTGCAGCGCCGGCAGGATCTTTTGCGAGATGCCGCCGGAAAGGTAGACGCCACCGCGCGCCATGAAGACCAGCGCGATATCGCCCGCGACACGACCGAGATAGGTGACGAACAGCGTCACGGTTTCTTCAGCCTGGGCGTTGGTGCCGGCAAGCGCATGGGTGGTGATATCAGCCGGTTGCGTCAGCACGGGCTCGATGCCGTCTGCCTTGCAGATCGCGTTGTAAAGATATTGCAGGCCGCGGCCGCAGAGGACCTGCTCGGCGGAGATACGGCCCTCGATGGGCTCCAGGTGCGGCCAGATCTGAAGATCGCGCGCGTTGCGCGGCCCGAGATCGATATGGCCGCCTTCGCCGGGCACCGGGATCCAGGCATGTTGGGCATGTATAAGCCCGGCAACGCCAAGGCCGGTGCCAGGCCCGAGTACGGCACGCGAGGCGATCATGCCTTCGGAGGTTTCGCCGATGGTCTCGCGATGCTCCTCGGAGACACCGGCTATCGCCAGAGCCTGTGCCTCGAAATCATTGATGATCAGCACATCCTCGAGACCGAGATTGGCGATCATCGTCTTCGGCCGGATCACCCAGTCGCAATTGGTCAGCGGAATTTCGTCGCCACGAACCGGCGCCGCAACGGCAAGGATCGCCGAACGCGGCTGCACCGCCGTCTTGTCGAGGACGCCCTGCTGGATCGCCTCGTCGATTGTTTTGAAATCGGCGGTATGCACGTTCGGGAAATGCTTCGGCTCGGCATAGACATCGACGAGGATCGAAAAGCGTGCGTTGGTTCCCCCGATATCGCCGATCAGAATAGGAAAGGGCAGGGGGGCTTCGCTGTGATTGAGCTTGGGCATGGCCAGGTCCGTGGTCTGCCGCCGAGGCGGATTAATGGTTCAGTGTTTTGATCAGTCGTTCTGCGGTGGCTTCGTTGAGAGCCATGGGAATGTCGTAGAGAACGGCAAGCCGCGTCAACGCTTTCACGTCGACATCATGCGGCACAGGGGTCAGCGGGTCGATGAAGAAAACAAGCAGATCGATATCGCCGGTGGCGATCATGGCGCCGATCTGCTGATCGCCGCCGAGCGGACCGCTCTTCATGCGGGTGACCGTAAGGCCAGGGCAGGCATCGAGCACCCGGCCGCCGGTCGTGCCCGTGGCAACGATATGCCAATTGGAAAGCGCATCCTGATTGCGGCGGGCAAATTCCGCCATTGCATCCTTCTTCTGATCATGCGCGATCAGCGCGATGCATTTGCCGGCCATGAAGCTCCCGTTCCGCTCAGGACCTAGTGCCCAAGACTTTTAATCGATTTATCTGCCTTCTATACCAAGAGACAAGCCTTTGAAAGACGGGTCGAACCGGTCGAAACCGGTTCAGCCGCTTTACTGCTGCGGGACGCTGCCGGGCGGGGTGTTGCCCGTATCGGCGCTGGAAACCGGCATCGCACCGGTCGTGGCGCTGGCCGCAGCAGCCTTGGTGCCGAAGGTAGCGGCGCGGGCCGAGGCGACGGAAGGTGCATCCAGCACGGCCCGGCAGGACTTTGGCAGATCGGAAACCATGACTTCGCGCGGCTTTGCCGGCGGCTTCTCGGTGGGCTTCGGCTTTGCCCAGGGCGCCGGTGTGAACCACCAGGCGAGCGACTTGTCGCAGCCGTCGCCAGCCGCCACAGGTGCCTGCGGCTTGCAGTTGGCCGAGCCTGCGGGGCAGCGGATGCGGATATGGAAATGCGAGTCATGGCCATATTCGGGGCGCAGCTTGCCGAGATAGGTTCGGTCGCCGGTCCACGTGTCGCACATCTTCTTCTTGATCGCCGGATTGACGAAGATGCGTTCGACTTCGGGGTAGCTCGCGGCGCGCATCAGGAGGCGGGCATGCTCCGGTGTCCAGACCTTGTCGTTGATCGTCAGGAACTTGTCCTTCGCCAGCATGCTGGTGAAGGGCAAGGTTTCGCGCTCGGCCGCTGTCAGCGTGTGCGACGGCATTGGCGTCAGCCAGACGTCGGCATCGAGGCCGATCTGATGCGAGGCATGACCGTTGAACATCGGGCCGCCGCGTGGCTGCGAGATATCGCCCACCAGAATGCCCGGCCATCCGTCATATTTGGCGGCGTCGCGCGACAGGCGCTCGAGGAGTGTGATCATTTCCGGTCGGCCCCAGCGGCGGTTGCGCGACGGGCGCATCGCCTCCCAGGTCGGCCCGTCGGTCGGCAGCGCCACGGCGCCGGAAAGGCAGCCCTTGGCATAAAAGCCGATCGATTGCGGCGGTCCCTGCGTCGGCAGCGTTACGGCGCCGAAGATCGCCTTGGCGCTGCCGGGCGTCGGGGTTGCCTGTTGCGCCAGCGCATCGCCGCTGATGAGGCCCGCGCCGATCGTGGCGGCGAGGGAAAGTTTGCTGACCAAATTGAAGGTCCGAACCAGGACAGAAATCATGTGGTTCCCTAAGAAGCTGCCGGCAATGGCCGAGGTGATTTGCGCGCGAATCTACCTTGAAAAGCAATTTTGGTGAATCCGTGTTTTATCGCTCGAGCCTAATGAGCGGCCGCAAATTGCCCGCTCGGACCGCTAAGTACATGATCAGCCAGCCAGAATTTCCGCCGTCTTGCGGATGCGCGATAGCCGCGGCAAGACCTTGGTGCAGGCGAAATCCTGCATTTCCTGCGAAAGGGTCGTCACCGCATCTTCGGCGACGATGATGGAATAATTGGCCGCATAGCCGTCGCGAACGGTGGATTCGACGCCGAAATTGGTGGCGACGCCGGTAAGGATCAGTGTTTTGATGCCGCGGCGGCGCAGTTGCAGATCGAGTTCGGTGCCGTAAAAGGCGCTCCAGTGGCGCTTGACGATGGCGATGTCGGGTGTCAGCGCTGCGATCTCGGCGGGTACGGCGAGAGCTGCGGGCGGTAAACCTCCCTCTGGAAAGCTGAAGGTTTCATCCACGGGCTGGTTGACAGCATCGACATAGTTTGCGGAAAATCCAACGGTCACAAAGACTGTGGTGCCGCCGTCGGCTTTCAATTTTTTGGCGATGGCGGCGGTATTCTCGACGACCTGTTGCGCAGAGTGGGGTGCGAGCGGGCGGCTGAGAACTAGGCCCTGCAGATCGATGGAGACAAGTGCGGTGGTTTGGGGATCGTAAAGAGGCATCAGGGGGCTCCGGGGAAATATGAGGTTATCCTCACAATGACAAATATGAGGGAATCCTCGCAAAAATCAAGCGCGGAACCGCAAACGCGTATTCCGAAGCGCCGCCGCGGCCATGATCGCGTTGCCGTGCTTCTGGAAGCGGCCGCAAAAATCTTCGTTCAAAAGGGCTATGATGCTGCGACGATGACGGAGATCGCCGCAGAAGCGCACTCGTCGATCGGCTCGCTCTATCAGTTCTTCCCGACCAAGCCGCTGCTTGCCGAAGCGCTGCATATCGATCGGCTGGAGCGGCTGAAGGCGGTGCTTCAGGACATCGCGGAAAAGAGCGGCGGCCTTTCGGCGGCCGATAGCGGGGAGGCAATCTTCGACAGGCTGGGCGCTTTCATCGAGGAGTTTCCGGAATTTCCGGTGGTTGCCGCCCGCCGCGACGTGCCGAAGGACCGAAAGATGCGTTCGCGGGCGGAGCTGAAGGAGCTGATTTCCGCCATCCTGCGGCGAGCCGAGCCGCCGATCACGGATGATGTCGCCTTGATGTCGGCGATCGTTCTCGAACTGCTGCGCATCGCCGTCGTCGCCGCCAACGAGCCGGAAACGGCAGGCGACCGGCGTCTCGTCCACGAGTTTCGCCTGATGCTGCGCAAACGCCTTGAAGAAGCTGCGGCAAAAGCCTGATTTCGCGGAATGGCAGTCGGCGGGTTTGTGAACAGATGAGCAATTCCGTCCTGCTTTTCGCCCTCATTTGGCCTATGCTTGATTCCCATCAAATCATCAGAGGATCATGAATGGCATTGTCGCGGTTGAAAGCAGGCTTGGTTGCTTCTCTTTTCTGCCTGCTAGTCTTGCCGGCGCCCTCCAACGCCGACGAGTTACAGTTCCGTATTGGCACCGCCATTCTCGGTGATCTGAAATACCAGCCCGGCTTCAAGCATTTCGACTATGTCAATCCGGACGCACCGAAGGGCGGCGAGCTGAAGCTTTCGAGCAACGGTACGTTCGATACGCTCAATCCCGTTTTGCTGAAGGGTAACCCCGCAGCGGGGCTCAGCCTGGTATTTGATACCCTGATGAAGTCGGCCGACGACGAAGTCTTCTCTTCGTATGGATTGCTTGCAGAAGGCGTGTCCTATCCGGAAGATGTCTCGAGCGCCACGTTCCGTCTGCGGGCTGAGGCCAAATGGGCCGACGGGACACCGGTCACCCCCGACGATGTCGTCTTCAGCTTCGAAAAATCGAAGGAACTCAATCCGTTCCTGACGAGCTACTATTCACATGTGACGCGTGCCGAAAAAACCGGCGACCGTGACATCACCTTCTCTTTCGACCAGAAGAACAACCGCGAACTGCCCTCCATTCTCGGACAGCTTCTGATCGTGCCGAAACATTGGTGGGAAGCAACGGGTCCCGATGGCAAGCCACGCGACATCACGCGTACGACGCTGGAGCCGCTCATGGGCTCCGGGCCATATAAGATCGTGTCGGTGTCGCCGGGATCTACCATCCGCTATGAACTCCGTGACGACTATTGGGGCAAGAACCTCTCCGTCAATGTTGGCGAGAACAACTTCGGAGCCATCTCGTATGCCTACTACGGCGACGACGATGTGGAATTTGAGGGTTTTCGTGGCGGCAATGTCGATTTCTGGCAGGATAACAGCGCCAGCCGTTGGGTAACGGGCTATGACTTCCCGGCCGCCAAGGATGGCCGCATCAAGCGGGAAGATTTGCCCAATCCGCTGCGCGCGACCGGCGTGATGCAGGCGCTGGTTCCGAACATGCGCCGCGATCAGTTCAAGGACCAGCGGGTACGCGAAGCGCTCAACTACGCCTTTGATTTCGAGGAGATCAACCGCACGGTCGCTTATGGTGTATATCACCGTGACGACAGCTATTTCTTCGGCACCAAACTCGCTTCCTCCGGTCTGCCCCAGGGGGAAGAGCTGAATATTCTGAACGAGATCAAGGACAAGGTGCCGCCCGAGGTCTTTACGACACCCTACAGCAATCCCGTAGGTGGCGATCAGCAGAAGTCTCGCGACAATCTTCGTAAGGCAATCGCGCTTCTCAAGGATGCCGGCTATGTGATCAAGGGCAACCAGATGGTCAATGCCAAGACCGGGCAGCCCTTTTCCATCGAGATCCTTCTCGGCAGCCCATTTGTTGAAAAATGGGTGCTGCCCTATACGCAGAACCTCAAGAAGATTGGCATCGACGCGCGCGTACGCACCGTCGATTCCTCGCAATACATCAATCGTGTCCGCAGTTTCGACTATGACATGATCTGGAATGTGTGGGCCCAGACCCTCAATCCCGGAAACGAGCAGACGGATTTCTGGGGTTCTGCCTCAGTTAACCGTCCAGGTTCTCGAAATTATGCGGGCATAGCCGATCCCGGTGTCGATGCACTGATCACCAAGGCCATCTTTGCCAAGGATGTCGCCGAAAAGGAGGCGTCGGCGAGGGCGCTCGACCGTGTTCTGCTCGCCCATCACTACGTCGTTCCGCTGTTCTATGCCACCAGCTTCCACATCGCCTATTGGGACAAGTTCGAACATCCGGCCAATCTGCCGGAATATTCGATGGGCTTTCCCGAGACATGGTGGTCGAAGAACGCCGGCAAATGAGCGGCTCTTGCAATGACGGGCATGCTGGCTCCAAATGCCCCATGCCGATTCGGCAATTTCAGCCTGAAATGACTGCGCCGGCTCTATTCGGCGGAAGGGAACAAACGACTTGAACGACGGATGGATTGAGGCGGGAGCAGGCATATTCCTCGATGAGGGAGTGACGGGCTGATGGGTGCCTATATCCTCAGACGTCTGCTGCTGATGATCCCGACCATCATCGGCATCATGGCGATCTCGTTTACCATCGTGCAGTTCGCGCCCGGCGGTCCTGTCGAGCAGGTGATCGCGCAGTTGACCGGCCAGGGCGACAACGCCAATGGCCGTCTTTCCGGCGGTACCGATCTGCTCGGCCAGCAGAACGTCGACGACAGCAGCTCGAAATATCGCGGCGCGCAGGGGCTCGATCCGGAGCTGATCGCCAAGCTCGACAAGCAGTTCGGCTTCGACAAGCCGCCGCTTACGCGCTTCGGGCAGATGATGTGGAATTATATCCGCTTCGATTTCGGCGAAAGCTTCTTCCGCAATACCACGGTGATCGATCTCATCGGCCAGAAGCTTCCCGTGTCGATTTCGCTCGGCATCTGGATCCTGATCTTCTCCTACGCCATCTCCATCCCGCTCGGCATCCGCAAGGCGATACAGGATGGATCGACCTTCGATGTCTGGACGTCCGGTGTCATCATCATCGGCTATGCAGTTCCGAGTTTCCTCTTCGGCATCATGCTGATCGTGCTTTTCGCCGGTGGCTCCTTCTTCGATTGGTTTCCGCTGCGTGGCCTCGTCTCCGATAATTTCGCCGATCTTACGTGGTGGCAGAAGATCATCGATTATCTCTGGCACCTCGTGCTGCCATTGATCTCGCTGTCGCTCGCCGCCTTCGCCACGACGACGCTTCTCACCAAGAATTCCTTCATCGAGGAGATCAAGAAGCAATATGTCATCACGGCCCGCGCCAAAGGGCTGAGCGAGCGGCGGGTGCTCTATGGCCATGTCTTCCGCAATGCCATGCTCATCGTCATCGCCGGTTTCCCCGGTGCCTTCATTTCCGCCTTCTTCACCGGTTCGCTGTTGATCGAGAATATCTTCTCGCTCGATGGCCTCGGCCGCCTCAGCTATCTCTCCGTCGTCCAGCGTGACTATCCGATCGTGTTCGCAACGCTCTATATCTTCTCGCTGCTTGGCTTGTTCGTCGGCCTGATCTCGGACCTGATCTATACTTGGATCGACCCCCGCATCGATTTCGAGCGGAGGGATGTCTGATGGACGCAGCGACCAACTCGACGGCCCCGGCAGTAGTAAAGCCGCCGCGCAAGGGCCTCTTTTCCCCGACCAACGTTCGCCGCTGGCAGAATTTCAAGGCGAACCGCCGTGGCTACTGGTCTCTCTGGCTGTTCCTGATCCTGTTCGTTGTCAGTCTCGGAGCGGAATTCATCGCCAACGACCGGCCGATCCTCATTTCCTATAAGGGCGAGATCCTGACGCCTGTCTTCGTCGATTACCCCGAGGAAAAATTCGGCGGCTTCCTCGCGCAGACCGACTATCGCGCAGAGGATATCAGGCAGGAGATCAACGCCAATGGCTGGATGATCTGGCCGCCGATCCATTATTCCTACCAGACCGCCAATTCGAACCTTCCGAAGGGAACCTCAGCTCCGACCGCTCCCTTCTGGCTGATGAGCAAGGAACAGCGCTGCTCCGGCTATGAAAAGGGCGTTGATGATCCGAATTGCACCCTGAGCAATCTCAACTGGCTCGGCACGGACGACCAGGCACGCGATGTGCTGGCGCGCATGATCTACGGCTTCCGCATCTCGGTGCTGTTCGGCCTGGCGCTGACCATCTGCTCGGCGGTCGTCGGCGTTGCCGCCGGTGCCATCCAGGGCTATTTCGGCGGCTGGACCGACCTTCTCCTGCAGCGTTTCATCGAGATCTGGTCATCGATGCCGGTACTCTACATCCTGCTGATCATCGCCTCGGTCCTGCCGCCCGGTTTCTTCATCCTTCTCGGCATCCTGCTTCTGTTTTCCTGGGTGGGCCTCGTCGGCGTCGTGCGTGCCGAATTCCTGCGGGCGCGCAATTTCGAATATGTCCGCGCCGCCCGCGCGCTCGGCGTCAACAACATTACCATTATGTACCGCCACCTGCTGCCGAACGCCATGGTCGCGACCCTGACCTTCGTGCCCTTCATTCTCTCCGGCTCGATCACGACGCTGACCTCGCTGGATTTCTTAGGCTTCGGCATGCCCCCCGGCTCGCCTTCGCTTGGCGAAATGATCGCCCAGGGCAAGTCCAACCTTCAGGCCCCCTGGCTCGGCCTTTCCGCCTTCTTCACGATGTCGATCATGCTGTCGCTTCTGATCTTCATCGGTGAAGCCGTCCGCGATGCATTCGATCCGAGGAAGACGTTCCGATGAGCGCAGACACCCCATTGCTTTCAGTCCGAAATCTATCCGTCGCCTTTCACCAGGGCGGCCAAACCTCGACTGCGGTCGACGGCGTCTCTTTCGATATCGCCAAGGGCGAAGTCTTGGCGCTGGTCGGCGAATCCGGGTCGGGCAAATCGGTGTCGGCCAACTCGATCCTGAAGCTGCTGCCCTATCCGACTGCCAGCCATCCCTCGGGAGAAATCCTGTTCAAAGGCAAGGACCTGCTGAAGGCGTCTGACAATGAGCTGCGTGCCGTCCGCGGCAACGACATTACCATGATCTTCCAGGAGCCGATGACCTCGCTCAATCCGCTCCATACGATCGAAAAGCAGATCGGCGAAATCCTGGCGCTGCACCAGGGCGTGGTCGGCCAGCAGGCGCGTGCCCGCATACTGGATCTCCTGAATCAGGTCGGCATCCGCGAGCCGGAAAAACGGCTCAAGGCCTATCCGCACGAGCTGTCCGGCGGCCAGCGTCAGCGCGTGATGATTGCCATGGCGCTCGCCAACCGGCCGGAGCTTCTGATTGCCGACGAGCCGACGACGGCGCTCGATGTGACGGTGCAGGCGCAGATCCTCGAATTGCTGCGCGAGCTCAAGGGTGCACACGGCATGTCGATGCTGTTCATCACCCACGATCTCGGCATCGTCCGCAAATTCGCCGATCGCGTCTGCGTCATGACCAAGGGCCATATCGTCGAGACCGGCACGGTCGAGGAGGTCTTCACCCATCCGCAGCATGAGTATACCCGGCATCTGCTGGCTGCCGAGCCGCGCGGCGAGCCGCCGGTGGGCGACACCAGCAAGCCCGTGGTCATGGAAGGCTCCGACATCAAAGTCTGGTTCCCGATCAAGGCCGGGCTGATGCGCAAGGTGGTCGACTATGTGAAAGCAGTCGACGGCATTGATCTCAGGCTAAGAGCCGGCCAGACGCTCGGCGTCGTTGGTGAATCCGGCTCCGGCAAGACGACGCTCGGCCTGGCGCTTGCTCGGCTGATCTCCTCCAGAGGCCGCATCAGCTTTGTCGGCAAGGACATTGCGGACTATTCCTTCAAGGAGATGCGGCCGCTGCGCAACCAGCTTCAGGTCGTCTTCCAGGACCCCTACGGATCGCTGAGCCCGCGTATGTCGGTCGGCGAAATCATTGCCGAAGGGCTGAAGGTGCATGAGCAATCTCTATCGGCGGAAGAGCGCGATCGGCGCGTCTGCTGGGCGCTGGAAGAGGTGGGTCTCGATCCCTCGACCCGCTGGCGCTTCCCGCATGAATTTTCCGGCGGCCAGCGCCAGCGCATCGCCATTGCCCGCGCCATGGTGCTGAAGCCGCGTTTCGTCATGCTGGACGAGCCGACCTCAGCGCTCGACATGAGCGTACAGGCGCAGGTGGTCGATCTGCTGCGCGACCTGCAGCGGCGCCATGACCTTGCCTACCTCTTCATCAGCCATGATCTGAAAGTCGTGAAGGCGCTTGCGAACGACCTGATCGTCATGCGCTTCGGCAAGGTCGTGGAGCAGGGTGTGTCGGCGGAGATTTTCCGTGCGCCCAAAGAGGATTACACTAGGGCGCTTCTCGCAGCCGCCTTCAACATCGAGGCGGTCCCCACCGCCGCCGTCCAGCAATAAAAGACAATCGCCATGCCGGTCAAAAGCCCTGTTCTCGTCGATCTCAAATTCACGCCTGAAGCCATCGCCGCGGCCCTTAAAACCGCTTTCACCGATCGTGGCAGCATCAACCTCGCCGATCCCGCCAATAAAGGCGCGGATCTGAGCCAGGTCGATTATGCCCTTCTGTGGAAGCCGGATGCCGATCTCTTTCAGCGCGCGCCCAACCTCAAGGTCATCTTTTCCGGCGGCGCCGGCGTCGATTCCATGTTGAATATCGAGGGTCTCCCCGACATTCCCATCGTCCGCTTCGTCGACCGCAGCTTGACGGTGCGCATGACGGAATGGGTCGTGCTGCAATGCCTCATGCATCTGCGCGACGTCTTCGGTCACTTCAGGCACCAGCGCAAGCGCGTCTGGGGCCATCTTTCGGCGCCCGAAGCACGCGAAGTCACGGTCGGTGTCATGGGCCTCGGCATTCTCGGCCTCGATGCCGCCACCAAACTCAAGGTCATGGGCTTCGACGTCATCGGCTGGTCGCGACAGAAAAAGCACATCGACGGCATGGAAACGTTCGACGCCGGCGAGCTAGATGCCTTTCTCGCGCGGACTGATATTCTCGTCGGTCTGCTACCGCTGACGCCGGAGACGACGGGGTTTTACAACAGCGCGCTCTTTTCCAGGCTTCGCCGCGGCGGTGCCCTGGGCAAGCCGGTATTCATCAATGCTGGACGCGGCAAGAGCCAGGTCCAGGCCGATATCGTCTCGGCGATCGAAACCGGCGTACTCGGTGGCGCGTCGCTCGATGTCTTCGATGTCGAGCCGCTGCCGATGGACGCCCCGCTCTGGGGCATGGAGAATGTCGTCATCACCCCGCACGATGCGGCGGTCTCCGAGGAATATTCGCTGATGCGCCATATCGAAGAACAGATCGCCCGCTTCGAGCGCGGCGAGCCTCTGCAATACCTCGTGGATCGCAGCCGGGGCTACTAAGCGCCTTCGGAACCTTCCAGACCCGCCTCCGTTTTCCAAATGACGTCGCCGCAAGGCGAATTTGGAAGGAGGCTGTCATGCCACGGAAGCTGGAAACCCATACGCGCTGGGAGGATTCTGATCACCGTCTGCATGAGGAAAAGGAGTTGCCGGCGACCGAGGCCAAACAGGGGCATATGGGACGGCGTGTATTGGCGGTGCTTCTTGTCGCACTTGCGCTGACAGCGATCGTCTGGGCGCTGGCGGAACTATGGGGCGGCAAGCCCACGCAGACGACGCCAGTGACGACGACCCCGGTGACGACCCAAGATCAGACGGCGACACCGAAACCGCCGGCTCAAGGCAATTCCCAGCCGCAATGAATTCGGCCATCAGCCACGATCTAAGCCAATGCAGCGGATGTCTGTATCAGCGCGTTTATTTCAGTATCAATTTTCTTTCAGTGACTGGACTTTCGCTCAACATTTTTTGATAAGAGGAGCATTATACCCGCCGCCAGCGAGCTGGAGGCGCGAAGCATGACGTCCGGGGCGTAGGGAGACGGGCAGGAACGAGATGACGAAAACGGATATCGCCACCCGTGTCTATAACCATACCTGGAAGCTCGATCCGATCATCCGCAGTCTGATCGATACGGATTTCTATAAGCTTCTGATGCTGCAGATGATCTGGAAGCTTTATCCGGACGTCAATGCCACCTTCTCCTTGATCAACCGCACGAAAAGCGTCCGGCTCGCCGAAGTGATCGACGAGAAGGAGTTGCGCGAACAACTCGATCATGCGCGTACGCTCAGGCTTGCCAAGAAGGAGATGATCTGGCTAGCGGGTAACAGCTTCTACGGTCGTGCCCAGATCTTCGAGCCGGAATTCCTGGGCTGGCTGTCGAATTTCCAGCTTCCGGAATATGAGCTGTCCAAGCGTGACGGGCAGTATATTCTCGACTTCCACGGGTCGTGGAAGGAAACCACCATGTGGGAGATTCCGGCCCTCGCCATCATCAACGAGCTCCGCTCGCGTGCGGCGCTGAAGGCGTTGGGTCCTTTCACGCTCGATGTCCTCTATGCGCGAGCCAAGGCGAAGATGTGGGAAAAGGTCGAGCGGCTGAGTGAGCTGCCGAATCTGCGCATTTCCGATTTCGGCACCCGGCGACGCCATAGTTTCCTCTGGCAGCGTTGGTGCGTGGAAGCGCTGAAGGAAGGTGTCAGCCATGCTTTCACCGGCACCAGCAACGTCCTTCTCGCCATGGATTCCGATCTTGAGGCCGTCGGCACCAATGCGCACGAGCTGCCGATGGTGGCGGCGGCGCTGGCCGAGACCGATGAGGCGCTTGGAAAGGCGCCCTACAAGGTATTGCGCGACTGGAATCGCCTTTACGGCGGCAACCTGTTGGTGGTTCTGCCCGACGCCTTCGGCACGGCTTCTTTCCTGCGCAATGCGCCGGAATGGGTGGCCGACTGGACCGGCTTCCGCCCCGACAGCGCGCCTCCGATCGAAGGCGGCGAGAAGATCATCGAATGGTGGAAGAAGATGGGCCGCGACCCGCGCCAGAAACTTCTGATCTTCTCCGACGGTCTGGATGTCGACGCCATCATCGCCACCTACAAGCATTTCGAGGGCCGGGTCCGCATGGGCTTCGGTTGGGGCACCAACCTCACCAATGATTTTGCAGGCTGCGCGCCCACCGAAATCCATGGCCTCAACCCGATCTCGATCGTCTGCAAGGTGATCGAAGCCAATGGCCGCCCGGCCGTCAAACTCTCGGACAATCCGCAGAAGGCAACGGGCGAACCCGCCGAGGTCGAGCGCTATTTGAAGTTCTTCGGCGCCGAGGATCGGGTGGATCAAGAGGTGCTGGTGTAATCATCTTGTTTTCGATAGAGCATGTGACGGCTCTACCGATTGTTGTAAAGCTAGGACCCCACTACCGTTTCGACTCAAGGATCAGCCGTGGTACGAAATCATTATGGCTACGGATTGTTATTGTGCCTTGTCCTCTCGCAACCCGCTTACGCGCAAACGGATGACGGAACAGCCGCATTCGCAAAGCGTGACTATAGATCGGCACTGCTGAATTGGCAGCCACGGGCGGATCAGGGTGACGCAACGGCTCAGTACGGCCTGGGGCGCCTTTATTTCTTTGGACTAGGTGTACCGCCAGACTCTAAGCAAGGCATTTTCTGGTTCCGCAAGGCGGCCGATCAAAACAATCCCTACGCTGAACGTCGCTTGGGTCTCGTTTATTCGGTTGGCGAAGACGATGTAGCTCCGGACCCTGAACAGGCGAATATCTGGTTTCAGAAGGCAGTAGCTGGCTTGAGCAAGGTAGCCGAGGACGGCGATGTCATGGCTCAATATTTGCTTGGCGGTATGTATTCTGACGGCGAAGGCGCGGAGCCAGATGCCGCGAAGGCGAACTTCTGGTTTCAGAAGGCGATGGGTAGTTTCCGCGAGCAGGCAGAGCAGGGAACAACCTCGGCCCAATACTGGCTCGGCCAAATGTATCTTAACGGTCAAGGTGTAAGCCGAGACGTAGATCAGGCAATTATCTGGCTCTCAAAGGCTGCGGAGCAAGGCGATCTAGGCGCCCAACTCTGCCTTGGCGAGATCTACACTTATGCGCAATACGATCGCAAGGATAGCGACATGGCGATTAAGTGGCTTACGAAGGCTGCGGAACAAGGCGACCCAGGGGCGCAAAAGCGTCTTAGTGCCGTCTATGCGGAGCGTGCACATCCCGCTGATGCGTCGGCGTCGGCTTACTGGTATCGCAGGGCGACGGATACAGAAGCGTCATCTGCAGCTAAGGACAGCCCTTCCGAAGCGGTCAAGCCAATCAACCTACCATTTTCTTCCAAAAATTGAATCTGGTGTGGAGGCATTCGTACAAGTGGGCGTCTGTTGACGCTGGTCGGTATTTGTTCGCCCCAGGGGGCAAATCACATGCTACTGCACACTCCGCCCCACCCGTTTGAACAGCGACCACTTGCCGCCCTCCCAGCGATATTGATCCGGCGAGATCACATAGGGCACGTCGCTGAGATCGGCGCTGATCAGTTCGAGGAGTTGCAGTCCTTGAACGTCGTTTTCGTGAGTGAAGAAGACCTTGTCCCGTGACAGGAAGGCCGCGATCGGTGCTGCACCGCCGGATTGGTCCTGTATCTGGGCCCAGAATTTTGGCAGGAAGGCGACGCTGGATTCAAACTGGCCGTCGATCTCGACATATTGAAACCGACTGCGTTTGGCGACCTGTACGCCGGTCTTAGTGAGAAATTTATGGAGATTGGCCTGCGCCGTCTCCGCCAGTTCGCCGACGTCGATGCCCCAGTCGTCCAATGCGTTGGTCATCACATAGCTGACCGCGGTCTCGCCATTGACGACAAAAAGCCTGACAAGATTCTCGGCTTCATCGAGATAGACGAATTGCGGCGGATCGGGTTCGTCCTTGACTGCCTGTATCATCTGCCGCCGTGCGACGTCGACGAAGCTGCGCGATTTCAGCACCGGCAGCACCTTGTCGAGCTCATCGCCGCCTTCCAGGGCTTCGGTCATGTTCAGATAGTTGAGCAGAGCCTGAGCACGCGCTTGTCCCTTCTTTTCACGCAGCGCCAATAGCGCGTTGCTCAAGAATTTCGTCATTGTGTCGCCGTTGCGGCTATGCAGCGTCAGGCTGCCGGCGCCGGGATCATAGTCGACTTTGACCACTTCGCCGAAAAATGGCAGGCGCTCTTGCAGGTAGGCGGCAAAGCGGGCCTCGTCTTGCAGCGCTTCGTCTGGGATGTTGAGATCGAGGCTCTTGATCGCCGACGTCCCGGCGGGCTGTGGGGCTGGCGGCTCAATCTGCGCGTCCGGTCGTTTGGCTCCGCCGAAGAGCTTTTTCAGGAAGTTGAACACGCGAACATCCCCAAACGGTATCGCTGCAAGCCTAGCGTGCCCCCGGCTCATGCGCAATGCCAGCATCTAATTGATTGCATGACTTGCGTAAGCGACTGCTTTTCCGCACTAAAATGGCGTATAGTTTGCAAAAACGGGCCGATTGCGAGAGGGGCAGCGCATATGAGTATTGTCGGGGGTGGCAGACGGTCGATTGGCGCGCTGCTTCTATGTCTTATTGCTTTTTCAGTACCG
Source organism: Martinezella paranaensis (assembly GCF_014200235.1). Classification (NCBI taxonomy): domain Bacteria; kingdom Pseudomonadati; phylum Pseudomonadota; class Alphaproteobacteria; order Hyphomicrobiales; family Rhizobiaceae; genus Martinezella; species Martinezella paranaensis. The sequence goes on along the minus strand of NZ_JACHBI010000014.1, from coordinate 85,162 downwards.
GCCGTGGTCCACGCGCAAAGCGCGGCTGAGCCATCGGTTGCCGCGCCGCCCCCGGAAAAGGTCCGAGAACTCATTCAGTTGATGAATGAGCCTGACGTCAAGCAGTGGCTTACGTCGCAGCTCAATGCCAAGCCTGCTTCCGCGGACAAGCCTGCCTCCGGCGGCGGTCAGATGTCGGAATTGTCGGATACCCTTGGCCATACGCGGCGGCACTTGGAGCTAGTGTCTGGTGCAGCGATGACGTTGCCTTCCGAGGTGATGACGGCCACTATGAAGCTTGAAAACGAAGGTGAGGCGGCCGGCCGGCTGCGCATCGGCATCCAGGCACTGGTGCTGTTTTTCTTCGGTCTGGTGGCCGAACTGGTGGTGGCGCGCCTGATCAACGCCAAGCATATGCAGCTTACCGAAAGGGCGGCTGGGGTCGAGACCGAATTGCAGGCGGCGCGCTTTCAGTTCATGGGCGGCGTGGTGCCGGCCATCGTCCACGGCGTGGCTATGCTGGTTCCGCTGCTCATCTTCGACTGGCCGCCGATCATCGAAAGTTTTGCGATCGCCTGCGTGATCGCGATTGTCTCCATGCGGCTGGCGGTTTCGCTCGGTAGATTGTTGATGGAGTTGATCGCGATGCGTCGGGCGAGCGATGTTCTCGACGAGGATGGCGGCGCCGCGCGTATCGCCGAGCGGCGGCGGGTTGCGAAATACTGGTATAGGCGAGGCACGCTGTTCGTCATCTATTTTGCCTGCGGCTGGGCGGTGATCCAGGCCATGCTGCCGCTTGGCTTCTCCGATGGCGCCCGCGCTCTTGTCGGCTATACGCTTGGCATCGGCCTGTTCCTGATTGCCGTCGAGGCAGTCTGGGCGCGCCCTGCGCATCCTGGAGCGAACGGCAGAAAGGTCATCTCATGGCTGTTGACGATCTATTTCGCCGCGCTTTGGTGCCTGTGGGTGACCGGCTTTAATGGCCTGCTCTGGCTTGGCATCTACGCCATTCTGCTGCCGCGCGCGCTCTCTGTGTCCTCGCGGGCGGTGGAGGCGCTGCATGATGCGGCCAGCGGCGTTCTTGGTGCCGGCAAGCTTGCGACGGTGATGCTGGACCGCGGCGTCCGTGCGGTCATCATCGCGCTTGCCGCCCTCTGGCTCGGACACATGCTCGGTGTCGAGGCAGCCATGATGATGAGGCAGCCTGAATCCACGATCGACCGCGTGGCCCGCGGCATCCTCGGCGGCATCGTCATTCTGCTGGCCGCCGATTTGCTCTGGCATCTATCGAAAACCTACATCAACGGCAAACTGTCGGCATCCGCGCCGCTCGTCAACGACAGCGAGGAGATGAGGGCCCGGCGCGCCCGGCTGCACACGCTGCTGCCGATCTTCCGCAATATCCTTGCCGTTGTCATCGGCATCATCGCCATCATGATGGTGCTGTCGGGTCTCGGCATCGAGATCGGGCCGCTGATCGCCGGTGCCGGCGTGGTTGGCGTCGCTGTCGGTTTCGGCGCGCAGACCATTGTCAAGGATGTCATCAGCGGCATCTTCTATCTCTGGGACGATGCCTTCCGCATCGGCGAATATATCGAAAGCGGCAATCACAAGGGCGTGGTGGAATCCTTCAGTCTTCGCTCCGTGAAACTTCGCCATCAGCGCGGTCCGCTGGCGACGGTTCCCTTCGGTGCGCTCGGAGCGGTCAACAACATGAACCGCGACTGGGCGATCGACAAGATCATCCTGAAGGTCACCTACGACACCGATCTCGCGAAGACCAAGCGCATCATCAAGGAGATCGGCCAGCGGTTGCTCGACGATCCGGAACTGGCACCCAACATCATCCAGACACTGAAGATGAAGGGCGTCGAGCAGTTCGGCGATTTCGCGATCGAGATCAGGCTGGCGATCACCACCAAGCCCGGCGAAGTTTCCGTCATCCGCCGCAACGCCCTGGCGATGATCAAGCAGGCCTTCGATGAAAACGACATCCATTTTGCGTTCCCGACTGTGCAGGTTGCAAGCGAGAAGGATGCGGCCGCCGCGGCTGCCCGCCAGGTGATCGAGATGCGGACCGCAGGCATCGAAGGCGAACAACAGGCGGGCTAGAGCAATTCCAGGAAAAGAGAGCGGGCAAGCGATTTCGTGAAACGCTAGCCCGCTCTAGCAGTCGGCCTCAGAAGGTCTCCTTATAGGGGCGCAGGTCGATCTCCTGCGTCCAGGCGGAGGGATGCTGGCGGTGGATATGCCAGTAGGTCTCAGCGATGGCATCGATGTTGAGCAGCGTGTCGGCCTGCACGTCCGGCCGCCTTGATCGCAATCTTTCGCCGTCGATGCCGCCATCGATGATGGTGTGGGCGACATGCAGGCCGAGCGGCCCGAATTCCCGTGCCATGCTCTGGCTGATCATCCTCAAGCCTGCCTTGGCGGCGGCGAACTGCGCAAATCCGGCCTTGCCGCGCAGGCTCGCCGAGGCGCCGGTAAAGATCACCGTGCCGCGTCCGAGGGGGACGAGATGCCGGGCCGCCTCGCGCCCGACGAGGAAGCCGCCGAAGCAGCAGATGCGCCAGAATTCCTCGAACTCGGCGGCGGTGACACCGCGAAAGCCGATGTGGCGGTTAATGCCGGCGTTGAAAACGATGAAGTCGGGCGGATCAATGTCGTCCTGCGGCGCAAAGGCATGCTCGAACAGCCGCTTTACTGCCGCCTCGTCGGTCGCATCGGTTTCTATGGCTTCGGCGCTGCCGCCGGAGGCGTTGATGGCGTCGGCGATCTTGGTGATCTTTTCCAGCGTCCGGCTGGCGATGAAGACGTGGTAGCCTTTGTCGGCGAGCAGCCGGCAGAGGGCGGCACCGAGACCTTGTTCCGCTCCCACTCCAACGATGATGGCGCTTGGCGTGCTCATTCCGCTGCCTCCCTGGCGTCCAGTGTCGGATAATCCGTATAGCCCTCCGTGCCGCCGCCGTAAAAGGTCGGGCGGTGATAGGAGTTGAGGCCCGCGCCGCGGCGAATGCGTTCCGGCAGATCGGGATTGGCTATGAACAGGCGGCCGAAGGCGATGGCATCGGCATGGCCGGCGGCAAGGGCCGCCTCGGCGGTTTCGGGCTTGAAATTGCCGGCGGCGATCAAGGTTCCCGACCAGGCGGGGCGGAAGAGCTCGGCTGCCGACGGTACGTTCTTGTGGTCGACTTCGGCTTGGCCTGCACCGCTGGCGCGCGGCTCGATCAGATGCAGATAGGCAAGATGCAGACGGTCGAGCTCTCGAATGACATGACCGTAGAGCCGCAGTGGATCGTCCTCGCCGCTGTCGTTGGCAATGCCGAAGGGAGAGAGGCGGACACCGACGCGATCCGAACCCCAGAGCCTGGATACTTCTTCGATCACTTCGAGCAGCAGGCGTGTCCGGTTCTCGATCGATCCGCCATATTGGTCGGTGCGGTGGTTCGAACGGGCCTGCAGGAATTGTTCGATTAGATAGCCGTTGGCGCCATGGATTTCGACGCCGTCGAAACCGGCCTCCTTCGCATTGGCCGCGGCCTGGCCATAGACGTCGATCAGTAGCGGCATCAGATCGGTATCGATCGCCTGCGGTGTCTCAAAGGGCACGCGTTCGAATGATGCCGTGAAAGCATTTCCGGAAGCCGCGATCGCCGAGGGGGCGCATGGCGGAAGGCCACCGGGCTGATGCGAGGAATGGGAAATGCGGCCGACATGCCAGAGCTGGAGGAATATTCGGCCGCGCTTGGCATGAACCGCATCGGTGACCGCTTTCCAGCCGGCGATCTGCTCCGGCGTATGGATGCCCGGCGTTGCCGGCATGCCCTGTCCGCTCGGCGAAATCTGCGAGCCTTCGGAAATGATCAACCCACCAGGCGAGGCGCGCTGCGCATAATATTCGGCGTTCATGGCGGAAGGCACATTGCCCGGCTGGCTTGCCCGCATGCGCGTCAACGGCGCCATGACGACGCGATGCGCCAGTTCGTAAGGACCGACGGCGAGCGGCGAAAATAAGGTAGCTGTCATGAAATCTCCTGCCTGGAGCGGATTTTGCTCCCTGGGCGGACGGGCCGATCAGCGGCGGTTCGGTCGGGGGAACATTCGAAATATGATGATCATCATTTATCCGAACAATCGGACGCGCGCAACCAAATCCCGCGCAAACAAGACTCGATGGTGACGAACGCTGCCGGAGGCTACGCCGCAATCTTGCGAAGGAAAGCCAATATCGTATCGTTGAACTGTGCCGGCCGCTGCAGCGGCGCGAAATGGCTGACGCCGGAAAGCAGGATGAACTCGGCACCGGGGATGCTGCGGGCGAGATGGTCGGCATGCTCGCGCTTGATGAATTCGTCGTGTTCGCTGTGGACGATTGCGACGGGTACGTCGATCTCCGCGAGATCGGAGGCGGAATAGTTCGGCTCCGTCCGCTGCATCAGGCCGACCGCCTGAACGAAGGCGTCGAACTGATCCGGCGTCGCCGACAAGGCGGCATAATCCTTCACATGCCGGGAAAAGCAGCGGTCGATGATCGGCGTTGGCACGAATCCCTTCGTGCCGCTGGGGTCCATGTTGCATGCGAAATAGAAAACGCCGGCAATGCGCGCCGGATTGGTCCTCGCGAGGATCAAACCGGTGCACGCCCCATCGCTCCATCCGACGACGGCTGCCTTTTCGATGCGCAGCCTGTCCATCACCGCCAAGACGTCCGACGCCATCAGTTCATAGCTATAGGGCCGCACATCGCGCGTGCTGCGCCCATGGCCGCGGCTGTCGATGACGACTGCCCGGTAGCCGGCTTCGATCAAGGCCGGAACCTGGTACCCCCAATTGCCGCTGTTCCCGAGACCGCCATGCAGCAGGATCACCGGCATGCCCGCGCCATAGGCCGCATACCAGATGCGGGCGCCGTCGTGTTCGACATAACCCTGGACATCCGCGGCCGGCAGCGCCGCCGCGCCATCTGCGGCAAATTTTTCGAGATCGTCGTCCTGGAATTCCATGCTGATCCGCCTCCCTGACACCGCCCTTATATCGCATGACGCCGTGAACTCGAAACCCGGAAGAGCGGCTTTGCCGGCCGATGTTGCGCTAGAAGAACGGGCGCAGGGCCAGCTCCGCACCGAGCAGGATGAGGGCTATCAGGAACCATCGGCGAAACGTTGCGGGGCTGACCCTCCGCCGGATCGCCTGTCCCAGCCACATTCCGAGCAGCGCCGGCGCGACAGCGAGAGAGGACATCGCCAGATTGTCGAGCTGAAAAGCACCGCGCGAGGCCAAGCCGATCGCAAGCGCGATGGTCGAAACCGTGAAGGAAAGCCCGAGAGCCTGGATCAGATCGTCCTTGCCCAATCCGAGAGCCTGCAGATAGGGAACGGCGGGAATGACGAGGACACCGGTGCCCCCGGTGACAGCGCCGGTCATCAGCCCGATCAGGGGCGATAGCCAGGGCTCCGCCCGCTTCGGCACGGCCAATTGCCGGGCAAATAGGGTATAGCCGGCATAGATCATCAGGGCGGTCCCGAGCGCCATCGTGGTCCAGCGAGTATTACCGCTCGCCAGAAGCGAGGAGGTGGCAACCGTGCTGATCAGGATACCGAGCAGCATGGCCCAAAGCCTGCCGGCGAGTGCAGCAAAACGCGGTCCGGCGAATAATTGCCAGATATTGGAGACGAAGGACGGCACGATCAGCAGGGCCGCTGCCGCAACCGGCGGCATGATGGTGCCAAGCAACCCCATGGCAACCGTCGGCAAGCCCATGCCGGTGACGCCCTTGACGATGCCGGCGAGAAAAAAGGTCAAGGCGGTGGCGAGGATCAGCCAGGAGGAATGATCGAACATGCCGCCAGTTGTGCCAAGTCTGCAGGCCGCACGCAATGCGGAATGGGTCCCTAATTGAGAATACCACTTGACCTCGATCGAAGATCGTATACGTTATTCACATAAGGATATCGTATACGATATCGATAGTTGACGCCCGGGGGGAACGAAAAGAATGCCCTGCGCCCATCGCGCTACAGGCACTCGTTCCCCACGAAATCAAATGAACACTCAAGCACAGGGATCGGTCGATATGGGGTTCAAAAGAACAATTCACGCTGTTGATACGCACGCCGGCACGCCAATGCGCGTTGTCACTGGGGGCATTCCGCACATCCCTGGGAACTCGGTCTACGAGAAGATGAAATGGCTTGAAAGCAACGACGATCAGCTACGCAAGCTGCTATTGCGTGAGCCGCGCGGCTATTCGGCGCATTGCTGCAATATCATCGTGCCGCCCTCCCATCCTGAAGCGGATGCTGGCTATGTGATCATGGAGCAGATCGAATATCCCGTGATGTCTGGCGGCAATACCATTTCGGTGGTGACCGTATTGCTGGAAATGGGCATGCTTCCCATGAAAGAGCCCGTCACCGAGCTGGTTCTCGAGGCTCCCGCCGGACTGATCCGCGTCAAGGCGGAATGCAAAGACGGCAAGGTCAAGAACGTCACGTTCAAGAATGTTCCGGCATTTGCAGCCCACCTCGACGCTGTAATCGATGTGCCACATCTCGGTAAGGTCACTGTCGATGTTGGCTGGGGCGGGATGTTCTATGCCATCGCGGATGTCCGCCAGTTCCCTGGTCTTGAATTGATACCGGAGTACGGCAGAGAGATTGCGCGCGTTTCATCGATGATCAGGCAGGCAGCCATCGAACAGTTGCCGGTCATGCATCCGGACTATCCGGGCGTGGGCATCACGATCTCGCAGCTTTCCGGGCCGACAGACGACCCGAATGCCGACTGGAAAAATGCGGTGACGATGGCCTCGGGAGATTTTTCCTGGGACAATCCCGCCACCTGGACCGGAGCACTTGATCGCTGCCCCTGTGGCACTGGCACCTGCGCAAAAATGGCCGTGCTGCATGCAAAAGGTGAATTGCCGCTTAATCAGGCGTTTCGACATCAAGGCATTCTGGGCAACATTTATACCGGTCGCCTTGTCGAAGAGGCAACAATCGGGGACAAGCGCGCCGTCGTCCCGACCGTCTCCGGTACGAGCTGGATCTACGGATTGAATACAATTGTATTGGACAATGATGATCCGTTCACCGAGGGTTTCACAGTCGGAGATACCTGGGCCTAGTCTCCAGGCTGGAAGCTGATATTTCATTCTATCCGAACTGGATGCCAGCGCACCAAATGGGGTGCTGGCACAACGCCAAGGCTGCTACAGATTCTAGCCAGCCGGACAAAACGGAATTGGATATTTGACATGAATGAAGAGGTAGAACTCACTCAAGCGGAAGCCGAAGAGCTGGCGACACGAGCATGTCTCGCAGCCGGTGCCGACCCATCAAGTACCCGCTCGCTTGTGAACGCGACATTGTCCGCCGCACTCTACGGTCCAGCCACGCTCGGTTTTCCGCATATGGTGGACTACCTCAACAGCTTTCGTGAAGGGCGCATCAAGTGCGATCCAACGCCCACCCTAACGCGTCCCTTCCCTGCATTCTTTGTCTCCGACGCCGACAAGGGCATAGCGCAACTCGGCTTCGACCTCGCATTCCAGGGTTTAATCGAAGCGGCGCGAAATTTTGGAATTGCCGTCTTCACCCAAACCAATAGCTACACGGCGGGAGAACTAGGTTATTACGTCCGCAGGCTTGCCGAAGAGGGGATCGTTGGGCTCGCGGCGACGAATGCAAACGCTATGGTGGTTGCAAAGGCGGGTGGCCCGGCCGTCTACAGCACAAATCCGATGGCGTTTGGATTTCCGCTGGGGGATCGATCGCTGCCATTGATCATCGACCAGGCTTCGAGCGCGACGGCTTACGTCAACATCGTCGCTGCGGCTAACGAGGGCCGGCCGATCCCGGAAGGATGGGCGGTGGACGAAAATGGAATGGATACCCGCGATCCCGCCAAGGCACTGACCGGAGCCCTATTGCCTTTCGGCGGCCGCAAAGGCGCGAATGTAGCATTGCTGGTGGAAATGCTCTCCGCGGGCCTTTCGGGAGGGCCGTGGTCGTTGGACACGCCAGACTTCAGGTCGGGCGACGCATCTCCGGCAGTAGGATTGACGGTCATTGCCGTCATGCCAGGCCCTGATGGTGATGATCGCGTTGGCCGCGCGCATAAGCAAGCCCTCCGCCTGCAGGATCACGGCGTGTTCATTCCGGGTGTGGACGGCATTCCATACCCTCCGCCGTCGTCACAGGGGCTGAAGATGCCTCGCAGCGTATTCGAGGCGATTTGCGGCTTTTTCTCAGCGTAGGGGTCTCCCCCTACGGTCGACTGTCGCCTTGGCTTAGTCGTACTCCGCTATCACCTCGACAGCGGAGGTTTACGATTTATCGGTCGCTTTGGGTCGATGCGCCAGCAGAGATTCGCAGGCCCGCATGATGTGGGCATGAACCAGCGCAGCCGCCTCATCGACGTTACGTTTGCGGCATAGGTCCAGAATCTGCCTGTGCTCTCGGTCCGCAGTTTCCTGTCCGCTTGAGAGGGAAAGCTGGACCCTCAGATACCGCTCGATCCGGTCATTCACGGATCTGATCATGCTTAGTAGATATGGGCGATCGGCATCCTCGTAGAGGCAGGAATGGAATTGCCAGTTGAGTTCGGCCCACCTTGCGACGTTGGTTTCCAGCGCGAAGGCATCGCAGTAGGCTTGCGCTCGCTCGAACGTAGCCTCGGTCATATTCGGGATCGAAAACCGGATTGCGCTGGATTCCAATATTGCGCGGACCTCGAAAATCTGAACGATTTCGGGTTCGGAAACAGACGTTACAACGGCGCCCTTGTTCCGCTGGAATGCGACGAGCCCTTCCGCTTCAAGCCGCTTCAAAGCCTCCCGCACCGGAATTTTCGAGACGTTGAACATCCGCGCGACGTCATCTTGGCGGATGGGCTCGCCCTCGTCCAAAGTGCCGTCGATAATCGACTCGCGAATGAACTTAAGGATGATGTCGGACGCCGTCGGTGCGGCTCCGAGATTTGGAATAACCTCTGATTTTAGCGGCATTCGAACCCATTTCCACGGCTACGGCACAAGTCCACGAATATCGTAGACGATGTTGGATCTCAAGATATTGGCTTGGAGCATTTATCCTAGATCGTATCCCTTGGCTTGGATGGGTGGTCTATACGGCAATTTGCCAGGAACTGCCTTTAGCAAAATGCCTCTTGGCTCCTTACCGCAGCTCGGAGCGGGTATACGCAGGAATTGCTCCCTATCTTTGAAGTTGAAAATTTCTCGATATCAGTACGTGGATATATGAGTTGGCCGCGACTGCACGCCTATTGTTTGAGATGTACGACAGCCTAGGCGAGTTCCATGAGTCGTCGGCAACAAAATCGCTGCGTCTCCGTCGGAAATCAAGTATAACTTGATCGCTTCTTACTTAGGTTCGCCCTAAAGTTTCAGCCCAAGGTCGCCATTTTAAGCAATGCGATTTCCGACCGGGTAAGGACGGTGGAGTCACTAAACTGGAGTTCCGAGAGTGATCAACCATGTCCTGCAATCCTACGTCGTTCCCGTCTGCCTCTACGCTGAAGAGGGCAGAAAGGCCGGTCTGCGGAGGCTGGTCGGTAGTGCTTTCTTTTGTGGTTCAAAGGGATGTTTTTTAACCGCGCGACACGTAATGGATCAGGCCACCGCCGAAGCCGAAAAAGAAGGTTGGCTAATTGGTTTGTGCGCAAAAGCGGATAACGGGCAATCTGTCGATAGCGTTATCTACCCTCTTTCACTCTGGGAGTTCGCTGCCCATCCCTATGACATCGCGATAGGTCGTTTGGACTACTTTCCGGGCACGCCTTTGTTCGCGAAAAGCGCACATGTTGGTATCTTCGAGGAAGTCCGATCCCTAGGGTATCCTTCATCTGTGCATGTAAAGGACGGTGATGCCCTCTGGCTCAATTTGAGGGGGCAAAATGGACAGGTTCAACGTCTCACTCTTCCTCGGGACATGATCTCATCTCATCCTGACGGTTTCGAACTTAGCTTTCTGTTAAGTCCGGGCATGAGTGGCTGCCCTGTTTATACACTCGATGGAAATGTTATCGGAGTGGGCGTTGGCTCGTTCGGTTCCCGGATCGTAGAGCATGAGCTTTCTGAAGTAGATGACAACGGACACAAATTCACCGAGCAGCGGCTTCGGATCGAAGAATTTGGCTTTGCTCACGATCTTCGGGGGCTCCTTGATTGGACACCCGAATTGCTTGGAGGAATGAAACTCTCCGAGGCACTCGGTTCGTAGGGGCGGTTTCGACACCTACACCAAAGACAAATACATAGAGGAACGGCCCATGGCCCTTAAAGGGGGTGCGCTAAGCGCTGTTATAATCATAGCGTTACTTGTCGGCGCAAATTTTCTCTTCAAGGAGGACCCTACGCCCTCCCAGCAGAAGCTGTCAGCTAGCGAACAACTTTGCGTCAACGCCGCCGCCGAGATATTCAAGCAGACGATTGCTGCCGATGCGCAGCGCGCCAACGAGAGTGTTAACGTCTTAGAAAAATTGCCAAGTAGCACTCAAAATCCAGCGGAGTTCGCAAGTATTATTGCTTCGATGAATGCCCGCGATGTTCAGGCGGAAATTAATGAGGATGCGGCTTATTGCGAAAAACTAGCCTCGTGCTTCTCACAAGTTGACCACCAGAAGCGATTCAACGCTTGTTTTGGTGAAGCACAGAGGCAGCGAGCTTCCGATAAGAACTGACTTCGACCGGTTGTCTGCTTGGTCACAATGGATCGCTTGTTAAACCCGAGCGCTTCTTTTCGAGCGGGTGCAAAGCAGCGAAGTCACGGAATTAATTCCGTAATGAAGGTGAGCTTTGGCACGCATGGAGATTTTGACCGGCCAGGAACGCCAACGCGTTTGGTCTGACGAGCAGAGGCTGGGGATTTTGAGGAACGTTTCGGCGGGCATTGCCGCGGCCGCCGACATCGCTGTCAGCATGAAATCTGTCCAACCAAAGCGGGAAAGTTGCACAAACGAAAGGACAATAAGATGAAAAATCAACCGCTTGTTGATTTGATGGCGGACAGGGAGGGATTCGAACCCTCGGTACGCTTTCACGTACACACGCGTTCCAGGCGTGCGCCTTAAACCACTCGGCCACCTGTCCTTTGGCGTTTCGCAACCGGTCAGGAGGCAAATCGTCGGAACGGCCGCGATATATACCGATGAATTTCTTAGGATCAACCCGAATCTGACAGATTTTTGACTTCCCGACAGAAAACTCCAGACCTTTGGTCCATTGCGCTTGTCTGGCTCTCAACTTATCTAAGAAGAAGGATGGCGCAGAGTGCGGTCGGCCAGTCGTTTATGGCCGATGGAGTAATGAGTATGCGGAGGATACGATGCGCTTTTTGTTGCGTTTTGCCAGCCTTGTCGCGCTGGTCGTTGCGGTGATCGCCGGAACTATCGATTCCATTCAATCGGTTGCTGCCTCCGCCGTCGTGGTGACGCCGATGGAGGACGCTTGGAACGATGTCAGCCCATCCTCGCTTGCAACCGTCCAATCGCTGATTTCCTATTACATCCATCCGCGCCTTTATGATCTGGCCGTGCAGTGGCTGTTGTTCCAGCCGACGTTCGCGGTGTTCCTGGTGATCTCGCTGCTTCTGTGGATGATCGCCTACAAGAAGCCGCCTGTCGCAGGCCGCTTCAGCGTCTGAGACTTCGCTGACGCGTTGAATTCAGTCAACCAGGCGCCGGAGAGGGGAGAAGGAACTTGCTTGACCACGACCTCGGCCCCTTCGGCATAAAGGCAGAGCGCCGGAATTTCACTGCCGGCCTTACATACTTGCCCGCGACACCGTTTCATCGGCTTGGAATTCATATGGGAGCGCCGGTCAACTGTATGACGCCCACAATGCCGGGCGGATCGATGTCGAGCCAGGGGTTGGAGACGTAAGACGAGGCCGAACCAGCCTGCAAGAGGTTCTGGCTTCGATGACGAAAAATCTCTGATCTGGGAATTGGGATCTCGACACGACGGCCGAAGATCGAGCGATCGAGTCATGTTTCAGGCAATCGCGCTGATATAGATCGCGAGGGTATCAAGACAACTGATCGCGAGCGTGGTAAACCTTCGAGGTCGTTCCTGCGACATCTGTTGTCGGCCCTCGCTTGACTAATAAAATTGCAGTTTGAGGGCGAAAATGTTCAGAAATCAGCTCCTTTGAGCGGGTTTTTGGCAATTCCCACAAATCTTTACCAACTGAAAAATTTCTCGTGAATTTTTCCTGCAGCCATGCAAGGATGCGCGCCAGCTTGGCCTCGGGGGAGGCCGGCGGTTCCGCAGACATGTCCGGTCAACGGGCTTGCGGGAGGACCCAACAAGATAGCAACAATAGGGCTGCAACTCATGAAAAAATCCCTTTTGACCCTTTTCGCCTTGGCTGCCATGTCGGCAACGGCGCTTGCGGCCGACATCAAGCCGGCGATCGTTTATGGCACCGGCGGCAAGTTCGACAAGTCCTTCAACGAAGCTGCCTATAACGGCGCCGAAAGGTTCAAGAAGGAAACCGGCGTCGCCTATCGCGACTTCGAGCCGACGGGCGACACCCAGGGCGAACAGGCACTGCGCAACTTCGCCAGCAAGGGCTTCAATCCAGTTATCGCCGTCTCCTTCGCCTGGACGTCCGCTCTGCAGAAGGTTGCCGCTGAATATCCGAAGACCCAGTTCGTTCTGATCGACGACAGCCTCGATCTGCCGAACGTTCGCTCCGTCAAGTTCAAGGAAAACGAAGGTTCCTACCTGGCTGGCGTCATGGCTGCCATGGCTTCGAAGTCCGGCAAGATCGGCTTCGTCGGCGGCATGGACATTCCGCTGATCCGCAAGTTCGAATGTGGCTATGAGCAGGGCGCCCGCGCTGCCAATCCGAAGATCGAAGTCTTCCAGAACATGACCGGCACGACCGGTGCTGCCTGGAACGACCCGGTTCGCGGCGGCGAGCTCACCAAGAACCAGATCGACCAGGGTGCCGACGTTGTTTACGCGGCTGCCGGCGCGACCGGCCTCGGCGTGCTGCAGACGGCCGCCGACAACAAGAAGCTCTCGGTCGGCGTCGATAGCAACCAGAACTATCTGCATCCGGGTTCGGTCCTGACTTCCGTCGTCAAGCGCGTCGACCTCGCCGTCTATAACGCCTTCACCGACTCCAAGAACGGCAAGTTCACCGCCGGCACGCAGGAGCTCGGCCTCAAGGAAGAGGGCGTCGGCGCGGCCATGGACGACAACAACAAGCCGCTCGTCACGCCGGAAATGAAGGCTGCCGTCGACAAGGCGACCGCCGATATCATTGCCGGCAAGATCAAGGTCCACGACTACACGACCGACAACGCCTGCCCGAAGAGCTGATATGAAATAAGGGCGTATGACGTATCCAAAACGTCATACGCCCTTTTCTTATCCGGAAGTCTGATTTCTGGAGCTGCGTAGTGAGCCAAACGCCTGCCATCGAACTCGTGGGCATCGACAAGAAGTTCGGTGCTGTTCATGCCAACAAAGATATCAACCTGACCGTCGCCAAGGGCTCGATCCACGGGATCATCGGTGAGAACGGTGCCGGGAAGTCGACTCTGATGTCGATCATCTACGGCTTCTATCATGCCGACAGTGGCGAGATTCGCATCAACGGCAATCCTATCGCCATCCGCGACAGCCAGACGGCGATTGCCGCTGGGATCGGCATGGTGCACCAGCATTTCATGCTGGTCGACAATTTCTCCGTGCTGGAAAACGTCATGCTCGGCGCCGAGGGCGGCGCCTTGTTGGCGAAGGGTGTCACGGCCGCCCGCGCCGAACTGAGGCGCCTGGAGACGGATTACGGCCTCGATGTCGATCCGGACGCCTTGATCGAGGAGCTTCCCGTCGGTCAGCAGCAGCGCGTCGAGATCCTGAAGGCCATGTATCGTGGCGCCGAGATCCTGATCCTGGACGAGCCGACCGGCGTTTTGACGCCAGCCGAAGCCGACAATCTGTTCCGAATCCTCCGCGTGTTGCGCGACCAGGGCAAGACCATCATCCTCATCACCCATAAGCTGCGCGAAATCATGGCGATCACCGATACGGTATCGGTCATGCGCCGCGGCGAAATGGTCGCCACGCGCAAGACGGCGGAAACCACCGTCGAAGAGCTCGCCGAGCTGATGGTCGGCCGTCGCGTGTTGCTGCGCGTCGAAAAAGGCTCCGCCCATCCCGGAGAGGTCGTGCTTTCCGTTCGCAACCTGACCGTCAAGGATGGCCGTGGCGTGACCATGGTCGACAATGTTTCCTTCGATGTCCGAGCCGGCGAGATCGTCGGTATCGCCGGCGTTGCCGGCAACGGCCAGTCGGAACTGTTGGAGGCGATCGCCGGCATCCGTAAGCCGGCGTCCGGCGAAATCTACCTGCATGGCGAGCCGATCGGTATCGCCGACCCGGCAGCGCTGCGTGAGCTTGGCCTTGCCCATATCCCGGAAGACCGCCATCACATGGGCCTCGTCCTCAAGTTTGAGGAATATGAAAATTCCATTCTCGGCTATCACCGCGACACCAAATATGGGCGCGGCGGCATGCTCGATCTCGACGCCATGCGCAAGGATGCGCTGGAGAAGATCGAGAAATACGACATTCGCCCGCCGAACGCCCGGCTGAAAACAGCCAATTTTTCGGGCGGCAACCAGCAGAAGATCGTCGTTGCCCGCGAGATCGAGCGCGATCCGAAGGCCCTGCTGATCGGCCAACCGACACGCGGCGTCGATATCGGCGCCATCGAATTCATCCATCGCCGCATCATCGAAATGCGCGATGCCGGCAAGGCGATCCTGCTGGTATCGGTGGAGCTGGATGAGATCCGCGCGCTTTCGGACCGCATCCTCGTCATGTTCGCCGGCCACATCGTCGGCGAGAAAACGGCTGACGCCGGTGAACAGACACTCGGCCTGATGATGGCCGGCATTGCCGCATGAGGCCTTGATGAGCACTGCTTCCGTTCCGCTTCCCAATTGGATCAATTATGGCCTGATCCCGGTCATCAACCTCATTATCGCCTTCCTGATTTCCGGCCTCGTGGTCTGGTTCATCGGTGAAAGCCCGCTGGATGCGCTGAACCTGCTGCTGCAGGGCGCGCTCGGGAGCGGCGAGGGCATCGGCTTCACGCTGTTCTATGCCACGAGTTTCATTTTCACCGGTCTGTCGGTGGCCGTGGCCATCCATGCCGGCCTGTTCAACATCGGCTCCGAAGGTCAGGCCTACGTCGGCGGCCTCGGCTGCGCGCTGGTGGCGCTGACGCTCGATAAGTATGTGCCCTGGTACGTGACGATGCCTTTCGCGGTCATCGGTTCAGCCATTTTCGGCGCGCTCTGGGCTCTTATTCCCGCCTGGCTCCAAGCCAAGCGCGGCAGCCATGTGGTCATCACCACCATCATGTTCAACTTCATCGCCTCGGCGATGATGAATTTCATCCTGGTGCATGTGCTGATCGTGCCCGGCAAGATGGCGCCGGAAACCCGCACTTTCCTCGCGGGCGGCCAGCTTCCGAAGCTGGACTGGCTGATGGGCATCTTCGGTTCGACGATCGGTGCGGCGCCCCTTAACGTTTCCTTCCTGATCGCGCTGGTCATGTGCTTCCTCGTCTGGTTGCTCGTCTGGCGTACCAAGCTCGGCTATGAAATGCGCACGCTGGGCTTGAGCCCAACGGCTGCCGTCTATGCCGGCATTCCCTATGCCCGCACGGTCATCATCGCCATGCTGCTCTCGGGCGGTTTGGCCGGCATGATGGCGCTCAATCCGGTGATGGGCGCTTCGGCGCGCCTGCAGGTCGAGTTCGTGCTCGGCGCCGGTTTCGTCGGCATCGCCGTCTCGCTGATGGGCCGCAACCATCCGGTCGGCATCATCCTGGCGGCGATCCTGTTCGGCATTCTCTATCAGGGTGGCGATGCGCTTTCCTTCGACATGCCCAACATTACGCGCGACATGATCGTGGTCATCCAGGGTCTGGTCATCCTCTTCGCCGGCGCCCTCGAATATATGTTCCGGCCCGCGCTGGTGCGCACCTATCAAAAATTCGCCACGACGTGAGGATCGGACGATGGAATATTATGATCTCCTCATCAGCATACTTGGCTCGACCATCCGCCTGTCGATTCCGTTGATCTTCACGGCTCTTGCCGGCCTGTTTTCCGAGCGCGCCGGCATTTTCGACATCGGCCTCGAAGGCAAGATGCTGGCATCCGCCTTCGCCGCCGCCTGTGTCGCCTCCGTCTCCGGTTCGGCCTGGGCTGGTCTCGGCGCCGGCATTGTCATATCGGTCGCCTTTGGCCTGCTGCATGGCTTCGCCTCGATCACCAATCGCGGCAACCAGATCGTCTCCGGTGTTGCAATCAACTTCCTGACCGCCGGCCTGACCATCGTGCTTGGCCAGGCCTGGTTCGGCCAGGGCGGGCGCACGCCGACGCTGCCGGCCGAGGCGCGTTTCGCTTCGATCACGCTGCCGGGCGCCGCCGCCATTCATGACGTGCCCTTCATCGGGCCGCTCTATGCCAACGTCATCTCCGGCAACAATATCCTCACCTATCTCGCCTTCCTTGCTGTGCCGATTTCCTGGTGGATCCTCTATCGCACCCGTTTCGGCCTTCGCCTGCGCGCCGTCGGCGAAAATCCGGGCGCCGTCGATACGGCCGGCATCTCCGTCGAGTGGCTGCGCTATCGGTCGCTGATCGTCGCCGGCATTCTCTGCGGCTTCTCCGGCACCTATCTTGCCATTGCCCAATCGGCTGCCTTCATCAACAACATGTCGGCGGGCAAGGGCTATATCGCGCTCGCGGCGCTGATCTTCGCCAAATGGAAGCCGGTGCCGGTCATGTTCACCTGCCTGCTCTTCGGCTTTCTCGATGCTTTCGCCAATTTCATGCAGGGCAAGGCGGTGCCTGGCATCGGTGAAGTGCCGGTGCAGATTTTCCAGGCGTTGCCCTATATCTTGACCTGTATCCTGCTCGCAGGCTTCATCGGCGTCGCCAAACCGCCAAAGGCGGGCGGCGTGCCCTACACC
This sequence comes from Martinezella paranaensis, assembly GCF_014200235.1. Classification (NCBI taxonomy): domain Bacteria; kingdom Pseudomonadati; phylum Pseudomonadota; class Alphaproteobacteria; order Hyphomicrobiales; family Rhizobiaceae; genus Martinezella; species Martinezella paranaensis. The sequence continues at coordinate 68,159 of NZ_JACHBI010000014.1, read as the reverse complement.
AAGGAGCGCTGATCCATGTCGCATGATCTGTTCGAGGCCGCTCGCGGAGCGATGGCGTTTGCCCATGCCCCCTATTCGAAATTCCCTGTCGGCGCGGCGATCCGTGCCGAGGACGGCAAGGTCTACACCGGCGCCAATATCGAGAACCTGTCCTTTCCGCAGGGCTGGTGCGCCGAGCCGACCGCGATCAGCCATATGATCATGGCCGGCGCCAAGAAGATCGTCGAAATGGCCGTCATCGCCGAAAAGCTGCCGCTCTGCCCGCCCTGTGGCGGGTGCCGGCAGAAGATCGCCGAATTTGCCAGCAAGGAAACGCGCATCTATCTCTGCGACGAAACCGGGGTGAAGAAGACCATGACCATGGACGAGATGCTGCCCTTCAGCTTCGAAACCGAGATACTCGGATGACCGCCGCCGCCGACCTCTTGGCCGCAAAGCTCGGTGATCTTCAGCCGCGCTACGGCGTCGTCCTCGGCTCCGGCCTTGGTTCCCTGGTCGATCAGGTCAGGGATGCCGTGCGCATTCCCTATGCCGATCTTCCCGATTTCCCCGTCAGTGCCGTCTCTGGTCATGCCGGCACGCTGGTCGCCGGTTATCTCGGCGATGTGCCGGTCCTCATGCTGTCCGGCCGTGTGCATTATTATGAAAAGGGCGACGCCAACGCCATGCGCGTGCCGATCGAGACGCTGAAGGCTCTCGGCGTCGAGACACTGATCCTCACCAATTCGGCCGGATCGCTGCGCGAAGAAATGCCGCCGGGATCGGTGATGCAGATCACCGACCACATCAATTATTCCGGCATGAACCCGCTGATCGGCGAAGAAAGCGACAAGCGTTTCGTCGGCATGACCAATGCCTATGATACCGACCTGATCATGCGCATGCGCAAGGCGGCGGAAAAGGCCGAGATCAAGCTGTCGCATGGCGTCTATATGTGGTTCTCCGGCCCGAGCTTCGAAACCCCGGCGGAAATCCGCATGTCCCGCATTCTGGGCGCCGATGCCGTCGGCATGTCGACGGTGCCGGAAGTTATTCTTGCGCGTCTTTTCGGCCTGAGGGTTGCAGCGGCCTCCGTCATTACTAATTATGGGGCTGGCATGACCGGCGCCGAGCTCACGCATGAAGAGACGAAGGACATGGCCCCGGTCGGCGGCGCTCGCCTTGCCGCCATCTTAAAAGAAATGATTGCGGACGGAGGAAACGACCAATGACGAGCCATTCCCTCAGAGAAACGGCGGCCGTTGCGCTTTCCCTTCTCGATCTCACCAACCTTAAGGACGATTGCACGCCGGCGCAGATCGAGACGCTCTGTGCACGCGCTCAGTCGCCCTATGGCAACACCGCCGCTATCTGCATCTGGCCGCGTTTCGTCGCCCAGGCACGCGGCATTCTCGGAACCGACCATGCGGTGAGGATCGCGACCGTGGTGAATTTCCCGGCCGGCGATATGGAAGTGGCCGACGTCGCCGCCGAAGCGCGCGAGGCGATCGCCGATGGTGCCGATGAGATCGATCTCGTCATTCCCTATCGTGCACTGCTGGCCGGCAACGAGCAGGCCGTCACCGACATGGTTGCCGCAGTTAAGGCCGAATGCACGGGGCCGGTGCTACTGAAGACCATTCTCGAAACCGGCGAACTCAAGGACGTGGCGCTGATCCGCCGTGCTTCCGAACTGGCAATCGAGGCCGGCTCCGATTTCATCAAGACCTCCACCGGCAAGGTCACCGTCAACGCGACGCTGGAAGCCGCCGACATTATGCTGCGGGCGATCCGCCAGAGCGGCCGCAAGGTTGGTTTCAAGCCGGCCGGCGGCATCGGCTCCGTCGCCGATGCGGCTCTCTATCTGAGCCTTGCTGAGACCATCATGGCGCCGGATTGGGCCATGCCCTCGACGTTCCGTTTCGGCGCATCGAGCCTGCTCGACGATATCCTCAATGTGCTCGGCGGCGGGCAGTCCACCGCGGCGGCATCCGGCTACTGAGCGATGATTCCGCAGGAGATCATCCGGCGGAAGCGGGACGGCGGCACGCTTCACGTCAGCGATATCGACGCCTTCATTGCGGCCCTTGCCCGCGATGAGCTGGCCGAAAGCCAGATTGGTGCTTTCGCCATGGCCGTCTGGTACAGCGGCATGACGCGTGAGGAAACCGTGGCGCTGACGCTGGCCATGGCCCGCTCCGGCGATATGCTCTCCTGGTCCGGCATCGACAGGCCGATCGCCGACAAGCACTCGACGGGTGGCATCGGCGATAATGTGTCGCTGATGCTGGCGCCAATCGCCGCTGCCTGCGGCCTCGCCGTACCGATGATTTCCGGCCGCGGCCTCGGCCACACCGGCGGCACGCTGGATAAGCTGGAATCGATCCCAGGCTACGGCATCACCCCGCATGCGAGCCACTTCCGCAAGGTGGTGGACGAGGTGGGGTGCGCCATTATCGGCCAGACGGGAACCTTGGCGCCTGCCGACGGCAAGCTGTATGCCGTGCGCGATGTCACGTCCACGGTCGATTCCGTGCCGCTGATCACTGCTTCGATCCTGTCGAAAAAGCTGGCCGCCGGCCTCGAAACGCTGGTGCTGGACGTCAAGATCGGCAATGGCGCCTTCATGACCTCGCTGGAGGAGGCCGAGACGCTGGCCCGATCGCTAGTCGAGGTGGCGAATGGCGCCGGCGTCAAGACCTCGGCTTTGATCACCGACATGAATCAGCCGCTGGCAGATGCCGCCGGCAATGTCGTCGAACTCCGCAATTGCCTGGATTTCCTCAGGGGTGGTAAGGCGAACACGCGGCTGGAGACGGTCGTGCTGGCCTTCGCTGCCGAGATGCTGACGCAAGCCGGGATCGCAAAGACATTGCTCGAGGCGGAGGCAAAAGCGCATAAAGCACTCTCTTCCGGCAAGGCGGCCGAGCTTTTCGCTCGCATGGTCCAAGCCCTCGGCGGCCCTGCCGATCTGCTGGATCACCCGGACAAATATTTGACGGCCGCGCCGGTGCAGAAGCCTGTTCTTGCGTCTTCGGACGGTTGGCTTGTCGCCTGCGATGCCCGCGCCATCGGCATGAGCGTCATCGATCTCGGCGGTGGTCGCCGTCATCCACAGGACAAGATCGACCATCGCGTCGGCTTTAGCGATATCCTGCCGCTCGGAACAAAGGTCAGCAAAGGCGATCGCATCGCAACCGTTCATGCTGCCGACGAGACGAGCGCTGAAAAAGCCGTAGCCGATCTCAGCGCAAACTATCGGATCGGCGACGCCGCACCTGTTCTGCCGCCGGTGATCGTTGCGCGGATTTAACCGGCAATTATTGCGTCAAACGCAGTGAGCCGTTTTCGGCACTATAGGAATTGAGCTTTTTCAGAAAGCTCATGCCGATCAATGTCGTGCTCAATGCGCTGTCTTTCGCAACCACGGCGTCGACATCGCGGACCTTGATCGTGCCGATCTCGAGACGGTCGAGTTTGACGAGAGCCACCTTGGACGGGCCGTTGGCCGTCTGCGTGGTGTAGCGATAATCGAGATCGCTGCCGCTGATGCCGAGCCGGCGGGCCGTGCTCTCATTGATCGCCACATAGGTTGCGCCCGTATCGATCATGCCATGCACCGGCCGGCCATTGACTTTGAAGTCGCCCTCGTAGTGACCACCGGCGCCTGCGGGCAACAACACGCTCCCATATGCCGCCGGCGTCGCGGCAGGCTGCTGCGGCACGGCAACCTTGACTGCGGGCGCCGAGCTTTCGTTGCTTGCCGTTTGCGTGCCGAGCAACGCGGGAACCTGCGTAGCCGCAGCGGCAATGATACCGGCAAACACAAGAACGCGAACGAGCATCGGCGAGATCCTTCCCATGGGCTTCGCCATGTCGAGCCCATCGATCCAGCCAGTTTAAGACTGCTTCGCTGACAGGCCGCTAAACAGATCAATAAAAAGCCCGGCAGTTGGGGGCTGCCAGGCAAAAAAAGCAGATATGACGGCGGGATTTACTTCGTGCCGTACATCCGGTCGCCGGCGTCGCCGAGGCCGGGAACGATATAGCCCTTTTCATTCAAATGGCTGTCGATCGCCGCCGTGAAGACGGGGACGTCCGGATGCGCCTTGCAGAAATTGGCGATGCCTTCCGGGGCGGCGAGCAGGCAGAGGAAGCGGATATTATGGGCGCCGCGCTCCTTCAGCTTGTCGATCGCGGCGATCGAGGAATTGCCGGTTGCCAGCATCGGGTCGACGACGATGATCAGGCGCTCGGATATGTCGTCCGGTGCTTTGAAGTAATATTCGACCGGCTGCAGCGTCTCATGATCGCGATAGACGCCGATATGCGAGACGCGGGCCGAGGGCACGAGGTCGAGCATGCCTTCCAGCAGGCCGTTGCCGGCGCGCAGGATCGAGGCGAAGACCAGCTTCTTGCCTTCCAGGATCGGCGCGTCCATCGGCTGCAACGGCGTCTCGATGGTCTCGATCGTCAGTTCGAGGTCGCGCGTCACTTCGTAGCAAAGCAGCGTCGAAATCTCGCGCAGAAGCCGGCGAAAGCTTCCCGTCGACGTCTCCTTCTTACGCATGATGGTCAATTTATGCTGCACGAGCGGGTGATCGATGACAGTGACGCCGTCCATGGTTTCAGCCTTCCAATAATTCCGTGATATCGGATGTTTCTTTCACGGAAATCGCCTCTTGTGCAAGAAAATAGGCCGCATTTTGGAACGTCATCCCCAGTCGGCGACCTAAAAATAATGCGGTCATAATCTGGCGAGCAGGGATGCCCGCGTGGCGTCGTCCACAAATGCCGCCTCGACCGCAGTGCGGGTCATGGCATTGATCTCGTCATCGCTGAAGCCGAAGGACGTGGATGCCAGCTCGTATTCGCGTTTCAGCGAGGTGTGGAAGAAGGGTGGATCGTCGGAATTGATGGTGACGCGCACGCCCGCGTCGCGCAGCTTGCGCAGCGGATGCGACGGGAAATCCGGAAAGACATTCAACGCCACATTCGAGCCGGGGCAGACTTCCAGCACCGTGCCGAGATCGGCGAGACGCTTGACGAGGTCGGCATCCTCGATGGCGCGCACGCCATGGCCGATGCGCGATGGGCGGACCAGCTCGACCGCATCGGCGACGCTGAAGGCGCCGCAGACTTCGCCGGCATGGATGGTGAGGCCGAGGCCGGCTTCGCGGGCAATGTCGAAGGCACGCGCGTAATCGGCAACGCGGCCCATGCGCTCCTCACCCGCCATATTGAAGCCTGTAATCAGCGGGTTGTCGCTTCCGGCGGCATATTCGGCGGCCTTGATGACGCGCTCCGGCCCGAAATGGCGTTCGCCGGTAACGAGCAGCCGGGCGACGATGCCGCTCTTTTCTTGTGCCGCACGAATGCCGGCCGAGACGCCGGCCATATAGGCATCCGCGCCAAGGCCGATACGGTCGCCATGGTCCGGCGAGACGATCAGCTCGCTATAGATCGTGCCGATGCCCGCAAGCTCTTCGAGATAGGTCTCAGTCAGCAGCGCGTAATCTTCCTCGGTACGATAGACCTCGGAGACCTTGTCGTAGCAGACGAGGAATTCGGTGAAATCTTTCCAGAGGTAGATACCGTCACGCATGAAGGCGCTGGTGTCGACGTTGTATTTCCGTGCCTGCGCGAGCGTCAGCGCCGGAGGAGCAGCACCTTCCAGATGGCAGTGCAGCTCGACCTTCTTCAAATGCGATGTCACAGAAAACTCCTTCCATGCGGCCCTGCCGCTATTCCCAAATGGCGTGCAACGGTTTCGCCGATATCGGCATAGGTCTGGCGGACGCCGATCGAGCGCGAGCGAACGCCCGGTCCATAGGCGATCACAGGCACGCGCTCGCGCGTGTGGTCGGTGCCGCGCCAGGTCGGGTCGCAGCCGTGATCGGCGGTCAGGATGACGAGATCGCCGGGCTTCAGCTTCTCGTGCACCTCCGGCAGCCTTGCATCGAAGGCTTCAAGCGCGGCCGCATAGCCGGCCACATCGCGGCGATGACCATAAACCATGTCGAAATCGACGAAATTCGTAAAGACGAGATCGCCATCGGCTGCCTCGTCCATGGTTCTGAGCGTCGCATCCATCAGCTTCATGTTGCCGTTGGCCTTGATAACCTTGGAGATGCCCTGATGGGCAAAGATATCGCCGATCTTGCCGACCGCATGCACGGTGCGTTCGGCTTGGACCAGACGGTCGAGCAGGGTCGGTTCTGGCGGCAGCACGGAGAAATCGCGGCGATTGCCGGTGCGTTCGAATGTCGCCTGCGTCTCGCCGATGAACGGCCGGGCGATCACGCGGCCGATATTGTAGGGATCAAGTAGGGTGCGGACGATCTGGCAGAGAGAGATCAACCGTTCCAGGCCGAAATGACGTTCATGTGCGGCAATCTGGAAGACGGAGTCTGATGAGGTGTAGCAGATCGGCTTGCCGCTGCGGATATGTTCCTCGCCATATTTGGCGATGATCTCGGTGCCGGATGCGTGGCAGTTGCCGAGAATGCCGGGGAGATCGGCCGCCTCGCAGATGGCCGCGACCAGCTCCGGCGGAAACGCGTCGCCCTCGGTGGAAAAATAACCCCAGTCGAACATGACGGGCGTGCCGGCGATTTCCCAATGACCGGACGGCGTATCCTTACCGCGCGACACCTCATTGGCGCAGCCGTAGAGACCATAGAGCTTCTCCGGCCGTGGCATGCCGTCCGGATAGCGGCCTGTCGCCGCCTTGGCGATCTCCAGCAAGCCGAGGCCTGACATGTTCGGCAGCGACAAGGGGCCGGAACGCAGGCCCTCGCGGTCTGCGGCGCCAGCCGCGCAGAATTCGGCGATATGGCCGAGCGTATCGGCACCCTCATCGCCATAGGCGGCCGCATCCGGGCTGCCGCCGACACCAAAGGAATCAAGAACGAAGAGAAAGGCGCGCGCCATGGTCCACCCGATAGGATTGCTCAATGCGCGACGTCCAGCGTCAAGCGCATTGGACGTCACCCATATAACGGCGACGTCAACTTGGCAATTTCCAGTTCATCTGGAGAATATAGCAGGGATTCACAACGATACTGTTCAACAATCGCTGCAGGTGACCGAAGTGTCGGTGCGTGGGCGATAGAAATACTCGCGGCTGATGGTGATCTGGCTGCTGCCGGCGGGCAGGAAATCCGAGCCGAAGCTGATGAGCTGATAGGGAATGGCGAGTTCGGTGCGCACCAGAAACGTGCTTGGCAGATCGATATCGCTGGGAACGGTGACGGCGCTGCCGGTCGAATAGGGCTTGCTGCCGTCCTGCGCCCAAGACCAGGCAACGGTGGCGTTGCCGCTTGCATCGAGCTGAATACCGGTGATCTTCAGTGTCAGGCCGGTCGCGTCGTAGGGCGTGAAAATAGCGCTGGCAACCGAAGGCATAGTGGCGAGCACTGTCTTGCTGACGCTGGATTGCTGCGTCACGATATCGGCGATCGATCCGGCCGACCGGCTGGCGCGCTTTTCGACGCTGAGCGCTATGGTGAGCTCGAAGGCGCCAAGATAAAGCATCAGCAGCACGGGGAAGAGAATGGCGAATTCGATCGCGCCGACGCCCTTCTCGTCGCGAACAAAGCGCCGCAGGGGAGCGCAAAGCTTAGCTCTCAGCTCTTTTAGACCCATCGCAACCTTCCTCACGGATAATTCTCGTTTTGGAAGGCCGCCGTCGCGACGATGAGATAGGTCGTCGGCATCGAACCGTCGGATGGCCGAATAGTGGTGAGATAGGGCCGCAGCAGGTCGGTCATCACCTGCCAGCGATAGTAGGCACGCACCATGTTCTTCGACTGGGCGCCGCCGGGTGCAAAACTGAAGCCCGTCGTCTTCAGATCAGAATAGGGGTCTGACGACATGCGCGGCACGGTTGTCGGCATAGCGGCGAAGGTCGCGTAGCTTTCGACGTCGAGATAGAGATTGGTCGGCGTCGCCAACTCGGCCGCCGAACAGACGATGATCACAGAGATCTCGTTGCAGAAGGCCTGGCGGAACTGCGCCGCGGTCATATCGGTCGTCGCGTTGTGATTATAGGTGATTTGCCCGGTTCTGAGTTCGCGCGACACCGTGTCGACGGCGTTGGAAACAACTTGTTCGGCGGTGAAGGCGACGAAGGTTTCCAGAATTGCGAAGATGATCAGGAAATAGGGGATCGCCAGCAGCGCGAATTCGATGGCGGCAGTGCCGTCGCGAGAGCACACCAATTCGCGCACGCGTCCACCTGCACGGCGCCGTGCAAAAGTCTTGCCCCCAAGAATATCGTCATCTGGCATCATACCGGAATCCGTGGCGATTTAATTGGGGCTAAGCTAGAGCTGGTTTCTTGATAATCCGTTTCGCATCTCTCTTCATATTGAAGGGATGCTTGATTTATTTAAGAAAGCCGAGCTTTGTTTAAGTATAACTGAATGTAAGTGAGTCCGAAGGCATCGCCGCTATTGGCTGGTGGATGCGGCGGCTGCAGTGCTGTTCTGTTGGGCATGCTGTTCGCAATTGGGTGTGCAGGACAGCACCGAGCGGTCGGTCTGGCGGTAGACGCGGACCGTATTGCCCTCGTCGATCGAGACAAGGACACGTTCGTCGACGATGGCATTGCCGTCGGAATCGAGCAGGACGATGTTCGTCGTGCCGAAACTGCGGCCGGTCAGCACGATGGTCTTTGGATCGGCGACAGTGGCGTCTGCAACTTGCGAGTTGCCGACAATGACCTTGCTGACAGGACGATCGAGCTTCAAGACGCGCGCATGGTCCATATAGACTCGCAGCATGCCGTTATCCGCAGCCTGGGAAAACTGCGGCACTAGGCCCACTGTTGCGGCGACGCAGGCAAAGAATGCTATTTTGCCGCGGGTTGGCATGGTCTCTGGGCCTCGTAAAGCTGATGGCGAAAATGATTGCCAAATAGAATGAGAAAGATTGGTGAATGAACAATTAAGAGAAGGGCTTTTCGTTCAATTCCGATGCAGCGGCATCTCGGCCTCTCCCATTTTGGGATTTCCCTACGGGAGTTGTAATATATCGGAACAATTCGTATGCCATCCTAATATACAAGCTCCTAATCATTGCCGGGAGGCTGAAGATTTTCTTTAAAAATGCGCGGAAAGACATGAATTGACGTTAACTAGTCTATTTGGGTTTTAGTTTTTCCGATCTGTTAACCCACTTCCTTAAAGCGATGGAAACGGCCAATCGCTAGCGTGTAGCTCATCCGATCAACGGCAAACAGTTGGCGGACGTGCTGTCAACAAAGTGAGTGGAGTTTACCTATGACCAAGCTTTTTTCGCGTTTCCTGAAAGACGAATCCGGTGCGACCGCAATTGAATACGGCCTGATCGCAGCGCTGATCTCCGTCGCCATCATCGCTGGCGCAACGACCCTGGGCAACACGCTCAGCACCGTGTTCAATAATATTTCCACCAAAATGAACGCCGCTTCTACCGCACACTAATTGATTGCGGCGCCTCGGCGGCATGTTTGGATCGAAAACGGCACAGTTGGCTGGCGTGCTGCCAACTAAGTGAGCGGAGCTACCTTATGACCAAGCTTTTTTCGCGTTTCCTGAAAGACGAATCCGGTGCGACCGCAATTGAATACGGCCTCATCGCAGCGTTGATCTCCGTCGCCATCATTGCCGGTGCAACGACCCTGGGCAACACGCTCAGCACCACGTTCAATGGCATTTCCGACAAGATGAACAACGCTTCCACTGCGCATTAATCGTGCGGAAGTATAGTGATGTAAGATATTCGAAAACCGCTCCATATCGTGAGCGGTTTTTGACTTTTATAGGTTAAGCTGGGGACATCCGATGCTTGAAGCTGCAACATTGCTGATCTTCCCGCTCTGCCTTGCGGTCGCGGCCTTTTCCGACCTGTTTACGATGACGATACCAAATCGGGTGTCACTCATCCTGCTCGGCTCATTTATCGTGCTTGCGCCCTTGCTCGGCCTGGCATGGGCTGACATCGGCATGCATTTCGCCGGCGGGGCCATTGTGTTTTGTGTCTGCTTTGCGCTCTTTGCGTTGAACGTCATGGGCGGTGGCGATGCCAAGCTGCTGGCGGCATCGGCGCTCTGGTTCGGCTTCGATCCGTCGCTTCTTTCTTTCCTTGTCTATGTCGCCTTCCTCGGAGGCATGGTGACGATAGCCATTCTGGTGATACGCTCGCATTCGAGTTCTATCATGGCCATAGGCCTGCCGCTGCCGAACTCGCTGCTGGTAGCCAAAAAGATCCCTTATGGTATTGCCATCGCCATTGGCGGCTTCCTGGCTTTTCCCTCGTCGCCTATGGTCGCGGCAGCATCTTCGCACATTATCTAAATTAGATAATTCTAAGTGTTAACGGCGTATTGCCAATTTTATATTTTAGATCACTTTAATAGTTATTATTAAATAACTGTAAATGTAATATACCATTAACCATAATTACACCAATTCCTGAGCATTCTGCGGGGCGAAGAGTCGTATTCCCTAAGGAATGATCATGAAACCCGCTCGCTTAATGATACTCGCGGTAGCAGTTGTCGCGGCAGGCCTTGCCGGACTGCTGGCGATGCATCTGGCCGGCTCACGTAATGTCGTGCCGCAGATCGAAGCGGTGGTAGAGAAGGAAGCGACGGTCAATGTGCTCGTCGCCGAAGCCAATCTTCCGGTCGGCGCGCGCCTGAATGAGAAGTCGATCCACTGGATGGCCTGGCCGCAGGGCGGCGTCGTCAAAGGTTTCATCACAGAAACCGAACGTCCCGATGCACTGAAGGACCTCAGCGGTGCAGTCGTCCGTCTGCCGATCTTTGAAGGCGAACCGATTCGCGACGAGAAGGTCGCCGATTCCAATAGCCACATTCTGTCCTCGCTGCTGCCGTCGGGGAAACGTGCGGTTGCCACCGAAATTTCCGTCGCCACCGGCGCTGGCGGCTTCATTCTCCCCAATGACCGGGTCGACGTGATCATGGTGCGCAAGGGCGATACCCAGAAATTCGTCACCGAGACGGTGCTCAGCAATGTCCGCGTGCTCGCCATAGATCAGCAGGTCGAGGAAAAGCAGGATGGCACCAAGGCCGTGGTCGGCACGACCGCAACGCTTGAGCTGACGCCGGATCAATCCAAGGTGCTTGCGGTTGCTCAGCAGTTGGCCGACCGGCTGACGCTGGCGTTGCGCTCCGTTGCCGATGCCCAGCAGCCGGATACGGTCGCCGCCGATTACTTGCTGACCGGAGATAACGGCGCTGCCGTCGTTCAGGTCATCAAATCAGGCTCGATCGTCACCAACGGCACAGCCGCAGCCAAGACGCCATGAGAAGGGGCGGGATCATGTTCAAGACCAGTAAATCGATCGGCCTCCTCTCGCTTGCGGCTCTCTCCTTTTCTGTCGCTTTCGGCGGCCTGCCTTTCACAGAGGCGCCGGCCTTCCTGCGCATGGCGACGGCCAAGGCCGACGGTTCCGATAGCATCGTCACCATCGCCGGCCTCGGCACCAAGCGCACCCTGAAGCTCGGCCTCAACAAGGCGCTGGTGGTCGACCTGCCGGCGGACGCCCACGATATTCTCGTCTCCGATCCGAAGATGGCCGATGCGGTCACGCGTACCTCGCGTCGCATCTATCTCTTCGGCAAGACGGTCGGCCAGACCAATATTTTCGTCTTCGGCCCCGATGGGAAGGAGATCGTCAGCCTCGACCTCCAGATCGAGCGCGACATTTCCAGTCTTCAGGCCAATATCAAGCGCTTCATTCCGGACTCCGACATCAACGTCGAGATCGTCTCTGATAACATCGTCATGACTGGCACAGTTCGTACGCCGCAGGATTCGTCGCGCGCCGAACAGCTCGCCGAAGCCTTCCTCAAGGGCGGTGAGGCGACGACCCGTAACGAAACCGCAAGCGCTAGCGGCGGCGACAATTCCGTCGCGCTTTTTGCCGAAGCACGCCAGACGTCGCAGATCGTCAACCTTCTGCAGATCGAGGGCGAGGATCAAGTGACGCTGAAGGTCACTGTTGCCGAAATCAAGCGCAGCGTGCTGAAGCAAATCGGCTTCGACAATCTCGTCAGTAATTCCTCCGGCCTGACCGTCGCTCAACTCGGTAGTGTCAGCAGTGATGCGGCCACGGCCACGGCCGGTGGTGGTATCGCAGCCCTTTTCAAGAGTGCGATCGGCAAATACAATATCAGCAGCTATCTCACTGCCATGGAGCAGGCCGGCGCGGTACGCACATTGGCGGAACCGACGTTGACGGCAATCTCCGGGCAGGCCGCGACCTTCAATTCCGGTGGTCAGCAGCTTTACTCCACGACCAACAGCGACGGCACTGTAACGATCACGCCCTATACCTACGGCGTAAGCTTGGCCTTCACGCCGGTGGTTCTCTCGGCGGGACGCATCAGCTTGCATATCCAGACTCAGGTGTCGAATCCGGTCGGCACGGCGGGAACCGCGACGTATAACCAGCGTGCGGCCGATACCTCGGTCGAGTTGCCCTCCGGCGGTTCCATTGCGCTGGCCGGCCTTCTCAGTGATAGCGTTCAGCAAACCACGAACGGCACCCCCGGTGCCTCTAAGATCCCGATCCTCGGCGCACTCTTCCGCCAAAAAAGTTTTGAACGCGACGAAAGCGAACTTGTGATCATCGCGACGCCTTATCTGGTGCGGCCGGTAGCGCGTCCTCAACTCGCTCGTCCCGACGACAATTTCTCACCGAGCAACGATGTCGCCGCCTTCTTCATGAACCGTGTCAACAAGATCTACGGGCACAGGGATGGGCCGCCGGTTGCGGATGCCGATTTCCACGGCACCGTCGGCTTTATCTACAAGTGAGGGGAGACGGACAATGACGCACCCCTCTTCAACCGGAACAACGAGAGACCGAAAAATGGCCAGCCTCGATCGCAATGCGCCCCGCATCACCAAGCCGCGATTTGCAGCCCTGGCCCTGATCATGATGGCTGCCGCCGTCAGCGGATGTGCCGGTTCGCCGGATGGTATGACGACCAGTGCGATTTCCGACGACTATCGTCAGCGTCATCCTATCGTGCTGACCGAAAAGGAGCATCACGTCGACATTCCTGTCGTTGCGGGTGATCGCCGTATCACGACCGGCGCCCGCGACACGGTTCGCGGTTTCGTGCAGGATTATAGAGCTCATGCTTCCGGCACTATCGAAGTCCTGGCGCCCAGCGGTTCGGCCAATTCGCCTGGGGTTTCTGCGTTCCGCCGGCAGATCCGGCAGGAGCTTGTCGCAAGCGGCATTCCGTCGGCGCGCATCGTCGACAGTTATTACCAAACCAGCGGCCCGGGCGATGCAGCCCCGATCAGGCTCCGCTTCTTGGCAACGACGGCGACCACCAATGCCTGTGGCCAGTGGCCGGAAGATCTGTCCGCCAATGCCTTCGACAATCAGAACTACTACAATTTCGGCTGCGCCACTCAAAACAACCTCGCAGCACAGGTCGCCAATCCGACCGACCTCATCGCGCCGCGCGCCATGACGCCGATCGATGCCGACCAGCGCAGCAAGGTGATCGACAGCTACCGCAGCGGCACTACCCCAACGAGCACGGCTACGATCGGCGGCTTTAGCGGTTCCTGAGCATGAGGATAACTGGCCGGCGGAACAGGATAGAATCATGAGCGCTATCAATTACGATATCAGAAAGACCGAGGTGGAGGCCGAAGATGCGCCCCGCGCGGGCGATCTCGAAAACATGCGGCCATTGCCGCGCATCTCCGTGCACGCCTTTTGCGAAAGCGAGCAGATGCAGCAGGTGATGGACCGATGCGCCAATGACCGGCGCATGTCCAAGGTCAGCCTCAGGATCACCAGCGGCAGCACGGCGGCGGCGGCAAACATGTTCGCCTCGACACCGACGCCCAATCTGATCATCCTGGAAACCCGGGCCAATCCGAGTAATCTGCTGGCAGAGCTCGCGCCGCTTGCTGCCGTCTGCGATCCCAGCACAAAGGTGGTGATCGTCGGCTATCACAATGATATCGGCCTTTATCGCGAACTTATCCGCAACGGTATTTCCGAATATATGGTCCAGCCGGTTGCCATGGTCGATGTCATGGCGGCGATGACGGCCATCTTCGTCGATCCCGATGCCGAACCGATTGGCCGCAGCGTTGCCTTCATCGGCGCCAAGGGTGGGGTAGGGGCGTCCACCATCGCGCATAATTGCGCTTTCGGCATCTCCAGCCTGTTTTCGACCGAGACCATTCTCGCCGATCTCGACCTGCCGTACGGCACTGCCAATATCGATTTCGACCAGGATCCGGCCCAAGGCATCGCAGAAGCTGTCTATGCGCCGGAGCGTCTCGACGAGGTTTTCCTCGATCGTCTTTTGACCAAATGTTCGCAGCACCTGTCGTTGCTCGCTGCTCCCTCCATGCTCGACCGCGCCTATGATTTCGACGGGCAGGCATTTTTGCCCGTGCTCGACGTCCTGCAGCGCAGCGCGCCGGTGAGTGTGCTCGACCTGCCGCATCTCTGGACGGAATGGACCCGCTCTGTGCTGTCGGCCGTCGACGAAGTCGTGATTTGCGCGGCTCCCGACCTTGCCAATCTGCGCAACGCCAAGAACATGCTGGATGCGCTGCGGAAGCTCCGCCCCAATGACAAGGCACCGCATCTCATCCTCAATCAGGTCGGCATGCCGAAGCGTCCGGAAATCGGTCCCTCCGAGTTCTGCGAGCCGCTGGAGACCGATCCGATCGCCATCATTCCCTTCGATATCAATCTGTTCGGCAACGCCGCCAACAGCGGCCGCATGATTTCGGAGACCGACCCGAGATCACCGGTCGCCGAGACCTTCTCGCAGATATCGCACATCGTTACCGGGCGCGTTGCGCTGAAGAAGACGAAGAAGGGCGGCCTGCTCGGCCTCCTGAAGCGGAAGTAATCGTTTGATGTCGCATGATCTTGTTCGAAGGCCGGTTCGGATTTTTGAGATCATGCTCTAGCGTAGAATTGGATCGACGGCATGTTTGGCAGACGCGGAAATGAAGGTCCTGCAAAAAGCGGCGGCGTAACGCCCCCGCCGTCGCCGCCGCGTGCACCGTCCGCGGCTGCGCCTGCGGCATCGACCGTGCTGGTAGAGCCGGCGCGCGAGGGGTCGCAACAACGCCAGCAAGTGGCGCCGCCTTCGATGCAGACGCCGACCCGCCGCCGGCCGGCGCGCACCGAAGAATATTACGATACCAAGTCGCAGGTCTTTTCCGCGCTGATCGATACGATCGACCTGTCGCAGCTCGCCAAGCTCGATGCCGAGGCAGCGCGCGAGGAAATCCGCGACATCGTCAATGACATCATCACCATCAAGAATTTCGCGATGTCGATTTCCGAGCAGGAGGAACTGCTCGATGACATCTGCAACGACGTGCTCGGTTACGGTCCGCTCGAGCCGCTGCTTGCCCGCGACGATATCGCCGACATCATGGTCAATGGCGCAGGCCAGACATTCATCGAAGTCGGCGGCAAGACGGTGGAATCGGAAATCCGCTTCCGAGACAATGCCCAGCTCCTTTCCATCTGCCAGCGCATCGTCAGCCAGGTCGGCCGCCGCGTCGACGAATCCAGCCCGATCTGCGACGCCCGCTTGCCGGACGGATCGCGCGTCAACGTCATCGCCCCGCCGCTGTCGATCGACGGCCCGGCGCTCACCATTCGTAAATTCAAGAAGGACAAGCTGACGCTCGACCAGCTCGTCCGCTTCGGCGCCATCACGCCGGAGGGCGCTACGCTGCTGCAGATCATCGGCCGCGTTCGTTGCAATGTCGTCATTTCCGGCGGTACGGGTTCGGGCAAGACGACGCTTTTGAACTGCCTCACCAACTACATCGATCGCGACGAGCGCGTCATCACCTGCGAAGACACGGCCGAATTGCAACTGCAGCAGCCGCATGTCGTCCGCCTCGAAACGCGCCCGCCAAACATCGAAGGCGAGGGCGAGATCACCATGCGCGATCTCGTCAAGAACTGCCTGCGTATGCGCCCTGAACGCATCATCGTCGGCGAAGTGCGCGGACCGGAAGTCTTCGACCTGTTGCAGGCGATGAATACCGGCCATGACGGTTCGATGGGCACGATCCACGCCAACACGCCGCGCGAGTGCCTGAGCCGTATGGAATCGATGATCGCCATGGGCGGCTTCAGCCTGCCGGCAAAGACGGTGCGCGAGATCATCTCAACTTCCGTCGACGTCGTCATCCAGGCTGCCCGCCTGCGCGACGGTTCGCGCCGCATTACCCAGATCACCGAGGTGATGGGCATGGAAGGCGATGTGATTATCACGCAGGATCTGATGCGGTACGAAATCGAAGGCGAAGATGCGAGCGGCCGCATCATCGGACGGCATATGTCGACCGGCATCGGCAAGCCGAATTTCTGGGACCGCGCCCGCTATTACAACGAGGAAAAGCGCCTGGCGACTGCCCTCGACGAAATGGAAAACAAGTCGAAATAGGACTTTCCCGATGTTCGGTGTCGATCCGATGGTGCTTCTGATTGTGGTGCTTGCAGCCGTCTCCGCGGCGGCTGTCTGTTACGGCATTCTCTATTCCCGGATCGAGGTGCAGAAGAAAACCGACGGTCGCGTCAACCGCATCAAATCGGCCGAGACCGACCGCGCGAAGGTCAAGGCGGCGCGCGACCGCGTACAGGAATTGTCGAAACGGCGCAAATCGATGCAGGATTCGCTGAAGGAGCTGGAAAAGCGCCAGTTGGAGAACACCAAACAGAAGCAGTCGCTGAAAATGCGCCTCGGGCAAGCCGGCCTCTCCGTGACGCCAGGGCGTTTCTATCTCTTCAGCGTCCTGTTCGGCTTCTTCGTCATGCTTGTCGTCCTCTTGGTCGGCGCGCCGCTCGCCGTCATACTCGGCCTTCCCTTCGCCGCGGCCTTCGGCCTGCCGCGTTGGGTCATCGGTTTCCTCATCAAGCGCCGGCAGAACAAGTTTCTGGATGAATTCCCCAATGCGCTGGATCTCATCACCCGTTCGATCCGCTCGGGCCTGCCGCTCAATGACGCCGTACGGCTCGTGGCGAGCGAGGCTCGCGAGCCGGTGAGGTCCGAATTCCGTCGCGTCGTCGAAGCCCAACAAGTCGGCCTCAGCATGCCCGACGCCTGCGCGCGCATGAGGAACCATATGCCGTTGCAGGAGGTGAACTTTTTCTCCATCGTCATCTCCATCCAGGCGCAGGCCGGCGGCAACCTGTCCGAAGCGCTGGGCAACCTTGCGCGCGTGCTGCGCGAACGTAAGAAGATGAAGGCGAAAGTCACCGCGCTATCGATGGAAGCAAAAGCCTCGGCCGTCATCATCGGCTCGCTGCCCTTCATTGTCGCGACGCTCGTCTATCTGACCTCGCCGCAATACATGATCATCCTTTTCACCGATCCGCGCGGCCATTTGATCCTGGGGGGCGCCGGCATCTGGATGTCGGTCGGCATCTATATCATGCGCAACATGGTCAATTTCGAGATTTAACCGGAAGGAGACGCCGAGCCATGTCCTCCGATTTAGCCAGTAAATTGACCGATCCCGGCATGATTCTTGCCGTTTTCGTCGCGATTGCGGTCTTTGCTACCTTCTACACGATCGCCGTGCCCTTCCTGGAGCGCGGTGATCTCAACAAGCGCATGAAGGCCGTTTCCACCGAGCGCGAACAAATCCGCGCCCGGGAACGCGCCCGCTTGACGGCCGACGGCGGCAAGGCGTCGCTGCGCAGCCAGAACAACCGCAATGTCCGTCAGATCGTCGAGCGCTTCAATCTCCGCACGGCCTTGGTCGATACCAACACGGTCAATCGGTTGCGGGCGGCCGGTCTGCGCTCGGAAAATGCGTTGAACATATTCCTGGTGGCGCGTTTTCTGCTGCCGTTCCTGTTTTTGATGGTTGCCGTCATTTTCGTTTTCGTCCTTGGCTACTTCGCTGCCAAGCCGTTCGCGTTTCGCCTTCTTGGCGTCATCGGCACCGCCTATCTCGGCTTTTATGCGCCGAATATCTATATTTCCAATCGCATGACCAAACGGCAGAAATCCATCAAGCGCGCCTGGCCGGATGGGCTCGACCTGATGCTGATCTGCGTGGAATCGGGCATTTCCATCGAAGCAGGCATGCGTCGCGTCTCCGAGGAAATGGCGGAGCAGTCGGCACCGCTCGCCGAAGAAATGGTGTTGACCACGGCGGAACTCTCGTTCCTGCAGGATCGCCGTAGCGCCTTCGACAACCTCGCCAGCCGTACGCAGATCGAAATCGTCAAATCGGTGACGCAGGCTCTGATCCAGGCCGAGCGTTACGGCACGCCCATCTCGCAGGCGCTGCGCGTGCTGGCGCAGGAAGGCCGCGACGAACGCATGAACGAAGCGGAAAAGAAGGCGGCCGCCCTGCCGCCAAAGCTGACCGTGCCGATGATCGTCTTCTTCCTGCCCGTCCTCATGGCCGTTATCCTCGGCCCGGCGGCTATCCAGGTGATGGATAAATTCTGACATACAAACTTGCCGCCGGCGTAGGACGTGACTAGTTTCCAATCCTGCGTCACGGGCGATGAGATGGATGGTATCGGCGCGGGAGGAAAGCGCCGCTCGCCCGGACGCTAGTCCGGGAGGATTTGCATGTCGTCCATAGCCATCTTTTTCAGCATCATCGCTGCGGTTTTCATTGGGGCGGTCAGTCCCGGCCCGAGTTTCGTTCTCGTTTCCCGCATCGCCGTTTCCCGGTCGCGCAAGGCGGGCCTTGCCGCCGCTCTCGGCATGGGCGTGGGCAGTGTTACCTTCGCGACCTTGGCCTTGTTCGGCTTGAATGCGCTTCTGATGCAAGTCGAATGGCTGTATCTCTCGCTGAAGGTCGCCGGCGGCCTGTATCTGATCTATATCGGCATTCGCATTTGGCGCGGCGCGGCACATGACGTCGCTATCGACACCCCTGCCACCCCGAGCGGCGGGAGTATCCGGCGCAATTTCTGGTTCGCGCTTGGAACGCAGCTCAGCAATCCGAAGACGGCCATCTTCTACGGCAGCATCTTTGCCGCGCTTCTCCCCGCGCAGCCCGTTGCATGGCTGATTTTCGCTTTGCCGCCGGCCGTCTTCGCCATCGAGGTGGGCTGGTACACGGTGGTGACCATCGCCTTTTCATCGAACCGTCCACGCGCGCTCTATCTCGGGGCGAAGCTCTGGATCGACAGGGTCGCAGGCGCCGTCATGGGAGCGCTCGGCGCCCGGCTAGTCACGGAAGGCCTGCCGCGTCACATCTGGCGCTAAAAGGTTTAGTTGACCGCTTTCTTGGCGTCGCCGGCAGCGAGCTTCTGCCAGGAATTCTGCTGCGCCAGCATGGAGCGCAGATAAGCGACATTGGCGTTGGCCTGCTGCGCTGTCAGTTCCTGGCGGGCGATCTGCTCGGCTTCGGCGAAGCGGCCCTGCAGCCCGACCACGAGAGCCAGGTTCTGGCGGACGCGGCTGTCGGCCGCCGGCTGAGCGACGGCGGAGCGAAGATAGGTCTCGGCGGACTTCAGATCGCCGGTCAGCACGTAGGACATGCCGAGATTGGAAAGGATCGACGGCTCGTTCGGCTGCAACACCAGGGCGTCGCGATATTTGCCGCGCGCCTCGGTCGAGCGCCCGAGCTGATCGAGGATCGCGCCTTCGGCCGAAACCAGCCGCCAATCCGGCCGGTCCGGCGTCTGCGCGCGATCGATGGTCGCGAGCGCGTCCTGGAGCTGCCCGGCGGCGGCTTGGGCCTTGCCGTAGGCAGCCAGCACGCCACGATCATTCGGATGTGCGATCGCCACCTGCTGCATGACCGCGAGCGCCTGATCGTTGCGGCCGCTCATGCGCAGCGCGTTGGCGTAGTTGACGCCGGTATCGCGGTCTTTCGGATTGGCGTCATAGGCTTTGCCAAGGCTAAGGGTCGCCTGCGCGAGATCCGAGCCGTTCATCTCTTCGACTGGCTTCTTCGACATCGTCGGGATGGAGCCGGTCGTCATTTTGTCTTTGCCGGTCGTCGAGCAGCCGGCGAGGGCAAGCGCCACGAGCGCTGCCGAAGCACTGTGGAGCAGGAAGGTCTTGAATGTAGACGAGGTTGACGAAGTGGCCATGGCGCCTATTCCCGGAATGCTTGAGTCCTGCGCCTGGCCTCAAATCGGAACAGGGAAAGGTTTGACGCAATGTTCGCTCCAGCAATAATCTGTTAACCCTAACAGACAGTTAATCTGCGATTCTCGGAAATCATTGCCAAAGGATAGTTATGGCCCCCTATCAATTCATCGAGCGTGCAAGTCCCTTCAACTCGAAGGGCGGTGCGACGTTGCCGATCTTTGCCGTCACTCCGGCGCATATCGAGACCGGCACCATCGATCCCATCGCGCTCGATTGGGCGCGTAAGGCCGGCTACAAGGCCGATAGCGGTTCGTTGCTATTGATTCCGACCGAGGAAGGCCATCTCGGCGGCGCATTGTTCGGCCTTGGCTCCAACCCTTCGGAACAGCCCTTCCTGACTGGCAGGCTGGCGCGCAACCTGCCGGCCGGCGATTGGCATATCGAGACCGCACCGCTCACGGCAAACCGGCTTTCGCTCGGCTTCGGCCTCGGCAGCTACCGGTTCGAGCGTTACAAATCGGAAAAGGCAACTCCGCCGACGCTGATGATCCCGCGCGACACGGACGCGACCGACATCAAGCGCCAGCTCGCCGGCGTCTTCCTTGCCCGCGACCTCATCAATACGCCGACGAACGATATGGGGCCGGAACAGCTAGAAGCAGCCTTCCGGGCACTCGCCGCACATTATAAGGCGGATGTGTCCGTCATCGTCGGCGATGACCTCCTGAAGGAGAATTTCCCGCTGGTTCATACAGTCGGCCGCGCCAGCGCCGATGCGCCGCGCCTGCTGGAGCTGCGCTGGGGCAAAAAGGGTCATCGCCGCATTACCTTAGTCGGCAAGGGCGTCTGCTTCGACACCGGCGGCCTCGATATCAAGCCTGCATCTTCCATGCTGCTGATGAAAAAGGATATGGGCGGCGCCGCCAACGTCATGGGCCTGGCGCTGATGATCATGGACGCCAAGCTGAAGGTCGATCTGCGCGTCATCATTCCGGTCGTCGAAAACTCGATTTCGTCCAATGCCTTCCGTCCCGGCGACATCTACAAGAGCCGCAAGGGCCTGACCGTGCAGATCGACAATACCGACGCCGAAGGCCGTCTGATCCTCGCCGACGCACTGTCCTATGCCGACGAAGAAGTGCCCGATCTGTTGATCGACATGGCGACGCTGACCGGTGCAGCCCGTGTCGCGCTTGGCCCGGACCTGCCACCCTTCTTTACGGATGATGACGATCTCGCCCGCGATCTCACCGAAGCGAGCCTCGAGACCGACGACCCGCTGTGGCGCATGCCGCTCTATATGGGCTACGACAAGGATATCCGTGCCAAATTCGCCGATATCACCAACGCCCCCGCCGGTGGCATGGCAGGCTCGATCACCGCTGCCCTGTTCCTCAAGCGCTTCGTGACGAAAACGCCGAGCTGGGCGCATTTCGACATCTTCGGCTGGGCACAGAGCGAACGCCCGCATTCGCCGGGCGGCGGCGAGGCGCAGGCGATCCGGGCGCTGTATCATCATATCCGGCAGAGTGTGCGGTAGAGGCCTATAGTCCCCTCTCCCCGCATCGCGGGGAGAGGGTTAGGGTGAGGGGCCAGGCACAAAAGCACGACAACGGCGGACTGGCCTGACCATCACCGATAACCGGTCCGAAAAGACGGAGATTCCCGTTTTGGGGTTGCTTTCGAGAAAGCCCCTCATCCGAGCCCTCGACCTTTCGCTCCGCTCTATGTCTCGGTCCCACCTTCTCCCCGCATCGCGGGGCGAAGGTTGGCGAATTCCCCTTGAAACCGCCATGATCTTGGCCGAGACTGAAACGGTAGCGTAACGATCTCCGAGGTTGCCCTTGCCGCTTGAACTCTCTGCCTCGCAGGCTCTTGGCCTCTGGCAAGGCGTGGCGCTCGAGCAGGTGCGTCGCGAGGGTCATGATCTGACGCTTCGGCAGATGGCGATCCTCCTGCAGATCTATCTCGTGCCGCCACCGCATACGGTGCGGGGGCTCGCCGCAACGCTTGGCGTAACCAAGCCGGTCATCACCCGTGCCCTGGACACGATGGGTGAGATGGGGCTGGTCGACCGCGTCCGCGACGAGCGTGATCGCCGCAATGTCATCATCAAGCGTACTGTCTCAGGCGCGCTCTATCTGGAAAAGCTCGGTGATCTCGTCATCGAGCAAGGCCGCAAACTATCAGTCTAGAGCAGTTCAGCGCTTCACGGAATCGCTGAACTGCTCTATCTCTTTGTTTTCACGCAATTACGGACGGAAAGCGGCTCACGCACTTTTCCTGGAATTGCTCTAGAGGACCATGCTCATGATGCTCGACCGCCGCCTCAACGCCTTTCGGCCCGATCTTGCCGAAGCCTCTCTGCGGGGCAAGGTCGAGGCCGACCGTTTTGTCGAGGGTACCAGGGCGCAGGTCGTCGCTCCCGTCGTCGCGCTTCGCCAGCAGCCGGATCTGGCGCGCGGCATCGATACCGAACTCTTGTTTGGCGAAGAGGTCGATGTCTTCGAGCGAAAGGATGGCTGGTGCTGGGTGAAAGCGTTGTCGGATGGTTATGTCGGCTATCTTCCCGAAAATACGATCCGGAGTGAACAGGCGCCACCCACTCATGTCGTTGTGACACAGCGGACGTTTCTCTATCCCGAGCCGGAGCTGCGCAAGCCCCATACCGATATCCTGTCCATGGGCAGCCGTGTGCGCGTCACCGGCACGGCCGAGACGCGGGGGAACCACTATGTCGTCCTCGAAGACGGCACGGCCATCTTCGCCAAGCATGTACAGCCGATCGGTTACAATGACGGCGGCGATTATGTCGATGTCGCCTTGCGGTTCCTGGAAACCCCCTATCTCTGGGGCGGTCGGTCCGGCCTCGGCATCGATTGCTCCGCACTGGTGCAGCTCGCATTGCTGATGACGGGCCGCGCCTCGCTGCGCGATACGGACATGCAGGCGGCTGGCCTCGGCGAACCGATCAGCCGCGAGGAATTGCGCCGCGGCGATTTCGTCTTCTGGAAAGGCCATGTCGCCATCATGGAAGACGAGAAAACCATCGTGCATGCCAACGGCCATACCATGACCACGGCGCGTGAAGATTTTGCCGCCGCCGTCGAGCGCATCGGCTGGCTCTATGAGCAGCCGACAGGCTACCGCCGCCTGGCGGGTTGAGAGCCGGCCGGAACCAGCCTGAATCTAAACCGTTATTTCCTCGATTGAACACCCGTCTTGTTCGAGAGGAGAAGCATCATGCCAATTACGGCGATGGAACAGGTGGTCAGGGATATCCTGCGCGACGCTCATCTGAGGCATAGTCGCAAGATCGATCGGCTCCGTGAGCTGCAAAGCGAAGCGTGCTGCATCCAGCGTGCCGGCAGCAAACGCATGATGAGCATAGATGATGGCCTTCAGGACGACCTACGCGTCATCGAAAAGGCGCTGCGCGATCTCAATGCCGACATGCCCGAAAAGGATGCCACCACCCGGTAGGCGATGGCACCCTCAGCTCGCTTCGAATAGGTATTTTTAGGGTGTGCGTGGCCGCGCGATCCAGATCCCGGCGATAATGACGATACCGCCGAGGGCCTGTATCAGCGTGACGTTTTCGCTGAACAGGAACCAGGCGAAAAGCGCGGCTGCGATCGATTCCAGGAAAATGACGAGCGAGGAAAAGACGGTTGGCAGCTTTCCAAGCGCCACCGAGAGCAGCCCCTGTCCGCCGGCATGGCTGATAAGGCCGAGCGCCAGAAGCACGCACCATCCCGAGATCGACTGCGGCAATATCCGCGGTTCGAAGAAGAAGGCGGCGAGGAATAGGATCGCCGAGGTCATGATGCTGAGCTCGAAGGTGACGCGCGCGGCATTTGTGTTTGGACGCGCCGTGCCGACCGCCAGAAAATAGAGGCCGAAAAAGGCGCCGGTAATGATAGCCAGCGCATCGCCGACGGCGCGGCTTGGATTGAATGCAAGGCTTTGCGCCACAAGCGCCGCACCGCCTGCAAGGCAGACCAGAAGGCCAACAAGCGTGGCACGATCAACCCTCTGCCGCAGTAGAAGCCAGCCGAAAATGACGACCCACAGCGGCGCCATGGTTGCGAAGAACGTCGCATTGGCAATGGTCGTCTGCATGATGGCGAGGTGCCAGAAGAGCAGGTCACCCGTAAAGGCGATGGCGGCGAGAATGGTCGGTATCGTAAAGCTGGCGCGAGGCGCCGTGACGTCCGCAACCTCCGCATATCGCATCCAGATCCAAAGGATCGGCAAGGCCAGGAAGACACGCCAGAATGCGCTGGCGAAAGGTCCGACGTCGGCCAGACGGACGAGGCTTGGGGAGATGCTCATGGCGAGCGCCGCAAGGAGCATCGCCACGACGCCGAAAAAGAACTCTTTCGAGCCGTCGGAACCTGCCTTGCCGGCGGCAGAGTGGTTTGCATTCGCCGTCTCGCCAAGATCTGCGGCGCGCATATCGTATTCAGTGTCCGGTTGTGACATTCTCGTGCCTTTGCAAGTCAGGTAATTTGTGGCGCAAAGCTAATACAGGCGGAAAGAGGATTTGGCTCCATTTTGATGGTTTTCATGCAATTTTGTTTCTTCTTTGCGGTAAGGATGTTTTGAAATGCGCAAACCCGTCGATCTCGATGAATTCGACCTGGCGATTCTCGAAATCCTCCAAAAGGACAACGCTGTTCCGCAGCGCAAGATTGGTGAACTGGTCAATCTGTCTGCGCCTGCCGTGCAGCGGCGCATCAAGCGCATGCAGGCGAGTGGCGTCATTCAGGCTGACATCGTCGTTGTCGATCCGGCAGCCGTGGGTTTGCCGATTACCATCATCGTCGAGGTCCATATCGCAAACGAGCGTTATGACCTTGTCAATGCGATAAAGCGCAGCTTCCTGGAGGCGCCGGAAGTTCAGCAATGCTATCAGGTCACCGGCGAAGCGGATTTCGTGCTTGTCGTCGTCGTGGCCAGCATGTCCGACTACGAGGCGCTGACGCGGCGTCTGTTCTACGACAATCCGAATGTCACGAAGTTCAAATCGCTCGTCACCATGGACCGGGTGAAGATCGGTCTTTCCGTGCCATTGGTGCGGGATTAGCCGACTATCTATGCCTGCTGTTCATCCCGGCCGCTTCGGCCAGTTCGTGACCCCGCCGGTCCATGTCTCATAGGCATTCGACAGTTTCAGCACCAACAGATCGCCGAAGCGCGGGCCGATGATCTGCAGGCCGATCGGCATGCCGGAGCGGGAGAAGCCGCAATTGATCGACGCGGCCGGCTGCTCCGACATGTTCCAGGGAACAGTAAAGCCGATATGCTCGAAGGGCAGGGCAGGGTCGTTGGTGGGCGAGGCCCATTCGGCGGAATAGGAGACGATCGGGTTGGTCGGCGAAAGCACGACGTCCACCTCTGCGAAGAGCCTTCCGCAACTCCTACGCATCTCGATGGTCTGATTAAAGCCGCGCACGGCATCGACGCCACTGATATCGGCGCCACCCTTCGCCCAGCTATGGATATAGGGCAGGATGCTGTTGCGGCGTTCCTCGCTCAATCCGACGATATCGCCCCAGAAACGCGCGCGCCAGAAGGCATCAAGCCCGTCCAGCATCTGCCGGGTCAGCACCGGCGCGACGTCGATGATGATGGCGCCGGCCGCCTCGAAACGCTTGGCGGCGGCAACGACCGCGTCGCGCACTTCGTCCTCGACGGGCAGGCCGCAGCCTGCCTCCAGCATCAAGCCGATCTTCATGCCACGGATATCGATGCCGAGATCCATCCAGTCGATCTCGTTTGGCGGCAGGCTGGTGCAGTCGCGCCAGTCGGGACGCGAGAGCGTCGCCATGGAAAAGGCGGCATCCTCGACGGTGCGGGTCATCGGTCCGGCGCATCGCCCGAGATAATAGGGATCGATCGGAATGCGGCCATGGCTCGGCTTGAAGCCGAAAATGCCGGTCCAGCCCGCCGGCAGGCGTATCGAGCCGCCGATATCGGTGCCGATATGCAGCGGTCCATAGCCGGCTGCGGCTGCGGCGGATGCGCCGGCGCTGGAGCCGCCCGGATTCCGCGAGGGGTCCCACGGATTGCGGCTGAGCTGGTGGAAGCTGGAAAGGCCGGAGGAGAGCATGCCGTAATCCGGGCAGGTGGTCTTGGCGAAAATCACTGCGCCATCCTCGCGCAGGCGCGCGGCGATCGGCGCATCCTCGGCGGCGGGAATGAGCTCGACCGCGGCCGTGCCAAGCGGTACCGGCTGCCCCTTGGTGGCGATCAGTTCCTTCAGCGTCACCGGAATGCCGTCGAGAGGTCCAAGCGGCGCGCCCTTTGCCCAGCGCTCCGTGGACGCGGCCGCCTGCCTGCGCGCATCCTCGGGATCATAGGCATAGAGAGCCGATATTGTCGGTTCCCACGCCTCGATATGCTTTTCGAGTGCAAGCCAATATTCGGTGGGAGACAGGCTCTTCTCAGTGAATTTGCCTTTGAGTTCGTGGATGGAAAGATCGGTCGCTTCGGTCATGATCTATACTCTTTATGTCTCAATCAGCGTGTCGCTTCGCGGGGGTCGAGGAGATCGCGTAGCCCGTCGCCAAGCAGGTTGAAGCCGAGGACGGAGAGCGCGATGGCAAGGCCTGGCAGCAGGGCCAGCCACGGCGCGGCCTGGAAATAGGTCTGCGCGTCAGCAAGCATCCGCCCCCAGGTCGGCGCCGGCGGCGGCACGCTGAGGCCCAGGTAGGCAAGCCCGGCCTCGGTCAGGATCGCGAGGCCAAGCTGGATCGTCGCCTGAACGATGATGCTACCCATGATGTTCGGCAGGACATGGCGGACCGTAATGGCAAGCTGCGTATTGCCGATGGCGCGCGCCGCCAGCACATAATCCCGGCTCCAGGCCTGCAGCGCCGAAGCGAGTGCGCCGCGGGCAAATACGGGCACCATGAAGACGGCAATCGCGATAATGGCGGTTTCGCGCCCGGTTCCGAGAAATGCGCCGAGGATCATCGCCGAGAGGATTGGCGGCAATGCGAAGATCACGTCACAGGCCCGCATGACGAGCGCTTCGAGCAGGCCCCGTTGCGCAGCGACGGTAACGCCGATGATTGTTCCGAGCGTCCCGCC
Source organism: Martinezella paranaensis (assembly GCF_014200235.1). Taxonomy (NCBI): domain Bacteria; kingdom Pseudomonadati; phylum Pseudomonadota; class Alphaproteobacteria; order Hyphomicrobiales; family Rhizobiaceae; genus Martinezella; species Martinezella paranaensis. The sequence goes on along the minus strand of NZ_JACHBI010000014.1, from coordinate 40,984 downwards.
GATCGCAACGGCAGAAACGGAGATCGACAGCGAATTCCAGCAGCCGGCCATCAGCATCGACAATACGTCGTGGCCAAGCTGATCGGTGCCGAGAAGGCCGAAGCCGAAAGGTGGTAGCAGCTTGTGGATGATCTGCATCTTCGCCGGCGGTACAGGCGTCCAGAACAGCGAGACGATGGCGACGCAGACGAGGGCGACGATGATCAGGGCGCCGAGCATGAGGTTCGTGCGCCGCAGCACCCGAAAACGGGAGCGACGTGGCAGGGCAGGGGCGACGGTTTCGACGATGTTCATCGTGCCCCTCCGGCGCGCAGTCTGGGGTCGATGGCGAGATAGGAGAGATCCACCAGAAAGTTCACGACGATGACGAGGCCGGCAAAGAACAGCACGACGTCCTGAAGCACGATGACATCACGCTGGCTGAGCGCCTGATAGGCGAGGCGACCGAGGCCAGGCAGGGTGAAGACATTCTCGATCAGCACGGCGCCTGCAACCAGAAAGGTGAACTGCAGCCCGAGGATGGTGAGCACCGGCACCAGCGCATTCGGCACCACATGCCCCCAGAGCACGCCGCTGCGCGACAGGCCCTTGGCGACTGCCGTGCGGGCAAAATCCTCATGCAGCGTGTCGAGTACGGCCGAGCGAGTAACCCTGGTCAATACCGCCGCCTGCGGCAGAGCCAGCGCGACAGCCGGCAGCACGAGCGATTTCAAGGCGGGCCAAACTCCGTTGCTCCAGCCAGGAAAGCCGCCGGCCGGCGCCAAGCCGAGCGAGGTGGCAAACAGGAGGATCAGCAGCAGGCCGACCCAGAAGCCCGGAACGGCGATACCCATCTGTGAAAACAAGGTGGCGACCATGTCGAAGAAGCCGCCGCGTCTTGCGGCGGCGGCGGCGCCAAGCGGCACGGCGACGAGCATGGAAAGGATGATGGCGAGGATGGCAAGCGGCAACGTTACGGCCAGCCGCTCGATGATGAGACCGGCGACCGGCACGCCGTAAGTATAGGATTTGCCGAGATCGCCCGTCAGCGCGCCGGCAAGCCATTGGCCGTAGCGAATGAACAATAGTCGATCGAGGCCCATGTCGTGCCGCAGCGCCGCAAGCGTCTCCGGCGTCGCCGAGGTGCCGAGCGTGATGGCGGCGGGATCGCCCGGCAGCAGGGCCATCACCGTAAAGACCAGCAACGAAACGGCGATCAGGGTCAGGATAAGACCTATGATCCGGCGGGTAAGAAGTACGATCATTGCATGTCCACCGCCGGATCAGGTCCGGCATCGAAACATTTCACGGCGGGCGAAGGGGTCCGCCCTGCCGTGTGTGCGGGAGTGAAAGAGATCAGTCTTCCCAGGAGACGTTGGCCAAGACATTCGAGGGGATCGGCTCGTTCTCCCAGAGCCCTTTCAGCTTCTTGTCCCAGACCCCGAGTTTCGGCATGACGAAGAGGAAGAGCGCGGGGGCATCCTCGGCAAGAATGCTTTGCGCCTCGCCATAGAGCTTGTTCTGCACAGCAGGATCGGCGGTTAGCTGGATCTTCTTCATCAGCTCGTTGAAGACCGGGTTCTTATAATTGAAATAATAGGGTTCGCGCGAATAGATGTCGATGTCCAGTGGCTCGGCATGGGCTACGATGGTCATGTCGTAGTCGCGGCCGGTGAAGACGTCCTGCACCCATTTTGCCGGGAATTCCGTCGGCTCAATATTCATGGTGACGCCGATATCGGCAAACATCGCCTGCATCACCTGGGCGCTACGGGGCGCATAGGCCATCTGCGGCGTCTTGATGGTGAAGGTGAAGCCGTTGGGATAGCCTGCCTCGGCAAGCAGCGCCTTGGCCTTGGCTGGGTCATAGGGCAATGTCCCCGTCAGGTCCTGATATCCCGGGTCGTTCGGCGTGTAGTGGCTGCCGATCGCCGTGCCGAAACCGGACCAGGCGCCCTCGATGATCGTCTTGCGATCGAGCGCTATCATCAGGGCTTGGCGCACGCGCTTATCGTCGAAGGGTTTGCGCGTGTTGTTCATGCCGGCGACGACTTTGAGTTCGGTATTGCCGACCTTGGTCATCAGTCGCGCATCGCCGTCGAAAGAGCTCATCAGCTCGGGTGCGGCGAATTCCGGAAATGCATCGAGGTCGCCGGCCTTCAGGGCTGCGGCTTCCGCCTGCGGATCGGAAATGAAGCGGAAGGTCACCTTGTCGAGCTTCACGTCGACGGATTTGTTCCAGTAGTCCGGATTCTTTACGAGCTCCACATGGTCGCCCTTGCCCCAGGCCGAGAATTTAAATGGGCCGGTGCCGACAGGCGTCGTCTTGTCGTCGGCAGCAGATTTCGAGCCGACCATGACCGAAGACGGCCAGCCGAGCCAATAGAGCAGGCTGCCGGTCGGAGACGAGAGATGCAGCACCAGCGTTTCGGGGTCCGGCGTGTCGATCGAGGCGATGGTGGCGAAGAACCGTTTCTGCGGATTGACGGACTTGGCGTCGCGAGCGCGGTCGAGTGCGAATTTCGCCGTTGTTGCATCGAACGCCTCGCCGTCATGGAATTTGACGCCGGTCTGCAGCTTGAATGTATAGGTGAGGCCGTCGGGAGAAATATCCCAGCTTTTCGCGAGCTGCGGAACGATCTTGCCGCTTTCGTCGATGGCGACCAGCCCTTCGAAGATATTTTGCCAGGTGACTTGGCCGATCGCGACAGGCGCAGCGATCGTCGGATCGAGGCCTGTGGGTTCGACGCTCATGCCGATGTTCAGCGTCGTCTTGGCTGCTTCCGCCGGCGCCATGCCGAGCATCAGCAGCCCAGCAGACATCGCGGCACCATAGGCAAGACGGCGTGCAAAATCGCTGAGCCTCAGACGTAAAATTTTGGTCATCTCAGTTCCCTTGCTGCGGCTCGCGATACCGATTTTCCCTTCGGCATACGGCCAATTTTTCAAAATAGCGTCATCTTGCAGGGTCGAAATAGATCAGCGCCCGGGTCTACGTGGGCAAAACTCCGGTTAGGTCACGCGATCCGGAAAGCGGTCCCGCCAGGCCGGCAGCGCGCCCTGGACCGGCAGCGCCGTCGCCTCATAGACGCCCCGGGCAACGGCGCGCGCCATGACGATGGCGGCGAGATGGCAGAGTTCCATGAAGCTTTGCAGGTCAGCTCTTTCGTGCTTGCCCGTCGACGCGGCGAAAACCGTGTCGCCGTCGAGCGGCAGATGCGCGGGCAACAGCGCACGGGCAAAGCCGTCATGGCCGCAGATCGACAGCCGGTGCGCTTCCGCCTTGGTCAATGCAGCGTCGGTAACGATGGCGCCGATCGTTGTTGCAGTAACATTCGCTCCCTTCAGCCTGAGGCGCGAGTCGATGGTTTCGGGCATGCCGAGGCCGCCGAATTCGCCGTCGATCTCGAAGGGTGCGGCCCAGAAATGCGGTCCTTCGCCTATGGTGGCAGAACCCAGCGCATTGACGGCGACGATGGCCGCGATCCTATGTCCCTGGCTGCTGACGGCGCTGGCTGAGCCGAGGCCGCCCTTGACCATCGCCGTCGTCGCGCCCGTGCCGGCACCCACGGTGCCGAGCGGGAAGGCGCCCTTGCCTGCCGCCTTGAAGGCGGCGTAACCCATATCGCGATAGGGCGAATGCAGGCCCCAATCCTTGTTGCCGCCATTGATGAGGTCGAAGAGGATCGCCTGCGGCACCAGCGGCACGCGGGCGGTGCCAACCTGCAGGCCGCGGCCGATATCGCGCAAGCCTGCCTGCACGCCGCCCGCCGCATCGAGCCCGAAGGCCGAGCCGCCCGACAGCACCAGCCCGTCGACCACACTGACCGTCATCGCCGGATCGAGCAATGCCGTGTCGCGTCCGCCCGGCGCGCCGCCGAGCACGGAGCAGGAGGCGACCGCAGGTTCCTCGAAGATGATGGCGGTGACACCGGAGCCCAGCGCAGGATCGGTGCAATGACCGACGGAGACGCCTTCGATATCGGTCAGAAGATTGAGGAGATCAGCCAATGAAAAATCCTTCGCCTTTCAAAGCGCGAGGTCGTCATGGCGATAGGATCGCAAAGAAAGGGAAAAGACAAGATGGGGTTGTCGAATGGGGGTACTGCTCGGGCCGACCCTCGTGGTTCGAGGCTCCGGCTTTCAGCCTGCGCACCTCGCCATGAGTGCGGAGCAAATGCGGCGATCGGACGAAGAGGCGTGCGAAAGATCGGCCAAAAAGATCAGCCCCCGCTCCGGGAGCGAAGCGTCCCTAAAAGAGCGAGGGCTGGTGATGTGATGAACTTGTGAAACAGCTAAACCGATCCATCAAACGTGGATCGGCTTGGCCTGTTGGCGGATGAGGAGATCGCGGATGGCGAGCTTGACCTCGTCCGCGCTTCTGAAACGCTGCTCGTCCAGATCGTGGACGTGGTATTTCACTGCGATAAACTTCAGCCGGTCTTCATCCGGAATGACGATGCCGACGGGAACGCCAGCATATTCGATGACTTGTTTCTTCATAAAAAATACTCCCTCCGCGCCCTAGCGGCGCAGACATGGCGAATTGACTGTTTGAATCCGATAAGGGGACGAACGTCACATTCGACAGCGCGGGCGGGAGAGTACGCCCGAGCGGTCATGGCCAAGCACGGACCGCCCAAGGATCGAAGCGATGACTACAGAGTTCAGCATGTCACTTCCTTAGTTGGCGTTGCACTTGTGTGAGCTCCGAGTGCGGAACCCGCGATCTGGTATGCTATTATCTACAAACTTAGTAGAGAATAACAATTTCATCTTCAGAAACATATTCCGAAAGATGTCAAAATGTCGGCGACCAGGAAAATAAAATTCCGTATCAGGCTGAATTGCGAGAAAGACTATATCAACTTCTCGCGACCCTCCCGTCCCGGAGCGGCATTGCCGATCACCGTCAGACAGATAGGAATTGCGATGAGATTCGACAATGCCCTCGGAGGATTAAAATCGCTCCGTCACCAAATCACCTCAATGGTTAACGCGGGGAATAACGGGCCTAAAAGCCGTCATTCAGCGCCTTTTCCAGGGCGTTGACGAAGAAATCGGCGCTTTCCGCCGAGAGGCAAAGCGGCGGTTTTATCTTCAACACATTCAGGTGATCGCCGGTCGGCTGCATGATGACGCCAAGCCCGAGCATCCGTTCGCAGATAGCGGCCGTCTCTTCCGTCGCGGGTGTCAGCGTCTCGTGATCGCGGACGAATTCGACGCCGAGATAGAGGCCCATGCCGTGCACGGCACCGATCAGCGGGAAATGGTCCATCAGCGCGATCAGCCCTGCCTTCAGGTGGTCGCCGATGATTCGGGCATTCTCCTGCAGGCCTTCGTCCGTCATGATGTCCAGCACGGTCAGGCCGACCACCGAGCTCACCGGACTGCCGCCGGCGGAGGAGAAGAAATAGCCCTCTTTCTCCAGTGATTCGGCAATCTCCCGCCTCGTGATAACGGCGCCGAGCGGATGGCCGTTGCCCATGCCCTTGGCGATGGTGATGATATCGGGCACGACGTCCTGGCTCTCGAAGCCCCAGAAATGATGGCCGAGCCGGCCGTAACCCACCTGCACCTCGTCGGCGATGCAAAGGCCGCCGCGCTGACGCACGGCCGCGTAGACATCGGCGAGATAGCCGCGCGGCAGGGCGATGCCCCCGGCGTTGCCGTAGACCGGTTCTGCGATGAAGCCGGCAAGACCCTCGCCCTTCTCGTCCACGCCCTCCAGCAGGGTCGTGACGCCAGCCATGTAGTCCACAGCCGAATCCGGACCGCGGAACGGGCCGCGATAGGTATTGGGCGAAACGAGCGGATGCACCCAGTCCGGACGCGTCGTCAACGCCCGTGGATTATCGGCAATGGAGGTGGAGACGGCATCGCTTGCCAGCGTCCAGCCGTGATAGGCCTCCAGCAGGCAAAGCATGTTTTTCTTGGCCGTATGCGCCCAGGCAAGCCGGATGGCGAGATCGTTGGCCTCTGAACCGCTGTTGACAAGGAAGACGCTGTCGAGAGCATCCGGCGCCAAGGCTGCCAGGCGCTCCGAAAATTCAGCAACGGCTGCGTAATGGAAGCGGGAATTGGTGTTGAGCCGTGACCATTGCCGCTCGATAGCCGCCGTCAGCCGTGGATGCGCATGGCCGAGCATGGTCACGTTGTTGACCATGTCGAGATAGGCGCGCCCTTCCGTGTCGAACACGAATTCATGCCAGCCACGCTCGATCTGCGGTGGAGCGTCGTAATAATGCTTTTGCGGCTTGGCAAAATGCGCTTCGCGTTGCGTAAGAAGTGCGGCGCTATCCAGTCGCGGCGCTTCGCAGGCCTGGCTGAGAAGCATGGCGGGCGAGGGGCAGAGGGTCGACCAGCCATCGGCCTGATCGGCGGTGGCAAAAAGCGGCGGCACCAGCCCCGGGACGCGGCAGAGCTGCACGCGCAGTCCCCCGATGGCCGAGCCCTCGCTGCCGATGGTGCCGACGATCGCCCCTTGCTCCACACCGGCGCCCTCTTCCAGAGTACACTCGACGCCATCAAGATGCAGGCTGACGGCTTCGCCGACCAGAACGAGATGTTGGCCGTTCCACTGGATGCGCCCGGCAAAGGGGGCTGTGACGGTAGTGCCGGCTGGCAGGCAGATATCGTTATGCAACGCGAAATTCTGCGGCGGCGTCATGCTGAGGAGATCGGCATGCGATAGACGGAATTCGCCGTAGCGGGTTGCAGCCGAGCCGGAGGCGATAGCCGCTTTGGCAAGCAACCGCCAGTCCATGTCGGGCTTCAGCCAGTTGCCGTCGAAAAAATGCGGGCTGGTCGCGGAAAGATCGACGGCGGCAATATGATCCGATGCGATATCCGGCAGCAATGCGGACCAGCCTTCGGTGGCGATTGGAGCGAGATCGATGCCTGCGGCCCGCAGGATCGCCGCTTCCATCACGTCCGGCTGCGCGCCGGTAGCGACGTCGAAAATCTCGCGCTCGAGTTCCAGATTGCCGCGTACATAGTCGTTGTCGGGGTCGATGGCGAGCTGCTTCTCGCCGCTGGCGGCAAGAATCACCGCGCGGGCGACGATCAGCGGCCAGAGCGCCTTCAATTCGGCCTCCCCGAGCGGATAGATCGCGTGATAGGCCTTGATGGCGGGGAGGATGTAGAAGGGATCGCCTTCTGCATGGTGGAGCAGCGAGGCGCAGGTGACGGCGAGGTCGCCCACCAGCCAGCCCTGGATGATGTCCCCGAAATCAATCACCCCATCCGGGATAGGCTGCCCATGCGCATCCGGGTGGCTGACGACATTGTCGCCAGTGACGTCGTGATGCACGGGCTGCACGCGTAGCCCGCTTGCAAGCGGCTGGATGCGCTTGACGGCCGCAACCATTGCCTTGGCGATGCGGTCGCGCGCTTCGTGATCGGTGATGGCCGACAAGAGCTGCACGGCAATCGGCCCGGCGCGGCGCAGGTCCCATTGCAGGCTGCGATGGAGGCCGGGATGTTCGAAATCAGCGAGATCGCGGGCGAGCCGCCCCGCGAGCGCACCCAGCGCGGAAACGGAGGCGGTGGGCAGGTGCTTGCGCCGCGTCAGCGATTGGCCGGGGAGATAGCTGAGCAGCCGGACGAGATAATCCTGCTCGCGAATGGTGACGACAAGAATGTCCCGGCCGTTCAGCGAGGGGATGATATTGGGTACGCGCGGCGCATCCGGTTTGGCATGCAGATGCCGGATGGCGGCGTTCTGCGCCTCCAGCTCGACCGTGTCGTATTCCGTCCGACAGATCTTCAGAACGTAGCTATTGTTACCGGCGTCGATGCGATAGTTGCGGTCCTGCTGGCTGCCGAGTTCGGTGATCGTTCCGGCCAGGCCATAATGCGTCTGCAAGATCTCCGCCGCCGCCTCCGGCGTGGTATCCGGTCTTGGCAGTTGCATACGATTGACGAGCGCGGCGTCGGTCATGGCACCCCCGGATGGTTCATCTGCATCGACACTAAACCATTCCGTCCAAAAGAAAATCACCGAAAGCGAATAGGATGATCTAACGTTAATACGGAAGATAGGCTCCCGATTGCGCTCGCCTAGAGTGCCATGCGTTCATTTGAACGCAGACTTCACTCAACCTCGATTGAATAGCTGCAGCCGGCGAGCGTCTTGCCGGGATGGTTGATATCGGTCGAGACATCGAGGGCAATGCGCGAGTGCAGGACCGTATCGGAATTCTCCAATTGCTCCTTTTTGGAGAATATCTCCCTTTCGGCAAGGAATTTGTCGAACCTGTCGACCGCGGCGGTGACATCCAATTGCTTGGCAATAGGATGTGGATCGGACTCGTTGAGCAGGGCAAGCGGGCCGGAGGAGGCAAAAGCGATCCTGTCGGTCTGTCGCCCGAAAACGCTAATCGGCTTTGCCAGCTTGAATTCCCGCAGCAGAAGGCTGTTTGAGGGCTGTTCGGTAATGCCGAACTGTCTCATCGCATCTTCGCTTTCCGGTCCGGTCAGCCACATGGCAAAGCTGTTATAGCTTTGCACGTCGTATGTCGTGCATTCGATCAGTTTAGTGAGATCGATCTTCGTAGGGTCTTCTTCCGAGGTCATCGCGGCAGTCGACACCTGTGTGCTCACAAGGATAGCAAGGGCCGAAAGCGGCAGGATTCTATCCAGATATGATCGCATTTTCCTCCTCCGCAACTTCCAAGCGACTCGATACCGGTCGCATTAAATCGCAATTTGGCGGGAAAAGGAAATAGTGGTCCTTCGGACCAAATCGCGCGCTTGCGAATGCCGCGTCATCGGGCGGCTTGAAACAGTCCGCCGGAACATCCGCCTGCAGGTGGACTGACCTGCAAGCGGATAGAATGCTTTGTCTTCAAAAAACTAAGGCGAGCGTTGCGCGTCTCAGCCCATGCGTTCCGACGCATAGCTTCCGGGGCTTGCCGGGAAGACGATGGTGCGGTTGCCGTTGAGGAAGGTGCGGTAGTGGATATGGGCATGGATGGCGCGGGCCAGCACCTGGCTTTCGACATCGCGGCCGATCGACACATAGTCTTCCGCCGACTGCGCATGCGTGATGCGCGCCGTGTCCTGCTCGATGATCGGGCCTTCGTCGAGATCGCCGGTGACGTAATGCGCCGTGGCCCCGATCAGCTTGACGCCGCGCTCATAGGCCTGCTTGTACGGATTGGCGCCCTTGAAGCTCGGCAGGAAGGAATGGTGGATGTTGATGATCTTGCCCGACATCTTCTTGCACAGCGCATCCGACAGCACCTGCATGTAGCGGGCAAGCACGATCAGTTCGGTGCCGGTCTGCTCGACCAGATCCAGAAGCTGGGCTTCGGCCTGCGGCTTGTTGTCCTTCGTCACCTTGATGTGGTGGAAGGGGATGTCGTGGTTGACCACCACCTTCTGGTAATCGAAATGGTTGGAGACGACGCCGACGATGTCGATCGGCAGCGCGCCGATCTTCCAGCGGTACAGCAGGTCGTTGAGGCAATGGCCGAAGCGCGACACCATCAACAGCACCTTCATGCGCTTCTGGGCATCGTAGATCTCGGCATCCATCTCGAAGGCCTCGGCCACCGGCTTGAAGCCCTCGACCAGCTTCTGCTGGTTGACCCCTTCTTCGGAAATGAAGGAGACCCGCATGAAGAACTTGCCGGTATCGAGATCGTCGAACTGGCTGGAGTCGACGATGTTGCAGCCTTGATCGGCCAGATAATTCGCTATCGCCGCAACGATCCCCCGCGTCGATGTGCAGGATACCCGTAGAACATAGCTCTTCATGTCTCTTCCCTCGTAAGGCGGCTCATCACTCGCCGCTCGCTTATAGCAATCGAAAAGCGCGGGAAAGCGTCCCGCCCATTCCTCGCGACAGAGCTTATGATAGGTGGCGGAAAATTCCGTTCCTATTGCGCCTTCCAGACGCGTATCCCCGTCGTTGTGAAGGAAAGCCGCGACAGATCGACGGGAAACGGCTCAGGCGATGGCCGTCTGCTTCCTTTTCCACTTCCCCCAACGGCTGGGTGTCGTCAGCTCATGGACGATCGCGCCGCCGATCGCCGAGCCTACCATACAGAAACTGACGAAGACCGGGCCATGCGCCATGATATCGATCTTCAGCACGCCGCAGATGACACGCAGAAATGCCAGCGTGAAAGCATGAGTGATGTAGATGCTGTAGGAGGCGTCGCCGAGATAGCTCAGCCAGCCGATGACGGGCAGCTTGGAGAAATCGATCGAGACGGCGGAGTAGAGAATGACGACGGCCGGAATGCCCCACATAAAGGCGCGCATGCTGGCATCGCAGAGCGTCTCGTTGATCAGCAGGAAGGCGAATCCGACCACGAGGGCGGGCCAGGCGACGGCCTGCGGCAGCAGTATTTTTTCGAGATAGAGTTTGGCGAGAACGACGCCCGCCAGGAATTCGTAGATGATCGGGTCGCCATAGACCGTGGTGGCCGTCGTTTCCACCGGAAACAAGCGGCAGGCGAGGATGATCGCCGTCATCGTGCCGAAGAGGGCATAGAGCCGCCATTTTTCGCGCACCAGCAGCAACAGGCCGAAGACGAAATAGAAGAACATCTCATAATTCAGCGTCCAGCCAGGCACGACCACAGGAGCGATGAGGCCGGGGTCGGCGGCATTACGCCAGGGCAGGAACAGAAGCGAAGCCGCAAGATGCGGAATGTCAAACACCGTCGATTTCAGGATCGATGGTGCGACGAGAGCGACGGCGGCCGAAAACAGCGTCGCCAGCCAGTAAAGCGGCACGATGCGCTGGATGCGGCGGCGATAGAAATCGAGCGGGCGCACTTCGCGCCCCGCCGTGGTCAGCCACATGACGAAGCCGCTGAGCACGAAGAAGATATCGACGCCGGTTTCACCGAAGAGATGGAACTGCCAGTCGAAGCCGGAATTGACCTTCGGCACCTGCAGCACCGAATGGAAATAGACGACCATCAGCGCAGCAATGGCGCGCAGATACTGCAACTGTACAAGCATCTCGATCCTCATGCGGCCTCGGCCGACACAAGGCAAGGTCAGCCCGGCACTCTGCTGCCATCCACATTTGCCGGCTGTATCCGGGCAGTGCGCGGCTTTTCAGAAACGCGCATGTAACCGATCAGCAGCCAGAGCAGGCCGGCGATCTTGATGGAAAAGATCGCCGTGCCGCCGATCATCATATTCAGAAAAATGAAAAGAGAGAGTGAATGAGCGCACCGTCTTTGCGCCGCCGTTTCGCCGGCGGGGAAAAGGCAGACGAACAGCCAGAACATGATCAGGCCAAAAATCGTCGAACCATAGATAAGGTAGACATAACCACTGTCGGCGAATTCGCCGATGCGGGTGATATCCAGGCCGATAATTGCCTGGAAATCGAGATCCAACATCTTCTTGACCGTGACGCCGATACGGCCGGTGAAATTGTCGCCCACTTCCTCCGGCTTCATGAAATGCACAAAGAAGCCGATCAGGATGATCAGCGGCATCAGGATGAGATCGAAGGCCTTCGGGATCTTCGGGAAGGCGAAATAGCCGATGATACTGATGAAGGAGAAGATCAGCATCGTGCGCGTATCGTTGGTGAGCAGGATCAGCATCACAGTCGAAACGAATAGTGCCTTCTCGATCCTGCCGAGCTTCGGCCAGAACGAGAGCAGATAAATGACGATGACGCCGCAGAAATTGGCGAGCGACACCTGCTCCAGGAAGATCGACGAGGAACGATGGTCGATGAGACCGAAGGAGAAGCGGCCCTGAAAACCGAGCGCATTGGCGAACAGGCCGGTGTTGTTGAAGCTTGCCTGCTTGATGCCGCGGGTATTCTCGAAATATTGGCCGGGATGGAACAGGCTGACATAGAAGGGCGTGCTGACGATCTCGCAGACCAAAAACAGCAGCACGAAGAAGCAGCCGATGCGGAAAGCAAGCTTTACGGTACGTTCGCTCGCCCAACTGCCGATGCCGGCGAAGGCGACGATGATCAGCACGTTGCGGAACTGATCGATGAAGGGCACGCGGTTCATCACGGTGATGTAGATCGTGATGATCAGCGTGAATATCAGAAAGAGGAAGATCGGTAGATCTTCCTCGTAAATACCCTTTTTCAGCAGGTAAGCGACACTGGAGAGCATCATCATGCCTTCACAGAGCACGACATGCGAGACGGCAAGCGGTGTGATGTTGTGGTTGATATAGGCGAGGATGCAATTGTAGAGGACCGAAAACAGCGTGATCGCCAGGATCGGGTAATCGATGCGCTGCTTGTCCGTGAGGCTTTTCATGAAATGTCCAGGGCTGCCGCGTCCATCGGCCGGCGCAACCATAGCAGCGCCGTGATTCGGCACAAAGTGCTATACGCCCGTTCGTCTCCGCCGATCAGCCGGCTGGCTTGACGCTGGCGCAGGCCGGCGCAACCGGCGTCTTCTTGCCGGCGGCAGCGGCGACCACCTTCATCTGCGGCCGGTCCTTGCCACTACGCGGCTGCACGTTCAACGGCTCCTGTGATGGCCACCAGTCGCCGGCGGCCCAATAGGTCCAGCCGAGCCAGACGTCGCTGTTATCGGCCATGCCGTCGAAGACCTGCTTCAGCCCGTCGAGGCAGGGCTGGTTTGCCGCCACGCCGATTTCGCCGAGGAAACCGCGCTTGCCATTCTGGCGCAGCCAGGCGGTGACGTCGGTCAGTCCCTGCTTGGCCCGGTCGCTGCCGTCGCAGACGGGATGCGTGCCGGAACTGTCGGCGTCGAGATATTGATGAAACTCGAACGCGTAGAAATCGAGAGGGTCTCTGACACCGAGCATGACCGTGCCGTTCGCGCCGCCGCCGAGCACATCGGCCGCCCAGCTATGAGCACCGGTCCAGTTCGTGCCTGGCACGAGGATGAGATTGCGGGCGCCGACCGCGCGGATGCCGCTGATGGCGGTATTGGCCGCCTCCAGCCAATCGGGAGCCTTGATATCGTGCGGCTCGTTCATCAGGCCAAAGAACACGCCCTTTTGATTGGCGAACTCGACGGCGAGGCGCGCCCAGAAATCACCGAAGGCGAGATCGGTCGCAGGCGCCTGCGTGAGTTGGTCCTTGTCGTAATAGCCGAAATTATGCGGGTCCAGGACGACGGCCATGCCGTGCTCCTGGATGAGATCGACGGCATCCTTGAGCCGCTGCAGCTCCGTATCGTCGAGGGGCTGGCCGAGCACCGGCTGCAGCCGCTCCCAGCGGAAGGGCAGGCGGACGACATTCATGCCCTTGTTGGCGAAGTAGCGCACCGTATCTTCAGACGGATAAGTATAGTTGGTTCCGAGCACGCCGCTGCGGTCGCCGTATTCGGCCCCGGAAAGATTGATACCCCGGTAGCAGAGCTGTGATGCGGCAAAGCTGACATCAGCCTCTGCGGCGGAGGCGAGCAGAACCGCTGCGGCGAGCGATTGGCACAGCAGCCTCTTTGCCAGTCCGGTCATTGCAAGCTCCTGTTCTTCCTCGTGGCCGGTGTGCCCGTTTCATATGAACCTTCCGGTTGAATATTGATGAAGAGGTAGGCTTGGCAGGCTCTGTTCGGCGTCTCGCCATGGGACTTCCTGGGAACGTCCTTAATGTTCCGTTAGCCAAACATTTCTAAACTCAAGGCATCTGCTTGGCAGGACATGCGGGCAGAGCCCATGAAAGTCTGACATGAGCTCATTGGAACGAAGCAAGCGATCGAGCCAGCCTCCGGGTTGGCGCAGCACCGAGCCGTCCGAAGGACGGCGCGAAGGCTTGCGCTCGCGCAGCCCTGTGCTGCGGCCGAGGGACTTCGTCCATGAGGTTCAATCTGTCGCCGTCGAAAAACCGGCCGATCCGGTGGTGCCGGCAATCTCCGCCCCGGCAATCTCTGCACAGGATAAAATACTTCGCGAATTCGAGCGCAAATCGGAAGCCGCGCCGCAGCCGATCGCGGAGCCGGTCGTTGTCGCGGCCCCTTCGATCGCCGAGCCCGCTGTCGTTGTCGCGCCGCAAGCGGTTTCGCCTGCACCGATGCCCGCAGCCGATACGCCGCTTCTCGACCTGCGCTCGGCTGTCCGGTCGATCTGGGCGAAAAAGCTCTTGGTTCTTGCGTTCGCCGGGGCCGGGGCCGTGCTCGGCGCTGGTATCATTCCGCTGCTGCCGCAGAAATTCACGGCCGAAACCAGCCTCTATTTCGATCCTCGCCAGGTGGGAGGCGCTGATTCATCCCAGGCCGCGCCCACGGCGCCGGAACTGATCCTGACGATGATCGACAGCCAGACCCAGATCCTTTCCTCCGGCAAGGTGCTGGGCCGGGTCGTCGATGCGTTGAAGCTCGATCAGGACCCGCAATTCGACGGCGGCGCCACCGGCGATGCTGCAAAATATGTGGCGACGGCGGCGCTGACGAAGGCGGTGCAGATCGCCCGCGAGGCCAGCACCTATGTCGTATCCCTGAAGGTCACGACGCGCGATCCGCAGAAGTCAGCCAAAATCGCCAACCAGCTTGTCGCCTCCTTCATGGAGGAAGAGAACAAGGCGGCGGCGAATAGCTACCGCACCAGCAGCACCGCGCTGGATGGTCGGCTCGAAGATTTGCGCCAGCAGGTGCTTGCCGCCGAAAAGGCGGTCGAGGTCTACCGCGCCGACAACGATATGGTCGCCGTCGAAGGCAATCTGATTTCCGACAAGCGCCTGACCGCGCTGAACGACATGCTGGTGACCGCGCAGCAAAAGACGATCGAGGCCAAGGCGCGCGCCGAAGCGGCCAATAAACTGAGCTTCGAGGATGTCGTTTCCAACGGCTCTTCGGCGAATGCGACGGCAACGTCGTCATCGCTCAGTAGCCTGCGCCAGCAATATGCGACGCTCGCCGCCAATGTCGGCAGCCTGCAAAGCCAGCTCGGCGCCCGCCATCCGCGCCTGCTCGCCGCCAAATCCTCGCTGGACAGCCTGGCGGCGGAGATTCGCAGCGAGTTGCAGCGGCAGACGACCTCGGCCCGTGCCGATTACGAGCAGGCGCAGAAGGCCGAGCAGGGTATCGCCAAGGAACTGGCGGTGCAGAAGGCATCGCAGGTCAATACATCGGGCAAGCTGGTCGGGCTCAACGAGTTGCAGCGCAAGGCCGCTGCTGCGCGCGAGGTTTACGAGGCACTGCTGAAGCGTTCCGGCCAGACGAGCGATGCGCAGGACCTGTCGCAGAACAATATCCGCGTCATCTCCGAGGCCGAGCCGCCACTGACGGCGGATGGGCCGAGCCGAAAGGTGATGATGGTGGCCGGATTGATCGCCGGCGCCGTGTTTGGCATGAGCCTCGCCGCGGCCTTTGCCATCCTCGCCGGCTTCTTCCGGCATCCGGTTGTCCGCGGCTATCTCGGGAAGTGATCTCGGGGGCTGCCGCCGCTGCAAATGGCTCTTTCAAGATCGGGGATGCAATTGCGCGTCCGCTGTTCTAAAAGTGAAATGACGCAGAGAGTGATTGCATTTTGCTAATGAAGGCATAAAGACAATCAGGCTGTGCCGTGCGATACATGGTGGGACAATTTATGCGAGAGAAGCGGTCTGCTGTTCCGTTGACCGGCGCCTGGGGAAACTGACCCATGGTGCCCGCGGATAAGCTTGTTCTGCCGTTCCTGGCGCTGCCGCGCTCGACCAAACGCGCGCTGGCGCTGATTGTCGATGCCAGCCTCTGCGTGCTGACCGTCTGGTTCGCCTATTGTCTCCGCTTGGATGACTGGGTGATTCTGGAGGGTGTAGAGTGGCTGCCGGCGATCGTTTCGCTCCTCGTGGCCATCCCGATCTTCATCGTCCTTGGCCTCTATCGCGCCATCTTCCGCTATGCGGGCATGTCGGCCTTCATGACCGTCGTCAAGGCGGTGTCGATCTATGCGCTCGCCTTCATGACCATTTTTACGGCGATCAGTGTGCCCGGCGTGCCTCGCACGGTCGGCATCCTGCAGCCGCTGCTGCTGTTGATCGCCATCGGCCTGTCGCGCATGTGGACGCGCTATTGGCTCGGCAACGCCTATCAGCGGCTGTTGAACCGCAATCAGCTTGCCAAGGTACTGATCTACGGGGCCGGCTCATCCGGCCGGCAGCTCGCCGGCGCGCTCGCCAACAGCGCCGAGCTGAATGTCGTCGGCTATCTCGACGACGACAAGCATCTGCAGGGCAGCATCATGGGCGGCCTGCCCATCTATGATCCCACCGACCTGCCTGCCTTGAGCGTTTCGAGCGAGATTAGCGACGTGCTGCTTGCGCTGCCGAACGCGCCGCGCCAGCGCCGCAACGAAATTCTGGAAAGCATGCGTAAGGCGCGCGTCACCGTTCGTACCATGCCCGATCTGACGGCTCTCGCCCAAGGGCGCGTCGCGGTCTCCGACCTGCGCGAACTCGATATCGAAGACCTGCTCGGCCGCAACGTGATCGCGCCCGACCGAGCGCTGATCGAGAAGAATATCCGCGGCAAGGTGGTCATGGTCACCGGCGCCGGCGGCTCGATCGGCAGCGAACTCTGCCGCCAGATCCTGAAGAACGGCCCCTCCTGCCTGCTGCTGGTGGAGCAGAATGAATTCGGGCTCTATGCCATTCATGGCGAGCTGGAGAAAGCGGCGGCGACGGCTGACGACGGCGATATTCGCATCATCCCTTTCCTGGCGTCCATCCGCGATGGCCGGCGGTTGAGACAGATCATGGAGGCTTGGCGGCCGAAAACCGTCTATCACGCCGCCGCCTACAAGCATGTGCCTCTCGTCGAGTACAATCCCGTCGAAGGCATTCGCAACAATGTGCTGGGAACGCTGACGACTGCCGAAGTGGCGCGCGATTGCGGCGTCGAGGATTTCGTCTTGATCAGCACCGACAAGGCCGTGCGTCCGACCAACATCATGGGCGCCAGCAAGCGATTGGCAGAGATGGTGCTGCAGGCCATGGACGCGGACCGCAAGCCTGGTACTGACGGCACGAATTTCGCCATGGTTCGTTTCGGCAACGTGCTGGGTTCATCGGGTTCGGTCGTGCCGCTCTTTCGCCAGCAGATCCGCGATGGCGGTCCGATTACGCTGACGCATCCCGACATTACCCGCTATTTCATGACGATCCCCGAGGCGTCGCAGCTCGTCATCCAGGCCGGCGCCATGTCCGGCGGCGGCGACGTTTTCCTGCTCGATATGGGCGAACCGGTGCGCATCGCCGATCTTGCCCGCCGCATGGTGGAACTGTCCGGCCTGACCGTCAGGGATGAGGATGAGCCGGAGGGCGACATCGAGCTGGAAATCACCGGCCTGAGGCCGGGCGAAAAACTCTATGAAGAGCTGCTGATCGGCGACAATCCGCAGGCGACGACCCATCCGCGCATCATGCGGGCCAAGGAGGATTTCCTACCCTGGTCGGAGCTATCGAAGAGGCTCGCGGCCCTTGAGGCGGCGCTGGATGAAAACGACATCCCGCAGGCAAGGAACCTGCTGCAGAAACTGGTATCCGGCTATTCGCCCAGCGGCGAGGTCGTGGATCTCGTTTTCCGCGAGCGCGAGGTGGATCTAACCATCGGTCAACCGAATTTCGGCAGCGTCGCGGGGCTGTAGCCTTCGAGCGATTCTGAGACAGCACAGCGGGCACGGCGAAAGACGCAGCGGTTCTACAGTTTCCTGAAAAACGGAACCGCGTCAGCGTTGTTCGGTGTTCCCGATCATCGATTGAGGCTTGGCCTTCACGGTATAGATCCAGCGACGGAGCTGATCGCAGGCGCGGAACCAATGCGCTGTTGCGCGCAGTAGAAAATGCCGCTTCACGGCGCGATAGTGTACGCGCTTGCCGATCGTCGTATCGGCACGGAATGGACTGAAATCCGCCAGGTTTTCAAGAGTGGTGAAGGTTTCGACGCCTGTCGACCAGCCGCGCTCGAGCGCGACGTCGTAAGGAAGAAACATCGGCTTCAGCGTGATCAGCAGCTTCTTCGCGGCCTGCCGGTTGACGATGTAGCATGCGGCCGATCCCTGTGGCCCATGCAGACAGCGGCCGACAATATCGCATTCGGCGGTTTCGGATATCGGCTTGAAGCCGACCAGACGATGGTTGACGAGCTTCACCAGGCGGGCGCCGCAAACGCTGTCCATGGCGGCGAGTGCACGCGGAATCAATCGCTGGTTGAGTTCGACATCATCCTCCATGATGATGGCCATCTTGTCGCCGCTTGCGACAAATTGCTGCAGGGCAAGCAGATGGCTGCGATAACAGCCATACTCGCCAGCCAGCAATTTACGCCCGTTGTGATAGATGAATTGCCGCGGGTGGAAATCGATGCGGTCGCGTTCCGGGATCGTGCTGCCGTCGATAGCCGCAATTCGCGTGACGCTCAGCCCGTATTGGGCGGCCTGTTCACGCAGTCTTTCCCAGCGTTCGGGCGAACGATCGAGATTGATGACGTATATGCGAGCTTGTGGTGCCAGACTGTCGAGGCTGGCTACTTCCGCACTTGCGATGATTCGATTGCTCCGCTCGAGAATCACCCTTACTCCCACAAATAGAAATCCCGACGACGATGGACTTGAGCGGCCCCTGCTTCACTATATAGCAGGCTTCTCACTTTTCGCAAACCTAGATTGCACGCTTATGGTGTAGGCTCAAGTAAAAGCGTTTCCGTCAACGTAATTTGCTGTGAACGAATGTGCGGTTGCAAAGTTGCCCGTGTCGTCGGTTCATTTTCAGGCGCCATCTGTTGGCGCGCCGTGTGGGCATCATTATATCTACAACAGAGGGGTATTGTTGTTGCGCTCGCGTGGCGGAAGGATCCTAGAAACCCATGTGGACCAGACCGAAAATCGTCATTGCCGCATTGCTTCTCGCCAGCCTCGCGCCCGTGCCGAGCTTTGCCGACAATCCGCTGCTCCCCAAGCCCTATGTCCGCCCGGTCTACCCCTATAAGGACCTCCCGGGAGTGACCGAACCGAAGATGGCGGCCGACGAAAAATTCGAGTGCCGTACGACCACGGTGCGTCTACGCGGTTTTCACGAGGGCATCTTCTACCACAACCTGCCACGCCTCGGTTACATCTGCGAACAAAACGGCGTCCTCTCCGAGGGCACCAGCAAGCCGAACTATCAGTATTGGCAATATAACGGCCCGAACAGATAGACTCGGCCATCCCTTAAAAATAACCGGGAAAGAGATCGGTCCGACGCAACTCCGCTTCGAAGCAGCGCGTATTTCTGCGCGCCGGCGTGAAAATGAATTTCATCATATCGAGTATTTTACCGAAGCTCGTTGACGGATGCGAAAATTTCGCTCAAGCTGACGAAAATAAATTACGCAGCGGGAACGATACCAGTATGCGAGTGGGGATCATTGGACTCGGATTCCGTCTGGGATATCTGGGCTATGTTTTCAAAGCGATCGATGAGAGCTTCGAGATCGCGGGCTATGTGGATCCCGAGCCGGCTGGCCTGCAGGGCCTCACCGAAAAGGGCATTCCGGCCGGCAAGGCATATGCTTCCCCTGAAGAACTGATCGCGGGTGAAAAGCTTGATCTGCTGATGATCGGCTCGCCGAACCACATGCATCTCGATCATATTCGTCTCGGGCTTGAGGCCGGCCTGAAGATCTTCTGCGAAAAACCGATCGTCTCCACCATCGAGCAGAGCATCGAGCTGGCGCATCTGATGGCGAAATACGGTCACGAACGGCTGATGGTCGGTCTCGTGCTGCGCTATTCGCCGCTTTATCGCGACCTGCGTGCGGTTCAGGCCGCCGGAACGCTCGGTCAGATCGTCTCCATCGAGGCGGCCGAGCATATCCAGCCTTACCACGGCGCTTTCTTCATGCGCGATTGGCGGCGCTATGAACGCTATTCCGGCAGTTTCATGCTGGAAAAATGCTGCCACGACCTCGATCTCTATAACGGCGTCGTCGGTTCCCGGCCGGAACGGGTCGCAAGCTTCGGCGGCCGCAAGAGTTTCATCCCCGCCAACGATCCCGCCCGCGAGGGGATCAACGATCTCGAAATCTTCCATCGCAAGCCGAGCGGATGGATGGGTTCCGACCGCGTTTTCGACAGCGACGGTGACATCATCGACTACCAGGTGGCGATCATCGAATATGCCAACGGTGTCGGCATGAATTTTCACACCAATCTCAACGTGCCGGACCAGTTTCGTCGCTTCGCCGTCATGGGCTCGCGCGGCATGGCCGAGGGTGATTTCATTCGCGGCTATCTCGATGTGCACGAGATGCTGACCGGTAAGAAGGTCATCGAAAACAAATATGCCGCGACCGAGCTGTCGCAGCACTACGGCGCCGACGAGCAGATGGCTGCCGATATCATAGCGCATGTGAAGATGGGCGCGGCCCTGCCTGTCTCGACGCTCAATGCCCTGGAGGCTGGAATTCTCGCCTTGTCGATGGACGAGGCTCGCATGAAAAGGACCGTCGTCGATCTCAGGCCCATATGGGACAAGTTCGACGAAGCGCTGCATTCGCGAGCCGCTTAGAGGGAGGCGCAAGATGGGTGTTCAACGCAGCACAGTCATCTTCGCCTGGCTCCTGCTTCTTCCGGCTGTTCTCTATGTCGTCGTTGTCGTCGCCTATCCGCTGGTCGACACTGTGATCCTGTCCTTCACCGACGCCTCGCTGAAGAAGGTGACGAACTGGGTCGGCTTCGAAAATTATACGAAGATCTTCAACGACACCTTCGCCGCGGTGATTGTCCGCACCTTCATCTGGACGTTTTTCTCCGTGACGATCAAGATGATCATCGGGACCTTCGGGGCGATGATGCTGAATTCGGCCGTCCCCGGCCGCTCGCTTTTTCGGGTGCTGACCATGCCGCCCTGGATCGTGCCAATGGCGATCGGCATCTTCATGTGGGGCTGGATGTATAACGGCCAGTTCGGCATGATTTCCGGCCTGCTGCAGCGCTTTGGTCTCGTCGATGGCCCGGTTGCCTTCTTGGCCTATGGCAGCACGGCCTTCTGGGCGACGATTGTAACGGACGTCTGGATCGGCGTGCCGATGGTGACACTTTATATGCTGGCGGCCATGCAGTCGATTCCGCAGGATCTCTATGAGGCCGCCTGGACGGACGGCGCCGGACGGGCTTACCGCTTTCGCCGCATCACGCTGCCGCTCCTAGTGCCATCCCTGGTCACCATGTCGATGCTGTCGCTGATTTCGACGTTCAACTCCTTCGACATCATCTGGATCCTGACCCGCGGCGGTCCGAACGGGGAAACGACGACGATGATCATCGATACCTACAAGACGGCGATCGGGTCCTACAAATATGGCGAGGGTGCTGCCCGTGCAGTGTTGATCTGCATCTTCCTGTCGCTCTTCTGCCTTGCCTATTTCCGCCTCACCAGCCGCTTTGCCACGGGGGAAAAGCGATGAGCCATCCGTCGATGATCAACCGCTATCGGTGGTATGAGCTGGTCGGCATCTATGCCGGGATCCTTGTGTTTCTCGCCTTTGTTCTGGCGCCCTTCATCGAGGGGTTCCTTGTCTCGCTGAAGCCCCTCAGTCAGCTTTTTTCCTCGCCCTACCGCTTCATTCCCGAAAACGGGTCGTTCGAAGCCTATCGGACGATGTGGACCAGCGTGCCGGGCTTTGGTTGGTATATCTACAATTCGTTCCTGATTTCCGGCTCGATCACCATTATCGTCCTGATACTGGTGGTGCCTGCCGCCTATGCGTTTGCCCGTTTCGAGTTCAAGGGCTCCGGACTGCTGCTCGGCGCCTTTCTTGCCGTGAAGATGTTCTCCGGCGCTGTCCTCCTGATCCCGCTGTTCCGGCTCATGCGTTCCTTCGGCGTGCTCAACACCTATTTCGCCATGATCGTGCCGGGCGTGGCCTTCATCATCCCGACCGGAATCTGGTTGCTGCACACCTATATGAGGCGCATCCCCCGCGAGCTTGACGAGGCTGCCTATGTCGACGGCGCCAGCCAGCTCTATACGCTGCGCCGCGTCATCCTGCCGATCGCGATGCCAGGCATTGTGGTGGTTGCGATTTCCTCCTTCATCGAAGCCTATGCGCAGCAATTCATCTATGCGCTCACCTTCAATTCGAAGTCCGAATACATGCCGCTGCCGGTTGGGTTGTTCGCTTATTTCGGCCGGCAAGAGGTTGTCTGGAACGAACTCATGGCTGCAAGCTTCGTCGGCATCGCGCCGGCGCTGGTCGTGATTTTCTTCTTGCAACGTTATCTCGTCAGCGGTCTGACCGCCGGCGCGGTGAAGCAATAAATCATTCAAAATCACCAGAGAACGGGAGCTTAAACGTGACATTCCATTTCAAAACAGGGCTGCTTGCCTTTGCTTTGCTCGGCTCCACCGCGCTTGGCGCCGTCAATGCGCAAGCCGCCGACAAGGAAATTAGCTGGATCTATTGCGGCGACAGCATCGATCCGATCCATGTGAAATATATCAAGGCCTGGGAAGACAAGAATCCGGGCTGGGCAGTCAAGCCCGAGGTCGTCGGCTGGGAACAGTGCCAGGATAAGGCGACGACGCTCGCTGCAGCCGGCACGCCGGTCGCCATGGCTTATGTCGGTTCGCGCACGCTCAAGCAATTCGCCGAGAACGATCTGATCGTTCCCATCCCGATGACGGATGATGAGAAGAAGAGCTACTATCCGAATATTGTCGATACCGTCACCTCCGGCGGACAGCAGTGGGGCGTGCCGATCGCCTTCTCGACCAAGGCGCTTTATTGGAACAAGGACCTCTTCAAGCAGGCGGGTCTCGATCCGGAAAAGCCGCCGACCAACTGGGCCGAGGAAATCGCTGACGCCAAGGCGATCAAGGAGAAGACCGGTATCCCCGGCTATGGCTTGCCGGCCAAGACCTTCGACAACACGATGCACCAGTTCCTGCACTGGGTTTACACGAACAACGGCAAGGTGATCGACGGCGACAAGATCGTTCTCGACAGCCCGGAAGTGCTGGCCGCCCTTCAGGCCTATAAGGACATCACGCCTTATTCCGTCGAAGGACCGACCGCTTACGAACAGAACGAAGTGCGCGCCATCTTCCTGGATGGCAAGGTCGGCATGATCCAGGCGGGCTCGGGCGCTGCCTATCGCCTGAAGGACACCAAAATCAACTGGGGCGTCGCACCGCTGCCGCTCGGTCCTGCAGCCAAGGGCCAGGGCACGCTGCTCATCACCGACAGTCTTGCGGTTTTCAAGGGTACAGGCGTTGAGGATAAGGCGATCGAATTCGCGAAGTTCATCACCTCTCCCGGTCCGCAGGGCGAATATGAACTGCAGGGCGGCGCCGGCCTCACGCCTCTGCGCCCGTCGGCCCAGGTCGACGAGTTCGAGAAGAAGGATCCCTTCTGGAAGCCGTTCATCGACGGCATCAGCTATGGCGGTCCCGAGCCGCTGTTCAAGGACTATAAGGGCTTCCAGAACGTCATGATCGAGATGGTCCAGTCGGTGGTGACCGGCAAGGCCCAGCCGGCGGATGCCTTGAAGAAGGCGGCTGGCGATCTTGAGCAGTATAAATAAAGCTCGCAGCAACTGGGCCGCGCGCATCGTGCGCGCGGCCGCTTTTTTTGAGAGCCATGCCTCCCCTATAATGGCGTCGCGCGGAGACAGAGTTTGGGCAAGCTGCATCTTAACCAGGTCAAGAAATTCTACGGCCACTTCGAAGTCATCAAGGGCGTCGAGCTTGATGTGACGGACGGCGAGTTCGTCGTTTTCGTCGGCCCCTCCGGTTGCGGCAAGTCGACCCTGCTTCGGATGATCGCTGGCCTCGACGGCGTCACCAGCGGCGACATCATCATCGACGGCGTGCGCGTCAACGACCTGCCTCCGGTCAAGCGCGGCATCGCTATGGTGTTCCAGTCCTACGCCCTCTATCCGCATATGACGGTGTTCGAGAACATCGCCTTTCCGCTGCGCGTCGAGAAAATGGCGGAAGATAAGCTCAAGGCCAGGGTGGAGCACGCCGCCCGCATATTGCATCTCGATCAGCGCCTGCAGCAAAAGCCGGGCATGCTGTCGGGCGGCCAGCGCCAGCGCGTCGCCATTGGCCGGGCGATCGTCCGCGAGCCGAAGATATTCTTGTTCGACGAGCCATTGTCGAACCTCGACGCGGCCCTGCGCGCCGACATGCGCATCGAGCTTGCCAAGCTGCACCAACAATTGCAGGCGACGATGATCTATGTGACCCATGATCAGGTCGAGGCCATGACCATGGCTGACCGGATTGTCGTCCTCAACGTGGGCGAGATCGCCCAGATCGGCGAACCGCTGGAGCTTTATCATAAGCCGGAAAATAAATTCGTCGCGAGCTTCATCGGCAATCCTAAAATGAATTTCCTGCCGGTAACCTGCAAGGGCGTCACCGAGGCGGGCGTCGAGGTGGAATACAAGGGACAGACGGCGCTACTGCCGGTGACCCCACGCGACGGCGTTGTCGGTAAGGAGCTGACGCTCGGCATCCGCCCGGAGCATGTACAGCTCGGCGGCGGCGACATATCCCTGACAGTCATGCCGACCGTGATCGAACGGCTGGGCGCGCAGACGGTCGCCTATGCGGCGCTGGAACGTTATAGCGGCGAGAATTTCTGCGCCACGCTGCCCGGGAGCATCGCCATCCGCACGGATGTGCCGCTGGTCACCGGCATCCGCCTGGCTGACTGCCATCTTTTCGATGAGAATGGCCTGGCCTTCGAGCGCAAGGTGGAGTTGACGAATATCGATATGGAGCTGTTGAGTTCGCCTTCGCACCGACAGGAAGAAGGCCTCGCGTAGTGCGGATTTGAGGGCGCTAAGGCGCTGCCCCTCATCCGCCCTTCGGGCACCTTCTCCCCGAGGGGAGAAGGGTTGTTGCCACCTACCAGACCAGCCCGCGTGCAGCGACATCCTCGACGCGGGTCACGATGCCGTCTCGGTGAAACACCATGCGGTCGTACAGGTTGGAGACGACGCAGGTGTGGTTGGGGATGATACGGATTTTCTCGCCAATCGCCGGGCGAGGCCCGCTGCATTTCGAAAGATCGACCACCCCATGCTCTTCCGAGAGATTCGTGATGATGGCTTCGGGGTAGCCGACTACCGTGCCGTAGTCCGAAAAGCCGAGGAGATCGGAGGTCAGCGCCTTGGAACCGGCGTCGATGACCGCGCGGTCCGGCGTCGGGCGCGAGACCACGGTGGCGAGGATATGCATGGCGCAATCCTCCTCACTGCAATGACCCGCGCGCACCATCGCACGGTCGTTGTAGATGTAGGTGCCGGCACGGTGCTCCGTGGCCGCCGTCACCAGATGTGCCTCATAGAGGCTCGGCGTGCCGCCGCTGCTGACGATGGGGCATTCGATGCCGTCGCGCTTCAGGAGCGAGATGGTCGCGGCCAGAAAGGCCTGTATGGCCGCAGCGCTGTTCGGCCTCGGATAGGTCATCAACCCGCCAAAGATCAGGCCGGGCTTGCCGGCGATCTGTCTGGCAAGAGCCGCCGCCTCTTCAGGTGACTGCACCCCGCAACGTCCGCCGCCGGTATCGCATTCCACAAGTACCGTCAGTGGCGTCTGCGTCGCGAAATGCGCGGACAGGCCATCGACCGTAACCGTGTTGTCGGCGACCACTTTCAGCCCGGCGACACGATCGTTTAGCGTCGAGAGGCGGGCAAGCTTTTCAGGCCCGATGATGTTGAAGGTGATGAGGATATCCTCGAAGCCGGCATCGGCGAACACTTCGGCTTCGGTGATCTTCTGGCAATTGATCCCCTTGGCGCCGGCTGCTACCTGGGCGCCGGCCAACGCTGGAATCTTATGGGTCTTGATATGCGGCCGGAAGTTCAGCCCGTGCGCGTCCATATAGGATTGCACCCGGGCGATATTCGCCGCCATGCGGTCTTCGTCGATAATCGGCCGTGGCGTCGAAAGAGCGTCAATGCGGTCGCCGGGCTTGGGGCTGATCTCCGAGACGATGTGATGCGCCATATCAGGCAGCTCCCTCTTTTGCCGCATGCGGGTCGGCAACCATCGGCCAGATATCCCTGGGCGCGCGGCGATAGGGCGTGCGCGCCGGATTGTTCGGATAGGGCGTTCCGGCTGAGCAGTAAAGAATTTCCGACGCGATCTTGGAGAAGGAGGCGTAGAAGTGGTTGGTCGACTTGATCACCAGGATTTTCTTGCGCGTGGGGTCGATGCCCATCACCGAGAAAAGGCTGGGATCGAAGCTTTGGGCGCGCGTCGAATTAAGGATGATGTCGATGCCATCGAGTTCGATATGCGCCGCATCGCCGAAGGGTGCCAGACTTTCGCCGAAGCGCATTTCGGCGTTGGCGACGAGACGCACGACCTTGACGACGCCGTCGACCGGATGACCGGTGCCCGGTGCCGATTTCGCTCCGAAGCGCAGCGGAATTTCCGCGCCTTCGCCGGCCGCCATGCAGATCTGCACTGCCATCGGATCCCAGATCGTGCCGATCGCCGTGTCGCGAGCACCCTGCGCCAGCAATTCTTCGAGGATGACAGTCGCATCGCCCGCCGTGCCGCCGCCGGGATTGTCCCAGACATCGGCGATGACGACCGGACCCGAACGTGCGGCGTCCGAACTGGCGGCCATAGCCTCGGCCACTGCCTGCTTCTCGTCGATCTGCGGCATGATGAAGGTGCCGCGCTTGGAAAAGAGCTCCAGGCCGAGGTCACGGGCAAGCACAGAACCCTTATCCGGCTTATTATTGCTGACGACCAGCAGCTTTGTACCCATCTCCGGCACGTCGCCCGCCATGAAGCCGTGGATCACGGAGATGGACAGGATGTCCGCATCGCTTTTCTCGATCGCCATGATCTTGTCGACGAAGGAGCGCATCGGCTCGCGCGAGGTCGGGTAGACGTCGATCATCCGGCAATCGAAGACCGACATGACCGGTTTTACACGGCCCTCCAGCGTATCGACGGCGATACGCCAAAGGTCTTCGGCGCGATCGACGAAGTCCGTGTGCGGGAATTCCTTGAAGTAGACGAAGAAATTCGCCGCCGCGAGGCGCTTTTTCGTCAAATGGCTGTGTGGATCGAGTTCGGCGCAGACAAGGATGTTCGGCCCGACGATCTCACTGACCCGCGTGAGGAAATCACCCTCGGGATCCTCGTAGCCGGCGGCAACCATAGCGCCATGCAGGCCGAGTACGACGGCGTCGACGGGCATGGCAGCGCGAAGCTGGTCCAGGATTTCGTCACGCAGCCCCTCATAAGCCGTGCGGTTCACCAGGCCGGCCGGGTCTGCCCAGGCGGCCGTGCCCTCGATTAGCTCCCAACCTTTTTCGGCAGCTACTTGCCGGCCGACCGTGATCGGTGCCGAACAGAGCGTCGGCGTCTCCGGATGTTCACCTGGCGGCGCATAGAGGGAAGCCTCGAAGGCGCGCCGATCGACGCAGATCGGAGAGAATGTGTTCGTCTCGGTCGCGAGCACCGCGGTGAAAATGCGCAACGCCGTTGCCTCTATTCCATTGGGTTCGGCAGGTAACCGGTAAAGCCGGAAATCTTCCAGCGGCCTTCATGCAGACGGCAATAATAAAGCGTCTGCCATTTCAGCACATCGACGCCGCCGTCTTTCTTCTTCAGGCTGCCATTGAATTTCTTGCGCACCAGCGCCGCCTCGCCTTCGATCTCGATGTCTTCCAGCGTGGTCGTCGTAAAGATTGCGATGCGCGGGTCCTCCGCAAAGGATTGGCCGGCGAATTCGCGCGCTTGCCGCAACCATTCGTCGCGGTAGGCTGCAAGTGTCGGAAAGGCGAGCCGCCATTTATCGGGGCTGACCTCGCGGCGGCCGTCGATTCCGATAAAGCCGTTTTCGACGAAATCGTCCGCGACCAGCGACCAGTCGGCGGCGAGAAAGGCGTCGATGTCGCGCGGCACCAGCATCTCCCAGATTGCGCGCCGGGCAGCGTCGTCGGCAGGGAAGGGATTTTTAAAAGGATCGCGCATTGTGTCCGCCGAAATTGAAATTCTTTTCATAAATTACGATTTTCACTGGCCAAATTCTGCTTTATATGGTCATTTGTCAACGCATTAAGAAAATAATTTGCAGGATTCGGAAATGTCCATCAAGCGTTATGGGACTGGCCAGACGGGTGCGGGCGGCAAGCCGCTGCCTTTTGCGCGCGCCGTAGAAGCCAATGGCTGGCTCCATGTCTCCGGCCAGGTCGCCATGGAGGATGGTGAGATCATCGATGGCGGTATTATCGCTCAGACCCACAAGGCGATCGGCAATCTCATCGATATTCTCCATGAGGCCGGCTACGGCGTCGAGCATGTCGTCCGCGTCGGCGTCTGGCTCGACGACACCCGTGATTTCTGGAGTTTCAACAAGATCTATCAGGACTACTTCGGCGCGCATCCGCCGGCACGCGCCTGCGTGCAGTCGTCGATGATGGTGGATTGCAAGGTGGAGATCGATTGCATCGCGTATAAGACGCAGGAAGCCTAGATGCTCTCGAGCAATTCCAGGAAAAGTGCGTGAGCCGCTTTCCGTCCGGAATTGCGTGAAAACAAAGAGATAGAGCAGTTCGGCGATTCCGCGAAGCGCTGTACTGCTCTAAGGCGCGGCGGGATCTTCGGGGTTAAGGGGGAAGTTCGTGGATATTTTCACGACCATGCAGGAGGAAAGGGGGCGGCTGTCGCAGTCGGAAAACCGTATTGCCGACATCGTCCTCAACGACTTTGAATTCGCGGTCAACGCCTCCATCATCGAGCTTGCCGGCAAGGCGGATGTTTCGCCGCCGACCGTGACCCGCTTCTGCCGTCGCCTCGGCTGCGAGAGCTTCTCCGATTTCAAGGTGCAGCTCGCCCGCACGGCGTATGTCGGCATGCGCTATATCAAGCCGGAGCCGAAAAGCATCGAGCCGGCGGATGTCGCTCAGGACATCATCACCAAGGCGCAGAATGCGCTGTTCCTGTTGCATCGCGGGCTGGATATCCCTTCCATAGAGCAGGCTTCGAACAAGCTTGCCGGCGCGGAGATGATCTACGCCTTCGGTTCCGGCGGCAATTCTTCGATGATTGCCAGCGAGCTGCAGAACAGGCTTTTCCGCCTCGGCCTGCGCGTCACCGCCAGCTCCGATCACAGCATGCAATTGATGATGGCCGCCGCCGCCAGGCCGGCGGATGTGCTGATCGGCTCGTCGCTGTCGGGCCGCAACGCCGAGCTGGTGCGGGCCTTCATGCTCGCCCGCGAGTCCAAGGTGCCGACCATTGCGCTGACACAGAGCCACAGTCCGGTGGCACTTGCCGCCGACATCACCGTGCCGGTGGATTTGCCCGAGGGCAACAATATCTATCGCCCGACATCGACGCGCATCGCCTACCTCGCAGTCGTGGATATCATTGCAAGCCTCGTCGCCTACCGCATCCAGCCACAGGCGACGGTAACGCTGCGCCGCATCAAGCAGCAGCTCGTGACCCATCGCGACGGCGACGACCGCCAGCTTCTCGGGGATTAGGATTCATCAGGGGGCAGAAGCATGACTCGATCCGTCGCCATCGTCACCGGAGCTGCCGGCGATATCGGTCGCGCCATTGCCCGGCGTCTCGCGGATGATCACGATATCGTCCTGCTGGTCGATATCGATGCTGCGGCCGCCCAAAAGGCTGCGGAAGAGCTGGGGCCGGCGGAACGCTTCGTCGCCCTGAAGATCGATGTTACCAGCGAGACCGATACCGTTGAGATGGCAAAGTTTGCGGCGGGACTGGGCGTGGTCAGGACCCTGGTCAACAATGCCGGTGCGGCCCGCGCCGTCAGCCTGCACGACACGACGCCGGAGATCTGGCGCGCCGACAATGCCCTCAATCTTGAAGCCGCCTTCCTGTGTTTCCGCGCCGTCGAGGACATGCTGAAGGCGTCGAAAGGATCGCTGATCAACATTGCTTCGGTCAACGGCATGGCCGTTTTCGGCCACCCCGCCTATAGCGCCGCCAAGGCCGGGCTGCTGCATTTCACCCGGTTGGTCGCGGTGGAATACGGCAAGTTCGGCATCCGCGCCAATGCGGTCGCGCCGGGCACAGTGCGCACGCAGGCCTGGGAGGCCCGTGCGGCCGCCAATCCCAATGTCTTTGAAGAAGCCCGCCGCTGGTATCCGCTGCAGCGTGTCGTCGATCCTGCCGATGTCGCCAATGCCGTCGCCTTTCTCGCCGGCCAGCTGGCGGCTGCCATCACCGGCGTCTGCCTGCCGGTCGATTGCGGCCTGACGGCGGGACAGGCCGAACTCGCCCATACATTTTCACAGTCCGATCATTATTGAACGCTTGTCGTCAAGGAGAGAATAGATATGCAGCCGGCTTCCTATCATCTCGAAAACACCTGGTCCCCCGAGGGCGGGCCAAATGGCCGCCTGACATTTACGCTGGTCAATCTGTCGGATGCACCGTTGGCCGGCTTCCGTCTCGTTTATACATCGCTGACGCGCGTCATCGATCCCAAGGCTTGCGACAATGCCGTCTTCCTTCGCCGCAACGCCAATTTCCATGAATTCGCTCCGCCTGCCGGCCTGTCGCTTGCGTCAGGCGAAAGCTGGACCTTCAGCGTTAGCGGCCTGAACCGCACGGCAAAACATTGCACCGATGGCGCCAAGTCCGCCTATCTGACGCTGTCGGACGGCACTCACGTTCCAGTATCCGTTACCGACCTCCTGCTTGAAGGGCGCGTCAGCGCGCCGCCGCCGGTGCTGCTGCCGGAAGGCAAGCTCGATCTTCCCTTCGCCATCCAGCCCTGGCCGGCGGCGATCGATGTCAAGCCGGGCGAGACCTTTCCGGTTACGCTCTATCCCGCCAAGGGAACCGATGGCGCCAGCCTGAAGGCCGTTGCGACGGCGCTGGCGCTCTTCCAGCGCCTCTTCCCGGTCAATCACGCGCCGTTCAGCCTCATTACCGCGCCACAGGGCAGGGCTCTTCGCTTCGTTGAGCGGCCGGCTCTCGCGAAGGAAGCCTATGAGCTCAATTTCTCGGCCGACGAGATCACGCTTGCCTATTCGGCCGATGCCGGCCGCCTCTATGGCCTGACGACCTTGGCGCAGCTTCTGGATGGCGCGCGGCGCGAACCCGGCAAATTCCGCTTTCCGATCGCCGGCACGATCTCCGATCAGCCACGTTACGGCTGGCGTGGCTGCCATCTCGATGTCTCCCGGCAATTCCATCCCAAGGAGAATGTGAAGCGGCTGATCGATATCCTCGCCTGGCTGAAGCTCAACATCTTCCATTGGCATTTGACCGATGACGAGGCCTGGCGGCTGGAGATCAAGGCCTATCCGCAGCTCACCTCGACCGGCGTGCTGCGCGGTCCGGACGAACCCTTGCTGCCGCAGCTCGGCAATGGCGCCGAGCCGGTCGACGGCTTCTATTCGCAGGATGATGTCAGGGAGATCGTCGCCCATGCTCTGACGCTCGGCGTCGAGATCGTGCCGGAAATCGATATTCCCGGCCACAGCACGGCCGCCCTTGTCGCCCTGCCGGATCTGGCCGATGGGCAGGAGGCGCCGGAGAGCTATCATTCCGTCCAGGGCTATCCCAACAATGCCCTCAACCCGGCCGTCGAGCCGACCTATGAATTCCTCGGGAAAGTGTTCGACGAAATGGTCGAGCTGTTCCCCTCCGATTACATCCACATTGGCGGCGACGAAGTGGCCAACGGCTCCTGGCTCGCCTCGCCGCTCGCCCGCAAGCTGATGGAGAGGCAAGGCATATCCGGCACGTTCGCGCTGCAATCCTATTTCCTGAAGCGGGTGAAGACGATGCTGACGGCACGCGGCCGCAAGCTTGCCGGCTGGAACGAAGTCGCCCATGGCGGTGGCGTCGGCACGGAAGGAACGCTGCTGATGGCCTGGGAGAAGCCGGAGGTCGGCATCGAGCTTGCACGCGAAGGCTATGATGTGGTGATGACGCCCGGACAGGCCTATTACCTCGACATGGTGCAGGCGGAAGCCTGGCAGGAGCCGGGCGCAAGCTGGGCCGGCACGGTACCCCCGGCTCATACCTACGCCTATGAGGCGGAAGGCGAATTCCCCGAGGAATTGAAGGATCGGATGAAGGGCGTGCAGGCCTGCATCTGGCTCGAGAATTTCCTCACCCGCGCCTATTTCAACCGCCTGGTCTTCCCCAGGCTGCCGGCCATCGCCGAGGCCGCATGGACGCCGAAGGCGGGCAAGAACTGGGAACGGTTCGCCGCGATCGTGCGGCTCAGTCCGGCTCTATAGGCAGGATGTCCATGGTCGTGATTGCCGCAGCCGTGATTGGCTGCATTGCCGGCAACGCATGGCAATGTCACGAAACTGATAGAGTAGATGCAGAATAATGGGGTTCCTTTCGATAGCGACGTCTGTCACCTAGAAGAGGAATCCCCATGAAAAAGATCATTTTGCTCGCGGCATTGACGCTGTCCGCCTCAAGCGCAATGGCAATGTCCCGCTATGACACCCACAACATGACCTGTTCGGCTCTTCACAACAAGATTGCCCAGGAGGGCGAAATCGTCCTGCGATACCCCTCGCACAGCGTCAACAATCTGATGATGTACGATCGATACGTCTCAAACTCCGCTGCCTGCGTAAACCACGGCACTTTCTCGAGTGCCACGGTTCCGACCTCGGACGAACCGAGCTGCAAGGTCCAGCGTTGTGTGTCGACGACGGGCAAGGGGCATAATCGCAAGTGAGTGCGGTGCAAGTCGGCTTTGTGCGATGTCGGATTTACCAGCGAATACAAAGTACCTTTTGATTCATAATGCCGTGGGCGATGCCGTTGTGACGATTTCGTCGCCTCCGCCGCTATATTCAATTCGCGCGAAACCTTCGTTTGAAGAAGCGTGTGGCTCCTGAAATATGACAGTAGTCACATTGCTAATTTTCTTCATTTTCGCCCGGAATTGTTCGAATTGATGGCTCACGTCGTCACCGACAATTTGCTCAAGTAGTACGTCCCCTCGTTGCCTTCCTTGCCACAAGACGCCGCTAACGGCTCCAACGGTGGTGACTTCTATCGGCAGAAACACGCCAATCCAACCACACCCTATATCCACAGCCGTCATAAACACCCCTTGCTCGGCCTCCAAAGGGGGAAAGGTCCCTGCGTCCGTGGCAATATCGACGATGGTCCCTCCCGTGGTGCAAACAGCGGCTAGTGCATCTATTTCATGCCGTCTGGCCCAAACCTGTTCCAGGGAAAATTTTCGAGAATGTGCACCGGCCTTCGAGTTAATGACTTCTAGTTTTCTAACGATCGCGAGATAATTCTCTAATACAGATGTCCATTCTGCCTGAGGATGATTGTCTGTTACTATCGAAAACGGAGTGCGATTTCCCTTCGCATGAACGCTGATTGAAATAGCCCCCAAAGACAGAATCTTTGCGCATAAGAGAAACTCAATCCATTCCCCTGACAGATGCTCGGCGTTTCGGTCAAATCCGCCTGACTGCGTGAAAGTCCATTTACCGAGGCGTAGTACGAAGATTCCTAACTTTGTGGTGAAGGAAGCGGCATAGCCACTCGCTCCCGTTATGCCGGGTGGCACTACCAAGAAGTCGCTATCTAAAGCTAAGGTTTCTTTGGTAGATACCGCAGTTATGACGATTGTAGCTGAAAATTGCGCGTTCGGAGTGATCCGTATTGTGCCCGATGCGGCTTCGGCCTCAGGCAGCTCGATATTGAAGCGACGCTCCGTGGTGAAGAGTTGTTGGATTGGTAAATCACGCAGCCCCAAGAAGCCGTCTATAACCTCATCGACAGGAACGTCTGAAAGCGAAAATCGTCCCGTAAAACCATATTCATCATATCCTAGTTCTGAGCACTGACGTTTCTTTGCATCGGCGTATTCCAGCATTCCCGCGTTTGCGAGACGCTCCAGTGCTAGGCTTAGTGCTTCAGCTTCGAGAGGGATCGCGTTTGCGGTTGTTGCCGCAAAGGTAATCGTTTTCAGATGGAGCTTCGTGTCGCCATTTTTTGAACACCGCCTTAAACGTTCTAGTACGCGACCAAGTTGATCGTCGAACAGATGGTTCAGATGCATGCTGATAATGCGATCGTCTTTGTCGATCTTTAAGATGCAGATAACCGCTGGATGGCTGTCCTTGACGAGTCTCTCGGCAACAGAAAGTGTAACGCGCGCAGTCTTATTTTTGGCGAGGATGGTTTTGACCTGAACAACGACCTGAATCGGTGGCGGTCGCTTGTCGAACGACATTTTTTTGTTGGGCTCAGCAAGATCAAACTCAACGATGAAATCTTTGCCGGTTTTGTCCGGTTCTAGTTTGCTGCAGTTCAAACGTGCTCGAAGGCACAACCCGCTAAAGAAATTTTCTCCTATGTGCCCAATGCGATCGAGTTCAGCACCACTTAGTTCGCCTCGATTTGTCATCTATCGAAACCCGCAACAGACGTCCGACGTAGATTTTTGACTGTCGACTTAAGGAGTCCTGCATTTGCAGCGCTAACCCCGCAGCGACCAGGGTCCGATCGCTCTATGGAGCGGATTTGTCCATTTGTAGGTGACATCTCTTCCTACCACCTGGCAATCAGGGTTGGCAGTGCCAGGATACCAATAGGAGTATCAACAAAAAGCGGGAATGCAAGCAGGGGATGAGATATGCCGGGGAAATATAAGCAACAAAAAAGCCCGGAGAACCGGGCTTTTTGGAGCATCATCGATCAGCCATAGACCGACAAATACGGGAATTTGGTGCCCAGAAGAGGACAGGGCGCCAAACCTATCTTGCTATTGAAATTACTACGTTTTTACGCCCATCGATGAGGCTGTGTGTAGCACTCGTGTGGGGTATGCGGCAAGGGCTTAATAGGTCTTGTGAGGCCTTTGATATCGTCCCCCGCCCACCACCGCCGCGTCACGCCTTTGTCATCGCATCACTTTCGGTCTTCCGCGTCCAATCGGTGGTGCTCAAGCCCTGACCGGAGAAATCCCGGAACGTCGCGAAGGTCCACCCGAAGGCAGCCACGCGGAGGTACAGGTCATGACGGGAGATTTCGAACTCGAAGCGTTTGGTTTTGATGAACATGCTCATTCCTCTTTGAAAACACCCGATGCGGGTACGCACCTTCCGTAAGGTGATTTGTCAGTGGTGTCTACAGGAATTTTATAATAAAAACAAAAGCTTATGCACTATTGCAACTATTGCGCCTCTGCAGTATTCGCGTTGGTGCAAAGGTCGCAGGAGTGGACAGATGTACGCTGCTAGCGTCATCGGAGAACGGGACATTTCTGCCCCGCCCTCAGTTCACTTTAGTCACCAAAGAGACCAACCGGCTGCTTCCGTGATCTTGGGGTCCTCTCCTGTAGATCCGAGATACCCCAGTTGAACGCCTGCATGTAGCCGAAGGCATTGTTGAACGGCAGGAGCTTGTTGATTGCCCTTGCCTCTTCCTGCGACAGATCGCCATGGAAGGCCCCACGGGTGGCACTTGCCGCCTTCTGCACGTCGTCCAGGACGGCTGTAGCTGGGTTGCCGAACCACAGGTCAGAGGTCTGCCCCGTCGTGCGGGAGTACGAGAACTCCGGCTTGTAGCCGATTGCCGGAAGCGTGGTATCCACCAGCGTCGGGATGATCGAAGAGACCCCAGCCTTTGCGAAGCCAGCCGCGGCAATCTTGTCCCACGTCAGCCGATCCCTGAGGAACTTGTCGGCGTCTGAACGTCCAACTGCCTGCTCTCTGGTTTGCACCTCGTACACCATCGCGCCAATGAACATCGCCATGGTGGCGTTGATCGCGGCCTCGGGATCACGCATGTGCAGCGCCTTCATTGTCTGCTTCGCGTAAGAGGCAGCCATGAACGTACGGAACTGGGTAAGCGTCTGTGCAATAGGGTGCCCCATCCACATGATCTTGTTGCCCAGGTCGTTCTGCTGGATGATCTCGGTGGACTTGCGATAGACGGCGCGTCGAAAAGCTTCTGCGGCTTCCTTGTCGGCCCATTGGTCGAGCTTGAGACCGGCAATGCGACTCCCGTTCATCTGGACGCCAGCCGGGTCCTTCAGTGCCACCTTGACGCGCTCGTACATCGCTTTATCGAGACCGAGGTCAGCAAGACGCTTCTCGGAGAACTCCGCTTTGCCAGCAGCCGCGTTGGCAAACTTCTGGATTACCGCCTTGTAGGCCCAGCGCTTCGAGAGGGTATCGATGCCTTCCATGCCGGAAATCTTCGAGGTGATCGCACTACCCCTGTTGAGCAGGTTGGAGACCTTGTGTGCCCAATCGCCGCCTTTGGTGCCTTGGATCATGTCCAGCATGGCATCGTAGCGCTCCTCGGGCGTCCTCGTCCAACCTTCCAGACCGTTGCCGAATATGGCTTCGACATCGTCACCGAAGTTGTTCTTCAGGTGAGCTACACCGTCAGCTCCGATCACCCGCCGCATGTTCGGGACCTGCTGGACCATCGCCTTCAGACCGACACTGCCGACGAGGTTGCCCAACTCGGGGAGCTGAGCCAGACCAACTTGGTTCATCATGCGGATGAAGTTGACCTTCCGCAACATGCGGAGACCCCAGCCGAACGTCGTGTTGTTGATGTCGTAGGTCTTCGTCCCCTTGATCATGTCGTAAGCGAACTGAAGACGCTTCCGATCCTGAGCGATCTCCTGGGAAGTCTGGCCAGCGTCAGCGCCACGACGGGCAACTTGGTCGAGATGAGCCCGCCACTCGGCATCGGAGGTGATACCGTCGAGAACCGTGGTGCCGTGAGAGATGACCTCGCCGGCCTCGTCCTTCATGTCTGAGATCGCAAGCCTCATTCTCGCCAGGGCAATGTTACCTGCGGCACGACGGGAGTACTTGTTGTTCAGGTACTCGATGTTGCGGTTTAGGAGGTCCTTCACGCCGAACTCGGCATCATGCTCCAGGCCCGTGGCACGGACTCGGGGACGGTACGGCAGGACATAGCTGGTGTCGATCAGGGCACGATGCTTGAACGGCTTGGCATTGCCGGCATCCGATTTGGCGTCCGCGTTGTCGGCCACCCAGTTCTTGAGGAAGTTGTCGGCCTCATCCTGACGGAGCGATCCCGCTTCCACCAAGGCATTCATGGCGTCTTCCATGTTGTCGCCGGATACCCGAGCCAGGAAGTCGCCCCTGTCGAGCCCCGCCCCACGCTCCTTGATGGATTTGAGAAAGGCTGCTGAGACGCGCTCCAGATCGTCGTCAGCGATTGACGGAT
Organism: Martinezella paranaensis; assembly: GCF_014200235.1. Classification (NCBI taxonomy): domain Bacteria; kingdom Pseudomonadati; phylum Pseudomonadota; class Alphaproteobacteria; order Hyphomicrobiales; family Rhizobiaceae; genus Martinezella; species Martinezella paranaensis. Next base: position 3,897 of record NZ_JACHBI010000014.1, on the reverse strand, counting down.
TGGACTTGCGCATCCCACCCTTGATCACCGCTTGAACCGTACCGTCTTCGAAGTGCTCGTCAGCGGCATGGACGAGGACATTATGCCACTCGTGGACCATGTAGTTCTCATTGGCCTTGACCGTGTCGGCACCCTGTACCGGACGGGCCAGCCCGCCTTCGCGATAGAGGGCATTCTGTTGGAGCTTGAGCTGTTCTCTGCGCAACGCTGCCCAGTTGTCGCCAGCCGCCTTCACCTCAGACGAATAGAAGTCACCCTTATGCAGCCGGGTGTCCTCGACGTATTTGAAGACGAGGTCATCAAACTGCTGAGCTGTTCCACCCTTGGCGATGAATGCGTCCTTCTGTGGCTTCCAAGTGCGGTAGAAGGCACCATCGAACTCCTGGTTGAGCATTGCGGCATCTTCCGACGCTGCACGACCGTTGATGGAAGGCCCGATCTTACCGGTGCCATCCTGAACGAGACCCGCCATAGTGAGGCGGGTGCCGGGGTTCTTCGACTTGTCACCCATGGCAGCAAGGTCGCCACGGATGCCAGCAAATGCAGACCGAGGTGTCGCGTCATGTTCCACCTGGGCCATCGCGGCTTCAGGATCGAGGACGTTGTTCTCCCTGGTCACGGCAGCGGCACCAACGGAACCACGGTTGACCGGAGGCACGTAAGGAACGCCCTCGTGTTCTGCGATGACCTGATGGCCGATCTGCTGGAGACCACGGCCCTCCGCTGCTGTCGCCGGATTGGCGGACAGACGACCGACAATGCCACCAAGGCCAGCCCCGATCACCGTGCCCATCATAAGATCGGCCTTGGTAGCGTTCGGGTTGAAGCCATAGTTGATGGCAGAGGTTGCCAGACCGGATACGCCACCGGCCAGGGCAGCGGACAGAACCTTACCGACGCGGACACCATACTTGCCGATGGTGAACTCCGGTGCCACTGCGGAGACCGCGAGGTCCGTGGCAACGTTGACGGGGTCGAGGGCCTGATTGACGAAGTCCAGGGCAACACCCGTGAGGCCTGCTTGCGACAGCCGCGTGAGGCGATCACGGTCAGCCTGGGCGTCCTGAATGGCCTTCATGTAGCCGTTCTGAGACGTAGAGCCACCGAGGAACTTGGCATAGCGCTCAGGGTCGAGATTGGCCTTCTCCAGATCGGCAGCAATCTTATCCTCACCAGGCTTCTGCCAGTTAGGGTCAGCCTTGTAGGGATTGCTGTTCAGGATCAGGGCCAGGGTGCTGTTCTGGTTCCAGGCGTCCTTCTCGGTCTGCCAGAGGCTCGGGGCTTCCGGTGCGTCGACACGCGGGGTACCGGAGACAGCTTCGTTGGCCGGAAGGGGAACTTCGGTGTTCGCGGTGTACTGGGTGGCTGGCGAGATATGCGGGGTGTACGGAGCTTGGTCAGCGGCAGCCTGAGGTCCGCCGAGGATGATATCGGCTTCCTTAGTGCGACGGCCTTCGTTGATACCGCCGTTGTCACTGCCCCGGTTCCTGACGGCGGAAGCAATAGCGTTGATGTCACCGGTCTGCGCAGCGGCAACCACGTCATGCGGAAGGCTACCATAGTTGTACGTGGTGGACGTAAGTGCTGCTCGGACATTGCCGGGAAGCGCTGCCCACTTATCCTGACCTATCTGCCCTGCGGCGGTATTCTCGAACTCTGCAGCACGACGAGCGATGTCACGTTCGCTGTCCGCGCGGTTGACCACGGTGTCTGCGGTGATCGGATGGACGCTGCCGTCAGCCAGGGTAGTCGTATCGGAACCATAGCCAGCGCGGTAAGCGGTGCGGTCCCACTTCGCGTGGTCGATGTAGCCTTCAAATCCCTTGATGACTGAAATAGCGTCGGTCATTGTACCTCTTCTGTTGCGTGAAATGTTGAATGCGATAGCGCCCTGATAGGTTGCGGATGGCGCTACTGTTGCGTATTGTGGATTGGGGTTTCGCCTTGGGTTCGCGATGAACGGGACAGGCGCAATAGGGGCGCTTTTGGCGCATTGGGGACTACATGGAATTTTGGATGATCAGGCTCGCGCTCTATGCGTTGTGGATTGGGCTCTGGGGATGGCTGGCCGTATCTCGTTTCAAGGCTAACGATAGGACTGGCGGCTGGTGCTCGCTCTTCTTCGTCCTAAGCGCCTTCGTGGCCATGTCTGGGATTTACTCAGGGCAAGAGCTGTAGGTTCTAGTCCTTCATCCGCATTTCCCGCCGCTTCTGGGCGGTGCCGTCGCTGTACCCAGGCGGCGTTAATCGCTCAATTTTGCGGCCCGTCTTGCTCTCCCAGGCCCTGCGGAGCGCCCAGGTGTATTGACATTTCTCCCTGTAGGTCGCGTCGGCTGCCGGTGCTGGTGGAAGTTGGCAAAGGGGAATGCCAGCCTTCACGCATTCCAGCGCCCAGTTCGGTTGCACCCTGCGCGTTCGGGCATCACTGCCGCTTCTAATTGCTGACCACATGTGTCTGGTCCTTTCGTTTCGATAGTTGGTATGCGATCAATGGGGGTTGCACGGCTCACATTGCTGTGTCCGCGAAATTCTCCATATCTGCTTGAATTTGTTCGATTATATCGAAAGTAGCAAATTGCAGTAGCACTTAGGGAATGCTACTCTGCAACTCCATTCTCCCGAGGGGGCAGAGCCTCCCTCTCGTCCAAGCTACTCAGTGCAATGGTGCAACTTCGGTCCCCGTAAGATCACCGTCGTCCACTTCAAAGATTTCGTCATCGAATGGATTGGACCTCAAACGCTTAGCTGCTTTGAAATAGCGGTCCTTGTCGTCTTCCTTAAGCTGCCCTTGCGCCACCAGAAGCCTTAATTGGCGACCTACGTAGTGCTTATCCCGGCCTATGTGGTCCCCGATCTCCACCGCAGTGGTGAACTTGCAGGACTTTAGAGCCTTCAGGACATCGTTGCCGGCACCTTCGCTCTCATCGTCATCCACGGTCCAACCTGAGGGCTCCAGGGTCCACTGCCGGGGTTGAATGCTGCTGTCTCCCTGTGCGCGGAACTTGCCGAATTTGGCGATGAACGACGCCTTGCCAACGCTCGCCCCTGCCGGGTGCAGACCGAGCTTGACCTCGAAGGTCGCTTCCAATGCCGTGGAGCCTCGAAAGTCCTGACCGGATTTGTTGGCGTGGTGGACAAGGATTGCGACCTTGCCAGCCTGCTTCATCCGCATCAGAAAGGACATGACGGGCCGAAATGCCACGCTGTCGTTCTCGTCTCTCAGACCATCGGCGCAGGTCGTGACGTTGTCGATGATGACGACTTCGGAGTCCGTGTCGTCCATGGCTTGCAAGACATGTTGCTGCGAAGTGGTGTCTGTGACATCGAAGAACTCACTGTCGGGGTTCTGGGCCTGTCGCGCGACGATGCGTAAATTGTTGCCTAGCGCTTCCATGTCCAGACCTGTGACAGCTCCGGTCTCCACCAGTATCCTCAGACGACCTTGGAGATCCTGAAGGTTCATCTCACCATCTACGATGAGTACCCGTCGCGGCTTAGGTGCCTTCCATTCCCATACGCTACCGCCGCCAGCCATGGCCACCGCAAGGGACAACGTCAGCCACGTCTTGCCGACCCCGGTTGCCGCCCAGATCAGTGCGGTTTCTCCGGTCCTCAACCATGGATCAATGGCGAACTCCCTTGGCGCGAACTTCTTCTTCAACAACTCCCCTGCTGTAATGCCGACAAGCTGCGGTTTGCCCGTGCCTGTTCCTCGAATTTTAAATGTCATGGTTCTCCATCGGTCTCCTTATGTTGGCTATGGGTGCCGCTAGATGCGGCTGGTTGTTGAACGCCACAAAGGTGTCAAGCGAATCGAGGAATTGACCCCTCTGCCGAATTGAAGAACTGACCCCCTCATTGGTTTGCAGTTTCGTTGGTTTCAAGCGCCGCTCCGGC
>NZ_JACHBI010000013.1:45684-157666 GCF_014200235.1 Martinezella paranaensis | reverse complement strand
AACACGGTCTTCAGGGTCATTGAAAAAATGACGACCGGCCCGTCGCAAGGCGAATTCAACATCGAAAGAATGTGCTGGCTCGCTGGCGTCAGCCGGGCAAGTTACTATCGTCATTGGCTCGATTCATCTCCACGCTGCGCCGAAACCGGATTGCGCGATCTCATTCAGAAGCTGGCTCTCGCCAACCCTCATTACGGCTATCGCCGAATTGCAGCTCTGCTGCGACGAGAGGGATGGCAAGTCAATCATAAGTGCGTCTTGCGGATCATGCGGGAAGATAATCTGCTGTGCCTGCGCGCAAGGCCGTTCGTACCTGTGACGACGGACTCCAAACATGGGTGGCGGGTGGTGCCGAACCTTGCCAAGGGAATGATCCTCAACGGGGTCGATCAGCTTTGGGTTGCGGATATCACGTACCTGCATCTGGCCGAGGAGTTTGCGTTCCTTGCCGTCGTCCTGGATGCGTTCAGCCGCAAGGTTATCGGCTGGGCTCTGGATACGCACCTCAGAGCAAGTCTGGCAATCGAAGCATTGGAGATGGCCATCGCGGACCGCCAGCCAGAACCTGGTGGCATCGTTCACCATTCCGACCGTGGGGTTCAATATGCATGCGGGGCTTATTCCGAGCTTCTGAACCTCCATGGCATTCAGCCCAGCATGAGCAGGGTTGGAAATCCATACGACAACGCGAAAGCGGAAAGCTTCATGAAAACCCTGAAGCAGGAGGAGGTGCAAGGTCTCACCTATAAGGACGTAGATGACGCTCGCAAGCGCATCGGCACGTTCATCGATACCGTTTACAACACGCAGCGCCTGCATTCGGCGCTCGATTATCTCACGCCGGAGGAATACGAGCAGAAGCTGCGAAAAGTCGTCAGCCCGAAAAACATCGATGATCGCCCGCAAAGCCGCTCGCTCGCTACAGCGCGATTGAGGGCGCGCGAGCGAGCGGCTTTGCTACCGTCGAGCTAGACCACCACCGAAAACAGGCTTCGGCACCACTTAACCGCACTTTCCAGCGACCGCAGATGGACGACAGATGGAAAAAGCGACATAACTAAACGCGCGAGCTGTCCGTGAATTTCCCTGTCTCACACGGAGGGTGCACTCCACGATTTCGAGAATTAGCCGGGCGCGATTCCGATTTGATACCGGACAGTTTTTCAACGTAAGCGGTGCCCCTGGGTCAGCAACCTTGGCATGCATTTCCTTTTGAACTTGAGGAGATAGCATGTCGAAGAGACGAAGGCTGACCATGAGACAACTACGACGTTTGCTTCGACTGCGATCAGACGGCGTGAGCGTTCGCGATATTGCCGATCTGCTCGGGATTGCCCGCAGCACGGTGCAGGACGGGATCGGGCGAGCTGCGACGGCAGGGCTGTCATGGCCTTTGCCTGCCGATCTGACTGACGACGTCCTGGAAGGCAAACTTTTCGCCCGGCAAGGCACCAAACAAGGGGTGCGGCGACTACCAGAGCCGGATTGGAGCGTCATTGCGGTCGAGCTGAAGAAGCCCGGCGTGACGCTGACGATACTGTGGGAGGAATACCGGGCGATTCATCCGGATGGCTACGGGTTCAGCCGGTTCTGCGACCTGTTCCGCGGCTTTGAGCGACGTCTGACGCCAACGATGCGGCAGATCCATATCGCCGGCGACAAGGTGTTCGTCGACTATTCCGGCAAGAAGCTGCCGATCGTCGATCGCAAGACCGGCGAGATCCGCGAGGCGGAGATCTTTGTCGGCGTGCTCGGCGCATCGAGTTATGCGTTTGCAGAAGCAACCTGATGCGGCCGCGGCGATTGAGGTGAGCAGAGCCGAACAGTTCGTCGGTCGCCACTGATAAGAGCTTCTCGCCTTCGAAAAATTTTTCTTTAGATGAACTTCGAACGGCGACGGGGCGCCCTGAAGTGCAGCCAGGGATGCCAGCACGGCATCGAGGGTCGGTTGCACTCGGCTTTCGAGACGCCCGAACGACGAAAGACCGCGCCACATCGACCGTCGCTGCAAAGATTGCTCATCTCCCTGCCCCTTCTCGAGCGGCCTGTCCCACGAAGATAAATCCTCCATTTCGGCGATAGACGCATTGCGTTAAGTCAAAATAAGCGACGCCCGATGATGCAGGAAAGACGTGTGTATCGGCCCCTCCCTGCTCCTTCGAAAATCGGACCAGGTCCAACATTCATTGATCGGCATCAAGGATACTGATCCAAACTCCTTGTAGCATCCCGGGTGCATTCAACTGTTCTTCGACGTCCAACAAGGCGCCGATCGAACTGCGAGGCGCATCAATGCGGCTGAGCACCAAGACATGGAGATACGTCTATGCAAGGAACAGAAACGCACCGGTCTTCGGCACCGATATGGCCCGATCCATCATGGAGATTTACTTTATTCGATGGTTGGAGCACGTTATTCTCGCTCGGGAGCCTTCAGGCCCAAGCGCTCGAGGCGACCCTTCGCTACCAAGTCGAGGGTCTCAAGTTCTTAAAGGGTCGCTTTGAGCAGGATCTCCGGCTTCTCAATGACATCCAGTCGCCCGATCACTCGACTGACATTTTCGATTTGTGGAGTGTCTTCTGGCAAAACGCTTTGCTCGACTACTCGAGGGAAGGAGCCAGAATGGCGGAAGTTGGTTCGAGCATAGCGACCAAAATGGCAAAACGTATTCATCAAGATGAGAAGATTCTCGCTGAAAATATAGCCACACAATCGATCGGTGGCTGAAGATGACACGCTCCAGGACCCAGACACGCAGCCTGCAAGGCGCAGTTGTCGTCGCCCTCGTTTTGATGTTGTTTGAAGAGGGCGCCGCAGCGGATCTCGCTCGCGGACGTAACATTGCCCTACGCTGGTGTAGCCAGTGCCATATCGTTGCTTCCGGACAGAGTACCGGCTCCGATTCTGTCCCGACATTTGTTGAAATAGGGGAATCCGAGCATTTCAACCAGGCCCGGCTGTCGCGCTTTTTGGCAAGTCCCCCGCACTCACGAATGCCCGATCTCTCGCTGACGCGCACGGAGATTGCCGATCTGGTGGCCTATATCAAGGCACAACACCGTTAGAACGGCTCCATCGCGGTTGCCCTGCATAGGAACTAAACACATCCGAGCGGCCCCGCCTATTTCGGCAGTGGGCATCAAGAAGCTGCACTCTTGATTGGAGACCGGTCCATGACGACACGTCTGCGGTATATCATCTCCAAAGTTCGCCTACCTTACGCCGGCCGCATTTGCTCCCGCTTGCTAATTCGCACCGAACTGCCAAGGCGCGTTAGCTATAGCCGCTCGATCCGCCTAAGCCTTGCTCTGATGATGGCCCCAGCCTGCCTTCCGGCGCAATCCTTTGCACAATCGCCGGCTGGACCGGCTATGCCGGATGTCGAATTCGGTGCCCGAAAAATATTCTTCATGCTTTTCTTGATGCTTGGTCCGATCAAGATCCTAATGCCCTTTGTGGCTCTCACCAGCAACTGCGACACCCGCTTTCGACGTCGCATGGCCAATCCAAGCGGCTTGCCTTGGCGTGCGGGGGGCCAGCGCCCTCGCCGGAATGTTCAAATCCGGGCGCATTGTCTTAGCTAATTTTAGCGGAGAGACGACGGCAGCTAATTATATTCAGGTGCCCGTCAGCAGGATTCGGCAAGTGTTTTAACGACGAACGGTAAGCAAGCGCGGCCGCACTTCTAACAACTGACTAAACGGTTTGCCATGAAGACGGCACGGAGCTCCTAGGAAGCTACGTTTCAGAACCGCCACTCCATGTCGTAATCATTCAGAGGATTAGATAACGCTCATGAAAAAGCTACAAAGACTATCAAAGCGTTCATGTTGCTATGTCGCGACCGCACTTGTGCTCACAATTGTGGTCGGGCCGGCCTTTGCCGCTTCGCTGAAAAGCATAATGGGCGATATGGGTGACAACACGACCGCTGCCAAGGCCGTTCTAGCAAATTTCGATAGTGCTTCGGCCAAGCAGGTTCTGCAACATTATGCATCGGAAGCTCGGGCGGCGAGCGACATGTTTACCGGCCAAGGAAGCGCTAAGGAAAAAGATCTGAGCGCTCGTTTCAAGAAATTAGCCGCGATGGCCGATGCTGCAAGCCAGGCACCGCAGAACAAAGCCACGTTCCGCAGCGCATTCGCCGACGTCGCAAGCGAGTGCAAGTCATGCCATTCCATCTACAAGTAACGGCTTATAGGGCGGCAGGCGAAACACTTCGCCGCAGATGCGTTTTTGCCCAAAGCTCCTGCTACGGCTTTCGCCCGCAGCCCGACCGTTAAGCGGCCGGCCTCAATCCCGGAGATGCAGAATATAGGCCGATACGTCCTCAACTTCCTTGTGCGACAAGACTATCCTGGGCATGGTGGGATGTTCATGGGCCGTCAGCCAGACATTGAGCGCCATTGCGGTCATCCCTGGAGTCACAGCGATCGTTTTGAAACTGGGCGCTGTTGCGACAGGAGATTGAACTTGCCCTGGTAGAACGGCATGGCAAGACGCGCAAATTTCAAGTGCGAGTTTGCGCCCGTGCTGATTGTCTTGCGCTTGGGCCACGGCAACCGTCGCAAAGGCGCAGATAATGACTGCGATAGTCCGTGTTCGCATGGAAACTGTCCTATCCAACATTGCCCCAGAATTCACCGAGGGTTGGCCATGCCATAATCCTGGTGAGACAACTCAAAATGCAAAGGCGATCTGGTAATGTAATGCGGTGTTGGGCCAGCCAGAGTTATGGCAGTCTCTCGCCTCTCGACGCGCTGGTCAATACCAACATTGGGAGCAGGAACAACGACCTTCAGCCTAACCGAATCCATAAGCTGTCGGAGAACCTAATGGACGACCTTGAAAGTTCCACTAGTCGTCTCGGACCGGCGTCGTGGTACAATGCTTGAAATGCGGAATGGGAGGTGCTCGGTAATCGATATCGCAAGCGAGCGCTTTTCGAGTCGAGCCGGTGCGAGCGCCTGGCCGCTACAGCCAAGATTCGGGCGCCCGCCGCACTTTAGCACATTCTACTCAGCATTTCCGCTTTAGCCTCCACTACTCCTCGTTCCGCCAATGCGCCTTTGGCAAAGCCGCATTTACAACCTGACGGATCAGTTTTCACTCCGGCTTCTTTACGCTCCATCGAGTTGTAGGCATCCACCGTCTCTGCAGTCGGTATCTGCCTTTCGCGTCGGCGTCGTTCATTTGGCGTGTCAGCTCAATATGATTGTTTCCCGATAGTTGCTAATCAGATGTCCGATTGTTTGAGGTCCGCCGACTGCGTCCGATCGAAAATCTTCACACCCTGAGGTCGCAGAAATGTGAGCGCCGGCTGGAACCAATTGCGACTGAAAAGAGTTTGTCGAGGTTGCACAACCAGGGAGGGCTCTACCGAGCGGGGTCGATTGACGGCCGCTCGGTGGAACAGTCGAGTTATGAACGCACCGCTTTCACAAAACTCATCCAGGAAATCTCATGACTTTTTCCAATATTTGCTGGAGGGCATTGCCGAGCCGGTGATCGTAAAGGACGATCGCTCGCGGTTTGTTTTCGTCAACAGCTCGGGATGCGCACTTCTGGGTCGGGACTGCGATGAGCTTCTGGGACACACCGATTATGACTTTTTGCCCAAGGAGGAGGCCGACAGAATAGTATCCCTGGACAGGGTCGTGCTTTCAACCGGCAAGGAACACCATCTCGAGGAGCAGGTCACGACGGCAAATGGCGCCCAACGGACGCTGCTGACCAAAAAACGCTGCGTGCACATACCCACCGGTGGGACTGAGGAGAAATTTCTGGTCGCCGTCATCGTGGACATCACGAAGCTGCGTCGGGCCGAAGATACTCTTCGAACCAGCGAAGATCACTATCGTTCCCTCGTCGACCTTCATTCGCAAGTTCCCTGGATTGCAGACGCGGCGGGAAACGTTTTGGAGGTTGGCCCCCGCTGGACCGAGTTTACGGGATTGAGCGTAGAGAAGACAGTCGGAAGTGGTTGGGGAAAAGCCGTCCATCCGCAGGATGCTGACGCACTGGTAGAGCATTGGCACCACTCTCTTTTGAGCGGCGACCCGCTGGACTATGAATACAGGCTATTGTCTCGGACGGGCTCTTATCGGTGGTTTCGAGTTCGCGCGGCCGCCAAACGCAATGGCGTTGGCAAAATCGTCCGCTGGTACGGTGTCCTCGAGGATGTCGACGATAGGCGACGCGCCATCGAGGCTTTGCGCGAAAGCGAGATACAGTTCCGGACGATCGCTGATAATGCGCCGGTGATGATTTGGATGGCGGATCCATCGGGCGACACAAGTTTCTTCAATCGCCTTTGGCTAGAGACCACCGGCCAAACGGAGTCCGAGGCGCTTGGCTTTGGTTGGGTGGATGTCATCCACCCCGAAGATCTGGAGAAAGTGCAGAAGGCTTTTTTCAGTGCAAAGGCGGGCAGGGCATCGGTACGCTGCGAATACCGTTTGCGACGGGCTGATGGGAGCTGGGCATGGGTGATTGATGTCGGCCATCCCCGCTTTTCTGCCGATGGAACGTTCCTCGGATACGTCGGATCAGTTCTCGACATTACGGAGCGCCGAGCCGCGGAGATCGCCCGAGAACAATCGGAAGCCTTCATCCGGAGCATATTCGACAGCAGCGCCGATTGCGTGCGCGTGCTCGACCTCGACGGGCACCCTCTACTTATGAACATAGCTGGTCGGAAGATATTCGGTCTTGCTGAAGGGGCACCGCTGACAAAAACCACATGGGATGTCATCGGCAAAGCCTCGGACGCAAAAAAGGTGAAGGCCGGTTGGGCCAAGGTCAGGTCGGGCGAAACGGCCCGTTTCGAGATCACCATTCGGGATGGCGATGACAGGGAAAGGTGCATGGACGTGATCGCAGCGCCGGTTATGGGGCGCGAAGGGGAGCCGGTTCGAATGCTTTCGATCTGGCGCGACGTCACCGAAGCGAAGCGCGCCAAAGAGGAAATAAGCCACGCGCAAAAACGGGCAGAAGCTGCGGCCGAGCAGCTCTCCTCGGTTCTCGAGAGCACCATGGAGAGCGTCATGCTCCTCGACCCCGAGTGGCGTATCCGGTATTTAAATGAAAATGCCAAAAGACTTTTGCGAATTGGGGACGAGTCGCTTGGAAAGGTCTTTTGGACGGTATTCCCGAAAGAAAGGAAAGGAACTTTTGCGAAGCATTGCCAGGAGGTAATGAGTCGGCGCACGCGCTCCTTCTTCGAGGACTACTTAACGTCGCTCGATCGATGGATCGAGGCAAGTGCTTCTCCTACTCAAGACGGTATATCCATTTTCTGCCGAGACACAACGGAGCGCCGTCGGGCGGAGGAGGAGAAGCTCCTCGCCCAGAAACAGATGGCTCACATGGCAAAGCACGACATGCTGACCGGGCTTGCAAACCGGGTGTTCTTCCGCGAGAGCTTCGATCACGTCTTGAATGAACGACGTGCAAATCAAAGTGTGGCAGTACTGTGCGTGGATCTCGATGGCTTCAAGGCTATCAATGACACGCTTGGACATCCGGCCGGCGATTCGTTACTGCGGCAGGTATCCGCCCGGTTGGTTCAGAGCGTGAGGGCTACAGACATCGTTGCGCGACTGGGGGGTGACGAATTCGCTATCATACTCCCTGCCGCAACGGATGAAGATGGGGCTTGCCATCTCGCTCAACGAATAATCGACGTGCTATACGAGCCCTTTACCATAGAAGGGGTCAGCGCGACTGTCGGAGCGAGCGTCGGAATTGCTTTTGCACCGGACGACGGGGAGACCGCGAATGAATTAATGAAAGCGGCGGATATCGCTCTTTATAGCGCGAAGTCGAGCGGCCGGGGCACTTACAGACGCTTTAATGTGGCGATGCATGCTCAACTGCAAGCGCACCAGCAGATCAAGATTGCGCTCCGAGGTGCGCTGGAGAGGAACGAATTCGAGCTGCATTACCAGCCGCTAGTTAGCTTGCGATCGCGCCGTGTAACAGGCTGCGAAGCGCTTTTGCGGTGGCGCAGTCCCGAAAGAGGCATGATTTCCCCGTCAGAGTTCATTCCCATTGCCGAGGAAACCGGGCTGATCGTGCCGATGGGCGAGTGGATTCTCGCTCAAGCCTGCCGCCAGGCTGCTCGATGGCCCGAGCATGTCAGCATAGCCGTCAACCTATCGCCCGTCCAATTCAAGCATCGGAACCTTGTTAAGACGGTGGCCGATGCCCTATCTGCTTCCGGCCTCGCTCCGGCACGTTTGCAAGTGGAGATAACGGAATCGGTCCTGTTGGACGAGAGCGAACACAATCTCCACGTGCTCCAGGAGCTGCGCGGCCTTGGAGTGAAAATCGCCATGGACGATTTCGGAACAGGCTATTCGTCGCTCGGCTATCTCAGAAGCTTTCCCTTCGACAAGATCAAGGTGGATCAAGCCTTTGTCCGCGACCTGCCGCATGGAAAGGAATCGCTCGCAATCGTCAGAGCCGTCGCCGGCCTTGGTGAGAGTTTGGGCATAACGACAACAATCGAGGGCATCGAGACGGAGGATCAGCTTGCGATCGTCAATGCGGAAGGATTCCATGAGGTTCAGGGCTATATCTTTTCGCGGCCGCTGCCGGCATCCGAGGTCTCCAAACTCATAAACGGCCAACTCTGATCCGGCTAGACCAGGCGGCTAGAAGCCGAGCAGTGGTAAATACCCCCGGGCTTTGCTTGGCAAAGCCGGGGGGTCTCCCGCTGACGCTAGGCAGGCCTTGCATCAAGGCAACTCGTCATTGGCGCCGCCGCTGGCGGCGGCAGGTCGCTGGACCAGCTGATTGCCCGACTAGAATGTCTAAGCAGATTCCGCTGGGTTGACCAACGGATGGTATTTGTGATTCGGTGTTTGGGTTGATTTGTCGTGATGGCAGATGGTGGGCAAGTCTCTGGTGGCGGCGGATGAGAAGCAGCGCGCGGCGTTGGAAAGGCTGGCCCGTTCGCGCGAGCGCGGTGAAGCGGATCGGGCTCGGGCGATCTTGTTGACGCTTTCGGGCTGGACCAGCCCGCGCATTGCGGAAGCCTTTGGTGTGCGCGAAGATACGGTTCAGCTGTGGCGCAGCGATTTCATGGGCGGCGGCGTCGAGGCGTTGAAGTCGACCATCGCGCCCGGCTCGGCGCCGGTGAAGACCGAGGCGGCGCTGCGCGTTGTTGCGCCGCTGCTCGAAGCGCCGGTCGCCGACCGGCCCAACTGGACGATTGCCCGTCTGGGGGCCTTCAGCGACAGTTCCGCCACTCCCGGCAATGGCACCGATGGTTCGTCCTTCAAACCGGATGGGAATGCCACCGCCGAAGACCACGATCCTTCCACCATACGAATGCTGAATGCCGTAGAGTTCGGCGCCAGGTTGGGCCAGTGCACCGAGCGCCTCGGTCCGGTTGTTGAAAATGTGAGCGGCAAAGGCCTTGTCGATGGCGAGCTCGGCTGACCCTACCATGGCCCCTTCCTGGCGAACAAAGGAGAGCAGGTGCCCAGACGCTTCGACGATGGCGATTGAGCAGGCAACTTCCAGGGCGCCGGCGGCCGCGATGCACCTTTCGATCATCTGTCGCGCACCCGACAGCAGCATCGCTGGAATCGTGGTGGACATAAAAACTCCGGTTTCTGAAGGCGATCTGCCGACGCACTGGCCGTCGGCAGATCACGATATTTCAGCGCGTTCAGGCGGCCCTAGTATTCATCTGGTCCAGAGCTGCGATCAGTGCTTCTGCTGCCTTGCTCGATGAGGCCGGGTTCTGACCGGTGATGAGCTGGCCATCGACCACTGTGTGCACGCTCCAGTCCTTGACCTTGGAAAAGACCGCGCCGAGACCCACCAGCTCGTCTTCGACAAGGAACGGCACGACCTTTGTGAGACCCACAGCCTCTTCCTCGGAATTGGTGAAGCCGGTGACGGAGCGTCCCTGAACGAAGGGGGTACCGTCGGGATTGGTCACGTGACGCAGGACGCCCGGCGCGTGGCAAACGAGGGCGATCGGCTTGCCGGCCCCGACAAAGGATTCGATCAGCCCGATCGAATGCGGATCTTCAGCCAGATCCCACAACGGGCCGTGGCCGCCGGGATAGAAGACCGTATCGAAGTCCCTCTGATCGACGCTCTCCAGGCGCACAGTCTCCGCAAGTTGCGCCTTGGCTGCCTCATCGGCGCTGAAGCGCCGCGTCAGGTCGGTCTGGAACATCGGCTCGTCGCTCTTTGGGTCGAGCGGCGGCTGACCGCCTTTCGGTGAGGCGAGGGTGATTTCGGCACCGGCATCCTTGAAGACATAGTAGGGCGCTGCCAGCTCTTCGAGCCAGAAGCCGGTCTTCCTGCCGGTGTCGCCGAGCATGTCGTGAGAAGTGAGAACCATAAGGACTTTCATTGTCGGATCCTTCCGTCAGATGGCGCGATCAAGCCTCGCAGCCGGTTGAATTGGAGTTCGGTCAGCCGCAATGGCCTTTCGATGTGGTGACAATGGCAGATGCCTACATATTTCGGAAATTTACTTCATTGATTTTAGATATTCATATGAGATTATATCTTAATGAGATACGATCTGAACCTGCTCCCGGTTTTCTTGGCTCTGATGGAGGAGCGGAGCGTGACTCGAGCTGCCGCGCGACTGGGCATTACCCAGCCTGCGCTGTCCAATTCCCTCAATCGCCTGCGCGAGACCTTACGCGATCCGCTGTTCATCCGGGAACGGTACGGTATCAAGCCAACGCAACTGGCCGAGGAGATCGCTCCGACAATCGAAGCGGCGCTGGCACAACTAGACGATCTCGTTTTTAACCAGCAGGAGTTTCGGCCAGCGGAGGCCGAACGCCTGTTCACGATTGCCCCCAACAGCTATGCGGAACTCGTTTTGATGCCGGCGCTTGCAGCGAGAATGCTCGAGCTAGCGCCCGGCATCAAGCTCCGCATGACGCCATTTGGCAACGATCTCGCCGAAACCGGCATCGTTTCCGGTACCACCGCCATGGTACTTGGCCGGATCGTAGATCCGCCTGATAACCTCGTCGTCCAACACCTTATGGACGATGGGCTTGCCTGCGTGGTGCGCAGAAATCATCCCGAGATTGGAGACCATATATCCCGGGAACAGTTTGAGAGCCTCAAGCACGTGAACGTACTGCCACCGGGCCGGCTGCGCGCGGGCCTCTTCCAGGCATTGGGGCAGCAAAACCTCAAGCGAGAGGTCGCCGTGTCCGTGACGCACTTCCTTGCCGTGCCCGAGATGCTCGTCGTAACAGATTACTGCGCGACGCTACCGCGCCTGATTTGTAGGAGCCTCGAGCGGGATCCGCGCCTCAAGGTACTACCGCCGCCCGTCGATCTCGGTACTTTCCCGGTGCAGATGGCCTGGCACCTTCGCTATCGCCACGACCCAGCCCACAGGTGGTTACGTTCGATGATCGGCGAATTGGCAAGAGAAATGACCGCAAAAGAGACTTAAAATCGATTGCTCGTAATCGCGTCCGTCTAGGAGGGCACTGTGCCGTCTGTGGAGACCCGTTCCAACCGTTGTTATGTGGTGAAGCCGGCCAAAATCCTATCGTTTGAAAGTTGTCATGGTCACCCAGGATAATGGAACCGATGGCATAGGGGCCGAATTCCGTGGCTGATGAATCAGCGACGAAAGCACGCCTTCTGATCTTCATTTTACTGACGTATGAGCTGATGACACGGTTCCGTAAGACGTAACTGACGCCCATGCAAAGTGGTAATGATCCAGATCGCAGGCTCAAGGGCAGACCGGAGAGATCACCTTGTCGAAGACTTCCCGGAGCCCGCTATAGGCCAATTCCCGTCCGGCGGTTGTTATCGGCACCCACTTCACCTCACGGGAATTCTTCTCGGGATAGTCGATAGCCGTATCGTGGACGGACAGAAGATGTACGGCGACTGCATATCTTAAGAGACGCCCTTCCTTGTCCTTGTGGTAGGAGAACGATCCAATCCTCTGTTTCGTCACTTCGCCAATGACGCCCGCTTCCTCGAAAGCCTCTCTTTGGGCCGCCTCAAATGACGTCTCGCCCGGTTCGATATGTCCTTTCGGGATACCCCAGCCACCGTGGCTGCGGCTGGAGATCAGGAGAACTTCGGTCTCTCCGAACTCACCACGCGGTCGCAAACAGATGGCGCCAGCCTGCGCGATCTGCCGTGCGGGCGTTGCCAACTCCAAGTGATCATTCCGCGTCCAGCTACGGACGAGTTCGATTGTCATCGTCGCTTCCACCGTGTTTTTGACGAATGTGCCTCAAGCATTAGGGGGAACGAAAATCGCATTCCTTCGCCGTCTGATGTCAAATGGCAAATGCCTCGCACGCTACGGCACGGCACGGCATCTTCATTTTCGATTGGCGGCTCCTCCCTCCATCCCGGCGCGACTTCATTTATTTCTCACACCGGCAACGTCTCCAACGGCAGCACGTGCAGCGGCGTACTCGCGATCGTCGAAAATGGTTCCTGTCAGTTCCGCCACGCCGTTCATGACGATCACGCTAGTCGAGGATGTTTCCGCTCCATCGCTGCGCTGCGATCTCATCGACAATCGCCGATTCGATACGAGCGTCGTCGTCCGGGGCCAAAGCGACCTCGGACATCGCGTTTGCCAAGGCCCGCATGAAATCCGACCGGGAGACAATGCCGACGACTTTTTCGTCGGCAACGACAGGTAGCCGCTTGATGGCGTGCTTCTCCATGATCGACGCGGCAGCCACGGAGTCGGTGTCCGGCGAGACCGTCTCGACGGGCGAGGACATGACTTCCTCGACCTTGCGCCCGTGCGAGCGCACATATTCTTCCGCCATCTTGCCTACGTTCACAAAGAAGGAAAGCCAGCGCGACCTCGCCTTCTCGGTGCCGGGTTCACCCCATCTGAGGAAGTCGCTCTCGGTAATAATCCCCACAAGCCGGCCATGATCGTCCAACACTGGAAGGCCGCCCACCCGTCTTTCGAGCATAAGTTTTGCTGCATCGATGAGCGGAGTAGAAGGAGCCACCGTGGTCACCGGGGAAGTCATAAGGAAACGAATAAGCATGGTGGTCTCCGATATGGTGGTGCTGCGACGCGTGCGGAGTGAACTGAACCGCAGTTCACTCCATCACAATCGCAGCACAGTGGGTCTCATCCGTCATCACCAAGACTTCGGCAAAGACCTTTGCCGGTTGCTGGATTGCCTCGATCATGAAGGAACGGCGTCGAGCCTGCCTTGATCGGGATCAAAAGGGTTGCGTTGCGTCGCACGAAATTTTCTCTGGCACAGCTACATTCCTGCGCGCAGCGGGAACTTCAATCCAATGGTCTGAACATTTCGGTAGAGTGGCAATACCACAAAGAGGATGGCCTAGAAGGCCGTCAGAAACCTTTAAGGCGGCGTTGGCGTGAGAACTGGAATCAAAATCGCCCCCTGCGTCAGTACCACTGACGTCAGGAGGCGGATTGAGGACGGATTCGAACGCGACGTCGAATTCGAAGCCAGAACCATACAGGTCCGGCTACGCTATTGCCACACCGGAGCAATCAGGTTAAGCCCCGGCGGAGCACTGCGCCTGTATCAGCAGCCTAAGGTTCAACCGTGAAAGCAATGTACATTCCCGCACTGAAGTGCCCCTGTTCATTGCAGAACAGCTCGTACTTGCCGGGTTTGAGGATCAAGGTGGTACTGCGCGACTTGCCCGGATGAACATCGCCGAGTTCTTTGAGGCCCTTGAACTTGTCTTCATCGACGCGCGTGCCGCTTGCATCAATCGGAAAATCCGCTGGGGCAAGATCTGTCTTCACGAGGAGAAGTTCATGATCTTCGTCGGTGGACACGTTCTTTACCTGGAACTGAACTTTGCCCGCTTTGACGTGATCAGTGCTTAATGTGACGCCTTGCGAACCATCTGGTTTGTTCCACAGCTCCGCCTTAACGACGGTCAGGCCAGAGGCGTAAGCCGGAATCGCAAGGTTAAGAAACATCGTAGTAACAACGGGCGCAATCAATGATGATCTGATCATGATATCCTCCCCTTCATGCTCTGCACATCAAGTGCCAAAGTAACAACAAGCATACTTGCCCTACGAAGACGCGAATTGATTTGCGTCAAGATCCACGCACCGCGGTTATTTTTACCCACACGCCACGGCCTTTAATTGGCGAGACACTACTGCCGCTGTCGCGGTTTCTGCGTCTGCTTTTCCGCTTCGCTTTGATGGTTGGCTTGTTTCAGCACATGAATGTCTTCTCCGACGAGTGCCAGCATTCCGAGGCTGTCGGGAGATGAACTGAGCCGTGCATGGATAGACAATGGCGATGCCATTCGCTTGGCCCAGCTCCTCGTTTAGTCACGGGGGGCAAAGCCGCACCCTCGCGGGAATCCGTTCGGAATGGGGTATGGCCATTTTGCTCTTCCCAAGACTTGGATATCTGATGGAAGGGATATCGAAGTTCATCCCAAGGGCCAAGGCCTGACACCGGTAATCTTGAGGAAATGGAAGATCGCCGCGCGGCCCTTAAATCCGATAGGTCACGGGAGATGGCAGCAAAAGGGTTAGCTGAGCAAGGGGTTTGTTTGGCTCTTTCCAGCAAACGGTCTGAAATGATGGTTCAGTCGTTCTGGCCCTTCATCGCACTTCATTCAATTATCTCGTTCATCGGACCCACGCGACACTCCCCTACCCCGCCAAAATGCTGCCTCCTCTTCGGCTGTTATATAACCTTCAGACTCCGGCGATGGGGGGGCTTGTTCTTCTGGGTAGCCTACCTCCAGAAATTCTTCCGCTCGCAGATAAGCCAGGGCTTCCGGTCGAACCTCAATCTCCAGCACATGTACCGCCACCTCGCCAGAATATTCCTTGATTGGCTCGGCATAAGAATAACGCGCCCACGGAAAGAGTTGGGTCATCAGCTCATGAAGACTGCGGGCGCGAATACGATAATCAACCTGCATCTCCGGCTCGCTGTTGGCTAGAAAAACGCGCAAATTGCAGAAGATTGGGGAAAAATCCCCCCATTCGTCCCATATGAATATCGCAGTCTGATGGCCAATTCTCTCCATCAAAAAGCGATCGAGCGCAAATGCCGACCGCAACAACAGTTCCGAATCCAGTGAAATGCCTTCCTCGAAACTCAATCTCGCCGATCCATCCAAGATGTTGGATGATGGAACGGCCAGCAACCATTCTTCCCCGGATTTGCTGCACGATTCCGAGTTGACCCATTGCCACATAACACAATGGCGATCCGGGTCGAAAAGGAACACACAAACCGACAGGCAATGCGATGCCCAGTAGTCTACAGAGCGCCTTTCGAGTTGGTGAAGGTAGTTGCCGCTGTCGTCCTTTTCTGACGGCGCCGGCCAGATCCGCATCGGTAGAAAGCGACCGGTCGACCATCCATTGTCGAGAATCTCGGCGCGAGCATCAATGCCACTCTCTTGGGGATATGAGAGCCGGCGGAAAGACCATTTAAAGTCTTGGATAAACACTTGCTCGACAGCATCGATCGCTGCGCAAATAGCAGGATCTGCATGAAAAGCGCTGAGACTCATGACGCGCTGGCGTCTTCGCGGCAGCTCTTCCGGACCGGCTGTTACGAAGAGGCGATACATTGCCGTCACAGCGGCAACGATTGCAAGAATAACTGCCTGCAGACGTCCAGTCATCGAACCCTGCCGTCAAACTAAAGCAGTTCAGCGCCTTACGGAATCGCTAGACTGCTCTATCTCTTTGTTTTCACGCAATTCCGGGCGGAAAACCGCTACGCACTTTTCCTCGAAATGCTCTAACCTGCCCGTTCGCTTACATGATCTAGCAGTGCCAGCAAGCCTTTGAGGATATCCGTTGGTGATGGGGGACAGCCCGAAATGTGCAAGTCGACGGGCACGATCTTCGAAACCCCACCGACCACGGCGTAACTTCCGGCAAAGCAGCCGCCACTACGCGCGCAGTCACCCAGCGCAACGACCCATTTGGGATCTGGCGTAGCATCATATGTCCGTTCGAGGGCTTCTGCCATGTTCTTCGTCACGGGGCCAGTGACGATGAGCACGTCGGCATGACGAGGCGAGGCCACGAAACGGATGCCAAACCGTTCGATATCATAGAAAGCATTACTCAGAGCATGCATTTCGAGTTCGCAACCATTGCAGGATCCGGCGTCGATGGCGCGGATCGCCAGACTACGACCGAGCCTACGGCGCGCCTTCTCGTCAACAGCAGCCGCGAGCTCTTTAGCTGCTGCATCGGCACTGACCGGTGCAGGCTCCGTCAAAGGCGGCAGTATCAAGCTTTCGAACAGGAGCCTGCGCATAGCTTATTTGCCCTTATAGATCGTGCCCCGAATATGAGCAGTTGAATGACTTGTTGCAGAGCGGAAAGTCGGCGACGATATTGTCTTTGATGGCGGCCTCCAGCAGCGGCCACTGAAACCAGGAGGGATCGCGCAGATGGCAGCGTTCGATCCTGCCCTCGGATGTGAGACGTAGCCATGCCAGGACATCGCCGCGGAATCCTTCCACAAGAGCCACACCCTCTCGAATTTCGTTGACAGGCGGAACATCCGAGAGAACCGGGCCGTCCGGCAGCCGGTCGAGAATTTGTTCGACGAGCGACAGGCTCTGCTCGACTTCACGAACGCGTATCCATATCCGGGCGTTTACGTCGCCGTCGCTAAGCAGCGGTATATCTAAGGTCAGTTCGTCATAGGGCGGGTAGGCAAGGTTACGCCGGGCGTCAAAGCCGCGGCCGGCCGCCCGCCCGACATAACCGCCTGCGCCGTATTGGCCGGCAAGCTCGTTGCGCAGCGTGCCCGCACCGACCGTCCGGTCCTGAAGCGAGGCGGTATTGTCGTACAGTTCCACCAAAGCAGGGAATTTCCAACTGAGCTCGGCATGCAGTGCCCGCAAGCCGGCTTGTCCGTCGCCATCAAGGTCGGCGGCAACGCCGCCAGGTACGATACGGTCGCGCATCAGCCTGTGCCCGAAAGCGGCATCGGCGGCGCGCAGGACATGCTCACGCAGCAGGCCGCAATGGGCGAGCATCAGTGCAAAGGCGGCGTCATTACAGATGGCGCCTATATCTCCGAGATGATTGGCGAGCCGCTCGAGTTCGGCCATCAGCGCACGTAGCCAAACGGCGCGCGGCGGGATCTCTATCCCAAGGGCGGCTTCCACGGCCCGCGAAAAGGCATAGGCATAAGCGACGGTGCTGTCCCCGGACGTCCGCCCGGCAAGCTGCAATCCGCGAGCCAGATCGGTACCCACCATCAGCGCCTCGACCCCCTTGTGGACATAGCCGAACCGTTCCTCTAGTCGAACGACAGTTTCACCATTGGCCGTGAAGCGAAAATGCCCGGGCTCGATGATGCCGGCATGCACCGGCCCGACTGGTATCTGGTGTAGGTTCTCTCCATCGGCATACAGAAAGGCGTAGGATAATTCAGGGGCAGGCGCACTGCGCGTTCCCAGTGGGAACCGCAGACCCCAGCGGCCGTGGTCGATCCACGGCCTGTTATCCGGCAGTCCTTCCGGCTCCAATCCTGTGAGGTCGCGGAGCGTTCGTTCCAGACGTAGCGCCGGCGGATGGTATCGCGCGATGGAAGGATAACCTTTCTGCAGTTCCTCTAGGCTAAGGACAGCAGTCATACCGGCCTGTTCGTCGAGCAGAGCCAGATGCACGGCGTTGCGTTCGCCCCAGAGGCCGAGCATCGTCAATTGTCCTTCCGATAATCTCGAAGCAGCCGACATCCAGGTGGAAGGATCGGTGACGGCGCGCGGCGCGGGCCTATGATGCGAGACCAGGCGGCTATTGCGTATGAGATCATTCAACATCGACATATTCCGGCCTCGTATTATCGAAGAAGATTGGCGATATGCTGAAACCAAGCAACCATCAGGGGCGGTAGGTAGATTCCGGCTCCGAGCACGAGCGCCAGATGCAGGAACATTGGCAAGTAGGACGCTTCTGCCGGCGCAATGCTGCCACGCGGCTGACCAAAGATGGCCCCCGTCAATCGCAGCAATAGAGCCCCGAAAGCGACCAGCAGCCCAAATACGAGCGGAATGGCCAACAACGGCACCTTCGCGAAGGTCGAGCTGACGATGAGGAATTCGCTCATGAATATGCCCGCCGGCGGCAAGCCGGCAATGGCGATCACGCCGACCAGCAGACCCCAGCCAAGCCCCGGATGTGTCTCGGTCAGGCCTCGAATGGCCGAAAGCCTCTGCGTCCCCTTGATCTGGGCGATATGACCGACGGCAAAGAAGATCGCCGACTTGGTCAGCGAATGCATGACCATATGCAACAGGCCGGCGAAATTGGCGAGCGAGCCGCCGAGACCGAAGGCGAAGACGATGATGCCCATATGCTCGATTGATGAATAGGCGAACAGACGTTTGATGTCGCGACGGCGGTAGAGCATGAAGGCGGCGAAGATCAGTGAGGTGAGCCCCATCGTCATCATAAGCGGCCCGGGGCTGATTGCTTCCGGGCTGGCGGCAAGCAATATCTTGAACCGCAGCACGGCATAGAGCGCAACGTTGAGCAGCAGGCCAGAAAGCACCGCCGAAATCGGTGTCGGCCCCTCGGCATGCGCGTCCGGCAGCCAGGCATGCAGCGGCGCCAATCCGACCTTGGTGCCGTAGCCGAGCAACAGGAAAATGAAAGCGAGGTTGAGAAGAGCCGGATCGAATCCGGCGGCGTGTTCTACCAGCGTCGTCCAGACCATGGCATCATAGCCGGTGCCGACAACGGCCTGAGCGGCCAGATAGACGAGGATGGTGCCGAACAGTGCGAAGGCGATACCGACACTTCCGAGGATGAAATATTTCCAGGCAGCTTCCAGTGCCTCATGCGTACGGTAGATGCCGACCATCAGCACGGTGGTCAGCGTCGCGAGTTCCACCGCCACCCACATCAGGCCGATATTATTCGACACGAACGCGAGATTCATACCAAACATCATGATCTGATACATCGCGTGGTAGAATCGCAAGTTGGCAGGCGTCAGACGGCCGATCTCAAGCTCGTGGGCGATGTAGCCGGCGCTGAAGACACTGGTGGTGAAGCCGACAAAGGCATTCAGGGCGACAAAGACGATATTGAGATCATCCACGAGCAGATATCGGCCGGGCGGCGGCCGCGCGCTGACAAAGAGCAAAAGCGCCGCAAGCAGAGTCAAAAGACTCGCGACTATGTTCAGCCGCGCCGTCATGCGGTAGCCGGGCAGGAGCGCTAGAAGGGCGGCGGCGGCAATCGGAATAACGAGGACAGCGGTCACTGCGTCGAAGCCGAGGATGGAGGAGAGATCGTTCATTTCCGTCGTCTCCCCTTGAAGTCGTCGAGCGCCCGCACGTCCACTGTGTCGAAGCGCTCGCGGATGCGGAACAGGAAAACGCCGATGACGATGAAGGCGATCAGAATCGAGAAAGCGACGCTGATCTCCACCACCAGCGGCATGCCCTTGGCGCCGGTCGCCGCCAGCACCAACCCGTTTTCCAAAGACATGAAGCCAACGACCTGACTGACGGCATTGCGGCGCGTGACCATAATCAGCAGTCCCAGCAGCAGAACCGACAGGGCGAAGGCGAGGTCCTCGCGGGCGATCGGATCGGCCGATGGTGTTACCCGCAGCATTACTACCGTGGCCAGGGCCACCAGTCCCAGGCCGGCAAGCATGGTGGGGCCGACGCCGACAACAGTCTCGATCTCGCGGTGGATGCCGAGCTGGCGGATCATGCGATGCAGCACGACGGGAATGATGATTGCCTTGAAAATGAGAGCGATCGCCGCCGTCACGAAGAGATGCGGTGCATCCTGGATGAGGGCTTGCCAGGCAACCGAGAGCGTCAGCACCAGCGAATGCAGCGCGAAGACGTTCAGCAGCGCATAAAGACGGTCCTGATAGAGCATCATCATGCTGACGAGCACCAGACCGCCGGCAAGCATGTGGGCGATGTCGAAGACCGACCCGGTCATCACAGCCCCCTCGACACGAACCGCAACAATGCGGCGAGCAGACCGAGCATCAGCGCGGCACCGAGGAATTCCGGCACACGAAACACGCGCATCTTGGCAGTCGCGGTTTCAAACAGCGCAAGCAGAGCGCCACCCGCTGCGAGCTTGGCGAGATAGGCGAACAATCCGATCAGATAGGCAAGCGGCCCGGCCCCAAAGGCAACGAGCCTCCAGGGGACGAAAAGGCAGGCGATCAGCGAAATATAGAGTAACAGCTTGAGCGATGCCGCAAGCTCGATCATGGCAAGGTGTCGCCCGGAATATTCAAGCACCATAGCTTCATGCACCATGGTCAGTTCCAGATGGGTCGCGGGGTTGTCGACAGGGATGCGAGCATTTTCGGCAATTGCGACCATGATGAGGGCGATGAGGGCAATCGCCAGCGAGACGCGCAACCCCACTTGCGGCGAGGTCATGAAGGCAGCGATGGTGGAAAGTTGGGTCGAGCCGGCGACCAGGGCAAGCGTGAAGATGATGAGCAGCATCGACGGCTCGGCGAGCGTCGCAATCATCATCTCCCGGCTCGAGCCAATGCCGCCGAAGCTGGTGCCTACATCCATGCCGGCAAGCGCCAGGAAGAAACGCGCACTGCCAAGCAGCGCGATGATGGCGATCAGGTCCGCGGTCCAGCTAAAAAGGAGGCCGGTGGCGAAAGTCGGGATGATGGCTGCAGCCACCCATGTCGCGGCGAAGATCACGTAGGGTGCTGCTCTGAACAGCCAGGATGCATTCTCCGCAACCACCGCCTCCTTGCGCAGAAGCCGGGCAAGGTCACGATAAGGCTGTATCAGCGAAGGTCCGCGACGGCGTAACAGCCGCGCCTTGAACATGCGCACGACGCCCGTCAGCAACGGCGCCAACAGCACGACGAGCAACATCTGGAGGACTTGGGCGAAAAGGGCTGACATCATGACCATAGCGCCAGCACCAGAAGCAGGAGGACGAGCGTGAGGAAGACCAGGCTCAGATAGCGGCGGATAGTCAGGAATTGCAGATAGTTGAGTTTTTCTGCGGCAAAGCCGACGGCGCCGACGATAGGCAGATAGAGCCCTTCCCATATCTGATCATGCATCTCCAGGGTGAACCGCGCCGGCCGGAGATCGCCGGGCGGCGGCATGCTGACCCGGTCTCGCGCGCGAAAGATCAGCGTGCCGAAGACGCGCCTGATGGGCTGGGCGAAGCTGCTGGCGGTATATTGCGTTGCTGGACTGCTCAGCGGAAAGCCGCAATCCCAGGCCGGCGCCCGGCGGATGAGTCGCGAGCCGAAGCGGTGGACAAGATAGGCCGTGAGCGACGCCGAAAAGAGGATGAATAGGAAAACGAGCAAGCCGTTATACGAGCTGCGGGCTTCGGCGATCGGCACGATCGACAGCCATGGAATATCCGTTTGCACCGGCATGCGCTGGCCGATCAGCGAGAGCGTCAGCGGTGCCAGTGCATCGATGACGACCCCCGGCAGAATACCGGCAGCAAGGCAAAGGAAAGCCAGAACCGACATGGCGGCAAGCGAGAAGCGGTCGACCTCCGTTGCCCGTTCGACTAGCACGCTGCGGGGACGGCCAAGAAACGTCACGCCGAAAACCTTGACGAAACAAGCAGCCGCAAGGGCGGCGGCAAGAGCGAGCATGCCGCCCACTGCCGGCACCAGAAGCTTCAATCCCCATTGCGGCAGGGCTGGGCTTTGCAGGACAGCCTGAAACGCCAGCCATTCGGAAATGAAACCATTGAAGGGAGGAAGAGCCGAGATGGCGACGCAGCCAATGAGAAAGACTACGCCGGTCACCGGCATGCGATGGATGAGCCCACCGAGTTTTTCCATATCTCGTTCCCCGGTTGCCGTCAGCACCGCGCCGGCACCAAAGAAAAGCAGGCTCTTGAAGAAAGAATGATTCAGGACGTGGAATAGCGCGGCGATCAACGCCAGCGCTGCTGGCAGTCCCATGCCGTTCGCCTTGAACGCAAGCGCCAGACCGAGGCTGACGAAGATGACGCCGATATTTTCAATGGTGCTATACGCGAGAAGGCGCTTGAGATCACTCTCCATAAGCGCGTGCAGGATACCGAGAACCGTGGTGGTGCCGCCGATCGCCAGAACGACGACGCCGAACCACCAGGCAGGCGTGCCGAGCAGATCGAAGACCACGCGGATGAAGCCGTACACCGCGACCTTGGTCATGACGCCACTCATGAGGGCGGAGACATGACTGGGGGCTGCCGGATGCGCTCGCGGTAGCCAGACATGCAGGGGCACCAGCCCAGCCTTGGATCCAGCACCGAGCAGCAGCAAAACGAGCACCAAACCTGAGGTCAGTGACGCATGTTCGGTGGCACGCATGGTGGC
The DNA here is from genome assembly GCF_014200235.1 of Martinezella paranaensis. Lineage (NCBI taxonomy): Bacteria > Pseudomonadati > Pseudomonadota > Alphaproteobacteria > Hyphomicrobiales > Rhizobiaceae > Martinezella > Martinezella paranaensis. Next base: position 135,325 of record NZ_JACHBI010000013.1, on the reverse strand, counting down.
AAAACTGTAATTGCCATCCGGTCCCGCAAGCAGACCGAAAGCGAGCAAAAGGGTGAACGTGCCGAAGCTGGCCATGACAATGTAGAGATAACCGGCTTTCCGGTTGTCGGTATCGCGATGATGGGCCATCACAAGCGCCCAGGAAGCGAGCGACATAAACTCCCAGGACATCAGGAAGGTGAAGGCGTCATCCGCAAGGATCACGAGATTCATACCTGCGACAAAGGCCGGGAAGAACGGTAGCACTCGGTGCGGCGCCTGTTCGTGCCGGCCATAGCCGAGCGCGTATAGGCTCGCAAGCATGCCACCGAAATCGACGACCGTCAGGAAGAAGGTGGATAGCGCATCCAGACGGAAATGACTGCCGAGCCACGGCAGGCCGACCGGAAGCATGAGCTTCGATACGGCATCGGGAGAAACTATCGTGGTGAGTGCACCGACAGCCGCAGCGAAGGCGATTGCCGAGAGGAAGAAGCTTAATCCATAGACGAGATTCGTTGCATGTTTCGAGCGGGCGATGAAGACCGCTGAAGCCGCGGTTGCAAATAGGAATACCGAGCACAGTAGGATCGCGACCAGACAAATCATGAACGAGGACCTTTTCCTCGTCCGGGCAATGCAGGCGCTTCGTTGTCCGACTGCCTAGTCTTTAGCCTGACGCCGCGCCCTCCATCCTGGCTAACCGCCCCCTCGTTAATCACCTCTATGCCAGCCTCGCTCAAAGCCGCCAGCAAACGCATGAGGGAATCAACGTTGCCGCGCACGACGTCAGGGCTTGCCTCCATACGCTGAATCGTCGGGACTGATACTCCAGCCAATTCGGCGAGTCGGCGCTGATCTATGCCAAGAAGTGCCCTGGAGGCACGTATTTGAGCGGCGGTGATCATAGCGCAACCATCACTTATGCTTGATAAGCTCTGATATCAGAACCCTAGCGCATGCTTACCGATGTATCAAATCACAATTCTGATGCGTCACGGCTCGCTTCGGCGGGCCTTTTTCTGAACAGCGCGGGTTTTGAGAAAGATCTAAGGGTGCATTGGGAACCATTTGTACCGGACGCCTTCCAAAATGGATAGTAATGTCATATACTTAGCTTATGAATTGGGAAATCCTTAGGCGTTATTGCCACTATTGTTCAGCTTGATTGAGATGCTCATTTAGCGGCTCAGGAACAACTGAAACCGGACCGGTTTCAACGAGTAGTCCCTGGATCATCCCACCTGGCGCTTCTTTCTTGAAAGCTTCCTCGCGAAGTTCCTGATTATCAATCAAGGGTCGACGATTGACTATCTCGATGAGACCATCTCACCGCGTCGGTGACAGGAACTCATCTTTCCATGTGCTGTAGATTTCCTTAGGCTAGCTGCGCATACGCCATCGTGATCGGCAATTGGCATGGGAGGCCACGCGGAGTGACATCCAAGACTATGGAACAGTTGATAACAACAACACCCGACGACTCGTCATTCCACCAGGCGGCTGACTTCAACGCGGAGCTGCATGCTCGGCCATCGATCTACTTCGATGGACCGGCGATTGTCGAGCATATCGCATTTATGCCTTCAGACGGGGTTGTGAAGGATTTCCATGATAGCGTCCGGGTAGACGGAAATATATCGGTCAGACTGGAACACCACACCGAGTTCGTGACAGTCACCCGCGTGCGAAAGCTCGCTGATCAAACCCTAACCTGGCCTGAATCCGATCTCGCTGAGGCAGATTTCGCAACCCTTGCCGGGCTAGCGTCCCCTCGTCTCGTTTGTCACGTCAGCATTCTTGTCCTGGGCGAGGCTCCGACCGACCTTAGCCCGGTCCTTAAGACCTTCGATTTCGGAGACACCGCGGCCTCTACAATCGGAGGCGGTTCCGCCCAAGTTTGCTCCGATTTTCGGGTTCGCGAGGATCATTCGAGCAGAATCCTATTATTCAACAAAGATCTGAATGCACACCGGCTCGGGCGGATGGTACGGCGTATCTTTGAGATCGAAACTTACCGCGCCATGGCGCTGCTCGGACTGCCCGAAGCGCGGCGGCTCGCTCCACTCCTTGGTGGCTATGACAAAAAGCTTGTAGAGCTGACAAACCGCAACCTGATTACGCCTGCAAAGGATCACAAACAGCTACTTGAAGAGATCACAATACTTTCTTCGCACATCATCTCGGCCACAGCCGAGACACGCAATCGATTCGGAGCAACCGGAGCCTACGCCAAGATCGTCGAGGAACGGATCGCCATGCTCCGGGAAACACACGCCCCTGGTTTTCAGCGCTTCGGCACGTTCGTCGAAAGGCGTTTTAAGCCTGCGGTCAGAACGTGTGAGGCAACGGCCATTCGGCTTGGACAGCTCTCACAGGCGACGATGCATTTGCTCGACCTTCTCCAAACCCGCATTCAGGTCGAGATCGAGTTCCAGAATGCTACCCAAATCCAAGCTATGGCGGATCGCGCCGCGACCCAGGTAAAGATCCAGCGTGCAGTAGAAGGCTTCTCGATCATCGCAATCAGCTACTATTTGCTCAGTTTGATGAAGTTCGTCTTCGAGACCGCTGACCACACCGGCTATCACTTCACTCCCGTGATCATGCTCGTCTCAATTCCAATTGTTGTCGCAGCGGTGCTGGTTACCGTCCTCCGCGTGAAGCATGCTCTGAAGGCAGAGCCCTGAACCAAGATGCAGTGCTCATTGTAGCAGCTGATGGCAGGCCCGCGCAGCCTGAAGAAACTACTCAACGTTTGCCTTGGCAAAGACGGCGCTGGCATCGCTTACAATTTCGACATGCGAATATGCCGCCTGCGCAGCGGCAGCGCCGTCTGCTCGAATGATTGCCGTTACGATCGCGTCATGCTCCGCATAGGATTTCGTCAGCCGACCCGGCAGCCTGAACTGTGCTCGGCGGAAAGGCGCGAGTCTGGCGCGGCTCTGGGTCACGAGTTCGTAAATATGATCGTTATGAGCGCCGCGATAGAGCCGGTTATGAAATTCGATGTTATAGGCGGCATAGTCCTCATCCGCCCCTCGATGAACCAGCCGTGCTGACGCCCGATGCTCGATTTCCAGCTGACGCCGCTCGTCCACGGTCATGCGCTCGGCCGAAAGCCGCGCGCACATCCCCTCGAGCTCCGCCATCGCCTCGAACATCGAATGCAGATAGTTTTCGGTAACGTTGGTTACGACGGCGCTGCGGTTTGGTTCACGATCGACAAGACCCATCGCCCCCAGTTCGCGCAGCGCTTCTCGCACGGGCGTGCGTGACACCTCGAAGCGCGCCGCAAGCGAGATTTCATCAAGCTTCTCGCCCGGCAGCATTTGTCCCGTCACAATCATATCCGCAATCGCCCGCACCATCTGTTCGACGGTATTACCTGCCCGGACGACCCGCGTGCGCCTGACTTGCCCCAACACTGATTCTGCCTTTTTACCTTCTGCATACACATGCATTTGCCACGCATGAAAGTCAATTATTGATTTAAGCACCTGATTATACTTACAGAAAATCTTCCGAAAGCAGGAGAACGGTGGAAGCTTGCATATTTAAGCACGTATTCTGACTTATTTGTAGGCTATGCACATATTTTGATCTTCCTAGCATGAAAGTTGCATGAAATCTCCCATGTAGCGTTCCGTAGAAATAAACATTATTTATAAAAATCAACATATTAATATCTGGCATGCTCATTGCATACACTTTTTTGCACCCACACTAACCGGCCCTCTTCGCCGCAAGGAGCATCGTGATGACCAAACTCCTTTCCATGAACCGTCGCAATTTCCTTCAGGCATCCGCCGCTGGCGCCCTCGCCGGACTTGCGCCCGGGCTGCTAGCATCCCGCGCCGCCGCACAGACGGCGCTGACCGTCGGCTTCATCTATGTCGGCCCCAAGGACGACTACGGCTATAATCAGGCGCATTCAGAAGGTGCTGCCGCCGTCAAGACGATGCCGGGGGTGACCGTGGTCGAAGAGGAGAACGTGCCGGAGACGGTCGATGTCCAGAAGACGATCGAGTCGATGATCAATCTCGACGGCGCCTCCCTGATCTTCCCGACATCCTTCGGCTATTTCGATCCCCACATGCTGGCGATGGCCGCGAAGTATCCGAACGCCCAGTTCCGCCATTGCGGCGGCTTGTGGCAGAAGGACAAGCACCCGATGAACACGGGTTCCTACTTCGGCTACATCTTCCAGGGCCAGTATCTGAATGGCATTACGGCGGGCTACGCGACGAAGAGCAAGAAGATAGGTTTCGTCGCCGCCAAGCCGATTCCGCAGGTGCTGCAGAACATCAACGCCTTTCTGCTCGGCGCCCGGTCGGTCGATCCCGCGATCACCTGCCAGGTGATCTTCACCGGCGAATGGTCGCTTGCGGTCAAGGAAGCAGAAGCTACCAACGCGCTCATCGATCAGGGCGCCGATGTCATCACCTGCCATGTCGATAGCCCCAAGGTCGTCGTTCAGACGGCTGCCGGCCGCGGCGCCTTCGTCTGCGGCTACCACGCCAATCAGAGCCCGATTGCACCGGAAAAATATCTGACCGGCGCCGAATGGGCCTGGGGGAATGTCTATAGCAATTTCATCAAGCAGGCGCAGGCCGGCCAGGCCCTGCCGAACTTCGTGCGTGGCGGCCTGAAGGACGGTTTCGTCAAGATGAGCGCCCTTGGCCCCGGCGTTTCCGATGCGGCTCGCAAGAAGTTCGAGGCGACCAAGGCAGAAATGATTGCCGGCGGCTTCTCCGTCTTTAAGGGGCCGCTGAAGGACAACAAAGGCAAGCAGGTCATCGATGGTGGCAAGGCCTATGCCGAAGACGCGATAGAGCTGGAAAGCATGGATTACCTGGTCGAAGGCGTGGTCGGGTCCACCGCCTGATCTCGAAGGGAGGGAAGCGTCATGACGGTCAAGATCGATGATCCGGCAATCTCTCTTTCCGCCACGAGGCAGGCATCGTTGCGCCCTGTCCTGGAATGGCTGGCGCGGCGGGCCGAACCTATCGTCATCACGCTTGGCGGCATTCTCGCCGGCCTGGCGCTTTTCTCCCTCTTCCTTCTCGCGCTCGGCAAGTCGCCGGCCATGCTCTATCAACTAATGTATACCGGCGGCTTCGGCAGCTGGTTTTCCATCCAGAACAGCCTGAGCCGAGCCTCGCCGCTGCTGCTGACCGCGCTCTGCGTCGCGCTGCCAGCCCGCCTCGGACTTGTCATCATCGGCGGCGAAGGCGCGGTCGTTCTCGGTGGCGTCGCGGCGGCGGCGATCGCCCTGCCGCTCGTTGGCACTGCGCCGGTCCTCGTCGTTTTGATTCTGATGGCCGCTGCCGCCTTTTTCATTGGCGGTATCTGGATCAGTCTCGCGGGTCTGTTGCGCCATTATCGCGGCGTCAACGAGACTATTTCCTCGCTACTGCTCGCCTATATCGCCATCGCCCTGATGAACCAGTTCGTTGAAGGGCCACTGCGCGATCCGGCGAGCCTGAACAAGCCTTCGACTAAGCCGCTTCCATCGGGCTATATGCTGGGCAACATTCCCGGCATGGACGTAAATTGGGGCCTCGTGATCGGCATCACGGCCTGTGTCGTCTCCTGGGTGCTGATCGAGATGACGAGCTTCGGCTTTGCTGCACGCATCGCCGGCGGCAATGTACGCGCCGCCCAGATCCAGGGTCTGCCGGTCGGCAAATTGATCGGCGGGCTGACAGCGATCGCCGGCGGTTTCGCAGGTCTCGCCGGCATGGTCGAGGTCGCGGCTGTACAGGGTAGCGCCAATGCCTCGCTTGCCGCGGGTTACGGCTATACCGGCATCCTCGTCGCCTTCCTGGCACGCCACAATCCACTGGCAATCATTCCCGTCGCCTTCTTTCTCGGCGGCATCGATGCCGCCGGCGGACTGATCCAACGGCGCATGGGCCTGCCCGACGCAACGGTCCTCGTTCTGCAGGGCACCCTCTTCATCGTCATCCTGTTTTGCGAGACCTTCTATGGCCGTTTCAGGATCTTCAATCCCGATCTCTGGAACACCAGGGACTTCGCCAAGGGGAGAGGATGATGGAAGACGCAGCAATCGGCATCTGGGGCGTCCCACTCGCGATCCTGGCCGGCGCGATCCGGGTTTCGACGCCTTTTATTTTCGTCAGCCTCGGTGAAACCATCACCGAGCGCTCCGGCCGCATCAATCTCGGTCTCGAGGGCACCTTGGTGTTCGGCGCGATGACGGCTTACGCCATCGACGTCATGACGGGTTCGCCCTGGCTCGGCGTGCTCGCCGCGATGGCGACCGGCGCGGTGTTCGGTGCCGTGCACGGCTGGATCTGCAAATGGCCGAAGGTGAATGATATCGCGATCGGCATCGCAATGATGCAATTCGGGCTCGGCCTCGCCTTCTTTCTCGGCAAACCCTTCATTCAACCGGCGGCGGCGCATTTGCCTTCAATCCCGTTCGGCTTCTGGTCGGAACTTGCGCCGGTGCGGGTGGCACTCGATGTTAACGCCCTCTTCCTGATCGGCATTGCGCTTGCGATCCTGCTCTGGTGGGCCTTTCGGAATACCAGGATCGGCCTCATCCTTCGTGTTGTCGGCGACAGCACCGATGCGGCGCGTGCGATGGGCATTCGCCCCGATCGCGTCCGGTTGGTCGCGACCGCCGTCGGCGGCTCGCTGGCAGCCGTCGGCGGTGCCTATCTGTCGCTCTATTACCCAGGTTCCTGGAATGAACGCATCTCCTCGGGCCAGGGCCTGATGGCCGTTGCCCTCGTGATCTTCGCGCGCTGGAACCCGATCGGCTGCTTCCTTGCCGCTCTGCTCTTCGGCGGCGCCGGCGCCCTTGGTCCTGCTTTGCAATCGGTCGGTGTGACCGAAGGTTACTATCTCTTCTACGCGACGCCTTACGTGCTGACGCTCGTGATCCTTATTGCCACATCCTCGCCGACCCGTTCGCTTGCGGGCGCTCCCGGCGCGCTTTCATTGACCAAATAGGAGATCCGCAATGAACAGCCTTCCCAAAGCGGAACTGGCCGGCCAGACGCTGAGCTACATCGACGCCGATCCCTATCCGTGGCCCTATAACGGCGATCTGCGACCGGACAATACCGCGCTCATCATCATCGACATGCAGACGGATTTCTGCGGCAGGGGCGGTTATGTCGACCACATGGGCTACGACCTGTCTCTGGTCCAGGCGCCGATCGTGCCGATCAAGGCCGTACTGTCTGCCATGCGCGCAAAGGGCTATCACATCATCCACACGCGGGAGGGCCATCGGCCGGATCTCGCCGACCTGCCTGCCAACAAGCGCTGGCGCTCGCAACGCATCGGTGCCGGCATCGGCGACAACGGTCCGTGTGGCCGCATTCTCGTGCGCGGCGAACCGGGCTGGGACATCATTCCCGACCTCTATCCGATCGAAGGCGAAGCAATCATCGACAAGCCGGGCAAGGGCTCCTTCTGCGCGACCGACCTTGAGCTGATCCTCGACCAGAAGCGCATCGAAAACATCATCCTGACCGGGATTACGACCGATGTCTGCGTTTCCACGACCATGCGCGAGGCAAACGATCGTGGCTTCGAATGCCTGCTGCTCGAAGACTGCTGCGGCGCGACCGACTATGGCAATCATCTCGCCGCAGTCAAAATGGTGAAGATGCAGGGCGGCGTCTTCGGTTCCGTTTCCAATTCCAAAGCGCTGATCGAGGCGCTGCCATGAGTATCGTCCGCGATACGCCCCTTCCGCACGCAGGCAAGGCCGTCGGCATCGATACCCTCGACATGACGATGCGCTTCGGCAGCTTCACAGCCCTCGACCATGTCTCAGTCAGCATTCCGGCCGGCAGCTTCCATGCGCTGCTCGGCGAAAATGGCGCCGGCAAATCAACGCTCGTCAAATGCATCATGGGCTTCTACCACGCGACCTCCGGCTCCCTCTCCGTCGATGGCCGCGAGGTGGCGATCGCCTCGCCAAAGGACGCCGCGACTTACGGCCTCGGCATGGTCTACCAGCATTTCACGCTGGTGCCCTCGCTGACGGGCGCAGAGAACCTCGTTATCAGCCGCACCGAAGTGCCTTCCGTCATCAACTGGGCCAGGGAACGCCGGGATCTCGCCGCTTTCATGGAGCGTATGCCCTTCAAGATTCCGCTCGACCGGCCCGTCAGCGAGCTTGCCGCCGGTGAAAAGCAGAAGCTCGAAATCGTCAAGCAGCTCTATCTCGGACGCTCCTTCCTCGTGCTCGATGAGCCGACATCGGTGCTGACGCCGGCCGAGGCCGATGAAATGCTCGGCCTCGTACGCGGAATGACGGAGCGCGGCGAACTCACCGTGCTGATGATCTCGCATAAGTTCCATGAAGTGACGATATTCGCCGACGCGGTCTCGATCCTGCGACGCGGCAAACTGGTGGGGAGCGGTAACGTCGGCGAGCTATCGACCTCGGATATGGCGGCGATGATGATCGGCGACGTCAAGCTCGCCGAGCTCGACACGCGCGTTCCCGTCGCCGATCTCGCCAAACCGGTCTTGACAGTCGAGGCGGTCAAGGCCCCGGATCGCTCCGGGCTGAAGACCATCGAGATCGACAATCTCACCGTCCGTTCCGGCGAGATCGTCGGCATTGCGGGAATCTCCGGCAATGGCCAGAAGGAACTGACGGAGATTCTTGCCGGCCAGCGCCCGACCGATACGGGCCGGGTCATGGTCAATGGCGCGCTTTACGGCGCGACGCGGCAGGAGACGCGCAGGAACAATGTCCGCTTCATTCCTGAAGAGCCGTTGCAGAATGCCTGCGCGCCGAAAATGACGGTCAGTGAAAACCTCACCTTCCGCACCTTCGACATTAAGGCCGACGGCAAGGATGCGATCTGGCTGAGCTCGGCCAAGATGAAGAAGCGGGCCGCCGAATTGATTGCCGATTTCAAGGTGAAGACCGCGTCTTCTTCATCGCCCATCGCAGCGCTTTCGGGCGGCAATGTCCAACGCGCCGTGCTTGCGCGCGAGCTGACGGGCAAAGTCGATCTTCTGATCGTCTCAAACCCCTGCTTCGGCCTCGATTTCTCCGCCGTCGCCGAAATCCGCGCCCGTATCATGCGCGCCCGCAATGCCGGGACCGCCGTGCTGCTGCTCTCGGAGGATCTCGACGAATTGCTGGAAATGTCCGACCGCATCATGGTGATCTCGGAAGGCAAGCTGGTCTACGAAACACCGGCACTCTCGGCCGATATCGGCGTCATCGGCGCTCACATGGCGGGGCATCACTGATGATCGACATCAAGGCGGAGCCCTTCGCCTTTGCGGCGAAGATCGATCAGGTGGCCCTGATCGTCATCGACATGCAGCGCGATTTCGCTGAGCGCGGCGGCTTCGGCGAAAGCCTCGGCAACGATGTCAGCCGCGTCACCAGGATCGTGCCCGAGGTAAAGCGGCTGATTGAGGGTTTCCGCAAAGCGCGCTTACCGGTGATCCACACGATGGAATGCCATAGGCCGGATCTGTCCGACCTGCCGCAGGCGAAGCGAGATCGTGGCAATCCTTCGCTCAGGATCGGCGATGAAGGTCCGATGGGCCGCATCCTGATTGTCGGCGAGCCAGGTACGGCGATCCTGCCCGAGCTGGCGCCCATCGATGGCGAGGTCGTGATCGAGAAGCCGGGCAAAGGAGCCTTTTACGCCACGGAGCTCGGCGACATCCTGAAACGGCGCGGCATCGCTCAGCTCGTCTTCGCAGGCGTCACGACCGAAGTTTGCGTCCAGACGACAATGCGCGAAGCGAACGACCGTGGCTACGAGTGCCTGCTCGCCGAGGAGGCGACCGAGAGCTATTTCCCTGAGTTCAAGACCGCCGCCATCGCCATGATCCGTGCTCAAGGCGCAATCGTCGGCTGGACGGCGCATGTGGATGACATATTGGAGGCGATCCATGCCTGAAAGCACCCGCGAACTCTTGACCTCCGGCGGTTGGAAGGAACTGGAATTCAGCCCCTTCCGACCCGATGTCACCATCCATTGGATCCGTCCTTTTGAAGGCGATCAGCCGGGCGTAGCGCTTCTGAAATATGAGGCCGGCGCTTCCGTGCCGCGCCATCGACACGAGGGGCTCGAAACGATCCTGGTGCTTGACGGCACCCAATCCGACGAGGCCGGCGATTACGGCAGTGGCAGCTATTTGGTCAATGCTGCCGGAACCGAACATTCGGTTTGGAGCGACACGGGCTGCGTTGTGCTGATCCAATGGGACCGACCCGTCAGAATACTTGAAGGGGAAACATCATGAGAGCGGATCAGCTTTCAATATCCGTTCCCTTCATGAGGCTACGCAAACGGCCTTACCGCGGTATGATTGACACCGCATTTTTGCGCATCACCGAGGTAGACGATCCCGGTATCGTCATCCATCTTGCCGACATCAGAGATCTGCTCGCCCAAGCCGAAGCTCGTGGGGCGTTCGCCCCCAGTCGCAAGGCTGCCCTTGGGCGTTGCCTTTGCGGTTAAGGATAATATCGACGTCGCCTGCCGCGGAAAGCGACTGATTGGCAGCCTCAACGTCCAAATCTCTCCGTCGGTGCGATGGCATTGTATGAGGTGCTTCGCCGTTGTACTCTATGACAGCGATGGGTGCGCAACGTGCTCGATCCATAGCCGAGGCGAAGTCCGGTCGCGTTTCAACCCGTGAATAAGTAGCCGCGGATATGGAACTTATCGTCGCCCTTGGCCTGATTATCTTCAAGGTCGCCTTTCTGATTGCGATCCTTCTGTTGCTGCCCTTGCCGCTGACGTGGCTGGAACGCAAGATCGCCGGGCACATGCAGCAGCGGATGGGCCCGATGCGCGTGGGGTGGCATGGGCTATTGCAGCCGATGGCGGACGGGATCAAGCTCTTAACCAAAGAAGATCATATCCCGGCCGAGGCGGACCGCTTCCTGTTCAAACTGGCGCCAATCCTGGCGCTCGTCCCACCTTTTGTAGTGTTCGTCGCGATCCCCTTTGGCGAAAATATCTCGGTCCTTGGCGCCAATATTACGCTCTACGTCTCTAATATGAATGTGGCGATCCTTTTCGTCTTCGCGGTGATCGGGATCGAGGTCTATGGCGTCATCTTCGGTGGCTGGGCCGCTAACAGCAAATACGCCGTTCTGGGTAGCCTCAGGACGTGCGCGCAGATGATCAGCTATGAGATCCCGATGGGCTTCTCGGTCATTGGCGTGGTGATGCTGGCGCAATCCATGAGTCTGCTCTCGATCGTGCGAGCGCAAGCCGATGTCTGGAACATCGTGTATCAGCCGATCGGCTTCTTCGTGTTCTTCGTCGCTGGCCTGGCCGAAGCGCAGCGCATTCCCTTCGATTTGGCAGAAGCGGAGGGCGATCTGGGGGCTGGCTTTCATACCGAATACAGCGGCATCCGCTTTGCATTCTTCATGGTCAGCGAATATGCGATCGTATTGCTGGTGTCGGTCCTGGTGGTGATCCTGTTCTTCGGCGGCTGGAACGGCATACTGATCCCCTTGCCGCCGCTTCTCTGGTTTCTGCTCAAGGTCGCGTTTTTCGTCTATTTATTTATTTGGTTCCGCTTCACCTTCCCCCGCTACCGCTACGACCAACTGATGGCGATCGGATGGAAAGTCTTGCTTCCTCTGTCGATCGCGAACATAATTATTACTGGTATTGCCTTCTTTTAGGGGCCACAGGGGCCCCACAGCGAGGCGACAATGTCGCGCGCGCAGCACAGACTTGGAACTTGGATCGGCTGGGCATTCTTCGCCGATCTGGCGAGCGGTTTGGCTTTGACCTTCCGCTACATGTTCTCCAGATCCGTGACCATGCAATATCCTGACAAAGAAAAATGGTTGCCCTACTCGCGCTACCGCGGCCACCACTTTCTGACGCGCGACGACGAGGGTGAGATCAAATGCGTGGCCTGCGAACTCTGCGCACGCATCTGTCCCTGCGACTGCATTGAAGTCGTTCCCTACGAGGATGCGAAGGGCAATCGTCACCCGGCAAAATTCGAAATCGACACGGCCAGGTGCCTGTTTTGCGGGCTTTGCGAGGACGCCTGCCCTGCGGATGCGATCGCTCTTGGCCAGCAGTACGAATTCTCGAGTTTTTCCTCCCGTGACCTGGTGATTGGACGAGAGGATTTGCTCGGCAAGCCGGGCAAGGCGGCAACCGGCGGCGGCGTAGTCGCTGCGTGCCTGAACACCCAAAAGGACGTTCGGGTCGAGACAAGTGAGCCGCAGGGTTACAACTGGTGGCGGAATATCCGGCGAACGTGAAGGCGCTTGCGTGAGGCCGGAGCGTGCAGACAGGAGGCTCAGATGCATGTTTGCCAAATCTTGAAAACCAAATCGCCCGAGCTCATCTCGATCAGACCAGATCGGCCGATGGTTGAGGTTCTGCGGCTGTTTCGGGACAACAACATCGGTTTCGTGGTCGTGGGCCGTAAGCCGGGGGAATGCCTGGGTACGCTGTCGGAGCGGGACTGCTGCAACGCAGTGGCTGAATACGGAACCGAGGCACCCATGATGCGGGTGGCCGACATCATGAACCGCAAAGTAGCGACCTGTACGACAGACGATTTGCTACCCTATGTGATGGCGATCATGACCAAACGGCGCACGCGCCATGTGTTGGTCATGGAAGGCAACACCCCTATCGGCGTTGTCAGCATCGGCGACGTGGTCAAGCACCGGCTCGACGAATCGATGCGCAACGAGCAGGCGTTGCACGAATACATTGCTGGCACCGGTTATCACTGATTGCGCCGGCCTGATGTCCAGATGCGGGACCAGTCTATCAGCGGGATCCCTCAACGCAGACTATCGGGTTTCGGCTCGACGTCGACGACTGAGGGAATCTCGAAGGCCGCGTGCGCCTTTCGAACATCGACCGGGCATGGGTATTCGCCTCGCCGCATCAGCCTGTTGAGACGCAGGGCCTTGTAGTTTTCGGGAACAAATACGAGGCCTTCGGGAAAACGCCTGTTGACCTTGAGTTTTGCCGTCAATTCGCCCTGAGCGGACCGGACGGTGACCAGATCGCGATCCGAAAGGCCAAGTTGAGCCGCATCCTCCGCACTCATCTCGACATAAGGGTCATCTGCGACCGTATTGAGGATTTCCGAGCGTTCGGAGAGATATCCGTTGTGGAATAGGCAATCGCCGGTGATCAGCATGAGCCTGTCGGCTGCTTTCGGTGCGGGAGGCGACGTGAAGAACTCACCAGCCGGTGGCGTCGGGACAGCCTTGGTGAAGGCGCCGTCGGCACCGAGCGTTTCCTGCGTCAACCCGTCGTAAGCCGGAATCAACTCGCCAATCTCGTCGAAGATTTCTCCTTGCATCGATGGCCGCAGCTCTTGATTCCGCAGTGCCGCCACGAAATCGAAGATCGCCAGATTGCCTCGCGCCTCGAAGGCTGGCTCGCGGAATTTGCGGACCATTTGGGTTCGGCCCTCGTTGTTGGTGAAGGTGCCGGTTTCTTCGCCGTAACCTGCCGAGGGCAACACGACCTCTGCCAAACCCGCGGTATCCGTAAGGAAGGTGTCCTGCACGATCAGGAGATCGGCAGCACCAAGTGCCCGGGCCACGAAATCCCTGTCGGGATAGGCTATCAAGGGGTCGGTTCCGGCGATGTAGAGCGCGCCCATTCGCCCACCGACACAGAGCTCCAGCATAGCGTCGAGACCCGCGCCGGATTCAGACGGGATTTCGGCACCCCACTTCCGTGCGAGAGTTGCGCGCGCGGCACCATCGGTGATCGCCCGCAGTCCCGGCAAAGCCGCCGGCAGAACCCCCATGTCCCAGGCACCCATCTGGTTGGCGCGGTCGAAGAGGAACTGCATCGCGGGGCCTTTGCCAAGTAGGTGGAGAACCCGCAGCAGGTTGTTGAGCTGCTGCAGCGTCGCTCGCGCTTCCGGCAATCTCAGCAGTTCAACGCTGACAAGCACGGTGACGCTACGGCCCTTCTCGAGCGCTTCGGCCAGACGATCCAGCCCGTCACTGTCGGCACGCGCCTCCGGTCTACCGATTTTTGCGCTGATGTCGGCCGAAGCTTCACCCGACAACGTCTGGCCAGCGGCCTCCACGAGCCCGGCTACCACCGCCGCGAGACCTGCCGCTTCTCCGCCTGGGGGAACACGAACAACCACCCGGGCATCGGCGTCCAGACGGGATGGCCGCGCCGAGAGCATCAGCAATCCCGTATGGCGCCGCCGCGCGCCGTCCCGCAGCAGATATTCGGTGACGGGGTTCTCCTCCGTCACGTTGCCGCCGACGATGAGCACGCAGTCGTTGCCGATCACTTCGTCGAGCGGTGCGCGGCGGTAAAAGCGTGCCACCAACGGACCGAGTATATCGAAGGGAGTGGACCAGCGCGTCGAACAGTCAATATTATTGGTCCGCAATACCGTCCGCATCAGCTTCTGGAACTGATAAAGCACCTCATTGGGCAGGCGCGGCGAGGCCAGCCCGCCGGCAGCCTTGCCCTCGACGGCAGACAGCCGCCCGCGGAGATAGTCCCCCGCTTCGTCCCAGGAAACCGGAACCAGGACGCCGTCACGACGGATCATCGGCCGCTTGATCCGGTCCCGGCTCGCGACGAAGTCCAGACCGAAACGGCCCCGCACGCAGAGCGTTTCGCGGTTAAGCCCCTGATCCCACTTCGAACGTACCCGCATGAATTCGCCTTTGCGCGTCCCCACCGTTAGCTGGCAACCGGTGCCGCAATGCGGGCAGACAGTATCGGTCTCGGCCAGATCCCAGGGCCGCGCCTTATAGCGATAGGGGAAGCTCATCAGCGCACCAACGGGGCAAACCTCGACGCAATTGCCGCACTGATCGCAACTCGCGAGGCTTCCCTCAAAACCGGTGACGGCGGTATCCATGCCTTTTTCGACGGTGCCGAGCGCGACCGCACCGACGACCTCCTCACACATCCGGACGCATCGTTGACACTGGATGCAGCGGTTGACGTTCATGATGATGACCGGGCTGAGGCGGATGTCTTCAGAGTGGAACACACGCTTTTCATCGCGGAACCGGCTTTCGCGGGGACCGTAGGCCATCACCATGTTCTGAAGCTCGCATTCGCCGCCCTTGTCGCAGATCGGGCAATCGAGAGGGTGGTTGGCGAGCAGCATGTCGAGCATGGAAGAGCGCGTTTCCTCGATGAGCGGCGTGTTCGTTCGCACCACCATGCCGTCGGTGACCGCGGTGGCACAGGACGGCTGCAGCCGCCGCAGCCCCTCGATCTCCACCAGACACATGCGGCAGGAGGCGAGCGCCGGCAGGCGCTTCAGATAACAGAAGGTCGGGATGTCGATGCCCAAACGTTGGGCGGCCTGCAGTACTGTCGAACCGGCCTCAACGTCCAGCGTTTGTGTGTCGATCGTAACATTAACCATGACTTCCTCACGCTTCTCACCCAGCGCGTTCCCTAGTGAAACGGGCACCTCCGCTCCTCGATATGGGCGACGAATTCAGATTCGAAATGCTCCAGCGCCGCCCGCAGCCCCATGGCCGCGCCGTCGCCCAGAGCACAAAACGTATTGCCGAAAATGCCCTTGCAGAGCGCCTTTAGCTGTTCGAGGTCGCCCGGTGCGCCCTCCCCGGCCTCAATCCGGCGTAGCACCTTCACGACCCAGTTCAACCCTTCACGGCAAGGGGTGCATTTGCCGCAGGACTCATGATGGAAGAACTCGATGATCCTGGTGGCGACCCTGACTACGCAGGTCGAGTCGTCGATCACGATGACCCCGGCCGAACCGAGCATCGAGCCGACAGCGGCCAGCGAGTCGAAGTCCATTCCCACGTCCAGACCGCGCTCCGGGATCAGCGGCGCCGAAACCCCACCGGGGATCACAGCCTTGATCTTACGCTCCGGCAGCGCGCCACCGGCGTGGTCCTCGACCAGTTCGCGCAGCGGTATGCCCATCGGCAACTCGAAGAGGCCGGGCCTGCGCACCTGCCCGCTGAGGCAATAGAGCTTCGGGCCGGGGCTCTTCTCCGGGCCGACATCACGGAACCAATCAGCCCCCCGCATAACGATATGCGGCACGCAGACCAGTGTCTCGACATTGTTGATAACGGTTGGACTGGCATAGAGCCCGGCCACAGCCGGAAATGGCGGTTTCAATCGCGGCTGAGCCCGCTTGCCCTCGAGCGACTCGAGCATCGCAGTCTCCTCGCCGCAGATATAGGCGCCCGCGCCGCAGTGAATGTGTACGGTGAAATTGAAGTCCGAGCCCAGAATGCCCCTTCCGAGGTAGTGCTTTTCATGAGCCTCGGCGATCGCCTGCTCCAAGCGCCGTATCGCCGTTACGTATTCTCCGCGAATATAGACATAGGCGGTTTCGGCTCCAATCGCGTAAGCGCTAACCGCCAGCCCCTCGATGAGCTGATGCGGGTCACGCTCCATGATGATCCGGTCCTTGAAGGTACCCGGCTCGCCCTCGTCGGCGTTGCAGCACAGATATTTCGGCTTATCGACCCGCTTCGGCACGAAGCTCCATTTCATGCCCGTGGGGAATCCGGCACCGCCGCGACCACGCAGGTTGGACTTCTTGACGAGTTCGACGACCTCGTCGGGCGTGTACTCGCGCAGCACCTTTGCCAGCGCCTGGTAGCCGCCGCCAGCCTCATAGGTCGAGAGTAAATGGCCGTCCGGCACGCCGATATTTTTGAGAAGAACCTGCTCGAACATGGCGCTATGCTCCCTGCGGTCGCGCAGAGGCGTGCTCAATGCCCGCTGCCCGCCCGGCTGTCGCCCGAAGGCGGTTCAAGAGTGCATCGATCCGCGCGATGTCGAGGTTGCCGTGATAGTCGTCGCCGACCTGCATCGTCGGAGCCATCTCGCAAGCCCCGAGGCATTCGACGGTCGAAAGCGTGAACAGTCCGTCCGGGGTAGTGCCGCCCTTCTTGATCCCCAGCACCGTTTCCAAATACTTCAGCAGGTTGTCGGACCCGCATAGCATGCAGGAAACATTGTCGCAGAGCTGCAGGTGGAACATCCCCACTGGCTCCGCATGGAAGTGGGTGTAGAAGGTCGCCAGTTCGTAGACCCAGATCCGCTCGACCCCTAGAATGTCCGCAACCTCTTCCAACACCGGACCGGGCAGATGGCCATGTTCTCTCTGGGCGATCAGAAGCGCGGGCATGATCGCCGAGCGCCGGTTGGGATACCGCACTGCTGCTTCTTCGATCTTTTCCCGCATGGTCATCGCGTCCAAATCCCTTGCTACTTGTCCACCTCTGCCATCACGGGGTCGAGGCTGCCGAGCACGGCGATCATGTCCGCCAGGTAGCGGGCGTTGGTGACCCCGAAAAGTGCCTGAAGGTTTACGAAAGAGGGCGCCCGCACCTTCATGCGGAACGGCTTTGGCGACCCGTCGCTGATAATGTAGAAGCCGAGCTCGCCTTTCGGCGCTTCGATCGCCGAATAGACCTCGCCCTTCGGCACTTTGAAGCCGTAGGCCGACAGGTCGAAATGCTGGATGAGCGCCTCCATCGAGCAGTGCACCCGATGCTTGTCCAGCGGGAAGGCGATTGTCGGCATGTCGATCTGGAACGGCCCCTCGGGCATCTGTTCTATGCATTGTTCGATAATCCGGATGCTTTCGCGCATCTCGTCGACCCGGCACCGCCAGCGCGCGTAGCAATCGCCCTCTTTGCGAGTGATGACGTTGAAATCGACCCGATCATAAATTTCGTAGGGCTCGTCGCGCCGGATGTCCCAGTCTACTCCGGAAGCACGCAGGTTCGGGCCGCTCAGGCCGAGATCGATAGCGTCCTCGGCAGAGATTACGCCGACTCCTTCGGTGCGCTTGAGGAACACCCTGTTATCTTCGAGCAACCGCTCATAGTCGCGAATCCGGTTCGGGAAGATATCGCAGAATTCCCTGATCTTCGGAAGGAAACCGTCGGGCAGGTCTTCGCGTAACCCGCCAACCCTGCAAAATGAGGTGTGCATGCGCGCACCAGTAATCATTTCCATCAGGTCCATGATCATTTCGCGCTCGCGCATGGCGTAAAGGAGCGCGGTCATGGCGCCGAGGTCCATCGGCAACGCGCCGGTGATCAGGAGATGGCCGGAAATCCGCGCCAGCTCGGCCATCATCACGCGGATATATTGCGCCCGCGGCGGTGCTTCTATGCCGAGGAGTTTCTCCACCGCCAGCGCAAAGGCCAGGTTGTTCGAAGGCGGGCAGAGATAGTCGAGCCGGTCCGTCAACGGAAAAATCTGGGTATAGGTGAAACTCTCCGCCAGCTTTTCGGTGCCGCGATGAAGGTAGCCGATATGCGGGTCCACGCGCTCGACGCACTCGCCATCCAGTTCGAGGACGAGCCGGAGAACCCCGTGAGTGCTGGGGTGCTGCGGGCCGAGATTGAGAAGCACTTCCCTGGTATTGAGCGCTTCGCCTTCCGGCCTGCTGAGCTCGGTGACTTCGGTCATCTCAACTTTCCGGCGTCGAACGGCCTCCCTGTGGAATGTCCCTAGTCGCGAGGTCGGGCTGCGTTGGGGGCGGGCCTTCAGCACCGAAGGGATTCAATTTGTCCTTGTAGCCACGCAGGGGGAAATCCTTGCGCTGGGGAAAGCCCTGGAAACCCTCCCACATGTAGATGCGGCGCAGATCGGGATGGCCCTCGAACCTGATGCCATACATGTCCCACGCCTCACGCTCATGCCAGTTGGCCGTACGCCAGACGCCTGTGACCGAGGGAACCTGCGGCGGATCGCCGAGCCGGCATTTGATGCGAACCCGCCACCTGTTGGGTAGCGAATAGAGGTGATACACCGCCTCGAACCGCGGCGTTTCGGGGTAATGATCAACCCCGCAGATGTCCGAGAGGAAATTGAATTGCAGCGCCGGATGTTCTTTCAGAAACCGGCAGAACTCGACGATCTTTGCAGGTGGAATAGCAAAGACGTGAATACCATGCGCGACGCCGAGGTCCTCGATTACTTCGCCGAAACGCTCCATGATCAAGGCGGTATTGAGAAGCGGTTCCACACTCATGACGTTGCAACCCGATCGAGAGGCGTCCCGGCCAGCGCGCGGGATCTTTTGATCTTCTCTTGAAGCAGGAGAAAGCCATGCATCAGCGCCTCCGGCCGCGGCGGACAGCCGGGCACATGCACGTCGACGGGCACGAAGGTTTCCGACCCCTGGACCACGGCGTAGGTGTTGTAGACCCCGCCTGAAATAGCGCAGGTGCCCATTGCGATCACCCAGCGCGGTTCCGGCATCTGATCATAAAGCCGCCGCACGACGGGCGCGAATTTCCGGGTCACTGTACCGGCGATGATCATTACATCGGACTGCCGCGGCGAAGGACGGAACACCACGCCGAAGCGATCAAGATCATAGCGCGCGCACCCCGCCGAAATCATCTCGATGGCGCAGCAGGCAATTCCGAAGGTCTCGGGCCACAGCGCCGACCTTCGACTCCAGCTAATAATGCTGTCGGCCGTCGTGAAAAGCACGCTGTCGCGGATCGCATCGTTTACGCCTCCCATTCAAGCGCTCCCTTCAGCCAGGCGTAGGCGAAGCCCACGAGAAGCAGCAACATGAAGACGAACATCTCGACATAGCCGACCAGCCCGATCTCTTTCAGGACGACAGCCCACGGAAAGAGGAACATCGCTTCGACATCGAAGACGACCAGCAGGATGGCGAGAATAAAAAACGGCACTCTGAAGCGGCCGCCGGCAGCCTCTCCCGCTGCGTCCATCCCGCATTCATAGGGCATGTTCTTCGCAGGATAGGGATTGGATGGGCGCAGTAGCGAGGAGACGAAAAGCGTCACTCCCGCCACCAGAGTCACTCCAGCGACCATGAAAAGAACCGGCAAGAATTCCATTGCAGTCATATCACACTGCACCGGTCACCCAACTGGGGGCTTCCTCGGGCGGCGACCGACCTCGTTTGGGACCAGTAAAGCGGTCGCTCCGGAAAGCGGTTTGGGCAATCCTTTCCTGAGTTGTCAGTTTATTCCGTCGGGCGGGTCATTGCAAATCCAATTGATCAGCCGCCAAACAGCGAATGTTGGGCAAGCCTCAGAAACCACGATGGAAATATGCCGATACCGATTGTGCCGGCGGCGGTAAAGGCGAGCGTGGCCCGCACCAATGGCGTCAGCGCCGGAGAGAAGGCCCTCCCTGGCTCACGCATATAGATCACCATGACGATACGGATGTAGAAGTATGCGGCAACGGCGCTCAGCAGCACCGCGATCACCGCCAGCGTGACGAAACCCCGCTCGACGAGCGCAACCAGAACATAGAACTTGGCGAAGAACCCGGCTGTCGGCGGAATGCCGGCCAAAGAGAAGAGATAGAGCAGCATCAGAAGCGCAAGCCCGGGATGCGACTTGGCCAAACCCGCATAGTCTTCGATGACCTCACCCGAAAAATCGCCATTCCGCATCATGATGATGGTAGCGAAAATGCCGAGGTTCATGAAAGAGTAGATCAGTAGGTAGAGCATGACGCTGGCGATGCCGTCCGGACCGCCGGCGGCCACGCCGAAAATCGCGAACCCGGCATGGGCGATGCTGGAATAGGCCAGGAGGCGCTTGAAATTATCCTGCACCAGCGCCACGAAACTGCCAAGTGCCATCGTCGCCACCGCAATGACCGCAACGATGATCCAAACGTTCGAGGCTGCGACCAGCGGATTGAGGAACACGCGCAGGATCACCGCAAACCCCGCCGCCTTGGGGCCTACTGACATGAAGGCCGTAATCGTCGTCGGCGCGCCTTCATAAATGTCTGGCACCCACATGTGGAACGGGACCGCACCGACTTTGAAGACCAGCCCCGCGACGATGAAAACCACCGCCAGCAGTAATCCGGGATCAAGCGGATCACCGGTCACCGCCGCAGCCATCCCGTCGAGCTGCGTCGTACCGGTGAGTCCATAGACCAGAGAAACGCCGAAAAGGAAAATCCCGGTCGAGACCGAGCCGAGGATCACATATTTCAGCGCCGCTTCGTTCGACCGCCGTTGCTGGCGCAAGAAGCCGGTCAGCACGTAGGTGCAAAGCACCATAAGTTCGAGGCCCACATAGATCGACAGGAGATCGGTCGCCGATGCCATGATCATCATTCCCGAAAGCGCAAAGAGCAGGAGGACGTAATATTCGCTACTCCCGATCCCCTCGATATCGGCATATTTTCGTGAAAGGAGGAATGTCAGAACAGTGGCCAGGTAGAACACGAACTTGAAGAAGACCGCGAAGCGGTCGACGATGAACATGCCCTCGTAAGCCGGTCGCACTTCGCTTGCCAGCATGAGGGTTGCCAGGGCGGCAATCAGCACGATCACGACCGAAGCCCAGACAAGGAAATATTCCTGCTCCTTTCGCACGAACTGTCCCAGGATCAGCAGGATGCAAGCTCCGGTGACCACCACGATCTCGGGTATGCTCGCCAGGATCGACTGGAGAAGTGCTGCGTCGGTCATTGGCCGCTCCCCTCACCGTGTACATGGGCCAACAGATGCTTTACCGAGACATCGATGATGCTGAGAAACGGTTTCGGGTAGAGCCCGACCCAAAGCACGAAGACAGCCAGTGGCAAGATCGCAGCCATTTCGCGGGCATTCACATCGCGTATCTTGAACCGAATGCCGATGCTGGGCGGACCGAGTGCAACTTTCCCATACATGCCAAGCAGATAGGCCGCACCCAGCAACGCGCCCAAAATGGCTGCCGCGCCGGCCGCCAGATTGACGGCAAACCCACCCGACAGCACCAGCAGCTCTCCCACGAATGAATTCGTTCCCGGCAGTGCCATTGACGACAGGGTGAACAGCGCAAGAAACGCGGTGTAAACCGGCGCCACCTTCATCAAACCGCCATAGTCCGCGATGCTGCGAGTATGTGTCCGCTCGTAGATCAGGCCAACAAACAGGAACAACGCGCCCGTTGTTACGCCATGATTGAACATTTGCAGAATACCGCCCTCTAGCCCGCGGAGGTTCAGCGCAAAAATTCCCAGCGTGACGAAGCCCATATGGCTGATGCTGGAATAGGCCACCAGCTTTTTCAGATCATCCTGCGCCAGCGCAAGCAATCCGCCATAGACGATCGCAAGCGCCGAAAGCCCTAGCATCAGCGGCGAATAATACACCGACGCCTGCGGCAGCATCGGCAGCGAGAACCGCAGAAATCCATAGGCGCCCATCTTCAAGAGTACGCCGGCGAGGATGATGCTGCCCGCCGTCGGCGCCTGCACATGAGCATCCGGCAGCCAGGTGTGAACCGGGACCATCGGCACTTTGACCGCGAAGGCGATCAGGAAGGCGAAGAACAGCCAGGACTGCACCCGGAACGGCAAATCCTGTGCTGTGAGTGCAAGGATGTCGAAGGTCTTGCCGCCGTGGAGATAGAGCACGATGACGCCGATCAGGAACAGAAGACTGCCCGCCAGCGTGTAGAGGAAGAATTTGAACGCTGCATAGACCCGGCCGTCGCCGCCCCAGACGCCGATGATCAGATACATCGGGATCAGCATGGCCTCCCAGAAGACGTAGAACAGGAAGAGGTCGAGCGCGCAGAACACCCCTAGCATCAGAGTCTGCATGACCAGCAGAGTGACCATGAACTCCTTCACCTTGCGGTCGATCGCTCTCCACGAGGCGAGCACGCAGATCCCGCCCAAGAGCGCCGTTAGGAACACGAAGAGCGCGCTGATTCCATCGATGCCAAGGGCATAGGTGATCCCGAGTGCGGGCACCCAAAGTCGCGTCTCGGTGAACTGCATCGCGTGGGTGGTGGTGTCAAAACCAGCAAGCATGACAATGCAGAGAGCAAGATCGAGGACGGTGACGAAGAGTGCTGTCCAGCGTGCCGCGTCGTCGTTGCGCAGAAACATCAAAACCGCTGCGCCGGCGGCAGGCGTGAAGATGATGAGACTAAGAAGCGGGAATCCCATCGCACCCCCTACCGCCAGACCACGGCGAAAACGACGGTAGCTGCGATCACACCGGCAATCATCGCCAGCACATAATGGGTGACGACGCCCGTCTGGAGCCGCCGCAGCGCCCCGCCACCGCGCAAAATCGAGCGAGCAACGCCGTTCACGACAGCATCCACGCCGGTGAGATCAATCCACAGCCCGGTCCGCGCCGCGCCATGCAGGAAGGGCAGCGCTGCGGTCTCGGACACATCGCTCACCGCCTTCTCGTAGCGCTCCAGCGGTTTTTCGGCGAGCCACATGAAGCACCGCGCACCCTTGCGATAGAACCAGTCGGTATCGATGCTGATCGTGTTCTCGGGATCGAGCGCCTTGAGGAACAATACGAACCCCAGGGCGGTGAACATCAAGAGGCCGAGGCTTTCCGTCACATGGAGGCTTGTGTAGGGTTCGAAGTCGACCGGATAAGGCAGAAGCGCATAGAGCGGCTGTGGGAACACTCCGATCGCGATGCAGAGCACCGCCGCCATGGCCATCGCAACCAGCATGTTGCGTGGCGGTTCCTTCGCCTCGATTTTCCGATCCGTGCCAAAAAACATGTAATAGGGGAGCTTGAGCCCGGTGTGCAGGAACGTCCCGGACGACGCCATCGTCAGCGCCAGTACCACCAGCGCCCGATGATCCGCTCCGGCGGCGGCTATCACCATTGATTTGGTGACAAAGCCCGAGAAGAACGGAAATGCCGAGATCGCGAAAGCGCCGACCATGTAAAGCGCCACCGTCAACGGCATGGTCTTGTAGAGCCCGCCAAGCTCCGTGAGCTTGCGCCGCCCGGTGACGTAGATCACCGCCCCGGCGCCCATGAAGAGCAGGGCCTTATAGAGAATATGCGCAAAGGCATGGCTGGTGGCTCCGTTTATCGCCATCTCGGTCCCTATGCCGATGCCCGCCACCATGTAGCCCACCTGGCTGACGATGTGATAGGCGAGAAGCCGCCGGCAGTCGTTCTCGAGCACCGCGTAGACGACGCCGTAGAGCGCCATCGCCGTGCCGAGCCAAACCAGAAGCTCGGTGCCTGGAAACGCCCGCGCCAGGACATAGACGGCGGTCTTGGTCGTGAAAGCACTCATGAACACCGCCCCGGTAATCGTCGCCTCCGGATAAGCATCGGTTAGCCATGCGTTGAGTGGCGGCACCGCCGCGTTGAGGATGAACCCGGCGAGGATCATGTAAGCGCCCACGCCCATTCCACCCTCGATCGCCCCCCTTTCCATTGGACCAAAGAGCAACGAGCCAGTGGCGAGGCCATGGAGAATGATACCGCCGAGCAGAACAACGCCGCCAGTGATATGGACCATGAGATACCGGAACCCCGCCCGGATCGCCGGCCCGCCGCGTTGCGCGAAAACCAGGTAGGCGGAAGCGAATGCCATGGCTTCCCAGAACATGTAGAGGGTCAGGTAGTCACCGGCGAACACCACACCGAGCGCGCCGCCGACATAGATGTAGGCCGCCACATGCTGGCCAGCATCCGTCAGGTGTAGCGCATAGACCATGCCGATCAGCGCCATGATGGTGAAAACGGTGGCAAAGACGATGCTGAGCTTGTCGACCTTCGCGATCAGGAGTTCCTGCCCAATGAATCTCACCTCGCCATAGCTGCCGGGCTGCATCATGAGCACGGCGAGGATCGCCAGCGCCGGGATTACCAGCAGATAGACTTTGCGGATCGCCCCGCCGAGGAACGGGATCGGCAGAGCGCCGAGGATGAAGAGCAGAGCCGGGTGGATGAAGTCAGTCATAATAATCCTCGCGCCGCATCAGCCCGGCCCGATGGCCGAGAAACTTCGAAACGAAGATGATCAATATGCAGGAGCCGAAGCCGTAAACGGAGGACCAGCCAGGCAGGCGATCCCACAGATATTCGGCGTGTTCATGAGAGACCAGAAAGTCAGCCGCGACGATCAGAATGAGCGCTAGATAGAATAGTTGGCGCCGCCGCCTCGCATAGCCTTCATCACCAAAGAAGTCGATGACACGCTTGATCATTTGACCACTCCGTCCGCCAGGGTGAGGAAATAGCCGGGAAAAATGCCCATCAGCACGGACAGGATGGCGGTCGCGACAAGCGGGATCGTGACCATCGGAATTTCACGAACCGTCGCCGGGCTTTCCTCCGCCTCCGTCCCGAAAAAGGCGGCGTAGCTGACCGGCAGGAAATAGGCTGCATTCAGGATCGAGCTCACCAGGAGCACGGCCAGGAACGATATCTGTCCTGCCTCTACGGAGCCCATGGTCAGATACCATTTGCTGATGAAGCCCGCGGTCGGCGGTATCCCGATCATGCTCAACGAAGCGATGAAAAATGCGCCCATCGTCCAGGGCAGCCTGCGGCCGATACCGGCCATGTCGCTGATGTTTCGCTTGCCGGACGCGCAATAGATCGACCCGGCGCAGAAAAACAGCGTGATCTTTGAGAATGCGTGCGCAGCCATGTGGACAATACCGCCGACCATCGCGACCGGCGACAGCAGAACCGCGCCCAGCACGATGTAGGAAAGCTGGCTGACTGTCGAATAGGCAAGCCGCGCCTTCAAGTCGTCCCGCGTCAAGGCATAGATCGACGCCATCAGGATCGTGAACGAAACCAGATAGGCTGTGGCGATGCCGAGGCCCAGCTCGCCAACCAGCTTGATGCCGAAGACATGGAACACCACCCGCAGCAAGCAAAACACGCCCATCTTGACCACGGCTACCGCATGCAGGAGCGCGCTGACCGGCGTCGGAGCCACCATCGCGGCCGGCAGCCAGGCATGCATCGGCATCACCGCAGCCTTGGCGAAGCCAAAAAGATAGCAAAAATAGACGACCGTCAGCAGCGCCGCGGAGGCATTGGCGCCCGCCAACAGCCCTCCTTCTACAAAATCGAGCGACCCCGCAATGGAGTAGGTCAGCGCCAGTGCGGCAAGCAGCACACTTTTCGAGGTCCCCATCAAATAGACAAGATACTTGTGGGCGCCCTTCCATCCCTCTTCGTCTTCATGGTGGTAGACGAGCGGATAGGTAACGAGGCTGAGCACTTCGTAGAAGACGACCAAGGTGAACAGATTGGCGGCGAAGGCGCCCCCAACGGCCGCCGCGAGACTGGTGGCGAAACAGGCGAAGAAGCGGGTCTGCGCGTGCTCCTTAAGATGTCGCATGTAGCCGATGGAATAGATCGCAGCCACGATCCACAGAAGCGACGAGATGGTGGCGAAGACCATGCCGAGCGCATCAGCCCGGAACGCGAACTCGACGCCCGGCAAGATTTCGAACAGGCGCAAATCGACGGTCCCGCCCGAAAGCACCGTGGGGGCCATCGAGGCGACAAGCGCGAACAGGACGATTGCGGCCAATGGCGAGACGAGATCGCGGAGTTTTTCGCGGTTGTTTAAGAGCAGAATCATCAGCGCCGCCAGGCCTGGGACGGCGACGGCAAGCAGTGGCCGGATCGATATCACCGGGTCCAAGCCGCTATCCTTTCATCATGGTCACGTCGTCGACCTTGAGGGTGGATTTGTTCCGCACAAGGGCGACCAAGATGCCGAGGGCCACGGCAACCTCGGCCGCGGTAATTGCGATGACGAAGATCGCGAAGATCTGCCCGCGGAAATCGTCATACTGACGCCCAAAGGCGATGAAGTTGATGTTGACCGAGTTGAGCAGCAGCTCCAGCGACATCAGCACCACCAGAATATTGCGCCTGAGCAACACCCCTGCCGCCCCGATCACGAACAGGACCACTGCGAGCAAAATATACCACCAGAGCGGAACCATTACTCCGACTCCTTTCGCGCCAGAACAATGGCGCCGATCAGAGCGGCCAGCAGAATGACGGAGGCGACTTCAAACGGCAGGAGATAGTCGGCGAAAAGTGTCGTGCTGAGCTGCCTGATCTGATCACCGCCACGCGCAGCGACGGGCTCCGTGATCGAAAAGCGGTGGCTCCGGAGCACCAGCACGAGCATCTCGACCCCAAGCAGAACGAGGAGCACCAGAGCCGGCAGATTGCCACCCGGCAAGAACCGCTGCAACGCCGCTTCGCGCACATCGATCATCATGATCACGAATAGGAACAGCACCATGATCGCGCCGACATAGACGAAGATCTGGATGACCGCGAGCAACGGTGCCCCGAGTAAGACGAAAATTGCGGAGATCTGCAGGAAACAAGCCATCAGCGCCAATGCGCTATGAACCGGATTCCGCGCGACGACCACCGTCAGGGCCGCAATCACGGACACCGCAGCGAACAGAAGAAAGAACCCCTGATCCATCGACGCCACCCTCCCACGCGAGCTCTCACGCGGCGCGAGACGGCCGTATCTGAGTTGGCTCCGCACTTCAGGTGCATTCACAAATTGTGCCCTAGTCTTGGATTTTTCACAAGATTGTTGTCACTTGCGGAGCAAGCAAGCCCGCCCGAATGTGATGAAAATCACTCGCGAAGGTCTATAGGGATTTGCTTGAAGCGCAGCGGCCGATCAGATGTCCTCTTGCCTTGGTCGTTCCATCTGCAGCATCTGTTTTTCCACCTGGTCGGAAACAGCCCCAAATTGCTTTCAGTGGCCATCGAGGCCGGCGCCGCTCCTTAGTCGAATTGTTCACCGTGTCCGATCTGTTCGCGAACAGCATCGCCGCTGGGAGGATCACCAGCAGTATCCGGGTTAGCACTGTTGGCGTTCTCGAGAGAGTGGGCCGCCTCGACCAGTGCGACGTGTACCTCTCGAGTGCCCCACCCCGCTTTGTTCGCAGAGGCGATGACGTCTTCCAGGGCCTCTCTGGCTGCCGCCTTCAATTCCTCGATGCGCTGCTGTGGATTCTGGGATTGCGGTGATGGAAACGGCATGGTCGGCTCCAATGGACGACGGGGGTAACCCGTAGGACATCGGTCGGTTCCGCCGGCGCCTAGAGGGATCGCTAAATTATCGCGGAAAAACCTCCCGTTAACCAACGAATATCTACCCTTCCTAAGTCGATTCCGGCCGCGCTCAACTTTTGAAGGATTCACCCAATGGCTGATGATACCGCAAAGATCGCACGCTCCGCAGACGAACAGGCAGCGGAGGACCACTTCTGCGAATTCCCAGGTTGTGTGAAATGGGGCGCTCTCGGATACGACGTCGGGCACGGTGAAGCTCAGTGGTTTTGCTCCGAGCACAGGTGGGATGACTACCGGCTAGGTAAAGCACGGCGGTCTTTTTTCGATGAGGAAGCATCCGGGATCGAGGCCATCATGGTCGAACCTCGTGCTGCAGCCTTTCGCTGATCTCTAGTCTCGTCCCAGTTAGTTGCGGCAGAGCCCCCTCATGCCGGTGCTGACAGATAGCGTTGTTTCGACCATCCAAACGAAAGTGAGCTCCTGTGCCCTACTCTGCCTCCAACATCCTTCTTGATCTCGACGGCACCTTGGTCGATTCCCAACCAGGCATCCTTTCGAGCTGCCGTGCGGCATTGCGGGCTCTTGGTCATGAAACGGACCCCGAGATGGATATCCGTTCGATTATTGGGCCGCCTATCGAAGACGTGATGCGTTACCTTCTCAGCTCGTTCGGCGATGATCGCGTCGCGCAAGCAGTCGATGCCTATCGATCTGACTACGGAACTCGTGGCCTCCTGCTAAGCGAGCTCTACCCCGAGATCAGGGAAACGCTCGTTGGGCTACATTCTCGAGGCATCCGTCTCTTCTTGGCGACCTCCAAACGGGAAACTTTCGCTCGGCGCATTCTTGACAATCACGGACTGCCTAGCCTGTTTCAGGGCATATATGGTTCGGTACCCGGAGCCGGTCTGGATCATAAGCCTGAACTGCTAGCGCATATCCTACGGGATACCGGCCTGGCCGCCGAAGACTGCATCATGGTCGGCGATAGAAAATTTGACATCGTCGGAGCCCATGCGAACCGGATGCATGCCGTCGGTGTTCTTTGGGGCTATGGTAGCCGCGAAGAGCTCGAACTTGCTGGCGCGGACCTCATCGTTGATGCTCCGCGAGAAGTGGCGTCGCTTGCCGGGTGAGACGTGGGTTGTTCTTATTGCTCGTACGAAGCTTGCGGCCTTCACAAAACGCCGTGGCTTGATTGTGCCACCTGACAATCGATCCTTGCCATCGCTTTGTCAGCCGAGGCATCAGGTGTTACTCTTTATGCGCCCTTTCGAGGCGATCACGTCTGATGCGCGCCGACGACCTTCCCGCGGGCCACGACTTCAAACAATGATCGTCGAGGTTTACACGAGGACCTCTACCCGATAGAGGCTCGCATAGGCCCGTCCCGCGCTAGCGCACACCGCATCCAGACAAGAGAAATGACCAATATGAACGACCAGAACGACGACTATATCTATGACGAGGCAACCGGCGAGTGGCGGCCAGCTTCCGAAATTGCTGCGGAGAAGGCTAAAGCGGCAGAGGTTCGCGATGCTGCAGGCAATGTTCTCGCAGACGGGGATTCCGTCGTCCTGATCAAGGACCTCAAGGTCAAAGGCGCCGGCCAGACGTTGAAGCAGGGAACTGTCATCCGGTCAATCCGGCTGACCGACAACCCGGAAGAGATCGATTGCCGTCACGATGCGATCAAGGGTCTGGTCTTGCGCACCGAGTTCGTCCGCAAGCGCTGATTTCAGCCGCGATCCTTCAACCGGCGCCTGCATAGTGGTTTGACCGGCGAAGTCTTTGGCAAGCACAGACATCACAGGACCCACCATCGCCTGGGGTGGGCTGTGGCTTGCCGCAAATACGGGGAGCAAGGCGGGCTTGCCCCAACCTGCTGATCGTTTTTAGCGCAGAACGATATGATTGCGCAAAATGCAAGCTATTCTATTTATCGGTTGGCAGCGCTTTTGATTTATCTCGATAGGCGGGGTTGATGGCCGCTGTGCGACCGCACGAGCGAAGCCGCCAGCCGCGACATAAATCCATCCGTCTTCCAACCAGCTCCCTTAGGCGAGTCACTTGGACAACCGCCTCCTCCAATTTTCAGGCTATATGATGAAAGCACAATTTCGCTCTTTCGCCATTTCCATTGTCATCGTCGCAGCATTGGCAGGATGCCAAACTGCAAAGCCTATCGCTATGAGCGTTGTGGCCACACCGACCGCGAAGGGCACGCAATATGGCGATGTCCTGGCGCCGCAGCGTGCCGCCGGTCAGGATATCCCGGCGCTAAAAGGCCAGAAGATCGTCACGGTGCGGGCATACGAAGATGTTCGCAAGAAGGACGCACAACTTTCCACCAGAACGGAATTGGAAGGCATCGACTGCGCGTTGGATAGCGAGGGGTATCGCGCCTCTGTGAAGACTCCGGCAGAAATTCGAGTGCCTGACTACGGCTATGCATCACGCCCGGTTGCTGTCCACTGCCAGGCCCCAGGTTACAGGACCGGCTTTGCAAGCGTTCAGCCTTTCGACGAAACATCCCATGATCGCATGGCGGCAGCAAGCAACAACGGTCTTGTCACGATGGTGGCAGTCGCCTTGGTCGATGCCGCGACAGACAAGAAAAAACATGACTACAGCTATCCGCCCGTATTCGTGACGATGAACCGGATTGGCTGTGAAAAAGACAAGGCCGGATGCCACTAACGCATAGCGAATGCCGGTGCATTTGGCTGAAAAAACGGGATCGGCTCTCTCGCAGATCCCAAATCACCTGGCGTTGATGCCTGCCGCAGCCAATAGTTTCGACTCTTAGGCCGCAGCCCTTCCCTTTTGAACCGACGTATTTCCATGTCTTGAAACATCATCGAAGCGGAATTGCTCGAGCAATTCGAACAGGGCAGCGGCCTCGCGGGCCAAGCCGTGGCTGGCGGCCGTCTGTTCTTCGACCATTGCCGCATTCTGTTGCGTGCTCTGGTCAACCGTGTTCACAGCCTGGTTGATTTCGCCAAGCGCCGTCGATTGTTCGCGCGCCGCGTCGACGATCGCGGATACATTGGCGTTGATCTCTCCTACCTGAGAGGCGATTTCCTCCAGAGCCGCACCGGCCTTGGTAACAAGAGTGACGCCATTTCCGACGTGGGTGCCTGACGCGGTGATCAGGCTTTTGATTTCCTTGGCCGCGGTCGCCGATCTCTGCGCAAGCTCGCGGACTTCCTGTGCCACAACGGCAAAGCCCTTGCCCGCTTCGCCCGCTCTTGCAGCTTCGACACCGGCGTTCAGTGCCAAAAGGTTCGTCTGGAAAGCGATCTCATCGATCACGCCGATGATGTTGGAGATTTCGCGGGAAGAGCTTTCAATCTGGCCCATGGCCGTAACGGCATCGCGAACGACCTGGCCGGAATGCTCGGCATGATCCCGCGTCCGGGTGACCAGCCTGCCGGCCTCTTCCGCACGACGGCTCGAATCCTTGACGGTCGTTGTGATCTCTTCCAGCGCCGCAGCCGTCTCTTCGACAGATGCTGCCTGCTGTTCCGTTCGTTTTGCCAGATTGTCTGCGGCAGTCCGGATCTCGTTTGAACCCGCTGAAATCGCCTTGGCATTTTGAGCGATAATTCCCATCGCATCCTTCAGTTTCCCGGATGCGCCATTGAAGTCTGTCCGCAAACGCTCCAGCGACGGGATGAAGGGCTTCTCCATTCGCTGCGACAAATCCCCATCCGCGAGATTGGTCAGGCATTGAGCGAGCTGCTCGACGTTTTCGACGCGGCCCGTCACATCGGTCGCGAATTTAACGACCTTGAAGACCTTGCCATTCAGATCGAAGATCGGATTGTAGGACGCCTGAATGAAAACCTTTCGGCCACCTTTGCCGATGCGCGTGAACTCGTCCGCAAACAGCTCACCGTTTGCAAGTTTCCTCCAGAACTCCTTATAGGCGGCTGAGACCGCATAGGCGGGATCGCAAAACATGGAATGATGTTTTCCCTGGATTTCAACAAGGGAATATCCGAGCGCGGACAGGAAGTTATCGTTTGCGGTCAACACCTCACCGGTCGGCGTGAATTCAATGATTGCCTGTGCTCTCGAAAGAGCGTTGATCTTGCCCGCATCTTCTGCCGACTTCAGCTTTTGAGCCGTGATATCGGTCGCGATCTTGACGACCTTGACCGGTTTTCCGCGACGAAAAACGGGATTGTAGGATGCCTCGATCCAGACTTCCCGCCCGCCCTTGGCGATGCGCCTGTACTGACGCTGATCGAAATTGCCGGCCGACAGTTTCGTCCAGAAGGCCTTGTATTCCTCAGAGGAAGCATAAGCTGGCTCAACGAACATGCTGTGGTGTTTGCCGACAATCTCGCTGAGATCGTAGCCAAGCGCGCGGCAGAAATTCTCGTTCGCGATAAGAATTTTGCCCGTCAAGTCGAATTCGATCATGGCTTGCGATTTTGAAAGCGCAGCAAGAACCGAGACAGCATTCGCACCACGGCCTAGAATAGTCATGATCATCCCTCCCCAAAATGTTTCCGGCCCCAACGAAAGCCGCAATGTAAATATTCGTGCGGGAGGTTTAATTAGTATTAAATTGGATTCTTATTCTTCAATATTGCTTGTATTATCAACTATTACGGAAGTTCGTCTTAGGCACATAAAACCAAGGATATTTCCCTTCATCTATCCGTCAGGCCTGTCACTGTCCGTTTAACCGCCAGAGAGAGAATGGCTGGCGCGGTTAGCCGAGACTGTGATCGCCAAAAGCTCGAGAGAAACATCTCTTAACATCGAATCAAACAGCGAAACACGCACTTGCCTATGGTGGCCGGCAGCCATTTGCCGTCGCCATACACCCATGAGGACATCGTGAATTTTCCCAGTCGTTTCGTATCTTTGATTTTTGTTGCCGCTTTAGTGGCGGGTTGCCAATCCGCTCAACCCGTTCCCTATCTCGGTCTCGATTCACGGCTTAGCCTCAAAGCGAATATGGACGACAGCACCGGCCGCGTTCCATAAAGCTACCGCAGTCCGGTCGCGTGGAACACTTATAGAAGCGCGATCATCGAACCAGTCGTTATCTACCGCGGATCCGACAACCAGTTCGGCACGATGTCCGAAGGGGATAAACAGTTTCTCGCAAAGTTTATGCAGCAGGAATTTGAAAAGCGTCTATCGACACGATTTTCGCTAGTCACAGCGAAGGCGCCGCAGACGATCCGAATTCGTCTTACTTTGGCAGGCGCGAAAACGACCACGCCGGTTGTTGGCGCGGTGACCAAGGTCGATCTCATGGGCGGACCTTACAACGCGGTGCAAGCAGCCCGAGGCAAAGAAGGCATGTTCTCCGGCTCGGTAAACTATGCCGTTGAAATCTATGACACCCAGACAAATAAGCTGCTGGCAGCCTATGTGGCGAAGCAATATCCCTCCGCCATGAATCTTCGCACCGGCTGGACGTCGCTGGATGCCTCGATGGTGGGCATCAGCAAGGGAGCGGATGCACTGCTGGCTGAGTTGAGCCGCTCGTGATCTGAA
This sequence comes from Martinezella paranaensis, assembly GCF_014200235.1. NCBI lineage: Bacteria > Pseudomonadati > Pseudomonadota > Alphaproteobacteria > Hyphomicrobiales > Rhizobiaceae > Martinezella > Martinezella paranaensis. Next base: position 101,995 of record NZ_JACHBI010000013.1, on the reverse strand, counting down.
CCCTGACGTTGGCGTCCAAGTCGCTGTTCGACATCACGCAACGCCGCCCGGGCTGAGGCTACGATAGAGCATATAGACCGCTACCACGAAGATTAAGGTGGCGAACAGGGTGTTCAAGACGCCTTTGCGTGCGGAAAGATGTCGGGCGAGATAGGCACCAAGCACTCCGCCGATCACGCCGCCCGCAATGAAGACGGCGGCCAGGAACAGATCGACGTATCCGGAGAAGGCGTAGTTCAAGGCCGTCGTCAGCCCGAACGCCGTCACCGCGACGAGCGATGAGCCGATAGCGTAGAGGATCGGCATGCCCGTCGAGGCGATCAGGCCGGGAACGATCAAGAAACCACCGCCGATCCCGAAGAAGCCGGAGAAGATGCCCGTGAGGCCGCCGAAGCTGACGACCTCGGGCGCATTCTTGCGCGAACACTGAACGCCGGGATTGCCTTCCGCTCCGCGCGTTCGGAACATAAGGGTGCCGACGACGAGCATCAGAAGGGCAAAGAGAACTAGCAGCTTCTGCCCGTCGACCATCTTGCCGATGCTCGATCCAAGGAAAGCGCCGATAATGCCCGCAACGCTGTAGACGCCTGCGCAGCGCCATTTGACATTGCCGAGCCTGGCATGACCCACAAGATTGGTGAAGGCATTGGCGGCGACGGCAAAGGCACTTGTCCCTATAGCGAGATGAGCGTTTGGGACACCGACAACATAGACCATCAGCGGAACGGCCAGAATCGAGCCGCCGCCCCCGAACAGGCCGAGCGTAAAACCGACTAGTCCCCCGGAAAATGCGCCAAGGCCATATTGCATCGTATCGAGCATCATGGCTTACGCTCCCGACCCGCCGCGATTAGGCGCGGGCGAGGCGAAACGCTGATTTGAGGCGATCCGATAGGTAAACATGCCGACGAGCATTGCCGCCGTGAAAAGCACGATCTCCCAACGACCGGTGAGAAGCGATGCGATGGCAGGACCGGGACAAAGCCCGACCAGACCCCAGCCAAGACCGAACAGAGCAGCACCGGAGACGAGCTTGCCGTCGATCGTACGACTTGCCGGAACGTGGAATTCGGTATCGAACAGCGGACGGGAGCGGTGGCGTTTGATCGCATAGGCGATCGACGATGGGATCAAGGCACCTCCGAGGACGAAGGCAAGCGACGGGTCCCAGGCACCGGCGATATCGAGGAAAGCCAGCACGCGCGCCGGGTTGACCATGTCGGAAATCACCAGTCCGATACCGAACAGTATCCCGCAAAAGATTGACGCAAGAATTCGGCCGGTCATAGCTGGCCTCCCATCAGATGACGAGTGACGTAGACGGTCGCCGCTGCGATGGCCATGAAGGTGAGTGTCGCGAGGATCGAACGCGGCGACAGCCGTGCCAAGCCGCAGACGCCGTGGCCGCTGGTGCAGCCCGATCCAAGCCGTGTGCCGAAGCCGACCAGCAACCCGCCGGCAATCAAAAGCACTGGCGAAGATGTCACCATCAGATCGGCGTGCCGGATATAGGCAAACGCGATCCCGGCGCCACCGAGTATCCCGCCCAGGAACCCGATGCCGAGAGGGCTGATGCCGCCGCCCGTCCATCCGAAGGCGGAGGCGGCCAAGCCGGATATTCCGGCGACGCGGCCGTTCAGTAACAGGTACAGGGCCGCCGCAAGGCCGATCAGAAAGCCGCCGCTCAGCGGCCAGATATAGTTCAGCTCAGACATGGCGATCACAGCATGTTCACCGGAATCTTCAGATACTGGACTCCGTTATCCTCGGCGGGAGGAAGCTTACCTCCGCGCATGTTCACCTGCACCGAGGGCAGGATCAGTTTAGGCATCGCCAGGGTGGCATCGCGCTCGTTGCGCATCTTGACGAACTCGTCTTCAGTCACGCCTTCACGCGCATGGATATTGCCGTTTCGTTGAGCACCCACCGTCGTCTCCCAGGCATAATCGTCGCGACCTGGCGCCTTATAGTCATGGCACATGAACATGCGCGCCTCGTCCGGAAGCTGGGTTAAGCGCCTGATGGAGCGATAGAGTGTGCGGGCATCGCCACCCGGAAAATCGCAACGCGCCGTGCCGTAGTCCGGCATGAACAACGTGTCGCCGGGAAAAACAGCATCGCCAATGACATAGGCCAGACAAGCCGGAGTGTGACCAGGCACATGAAGAACCGTCGCTTCCAGATTGCCGATCTTGAAACGATCGCCATCCTGGAAGAGCTGATCGAACTGGCTGCCGTCCCTCTGGAACTCGGTTCCGGCGTTGAAGATCTTGCCGAAAACCTCCTGAACACGAATGATCTCGCGACCGATCGCGAGCTGACCGCCGAGTTCGGCTTGCAGAAGTGGTGCTGCCGAAAGGTGATCGGCATGCGCATGCGTTTCAAGTAACCACTGAACCTCGAGACTTTCGGATTTTGCGTAATCGATCAGAGCGCGAGATGAGGTATTCATCGTGCGTCCGGATGCAGGGTCAAAATCCAGAACGCTGTCAATGATCGCGCAGGCCTTCGAGCTGGGATCGCGCACGACATGGCTGACGGTGAAGGTCGCCGGATCAAAAAACGACCGCATATCAGGGCGTTTGGCCGGATTTTCAGCCGCCTGGCGGATTATCCCGGAAGCATTCGAAAGATTCTTGTCAACTTCGAGGTCGGACATAGCCTTCTCCTGTCTATTGGCTACAACATACATATTTACATTAAATATACAACTATGTATTTTCAATAGTCGCGAAACTGAACATTCGCTATAGACGAACATCGGCTGTTCGACGGAAAGGGTTGGCGATGGAAACAGTAAATACGGATGGAGGGCCGACCCTGCGGATCAACGATAAGGCCCCAGGTTTCGTTGGCCGATCCACGTCCGGCGAGGTCGCCCTCTCGAACTATCGCGGGCAATGGCTTCTGTTCTTTTCGCACCCGGCGGACTTCACCTCCGTCTGCACCAGCGAACTCATCGCTTTCGCCCGCGCCCAAGAGCGGTTTTCCAAGCTGAACTGCGCGCTTCTTGGCCTGTCGGTCGACAGCGTCTATTCGCACGTTGCCTGGCTGCGCGACATCGATCGCACATTCAACGTCAAGGTGGCGTTCCCGCTGATCGAGGATTCGGCGATGGTGATCGCCAAGGCCTACGGCATGCTGGACACGTCGTCCGAGAACAGCGGCACCGTCCGCGCCACATACGCAATCGATCCTGATGGCATCATCCGGGCCATCGTTTGGTATCCTATGAATATTGGACGCTCGGTCGAGGAACTCTTGCGGCTGGTCGAAGCCCTGCAGACGTCGGATCAGAAAAGCGCGCTCACGCCGGAAGGCTGGAAGCCTGGCGATGCGCTGCTCGAACCGGCATCATCATCCTTGGGCGACGCCGAGAAAACGGCGCCGGGCGAAACCTGGTACCACCGGGAGCAGCGCTCATGAACGAGATAGCCCTTTCCCCCGAAGCTTTGAAGGTCAAGGCGGAGGAAGCCGCAGACTTCATGCGCCTGTTCAGCACACCGAGCCGGCTGATGCTTCTCTGCCGCATCGCGCAGAAGGAATGCTCGGTCGGCGAGATTCAGGAAGAACTCGAATTCAAGCAGCCAGCGCTCTCCCAACAACTTGCCGAACTTCGCCAGGCGGGTGTCGTTAAGACTCGCCGTGAATCGCGACAGATCTACTACTCCATCACCGATGGCCGCGTCGCGGTCGTCATGCAGATGCTCATGCAACTGTTCTGCGGCGTGGCGCCAGCGACAAATGCGGAAGGCGATGCCGACGACCCGATGGCCCTCCCCTCGGAAAGAGCCGTCGGGGCGAGCGTTCTCGGAGAGGTAGCGCGCTGGGCGCGGCTCGAAGACGCCGATTGATATCGGTGCGGACTCCACACTGTCATTCGCCTAAAAGCCCTGAATGAGCTGCTTGTTGGTTGGATAGGTCGAGCCGGGCGGAAAGCCGGGATCGGTCTGACTGACCCAGCGACACTTGCACATGAATGGCACGATATTGGCCCGTCGCACGACAAGTTCAGAGGTATTTGTTGACGGTTTATGACTTGGGCATCGGTGGACGATCGATTTAAATTGCAAACTCTGAGATGTATTTTAATCTATGATACTCGCCACAGAAATCGCCGTCCAATTCACAGGCGGCGATACGGGGTGCAAACCGGAGGAACGGCAAGTGGAAAAGGTTGCTGCAGACAATGGGGCGCTGGACGAGGTCATCGTCAAAGCCGCGATTTATCCATCCATCGGCATTGCGCGTGTCGGAAACAGCTTGACTGAATGGTACATAGGACCAGAGGTTCCCGATCCCTTGCCACTTCCCCCGGGCTCATATCGTGATCACACAGGCGCACTAAAGCGCGAGGCGGCGCGTTTCCGTGTCTATGGTCTCAACGCCGCGGGAACGATCGTTCGGGAATTGACCGACGCGGAAGCCGACATCGCGTGGACCGTGCAACTGGCCAATACGAAGGCTGCCTGGTACGGTTTTCAACTGGCACTCGATATTCCTGAAGCATCGGCACCGGGCTCGACACCGACCACCTTGCGCAATCCGCTAATCGCGGATCGCAAGGCGCTGGCAATCACGCCTGCACCATGCACCATTTCCGGAGGCAGCCGGCCCGAACAGCGGTTCGACGATGGCACCTTCATGGGCATTCCCGTCTATCTCGGGTCGGTCCTAACAGACGAGGCCGGGCGGTTGCTGGTTCTGGGCGGGCATGGCGTGTCCGCCTCCTATACCGACACCATCGCGGTTACCTTCGCCAACAACGACACATGGTATGACGACGTCGCCGATGGGCCTGTTACGGCTAAGGTGAACTTGGCCGGGAAGGTGCTGCCGGTGGAGCCTGCTTGGGTGGTGGTGGCACCTCCCAACTACGGCCCATGCCGCAAGTCCGTTCGTACAATGTGGGATCTGATGCGTGATCTTGCGGTACAGAATCACTGGCTGACCAAGCCCAAACGCCCATCCTTTACCAACGATATCCTGCCGATCTTCGAGCGGCTGGCTGGCCTGCAATGGGTAAACGAGGGGTTCGCCGCCGGTTTCGGCTGGAAGGGCCTCTTTGATCTCACCCCAGCCACCGTCGCTCGACTGGCATCGCCCGATCCGGCGAACGCGGAATGGCGCAAGGTTATCGCCAATCAATTCCGAACTGGCAGTCTGGACCGGAACGACACGGTCGATAGCTGGTCGCCCGTGCCCTGGCCTTGGCTCTATGGCGACGCCATGAACGTGCCGCCGGCGCTATCACCTCGTCAGAACAGCAGCCTGACAAACCTGCAATTGTCGCAATTGCGGCAATGGGCGGCCGGTGACTTCGATGCCGATTATGATCCCGCCAGATCCGTCCCGCGCCTGATCGAGGATGTACCGGTGGCCGCACAAGGCGACTGCTTGACCAAAGCAGCGCTGGATTTCTGCCTGGCCGACGCCTTCCATCCCGGTTGCGAGATGACCTGGCCTGTGCGGGAACTCACCATGTACCGTGCACCGTTCCGCTTCGCTCATGCCCCAGCCGGTTGGGTAGAACCCGATTATGGGATGACGCTGACCTATGCCGCGGCCGCGGCGCCTAACGGCTGCCTGGGACCGCAAGTGCCGGGGGGCATCAGCCGATGGATGGCTGTGCCTTGGCAATGCGACACCGCAAGCTGCCGATCCGGCTATGACAAGACCTACGATCCCTACGTGCCGACCTTCTGGCCTGCTCGAGTTCCCAATCAGGTGCTGATCCGTCAGGATTACGATATCGTCATGGACGTAGAGCGTCCTTTGGCGGAGCGGCAAGCCGCTTTCGCCCGCCGCGCCGACTGGGATGCGCCCCTGGATCTCAACGCCTCCTATGTCACCCAGATCAACAACATGATTGCGCACTTCGATCATTTGGGCGTGGTGGAAAGTCGGCCGGGTCCTTCCAATGGTGACTTCCCCACGGTCATGGAGGTGCTGGATCGCCATCAGCCTATCGGTGGTGCCATGCTGCTGAAGAGGACGGCCGATGCCGACGCCGGTATCACCGACCTGTCCACCATCGATAAGGTGCGCCGCCTGCCCCGATCGCTGCATCGTTGAGCGGCCGAGACCGCTGTGGCGACGGATTTGACGGCCGATGTGGTGGTGGTTGGGGCCGGGCCAGCCGGGGCGGCCACCGCCCTCCTGCTCGCCCCGTTTCATCAAACGCTTCTGGTCGATCGGGCCGAGATGGATGACAGGGTGCAACCCGTAGCCCGCATCGGGGAGTCTCTTCCGGCCGCCACCCGGCGGCTGCTCCAGGATATGGGATTGTGGGAGGACTTCCAGAACCAAGGCCATGTCCCATGCTACGGGACGCGCAGTGTTTGGGGCGGGCCGCAAGCGATATGGGCTGACAGCATCCGCGATCCTGACGGACCGGGATGGCATCTGGATCGCGCGTGCTTCGACGCCTGGCTGCGTCGGAGCGCCACTGACCGGGGCGCGGCTTTGGTGGCGCCAGCCCAAGCGGTAGACTTGGTTTCGACCGCCGACGGATGGCAACTGACGCTGCTCCGGCATGGCCGTCGTCTCACCGTCGGCTCTCGGTTCCTGGTCGATGCCGGTGGGCGCACTGCGCCCTTGGCCAAAATGCTGGGACACCACCACCGGCTGGGCGATCGTCTGGCCTGTTGTTGGTGCCGCGGCATATCATCGGGAGATGCCGGCGTGACCGTCACCATCGCCGAGCCGGGCGGCTGGTGGTACACCGCGCCCCTACCGAGTGGTCGAAGAGTTCTGGCATTCCATACGGATGCAGATTTGCCCGTCGCGAAGGAGTTGGCTGGAGTTGAAAACCTGCTGGCCCGCGCTCGCAGGCAAACCGATCTGGCCTCCCTTTTGTCAACGGTGGGATTCCAGCCTATCGGCCACGCCGGATATTGCGCGGCGCATAGCAGTTGGATGGAGGCCGCCGCCGGCCCCGGCTGGCTGGCCGTGGGTGACGCCGCCTTGGCATGCGACCCATTGTCTTCACAGGGCCTGCTCAACGCGCTTTACTCTGGGCTTATGGCCGTTCGCGCTGTGAGAAGAGGCTTGGCCGGCGACACGGACGCCTTTGCGGACTATGTGCAAACCATGGCCCGGGTCGTCGATGCCTATCGCGAGCACTTGGCCGCCTGGTACGCCCTGGAATCGCGATGGCCTGATCAGCCCTTTTGGCGCAGGCGACACCAAGCGGAGACAACGCTGATCGAAACCTGAAGACCCAGTCGATTGAGCTGCATGTAACGTGGGAGACTTCTGCCGATCAAAAAACAAAGAGAAATCATGGAAAGCCGTATTTTACGGTATTTTACACACTTCCCTCGCCCGCAAAGATGGGCAATTGGGGCTGACTGAACAATTTGGCAAATGAAGCGCCTTCGACTGTATCGCGTGCAAATCAGTCCCGAGCGCGCAATGCAGACGTGTCCGGATCGGCTTTACCGTAACATACTTCCTCGCACTTGAGGTTTAAGGCACGCTGCGCGCCGCCGATACGCCGACCCCGGCGTACCGATCTCAACGGGGGGCCAAAAATGTCGAGGAGCAGTAATCTTTTCGCGGCTGTTATGCTTGCCTGCGTTTCTCATGCAGGACTGCTGCAGGCCGAGACCATGAGCTATGCGGATGCGGTCACAAAACTGGCGGACGATTGCGGAGCCGATATCCGCAAATTTTGCAAAGGCTTGAACCTTGGTGGCGGGCGTATCGCCGACTGCCTCGAACAGAATGCGGCCAAGGTATCGCCGACCTGCAAATCCTCGGTCACCAGCGTCGTTCAATCCATCACTCAGCGCGAGCAGGCACAAAGTGCCTATAGCGACGCCTGCAGAGGCGACATCGCCATGCGCTGCAAAGGCGTCAAGGGTGACGGATACATACTTGCCTGTCTGATCAAAGGTACAAAGCTGGTCAGCAACAAGTGCAACAACGCAATTACCGATGCAGGTTGGAGGTAAGACGATGCTACGGCGTTCCTTCAAGACACTAGCAGTTCTCGCCGCCATTGGCCTGTTGCCAGCCGGCATTTCATTCGCCCAGGACGTATCTCAACAGCGGATCATTTCGGGCCTTGGCAAGCTCAAAGCCGCGGCCCCGGTGATCGATGTCGAACTGTTGCGCCAGGAGGCTATCAGCGGCACGGGCAAACAGATGTCGGCGCTTCCCAACTGGAGCAAGATCGCCAAACTTCCGCAGATGGTCGTCGAGATCAACTTCGAAAACGATTCCGTTGCCATCGAACCGAAATCCTATCGGACCCTTGGGATGCTCGCCGACGCGCTGCACCATCCCAACCTCTGGGCCTACAAATTTCTGGTGATCGGTCATGCGAGCTCGACCGGTGACGAGAAACATAATCTCGACCTCAGTCAACAGCGCGCGGTCGCGATCAAGGAAGCGCTGGCGACGACGTTCGCCGTCGACCCACAGCGGCTCTACGCCGTCGGTGTTGGCGAGGCTTTTCCGATCGAGGGTTCCAAAACCGACGCCGCCAACAACAGACGCGTACAACTCGTCAATCTCGGCGTGTTCACTCAGAAAAAGTGAAGCCTGAAGCGTATGCCGCAATCTGCGGCATCATCGCCTGCGTCCGGAGCATCATGTTGAAACCCGCCGCTCCGGGCGCCTATCCTGCTGACTTCGACATACCTACCTGCGAAACTGGAGTTATCCAACCAGTATGGCGCGAATGTCATTGACGTTTGTGAGGGTTGGGCCAGTGACGACGAGGTCATCGATCGCGCTGAAAGCCCGATAGCTGTCGTGGTTCGAAAGTGCCAAACGCGGTGAAATGCCTGCATTTGATATGCGCGACAGGATCGACGGATTTATGATTGCACCGGCCGCGTCCTCGACACCGTCGATCCCATCGGTATCGCCAGCGATCGCCCAGACGCGATCCATCCCGTTCAACGCAATCGCGAGGCTTAACAGGAACTCAGTATTCCTGCCTCCACGCCCGGTTGATCCGGATCCAAGCGTCACGGACGTCTCCCCACCGGATAGGATAATCGCAGGTCGGGCAACCGGCCGCCCCCGTGATCGGACGGACGCTGCAATACCGGCCAACAGCGTCCCAGCCTCCTTCGCTTCCCCTTGGAGCGCGTCGCCCAAGTCGACTATTCGAAGCCCGCTTGTTGCTGCAACATTGGCGGCCGCCTCCAAAGCCATGGATGGCGAGGCAATAAGTCTAACCTCGCTATTCATCGGCTCCGCCGGCATCGTTATTGCCCCGCGCCCGAGCACATCTCTTGCCGTTGCCGGAAGCGCCAGCTTGTAACGAGCAACTATCTCCCTGGCATCATCAAGCGTAGATCTTGTTGTAACCGTTGGGCCGGATGCGATCTCGGAGGGATCGTCACCAGGCACATCGGAAATCAAGAGGGTGACGACGCGTGCCGGATAAGCGGCCTGCGCCAAACGGCCACCCTTGATCCGGGAGAGCTGTTTGCGAACGGTATTCATTTCGGAAATGTTGGCACCGCTGGCGAGCAGCGCTTGATTGACTGCTCTTTTATCCGCAAGGGTCATATCTCCAGCCGGGGCGACGGCAAGCGAGGATCCACCTCCCGAGATCAGCGCAATGACAAGATCGTCCGGGCCCAGCCCTTTGACACCATCCAATAGCCGCTGCGCACCCAGTATGCTCATCTCATCAGGAACAGGGTGTGCCGCCTCGATAATCTCGATGCGTCCCGCAGACACAGCATGGCCGTAACGCGTTACGACCACCCCGCTCAGCTCGACGTCTTGCCAAGCGGCGTCCACCGCCGCAGCCATCGCTGCAGATGCCTTACCCGCCCCGACGACGACACAGCGTCCCCTGGGTTTTTCCGGAAGATGCTGCGCGACAACCTTCATCGGATCTGCACTTGCAATCGCTGCGTCGAACATTCGACGCAGCAGGCTGCTAGCAGACGCGTCGTCCCAGCTCATTGCGCAGCCACTACTTTCAGGATGTTTGAGCCTGCGATTGCGTCGCAAACCGCATCGGTGACCTGTTGCGTGGTTGCGTTACCCCCGACGTCCGGGGTGAGAATGCCGGCTGCAGTCACCCGTTCGACGGCGTTCATCAGCCGCGTGGCGGCATCCTGCTCACCAAGATGTTCGAGCATCTGCGCTGCCGTCCAGAAGGTGGCGACCGGATTGGCGATGCCCTTGCCGGTGATGTCGAAGGCCGAGCCGTGGATCGGTTCGAACATGGATGGGAAACGCCGCTCCGGATCGATATTGCCAGTAGGCGCGACGCCGAGAGAACCGGCAAGCGCGCCGGCAAGGTCCGACAGAATGTCGGCATGCAGGTTGGTGGCGACGATCGTATCGAGGCTCTGCGGCTTCAGGGTCATGCGCACGGTCATCGCATCAACCAGCATCTTGTCCCAGGTAACGTCTGGGAATTCCTTCGATACCTCAGCCGCGATCTCGTCCCACATCACCATGCCATGACGTTGTGCATTGGACTTCGTGACGACGGTGAGCAGCTTGCGAGGCCGCGACTGTGCCAGCTTGAAGGCATACCGCATGATGCGGGTGACGCCGACGCGGGTGAAGATCGCTACTTCCGTTCCCACCTCTTCCGGCAGGCCCCTATGGGCACGGCCGCCATGGCCTGAATATTCGCCTTCGGAGTTTTCGCGCACGATGATCCAGTCAAGATCGCCCGGTCCGCAATTGCGCAGCGGCGGGGTAATTCCAGGCAGGATTTTGGTCGGACGAACGTTGGCGTATTGGTCGAAGCCCTGGCAGATCGGCAGACGCAGGCCCCAGAGGGTAATGTGGTCCGGAACATCAGGAGCACCGACTGCGCCGAAATAGATGGCATCGAACTTCTTCAGCGTCTCCAGACCATTGGCCGGCATCATGACGCCATGCTTCTTGTAATAGTCGGAACCCCAGTCGAAGGTTTCGGAATGGATCTTGAAGTCGCCGCTGCGGGCTGCGAGAGCATCGAGAACCTGTAGGCCGGCCGCGATCACTTCCGGGCCGATCCCATCTGCAGGAATCGCTGCGATCTTATATTCACGCATAGTCATTCTCCGTTTTGATAGTCAGTGTTGGGCTGATGCTTTGGCTTGCGGATTCCGCGCACTGCTGCGCGCCAGGATCAAAGTGACGGTGGCGGAGACCAGCAGAAGTGCTGCGACGAAATAGAGGCCACCTGCAAAGCTTCCGGTCGCGTCCTTGATCCAGCCGATCATCGATGGACCGACGAAGCCACCGAGGTTGCCGATCGAGTTGATCGTTGCAATGCCTGCCGCGGCGGCAGGTCCGGTTAGGAAAAGCGTTGGCATGCTCCAGAGCGGTGGCTTCGATGCGCTAATACCGATGTTTACCAGTGTCAGCGCCATCAAGACCGCAAAAACGCTGGTCGCGCCAGTCGCAAACGCAAGGCCCGCTGCAGCAAGCAGGCAGGCTCCGACAACATGCCAGGTACGCTCGCCAGTCTTGTCCGAATGACGAGCCCAGAGGACCATGCCGATGACTGCGAAAATAGCAGGAACTGCATTGATCAATCCGACCTGAAATGACGACAAGCCAAAGCTCTTGATAATCTGCGGCGCCCAGATGCCAAGCGTATAAAGGCCTGCCGATGTCCCAAAATAGACGAGCGAGAGCGCGAGAACCCGGATGTCGGCTAATCCTGCCCAAATGCTATGGCTGGTTTTCGGCTTTCCGGCCTGCTCGTCTTCCATCGTTTTGACGAGCCAAGCGCGCTCGTCGGCGGAGAGCCAATTGGCCTTTTCCGGGCGGTCCGTCAGATAAAAGAATACAACCACGCCAAAGATAAGGGCGGGAATGGCTTCGATGATAAACATCCACTGCCAGCCTGCCAGGCCCCAGACACCGTGCATCTCAAGAAGTGCACCGGAGATCGGGGAACCAATCGCCGTGGAAAGCGGGGCGGCGGCCATGAACATCGCCGTCACTGCAGCGCGGCGACGGGCCGGAAACCAATAGCTCAGATACAGAATTATGCCCGGGAAAAAGCCGGCCTCGGCCACTCCCAGAAGGAAGCGCAATGCATAGAAACTTGTCGCGCCCTGAACGAGAGCCATTGCACCGGAGACGAGGCCCCAGGTGATCATCACGCGGGCAATCCAGATGCGCGCTCCGACCTTGTTCAAGATTAGGTTCGAAGGCACTTCGAAGATGAAATAGCCGAGAAAGAAGATGCCGGCGCCGACACCAAAAACAGTCGACGAAAATCCCAGATCCTGATTCATCGTCAGGGAGGCGAACCCAATGTTCACGCGGTCGATGAACGCGATAAGATAAAGAACCATGATGAATGGCACGATGCGCCACGTAATCTTGCGCACCACGCGCGTTTCCAGCTCGCGCTCCATTGCAAGCTCCTCCCTGTGTTTGAAACAAGCGCGTCCTCTCGCGCTGTTCAATAAGGCTAAATGCTCCCTTGCAAACGATGAACAGCCAGATAATTATATAATTATTTGATATAATGGCCCGCAGATGGAACTTGAACAGATCAGATGCTTCGTTGCAGTCGCTGAAGAGCTTCACTTCGGTCGGGCAGCCCAAAAGCTTGGGATTCTCCCCGCCTCCTTTGGCCGCCACATTCGCATGCTCGAAGAGTCATTGGGTGTGGCACTTTTCAACCGGACGACCCGAAGCGTTTCTCTGACCGAAGAAGGCGCCCTCCTGCTCGAGGAGGTGAAGCCAATCCTTGCGCGTTTGGACTCCGTGGCAGAGAAGTTTCGAGCGGCCGGGCGCAAATCGACTCCGCTTCTCAGAATTGGTGCGATCGATAGTGCGGCTGCCGGCCTGGTTCCGATGCTGCTTCACGATTTCCGCGAAATTGCTCCCCATGCAGTGACCCAACTTGTGGAAGACAAGTCGATCAGACTCATCCCGAAACTGCTTGCCGGTCGGCTGGACATAGCCCTGATCCGCCCGCGCGATGGGCTAAGCCGCAGCCTTGTGATCAGGCCGCTCTTCCACGAAACCGCCGTCGTCGCCGTAGCTTCGACAAATCATCTGGCTTCGAAAGCCGAAATCACAATAGCAGATCTCCGCGACGAACCGCTCATCGTCCCCGAACGGCGTTCCAGGCCGCATAGCCACGATCTGACGATGACGCTGTTCTCCGAACTGGAAGTGCGCCCACGGATCGCGCAGGTCGCTGATGAAAAGCAGACCATCGTGAACCTCGTCGCCGCGGGAATTGGATCGGCAATTGTCCCCCGATGGACATCAAAACTCGCCGTTCAAGGCGTGACATTTGTGCCGCTGGCGGACCGCGCAGGCACGCGCTTGGAGAAACTCCCACTCGCCGTAGCCTGGATGAAGGCTGTTCGAGATCCAACCCGGGACTTGCTGCTCGACCTTCTGGAAAACAACATCAAAAGATATTCGGAACTCGCTTAATTTTGGTCGCTGAAGCCCGTTTGTGCCGCGAAAGCGCCAGCCACTGGCTCCGTCGCAAAATTCTGCCGAACAAATTCATTTGCCTCAGAGTTGGAATAGCGGAGAATTGCAGCGACGCTTCCTGCCGGGCAACCGAGCGCCGCAAGGGATGACACCGGCAGGCCTTTGAGGAGGAGAAAATGGCCGGTAACCATTCAGACCCGAGCGGACCCGATCTGGCCCTCGGCATTGCACTCACCGATCTTCCCGATGGCGGCAAGCTGGTCGGCCATCGCGACGGCGAACCTGTGCTTCTGGTGCGCCGCGGAGCAGAGATATTCGCCGTTGCTGCCACCTGTTCGCACTATGGTGGGCCGCTGGTCGATGGCCTCGTGGCTGACGACAGCGTCCGCTGTCCCTGGCATCACGCCTGCTTCGACCTGCGCACCGGTGGGGCCCTGCGCGCGCCTGCGCTATCGCCGCTCGCTTGCTGGTCGGTCGAGCAGCGCGGCGGAAAGATTTTTGTTGGCGAGAAGCGCAAGAACCCGTCGCCTGCCCCGCGCCAAGGCGATGCCGGGCCGCCTCCGGAAAAGATCGTCCTCATCGGCGGTGGCGCGGCCGGTTTTGCGGCAGCCGAGAGATTGCGACGTGAACAGTATCAGGGCGCCATCGTCATGATCAGCGACGACGAGGCACCGCCCGTCGATCGACCCAACCTTTCGAAGGATTATCTCGCAGGCAAGGCTCCCGAAGACTGGATCCCACTGCGCAAGGAAGCCTTTTATGCCAAGAACAACATCGACCTGCGTCTCGGAACCAAGGTCGCCGGCATCGATGTCCGTGCCCGCGAGGTCGTGCTCGCCGATGGGGAAAAGGTCTCCTTCGATAAATTGCTGCTCGCGACCGGTGCCGAACCGGTGCGCCTGACCATACCCGGCGCCGACCAGCCTCACGTCCGCACGCTGCGCTCGCTTGCCGACAGCCGCAGCATCATCGCGCAAAGCAGTGCAGCGCGGTCCGCCGTCGTGCTCGGCGCCAGCTTCATTGGCCTCGAGGTTGCCGCCTCTCTCCGGACCCGCGGTATCGAAGTGCATGTGGTGGCGCCCGAGGAACGGCCGATGGAAAGAGTGCTCGGCCCGCAAATGGGCGACTTCATTCGCGCCCTGCATGAGAAAAACGGCGTCATCTTCCACCTTAAGGACACCGCTGCAAGTATCGGCGCGAACGATGTCGTGCTGACCAGCGGCAGCACCCTTGCCGCTGACTTGGTCGTTGCCGGCATCGGTGTGCGGCCGCGGATCAATCTCGCAGAAGCCGCCGGTCTTGCCACCGACCGGGGCGTCCTGGTCGATGCCTATCTCGAGACCAGCGTGCCGGGGATATACGCTGCCGGCGATATCGCACGATGGCCCGACCCTCACAGCGGCGAGAACATCAGGGTGGAGCACTGGGTGGTAGCTGAGAGGCAGGGCGCTGCCGCGGCGCTCAACATGCTCGGACACAGGACGAAGTTTACGGATGTGCCGTTCTTCTGGAGCCAGCATTACGACATTCCGATCAACTATGTCGGCCACGCCGAGGGATGGGACACAATCGAGGTCGAAGGCGACATTGCCGCAAAGGACTGTCTCCTGCGCTTCAAGCGCGGCGGACGCGTCCTGGCGGTTGCCACCATCTTCCGCGATACCGAAAGCCTGCAAGCCGAACTGGCGATGGAGCAAGGCAAGGCGTAGAGCGGGATGGGATTATACCGCGCCGGCACAGTTCCGGTTTCACGCCTGAAAAAGTCCCGAATAAGTGTCGCGCAGCACGTTTTTCTGCACCTTGCCCATGGTGTTGCGCGGCAGCTCGTCGACGATGATGACGCGCTTTGGCTGCTTGTATCGCGCAAGTCGATCTCGCAGCCCTTCCAGCACGGCCGTCTCGTCGATCGTCGCGCCCAGCTCCCGGACGATAACTGCGGTCAGGCCCTCTCCGAGATCGGGATGCGGCACGCCGATGACGGCGCTCTCGACGACGCCAGGCAACTGATCGATCTCGCTCTCAATTTCTTTCGGATAGATGTTGTATCCGCCGGAAATGACGAGGTCCTTGCTCCGGCCGACGATGTGCACATATCCGCGCTCGTCGATCTTGCCGAGATCGCCGGTGATGAAGAAGCCGTCGTCGCGGAACTCGGCTTTGGTTTTCTCCGGCATCCGCCAGTAACCCTTGAAGACATTCGGCCCCTTCACTTCGATCATGCCCGTCTCGCCATCCGCAAGGGGAGTTCCCGTTTCGGGCTGCGTGACGCGCAGGGAAACGCCGGGCAAAGGGAAACCGACCGTGCCGGCCACGCGGTCCCCGTCATAGGGGTTCGAAGTATTCATATTGGTCTCGGTCATGCCGTAACGCTCGAGGATCGCATGGCCCGTCCTTTCGGAAAACAGCCTGTGCGTCTCGGCAAGGAGCGGCGCCGATCCCGAGATAAAGAGCCGCATTGCCGAGGTCACGTCGGCATTCAGGCCGGGGTGCTGCACCAGCCGAACGTAGAAGGTCGGAACCCCCATCAGAACCGTTGCCTTAGGCATCAGCCGCAACACTTCGTCCGCATCGAACTTGGGCAGCAGATACATCGAGGCGCCGGCGAGCAGGGTGACGTTCGATGCGACGAACAGGCCGTGCGTATGGAAGATCGGCAGCGCGTGGATCAGCCTATCGGTACTGCTGAAACGCCAATGATCCCGCAGCGTCACGGCATTGGACAGGAGATTGTCATGGGTCAGCATCGCGCCTTTCGAACGGCCCGTCGTGCCCGATGTATAGAGGATCGCCGCAAGGTCGTCCGGACCACGAGCGACGTCCACGAACTCGGCCGTATCCTCCGTCAGCGCCGCCATCAGCGAGCCGCCACCCGCCTCATCGAGGGTTTCGAGACGAGCACCGTATCGCGCCGCGACGGGCTCCAGTCCCTCGCGGGTTTTCGGAGAAACCACGACCAGCCGGGACTCGGCATCGCCGATGAAGTAGTCGAGTTCGGCGAACGTATAGGCGGTGTTGAGGGGAAGATAGACGGCGCCTGCCCTGACGCAGGCGAGATAGAGCAGCAAGACCTCCGGGCTCTTCTCGACTTGCACCGCAACCCGGTCATCCGGCCTGACGCCCATCGCCACCAAGGTTGCTGCCAGCCGCGCCGACTGTGCGATCACGTCGCGATAGTGCCAAACCCTCCGGTCCGCCGTCTCGATGAAGACGGCATCCGGCTTCGCATTCTCACGGATAGCGTCAAAAAGATGGTTGCTCACTTGGAAGTCTCCTTCAGGCGGAATTGGTTGGAGGCTAATCCGAAATCACAGCAGCACATGTAATAGCTCACGCGCGTTTACGCATCCCGTTACGTCCGCAACCTCTGCATTTACCGTAACGTACTTCCGCGGGAAGTTTTTCGAGAGAAGTGTGGCCCGGTCGATGATCCAATTCCGGCAGCGGCGGACGCTGCCCGATCTAAAGGAGACCGGAATGTTGAACGACCATCACACGGCGGGGGGAATGCGATGAGCAGGACCATCTCCCGACGCCTCCTCGGCGCAACCGCGGCTTTTGCAATGGCGCTTGGCTCAGTTTCGCTCGCCGCCTCTTCCCTTCACGCGCAGCAGGCGACGCCTTCCACCGAAGCGCCGGCGCAACCGTCTGACGGCGCCCCCTCGAAACCGAATATTCTTGTCATCTTTGGCGATGACATTGGCCAGACGAATATCAGCGCCTATTCCTTTGGCGTCATGGGCTACCGGACACCGAACATCGACCGCCTCGCCAAAGAAGGCATGATGTTCACGGACTACTATGCCGAAAACAGTTGTACGGCAGGACGCTCGACCTTCATCACCGGCCAGGTCTGCTTGCGCACGGGGCTCTGCAAAGTTGGAATTCCCGGCGCAACCGTCGGCATCCAGCCTCGCGACATTACCATCGCACAGGCCCCGAAGCCGCTCGGCTACGCAACCGGACAGTTCGGCAAGAACCATCTCGGCGACCGCAACGAATTCCTGCCGACGAACCATGGCTTCGACGAATTCTTCGGCAACCTCTATCACCTCAATGCTGAAGAGGAGCCCGAACGGCCATATTATCCCAAGGACGACCAGGCGTTCGTGAAGTCGAACTCCCCCCGTGGCGTCATCCACTCCTTTGCCGACGGCCGTGTGGAAGACACCGGCGCGCTGACAGCAAAGCGCATGGAGACGATCGACGACGAGACGACCGCAGCCGCGATAGATTTCATGCAGCGGCAGGTGAAGCAGGGCAAGCCGTTCTTCACCTGGATGAACACGACCCACATGCACTTCGTCACCCACGTCCGGCCCGAATACAGGGGCCAGAGCCGCATGCCAGGCAACGAATATGCCGACGCAATGATCGAGCATGACAACGACGTCGGCAAGCTTCTGAAGATCCTCGATGATCTGAATATCGCCGACAATATGATCGTGCTCGATACGACGGACAACGGGCCGAACCAGTTCTCATGGCCGGACGCGGCAACGACACCCTTCCGGAGCGAGAAGGACACCAACTGGGAAGGCGCCTTCCGGGTGCCCGCATTGATACGCTGGCCGGGGCACATCAAGGCCGGCGACGCTTCCAACGATATGGTATCCGGCCTCGACTGGTTTCCGACGCTGCTTGCTGCGGCCGGCGACGCCGACATCAAGGACCGCCTTCTCAAGGGCGCGTCGATTGGTGGCAACCAGTTCAAGATTCACCTCGATGGCTACAATCAGCTCCCCTATCTGACCGGGCAGGAACCGAAGTCAGAGCGGCATGATTTCTATTATTTCAATGATGACGGACAACCGGTGTCCTACCGTTACGACAATTGGAAGATTGTCTTCTGCGAGCAGCGCGCGCCGGGCGGCATGCAAGTGTGGGCCAATCCATTCACCTGCCTCAGAGTGCCAAAGGTGTTCAACCTTCGCATGGATCCCTTCGAACGCGCGGACGTGGTCTCCGACCAATATTACGATTGGCTGGTGAAGAACGCCTATCTCGTTCAGTACGGCATCTGGAGAGTAGCGTCGTTCCTCCAGACATTCCGGGATTACCCGCCGAGCCAGCGCCCGGCCAGCTTCAGCATCGACCAAATGATCGAGGCACTGATGTCGTCCCTCCAGCAGACCCCAAGCGCTCAGTAAGCCAAGACCTGATGGCGCGGCCCCGGCCGCGCATCGAATTTACCGTTGCGTCCTCCCCTCGCCCATCCACATATGCATCCTATTCCCAAACATTGACGGAGGATGCCCATGAAGCTTCGCGATGGCGAGGGGCCGCGATGAGACTGCTGGCACCTTTTCTGCATGTTGAAAGCGATCTCCGGGTCATGCAGGATGAATGTCCTGGCGATTCTCCTACCCGCCCTATTGCCTCTGTTGGCCGTAGGCGCATTCTTGCTGCCGTATCCGCAACTTGCGCCGATCGTGAAAAACCTGCTGCTGCTTTGAGAGGAGGTCGACATGTTTCCCATCCTTGTCCGTCTGCCCTTGGCGGTAGCGGGTGCTATCGCCGGTTGGTTCGTCGCCGAGGGCACGCTGCGCTACAATATCGTCCAGATGGGAATCGCCTTCATCATGCTCGCCGCATTCATTACGACATGCATCTACGCGCCCACGCTGTTGCGGTGGTTGGGAATAATTCGAGACCGCCCGCGCGATGGCCCCTGACTCGCGTATTTGCGCAGCCATCGACGGCGACACGGTTCAGCCAGACCATGAACTTTCCGACTCTCGATAGGTATCGAGGCCTACTCGGCGCCGATCAAAACCAGACAGGGCGATGCGATCTTTCGGATAGGAATATTCGCATGCGCTGGATCGCGGGCGACCTTCTCAATACACATCATCAGCTCCGCCGTCTTGCCGACGTCTCGTCCGGCAGTTCTAGCAAGCATGTGCTTTGCCAAAGCCATCCGATCGTCTGCTTGATTATTTTCCCACTCGGCCAACGTCGATTGACCGGTTAGCCGAGCGGCTGAAACCGATGTTGAGATGAGAGCCAATAGCCCCGCGATGAGCAAAATGCGTCCGTTCACGCGCCCTCCTTTTTGCATGCCTAATCGCTGGGCATGCCACCGGTATGACAACGGCGCGTGCCCTTCAAGAGACATCATTGATAATGCTCATGAACTGGTTGCTTCGGCTGACCCAGCATCCATGAACGTCGGGGAGCGTGAGATGGCCAGAATTTGAACAAGGTCGCAGCGAAGTGTTCCCGCTGCTTGCTCAAGCGCCGCAGATGCCCGAAACGGCAACTTTCTGGAACAGATCCGGAGAGGCCTTCGCCGAGGACGGGTAATCCGAGAGCTTCGCCCGGAACTTCGGATGCGAGAATGCCACCCGGAAGTCGGCCATCGTGTCCCAGACGGCATAGTTGAGATAGGTCGGGCTCTCGCCGACGGCCCGATGAAGCTGGGTCGAGATGAAACGGGGCTGACGTTTCATAAATTGGGCGTCGTCCCGCCACGCTTTGAGAAAGATATCCTCATCCTTGAGGTCCAGCGTGAAAATATTGACCAAGATGACGGGTGACACGTCGAAAGCGATCTGGCGATCGGGAAAGCCGGGTCCAGTGGGTGCATGTGTGACATTGCTAGCTCCATCCAATATAGTTGCATGATGTCAAGTTGGTACGATACCTACATAGTGGCTTGACATCATAATGTCAATTTGCTTACATGGTGACACATGAATAAGACGGAACGAACCCCTGAGGGAATCGCACTGACCTCAATTTTCCTTGATCTGTTCAGGCTGAATAATCGTCTTCTTGCCTCAGGTGACAGGATGGTTGCCAGCCTCGGCCTAACCATTGCCCGATGGCAGGTTCTCGGTAGCATCATTGCTGCCGACCGACCGCAGCCAGTTGCATGGCTTGCGCGCGACATGGGCGCCAACCGGCAGAACGTCCAACGCATCGTCAATGATCTCGAGAAAGAGGGGCTCGTCTCGTTCCAACCCAACCCGCATCATCGGCGGGCGCAACTGGTCGTGCTGAGCAGCAAGGGCAAGCAGACATATGAAGCCGCAATGAGCCTGCAGGTACCCTGGGTCAACGAGATGTCGGACGGGCTTCGGCTCGAAGACATCGAAACGATGCACCGGGTCATGTCAGCTCTACTCGAGAAATTAGATGGACACGGAGATGTTGAAGAGCAGAGTTGACCGCTACGGCACGGTGGCGGTTTCCATTCACTGGGTGAGCGCCATTTTGATACTGGTGTTGCTAGGCACCGGTTTCCGGGCAGCGAATGTCATCGATGCGACCAGCAAAGCCGGCATCCTTCGTCTCCACATCCCGATTGCAATCGCGGTACTCCTTCTCACCCTCGTCCGCATCGCCTGGTGGTGGCGATTCGACCGGAAGCCTCTTCCCATGGACGGATCGCCGCTATGGCAGGAGCGGGTCGCCCGCGCAGTCCACATTGCCTTTTACGTCATCGTCGTCGGTGTGATAGCCAGCGGCATCGGGATGATCGTGCTGAGCGGCGCCGGACCGGTGATCTTTAGCGCACAGGCCGAAGCTTTGCCGAACTTTGCCAACTATCCCCCGCGGGGACCGCATGGCTTGGACGCACTGCTGCTTCTCGCGCTGCTCGCCATTCATATCGGAGCGGCTCTCTATCATCAGTTCGCGCGTGGCGATGGCCTCCTCCGGCGGATGTGGTATGGCGGCTGACCGGTTCGCATCGACGTTGTTTCCACGCGCGCCAGCGCACCACCCGTCGATCCCGTGAACAATCCCTGGAGTTGATCTGCACCTGGACCTGCACGATCCGACGACACAAATGGCAGAATGCCATTCTGTGGGTGTTTCGGACATTCGATATTCTGTCACATCCATGTCATGAAATGCGTCGACACCTCGTCCCAGATCAAGAGCGGGTACCCCAATGGATTATTTCAGACGTTTCAACTTTCTGTTCGCGACGCCAGCCTTCGACAACGAGGATCTGGAGGGCGCCCGCTACAATCAGATCGTCGAGGAGATCGAACGCTCCGGCTTTGAGGTGGTGCGCGCGCGCAATCTCGAAGATGCGGAGATCGCCGTCCAGACGGACGCCGCCATCGGCTGCATGCTGGTCGACTGGGGTAAGAAGGGGCTCGAGGGCAAGACGGCCTCCCTCATCAACCTGATGCGACGACGCGGCCTCGAATTCCCGATCATTCTGCTGATCCGCCGCAAGCGCTTCGAGGATGTGCCGGTAGAAGTCCTCGATTTCATCGATGGCTATGTCTTCCTTTCCGAAGAAACGCCGGCCTTCATCGCCAAGAGCCTTATCAGCCGGCTCAAGCAATATGCCGAGACGCTGAAGACGCCGTTTTTCGGCGCGCTGGTCGATTATGCCGAGGAAGGCAACCACCTCTGGACCTGCCCCGGGCACAATGGTGGTATTTTCTACAGCCGCAGCCCGATCGGCCGGGTCTTCATGGAGCATCTCGGCGAAGCGGTGTTTCGCGACGATCTCGACAATTCCGTGCTCGACCTCGGCGACCTGCTGACCCACGAAGGACCTGCACTGGCCGCACAGAAGGAAGCCGCCAAGATCTTTGGCGCCGAGAAGACCTATTTCGTCCTGAACGGCACCTCCACCTCCAACAAGGTCGCGCTCTCCGCCCTCGTCACCGACGGCGATCTCGTGCTATTCGACCGCAACAACCACAAGGCAGCGCACCACGGCGCCCTGATGATCTCCGGCGGCATTCCGGTTTATTTGCCGACCAGACGCAATCTGTACGGGCTGATCGGCCCAATGGATTTTGCGGCCATGGACGAAGAGGCACTCAGAGAGAGCATCCGCACCCATCCGCTGGTGAAAGACCCCGAGGCCCACAAGAAGCCGCGCCCGTTCCGCGTCGCGGTGGTGGAGCAATGCACCTATGACGGCACCATTCACAATGCCGAGATGATCCTAAAGCGTATCGGGCATCTCTGCGACTACATCCTCTTCGATGAGGCTTGGGCCGGCTTTATGAAATTTCATCCGCTTTATGCCGGGCGCTTTGCCATGGGCCTTGCCAACCTCGGCCCCGACGCGCCGGGTATCATCGCCACGCAATCCACGCACAAGCAGCTGGCAAGCTTCTCGCAGGCCTCGCAGATCCACATGAAGGACCGGCATATCACCGGCCAGAAACGGCGCGTGGAGCACCGGCGTTTCAACGAAAGCTTCATGCAGCACGCCTCGACCTCGCCCTTCTATCCACTGTTTGCCTCGCTCGACGTCGGCGCGCAGATGATGAAGGGACGTTCGGGCGAAGTGCTTTGGGACGACACGATCCGCCTCGGCATCGAGCTGCGCAAGAAGATCCGCGCCGTGCGCCGCGAATTCGAAGAAAAAGAGCATCGCCCGGAGCGCCGCTGGTTCTTCGAGCCGTTCGTGCCGGACCGGGTAGCGATCCCGGATGTGTCCAGCCCCGGCGCGGTGCATAACGTAGCGTGGGAGAGCGTCGCCACCGACCAGCTCGCCACCAATCCCGCCTTCTGGCACCTGACCCCCGACGCTGCATGGCACGGCTTTTCAGGGATGGAGTCGGGCTTCGCGATGACCGACCCGAACAAGCTCACCCTGCTCACCCCCGGCTTCGACCGGAAAAGCGGCAAATATACCGAGCACGGCATACCGGCGCCCATAGTCGCGCAATATCTGCGGGAAAACCGCATCGTTGCGGAAAAGAACGACCTCAATTCGCTGCTGTTCCTCCTCACCCCCGGCGTGGAGGCCAGCAAAGCCGGCACCTTGATCAGCGGTCTCGTCGCCTTCAAAAAACTCCATGACGACAACGCCCTGCTCGAGGAAGTCATCCCGGAATTCTACCGTCGCCGGCCGGCCCGCTATGCGGGAGTGCGGCTGCGCGATCTCTGCGCGGACATGCATAATTTCTTCCGCCAAGCCGATGTCAGCACGCTTCAGACAAAGCAGTTTTCCGCCGACCATCTGCCCCCGCTTGCCATGTCGCCGCATGATGCCGCACGCTGCCTGGTGCGCAACGATGTGGAGTATCTGCCGATCGACGCCATTGCCGGCCGCATCGCAACAACGCCCTTCGTGGTCTATCCTCCGGGTATTGCGACCATCGTGCCCGGTGAGCGCTTGACGGAAAAGGCTAAGCCCATGATCGACTATCTCAAGATGTTCGAAACCTGCTTCAACACCTTCCCCGGCTTTGAGGTCGAGATTCAGGGCCTCTATCGCGAAATCGATTCATCCGGCCGCATCCGGCTCTATACCTACGTGGTCGCGGAATAGGCTGGGAAGTTCAGGTTCAGTCATGAAGCAGGAGAATATAATCGTCATCCGCCCATCCCGGGAGACCGATGTCGATGCCATGTTGGCGATCTACCGCCGCCATATTCGGCGCGGCATCGAGGCTGGGGTTGATGATAGCGACACGCCGCAACCGGACGATCTACGGGAACGGCGCAAGAATTTAAAGGACCGCCGCTTCCCGCATGTCGTTGCGGTCGAAGGTGAAAAGGTCGTGGGCTATGCCTATGTGGTGTTGTTCCGCAAACGCCCGGCCTACCGCTATACCGTCAAGCACTCGATCTATGTGCATCACGATCATATCGGCCAGGGCATCGGAAGCCTGCTCATGCGCGGGTTGATCGACACCTGCGCGGCGGCCGGCTTCCGACAGATGATCGGCTATATCGACGCCGATAACGCTGCATCGCTCGCCCTGCACGAACGCTTCGGCTTCGTCCGCGTCGGCCTGTTGCCAGGGATTGCCTATCGCTACGGCCGTTGGGCCGATACCGTGATGGTCCAACGCTCCCTCGCCGCCGGCTCGACTACCCCACCACCACCGCCAGCGCTCTCCACTCGCTGAGGTCAACCGGATTGACGCAGACGACAAGTATCTCGATTTTTGCGATACCGCTCTCGGTCGCTCAGTGAAATGCCGGCCCGACGATCTCTCGCCCGACGCAAGTCCGCATGGCGCGAATTATATCCTGCACATAGCCGATGATGGCACGATTGCGGGGGTCGTCGATCATGGCAAGATCTTCGCGCATGACCTGCAGCATCCGTTTGATGTCGAGCAGCGTGCGTACGATATCGTCATCGTACTCCTCGCCCATATCATCGATGATATCGGCAACGGCCGCGGCCAAAGAGTCGACCCAGACGAGACGCTGCGCGGCACTCAACCGCTCAAAGAGTGTGATGTTATCGACTGCCGGCATACTTGCGCCTCCGGCACGAGAAATGCGACCTGCGCGGTTAGCGGTCAAGTCACAAAATCGGCATTCAAAGCGAAAATCACTTTTCACAAAGTCGCCGTCCGCCGCCATAGGGCTGGTAGGTGCAGTCCGCGGGCCGGAAGGAGCGGTAACTGCGGGAGCATTCGGTGATGTTGCAGGACTGTGTTGCCCCGGGACTGTCGATCACCGCTTCTGTCGATTGCGCTCCGCGCGGCCCAGGCACCGCCATCGCCTCCCGCATGAAGTCGCGCCAAATATGCGCTGGCAAGGCGCCGCCTGTGACCCCGTTCATTGGCGTGCCGTCGTCATTGCCCACCCACACGCCGGCGACGAGCGGTTGTGTGAAGCCAACGAACCAAGCATCGCGATTGTTCTGGCTGGTGCCGGTCTTGCCGGCCGCAAAGGTGCCGGGGTCGGCTCCGCGCCCGGTGCCGCGCTCGACCACCAACTGCAGCAGGCCGAGAAGATCGGACTGGTAGGGGGAAAGATCCACACTCGGCTTTACTTGTGAGCCAACCCGAAACGCCTTTGCCTGCCCTGCTGCTTGAAACTCGACGATGCCCCACGGCTCGACGGGCGCCCTGCCAAGTTGGACGGACGCATAGGCGCTGGTGAGCTCGAGCAAGTTTACTTCGGACGTGCCAAGCGTCAGAGATGGCGTGTTGGCAAGCGGCGTATTGATGCCGAGTTCGCGTGCAGCAGCGATCACTTTGTCGAGCCCGACCTCTTCGGCAAGCGCCACCGACGCGGCATTGAGTGACCGGGCAAAGGCCTCGGCAAGTGTCACCCAGCCGTGATAACCGCCGCCAGAGTTTTCCGGCGACCAGCCGTCGATGTCAATCGGCGCGTCCAGAATCCGGTCGGACAGCGAGAACCCAGCCTTCAGCGCTGCGTAGTAAACGAACAGTTTGAAGGCCGAGCCCGGCTGCCGCATCGCGGTGACGGCCCGGTTGAACTGGCTTGCCTTGTAGTCGCGCCCGCCGACCATGGCAACGACCGCGCCATCCGGCGTCATCGCAACCAATGCGGCCTGCGAAGCCCCGACTGTCTTTCCTTCGCCATCCAGCGCCCTTCTCACGACCCTTTCGGCAATCTGTTGAAATTGCGGCACCAGCGTCGTGCGCACCGTGGTTGAACCCGGCGAAGAGCCAGCAATTTCGCTGGCCCGCGGCGAAATCCAGTCGGCAAACCAGCTTCCGGAGCGCGGTGTCGGCGTCGTTGGATGCAGCTTGGCGAAGCTCGCCTTGGCTTCCTCCGCCTCCGCTTTGGTGATCTTGCCATTCGCCACCATGGCGTCCAGAACAACAGCGGTACGTTGCCGGGCGCCTTCGAAATTATCGATCGGATTCCATTGGCTCGGCGCTCGCAGCAATCCCGCGAGCATCGCTGACTCCGGCAGGTTGAGAGCGTCTATATCTTTGTTGAAATAGATCCGCGCCGCGGCAGGCATGCCGGTAGCGCCAGCGCCGAGATAGACGCTGTTGAGATAGCGCGTCAGGATTTCCTGCTTGCCGAGCTTCCACTCCAGCCAAATGGCTATGACAACTTCCTGTAGTTTTCTCTTTATTGTCCGATCGCTATCGAGATATTCCAGCTTGATGAGCTGCTGGGTAATCGTGCTGCCGCCTTCTACCACCGAGCCAGCTTCAAAATTCCGCAGCAGTGCTCTTCCGATTCCTCTGGGGTCGACGCCGAAATGCTCCATGAACCGGCGGTCCTCAATCGAAAGGACAGCGTCGATTAGCTGTGTTGGAAACTGGTTATATTGCACGTAGGGCCCTTGATAAGGCCCCTGCCTTACCAACGGCGCGCCGTCAGCGGTTTCCAACACCACGATGGGCTTTAACGTTCCATCCCGGATCTCGGCCCAAGGCACGTCTTTCAGTGCCCACACCAGTACGCTTGCAAGGAAGAGGCAGGCAAAAAGGGCCAATCCCGCGACGATTTTCCACCGGCCCGTATTTGGCGAAGCATACGGTCGATTTTCGAACTGCCTTATGCGCAGGCCACGAATATCGCTCCCCGCTTTAGACAGGGCAGTTGCGAACCATCTGCCAAAACTGCGGACCGTTGACGGGCCTTCCGGCCCGCTTGGCGTCTTAAGCTTCGTCCTCAAGTACGAACCGGCCGCTTTGGTCCTGGCCCTTGCGAAGATCGCACTTGCTCGCAAATCATGACCGAGTGCCCGCAGTAGATTTTGCGTCGCCTGTCTGCTTTGGCCAAAGGCTCCGTCAGCCTGTCGCCGAGAATCGTCCGATGAACTGGACGTTGAGTCAGACGAGGGTGCAGGTGCCTCACCTTTGTCGGCAGCGAGCTCCGATTCCGGCGGGCGACTGGCACCCATGCTCGGGTCGCTGGGATTTTCGGCTGAGGAATTGGGAGGGCTTGGCATCGGTTCCCGCTAAAGGCTCTTTTTCCCTAATGTAGGGCGAGCTTATAACGTCGCCATGTGGAATCCTCCATCGCAAAACCGGCCCATTTATGTCCGTCTTCCGCTTGGAGATCACCTTCTCGCTTCATTCGCTGGAGGTGTGGCGACTTGTCCCTAATTTGAAACGCTTCTTGATCCGGTCGACCGGCGTTCCATCCAGAAGGGGAACCTGGACGAGCCTGTCATAGTCTTCAAAACCCATCCTGGTGTAATAGGCAAGACCGCTGACATTATCGGCACGTATGGTCGCATTGATAAATTCGAACCCGAGCTCTTCACCCGCTGCCCGTGTCGCAGGAAAAAGGGCGCTACCCACGCCAGGTATCTTTGGATTGGTTCGGGCGAATGTCGCTATATCCGCAAAACCCTTCGGCGGATCGCCGTACAGGCTCAAAGATTGGAAGCCAGCAAGCAACCCGTCGTGCTCAGCGACATGACAGACCAGAGTAAACTCGCCATCAATGAACCAATTTGTGAACTCGGCAGCCAAAAGTGGCGTCTCAAGCGCAGTTGTTCCGCCGGTGCGGATAATCTCATTCAGCAGGCTACACAGTTCTTCTGCGTCGGCTGGTACAGCCCTTCGAATGTGCATGACTTCAGCGTCCTCGTCCTCATCTTGGGATGACAACGTACCGACGGTACCAGGGGAGCACAAGCGGCCCACTCTCCCGGCATCTTCGTGAAGACCGTGCGCGCAGCACGGAGTGTTTTTTGAATCGTTCGACTCGACGATAGAAATCCAGCATCTTCAACACGGAAATTTTTGCTAGATATTGCCAGGACCATCAAGAAATGACCTCTTCAGCTCCCTTTCTCGGCTTTCCGGATCGCCTCCCTGATGGCCGCATGCCCAGAGCAGTGATCTTCGGGGCCGGTCATGGCAGCACGTATCCCGGCAAAGATAGTAGCGGCTATGTCTTGGCCGCTGATACCATCCGCTCCGCGAGCCAGGCCGATGCCGCACTTGTGGAGCACTGGGATTTCGATCTTGGCGGACCGCTGTTCGACGGCAAGCCTATTAGCTGTATCGACGCCGGCGATATTCCAACCACCTTGCATGACAATGCTGGTAACCGAGCTCGAATAGAAGCGAAGACGTGCGAGGCCTTGGTGTCGTCAGCCGCACCCATCTTGCTCGGCGGCGACTGTTCCGTGACCATCCCCTTCCTTGCCGGCTTTGCGGAACATGGGCCTATCTGGGTCCTGCAGATCGACGCCCATATCGACTGGCGCAACGAGTTGCATGGCGAACGCTACGGCTATTCGAGCCCCATGCGCCGGGCGAGTGAGATGCCGCATGTCGCTGGCATCGTGCAGGTCGGCCTCCGCAGCGTCGGCAGTGCGCGGCTTGTCGACATAGAAGCGGCGCGTCAGTATGGCAGCCGCTTCGTGACCGCCCGCGAAGTTCACGCCCGGGGTATCCGAACTGCTCTCCAGCACATCCCGGAAGGAGCGCAGGTGGTCATTACCCTCGACTGTGACGCTCTTGATCCTGGCATCATGCCGGGTGTCGCGGCGCGTACGCCCGGTGGCCTCACCTACACGCAGGTGATCGACCTTATTGCAGGCCTCGGCAAGCGCACTAGGCTTGCGGGATTCGATCTGGTCGAATTCTTTCCTCCCGCCGACATCGACGGCCTGTCAGCCCTGACCGCCGCGCGCCTTCTCGTCAACATGATCGGCGCCATCGTTCGGCAGGTTTGAAACTGCGCTTCCTCTCGCCTACGCGGCGCTTTCACTAAGCGTCCGCAGGAAATCCACATCGTCACCGATGATGGCGTCGATGAGCCCGTAGCTGAGGCATTGCCGGATCATCGGAAACCTGTCCCTGCCGCCCTGCCAGAACAAGGCGAGCTTTTCCGGCAGGAGTAAAGCTCAACCGCGCGGCAATTTCCGCTTTCTACAAGGCTTCGGCATCGGCGCGATGGAAGCGGTTCCAGTTCCAGTGAGACGGAATCGATCCCGCCGGCGCGCATCGACGCAACAATATCGACGGGACGGTGGTGAAGGATCGCTTCGGTCTGCAAGCGCGGTTCGATCTCCATCACCCGTCTGAGATCGAGGTGATCGAAGGAGGAGATGGGGACATGGTGGAGACGATCGCGCGTTCGTGCTCCTTCATCTCGATGGCTAGGCGCGTACAGACCCAAGGGCGCCCTGTTGCAGCTCGTTCGTCGGATGGCAATCGACTACGCGCCCAGAGGCATCCGCCAACGCCGCGCACCGGCTCCATCAACACGCCGTTTCTGACGCGCTACCTCGAAGGATTGGAGGACCCGAAAGCCAGCGAGGCTGCCATCAAGAACGCGCACGTTCCCCCTTGGACGCTGGACTGAACCCAGCGAAATCGCCAACGCGATCATCTATCTCGCAGGATCAAGTGCATCGTTTGTCACGGGACACATTCTCATGGCAGATGGATGTTAGCTCGCGTTGAGAAGGTTAGCCTTCAACGGGGCGTAGGGGCACCAAAGACTTGAATGAGTTGGCGCCCTATGGTGTTGGATTTTCGTTGTGGGTTTCGATGAAGGCGTCGATGTCGGCTTCCAGTTCTGCGGTGGAACGGTGTACGCCGCGCTGCAACTGCTTTCGCGTCAGCTCTGCGAACCCCGCTCGACCTGATTGATCCAGGATGCCGAGGTTGGCGTGAAGTGAACATGCCAGTGTGGGCGGCGCGCGAGCCAGGCCTTGATCCTCGGCGTCTTGTGGGTCGCATAATTGTCCATCACCAGACGCACGTCCGGCCCATTGGGCATTTCTGCGTCGATCCGCTTCAGGAGGTCGAGGAATTCCGTGGCCCGGTGACGCTTGTAGCCATGACCGATCACCGCCCCCGTGGCAATGTCGAGCGCGGCGAACAGCGGAAATTTCTTTCCGTCCAGAATGACGAGGTCCGCCTGCCTGCCAGCCATCGATCAAACTCCTGCTCTTGTCACAGAAGCCAAACAAAATGAAGCTTGCTTTCGTTCCACGTGACTAGTGCATACCGAACTTCCGAACGGCAAAATCCAGAAAGCTTCGCAGCTTCGGCGTCATTCGCCGACATACGCCGCAACTATCGCAGCCTGCGGAAGTCGCAAAAGTAATTCTGGCAGCCACGGCAGTTCTGTCGAAATAGCGGTTTATAATGCGCGCTGGCGTCAGCGTGCCGCTACTATTTATGCCTTTAGCGAGCGCAGCGCGGTCTGCGCTCATAGAGCGCACGCTTAGCAGCGTTGCGATCACTTTGCCCATCGCCAACCAGGCGGCCCCTAACGCCTGGAATATGCAGCAAGGCTCGATAAGTTGAATGCCGAGCCGCAAGGCACTACTTCGCGAACTCGCGATACAGCTCGACCGTCGGCGCGTGCGTATCGATCGTGTCGGCGACCTTGTCTACCATCGGCAGGTTCTTCTTTTCCGCGTCCCATACCGCCCTAAAACGTTCAACCGTCTCGCGCGCGGTGTCGATCACCAGCTTCTCAGAAAGCTCCGCTTTCGCAGCCAGATGCGCCAGCTCGTCCTTCGACAGCGCCGCCATCTTTTTTGTGCGGGAGAAATTGAGCGCCGCCGTATCTTCCCCCTCGATGTATGGGATAGTCGACAACAGGTCATACGCTGGCGAGAGCGCAGGGGTGCGGCGATCAGGATAGATAAGCGACCAGTTCTTCAGGTGCATATCACCGTTGCCGATTAGCGTGCTGAAGACTAGACGCCGGATGAATTCCGCCACGTCGGCCGTGCTGGTTTCGATCCCCAGCACGCGGCCGATCATCCGGTAATTGCCCTTATCGTATTTATGGTCGGGAAAGACGCCGAAGACTTGCGCAAAATCCTCGATATGCACCGGTCCCGCCGGCGTGCGGTCAAAACGCTCGATCGCCAGCGCCTGCCCGTGCAGCTCGCCCAGCCCCTGCGGCAGGCCGGTCACGGCATCGAGATCAACCAGCTGGATCTCGGGCACGTCCATGCCCATCATGCGGGCGATGGTCATCATCGCGAACTCGTTTTCGGGCACGCCGCTATATTGCTGAGAGGGCAGCTTTACGATCCACGAGCCACCCGTGCCCTCGGCCGGGATGGTCAAGCCGCCGCCTTTATTCTCGTTCTTAAAGGCCGAGAACTTCAGCTGCACACCCGCCAACGAAAAGCGTAGCGCGTTCGACCGAGCTTCAACGATAGCCCGCTCGTCATCCGGAGGCGCGTCATCCCCTTCGGAGGGATGCACCGTCACAGCCCCAGGCAGGTCGCGGCCGAGCATCCAGAGCAGGAAGAATTCCCGCGACGGCTTCACACCCGCACGACCAGCGAGGTATTTGCGCAGCGGCCCTTCCGGCAGTAGGTTCGAGAAGAAGGGCGGGACCACCATGTTGTACGGCCTGAACTTCGTAATGAGCGCCCCGAACGGGTCTTTCAGAGACAGGCTAAGCGTCGGCCGCTTTTCGTCTTCGATATAAGCATCGTTGAACGCGAATATGGTGCGCCCGTCCTGCAGGTTTGTAAGGGTCGCTACCGGTTGCCCATACAGTCTGACATCGAGGACCGAGACCTTAGGCATTATCGTCTTCCTCATCCAGCGCATAGGCCGAGCGAGGGACCGCGTCGTCACGGTCGCGGTGCAACGCAGTGTTGCGTAGGTCTCTTACGGCATGTGCGATCCTGCTCAGTTCCTGACGGGACGGAGGATCGGCCTGCCATCGGTCGAGGCGTGCAGTCGCCTCTTTGAATGTGTCCATCTCCTCGGCCGACAGAGGAAGATGCCTTAAGAGCGCGAGGCTATCTTTGAATGTATCTGCCTCGGAAGCGCTACCGAACGCGCCCCTGTGCTGCGCAAACCACCGCTCGAGGCGCCCCGCCAGTTTGCGCTGGTCGGATGTCAGGACACCACTTGATGCCGGTGCGCTATCGAGGATGTTGCGGATCGCCGGCATCAGTTTTTTCGGGGCAAGGACGATCTCGAGGTCGAGCGAGCGCGCAACATCCACTAGGCTGCCAAGCCCGGGCTCCATGGTGCCCCGTTCTATCTGAGAAATATGACTTTGTGTTAGGCCCGATCGTGCGCTCAGCTCGCGCTGGCTCATTTTCTGCGCTTCGCGCGCTGCGCGTAGCTGCTGCGTTATATGCTCCGTTTTATATGCCATATCATTATCCTGTATCTCGCGATGCGAACCATACAGGATAATATATAGATAACGCTATAGAGCGATGCAATGGTGATATACAAAACCGCATCAGTACGATGAATTATATGTAATTATATATCAGATTTAGGCTTAGGACCCACTCCGCCGTTCGCGTGTGGCGGCCATTCGGAAGCACCGGTCCGGGCGTTAAGAGGAACTGAAAAGGAACACGCGGCTCCTTCAACCGAGTGTCCTTTAGAGGACGCCTCCCATTCCAGCGCCGGACAGCCGCGCTTCGTGTCTAAAAGGAAGCCGGCCTTTCTGCCTCGGCAACTCGCCCCGGTCGACCGCAAGCGATCATTGCCACCTGCTTCCAGCAACCATGCCATTCCGACGAGCAGATCGTCATCAGTCATGAGAGCCGTAAGCGGAGCAAAGCTGAACGAAACGACGTGCTCTGCGCTTTTCGGGAGAAAGCAAAACCGCCGTTGCCAGCTCGGCCAACGACGATCTTGACACATGGACTGCGATATCTTTCGAGCACTACTATTCACGCGGTTGATCCAGCGCAATAAAAGGACGCCAGCCTTCGTATAGAATAACCATCCCAAGGATGGCGGTTACATCGTATTGGCTTCGACCAAAGGTTCAAGGCGGCATGTCTATCGTCAGCGAAAATCAGGCTTTCATTAGCATCGGCGTATCTTGCCAAACCGCACAACAGCTACAGCGGCATGCGGGGTTCCTTTCCTCGCTCTTGGATGATCAGCTGCGCGAACGGTCGGGATTCTTCAATTGGGTATTTGTCAGCGCATCAGATATCGCCAAAGTCGCGGAACGCCTGGTAACCGCGCCGATCACCCCCAAATCCCTGTATGTACCCACTCACGCTCGAGAAGCCCTGCGCTTGGAGGATTTCAAAGTTTGGTTTTGGCACGAGAAATTAAGCGATGAAGTGAACCAAGACGACGTGGAAAGAATTGCGACAAAATATGAGCGTCTTCGCAACAATTTCCTGAAAATGCTCGAAAAACCCGTCCGCTATATCGTCCTTAGCAATACGCAAAACAATATAGAAGACTTCTATCCCTATAAGAACCAGGGAATGAGCATCTCTCTCGATGCTGACATCGTTTCGGAGATTGCCTGCGCGCCGTGGGCAACGAACCGATATAATAGCGCCCAATTGATTGCATTGAGCTATCCACGGCGATGGACCGGCAGACTGGATAGGTCAGTTTCATACTTAGAAGAAGACGACACTGAATGGGAAGGCAGCTTAATATCTTGGGACAAGGCGTTGCGACGGCATCTCATGCCCGATCTCAAGCCAGGAAAACGCAACCTGCCGAGACTTGCGGTCGGGGCGACATTCTCTGCAGAGACTAAAACGGGATTGGGAAGAAACTGGAGGCCACGCGGCGAGATGGAGCCTTCCCTGTTTGATACGCCCAGCCGCCGATGCAGGGATTAGGGGCAAGTCAGCATCACAAGCCGTTGATATTTCCAAGATCGGCGGGATCATTCGGCGGCGCCGATTCACACAGGTATCTGCCGCCTTTGAACAGATTCGAACGGGAGACAACAGCCAATCCGGCCCGTGTTCGAGGCATTATTCCTCCCAGATCGCTCTTATGATGTGGGAGGTCAGGAATCAGCAAGGACCCCTCGTTAACATCGCTGCCGCCACGTTTGGCGAAGCGGTATCAGAGAGTTGATCGGGCAAGCCGAGGGTGGAGCGCAGTGTCTTTTCCCGATACTCTGCTCGATAGACGCCTCGCTCCCGCAAAAGAGGCACGACTTCTTCCACGAATTCGTCAAAGCCGCCGAGGGTCAAATGAGGCGCAAAGACGAATCCATCGGCCGCGTCTGTCTGCACATGACGATTGATCTCGTCAGCAATGTCATCCGGTGTTCCGACAAAATGCTGGCGCGCGGTGACACGAATGGCCAATTGGCGAATGCTGAGACGGTCGTGGTCGGCAATTTCACGCCAAAGGCGCGCTGTCTCCAACCGGCTCTTGATATCCTGATTGCTCGCCCGCCCCTGGGCGAGCCGCGAATCGGAAACATCGGGTCCGATCTCCGGCAACGGCCCGTCCGGATCGTAGTTCGATAGGTCGCGATTCCAGACTTGTTCCAGAAACACGATCGCATTCTACACGTCATTCCGCTGGTCCGAGAGCTGGAAGCGACGCAGGTCGCTCAACCGGTCGCGGCAGAATAAACATCCGAGGCGGACGGGCCGCAACGCCGGTCCGCAATCGGCAAGAGCATAGCGGAACCTTGATGGCTCCGACGGGAAGCTGTGCCTCATCAGCCAACGAATGCTGTGAGGGACCGTGAGAGGGAAGGACATACACGCAATGACCTATGCGCTCGGAGGGTACGACGCATCCCCTCCTCTGCCGGAACTCCAGGGCCGTCACCTCGGGACTGCTCAAGCCGGTCCGGTGGCAGACACTGTGTCCGCAGATGGTCTGCTTGCGCTGGACGACGTCAGCCTTTCCTTCGGCGGTGTGGCGGCTCTCGCTAACATCGATCTCAGTGTAAGGCGCGGCGAGATCCGCGCCATCATCGGGCCGAATGGCGCCGGAAAAAGCTCGCGCGTCAACGTCATCAGCGGCGTCTATCGGCGGGATCGCGGTCATATCCAGATCGGTGGAAAGCGCTATGGCAATGTTCCAACCGAGAAGCTCGCACGCCTCGGCATCGCCGCACGTTTCAGCCGAAAGGATCTGAACCATGGCTTCCATCACAGGCGATCTTGGCCGCTACCACACATTTCCGCGCTGGCTTGCACCAGCAGCCCTCCTTGCCGTGGTCTATTTCGTCGTCCCGTCGGCGGTTCCAGCTATCTCTTTGAAGCGATTCTACTGCCGTTCCTGGCGCTCAGCCTTGCCGGCGTCGGGTTGAATATCCTGACCGGTTATGCCGGACAGGTCTCGTCGGGCAGCGCTGCCTTCATGGCGGTCGGCGCCTTCGGCTCCTATCGATTTTGCGGCGCTAACGGCCGATGCGAGAAAATTCCACAATATGTCTGGCGTATATGTCGATTTGGAGGGCTGGAACAATTTCCTTTTGCAGATTGGCCGCCTCCCCCTGCACACGCGTGAGCTTTTGGAGCCTAAAATTAACGAAAGTGCAACATCACGCAGTACTGCGAACGCACCTCACCATCTCCCCATGTACCGGTCCACCAGCGGGATCGCGAGTTGATCCTCGCATATGACGAGGAATTCGGTTGGAGTGCCAACGATCGCAAGGTCTACACAGGTATCGGACGCGAACGCGCGGGCGGCTTCAAATGGCGTCTTTCACAAATATGGGCAGAGCAGCGGCCCGAGCATGAACTCGGCAGGCGTGGTCTAGCGAAACGAGCCGGGCAGGCGGCGGCTATCAGGAAAGCTGCGCCCCAACGGGACACTTTAGATTCGGACCGCTTATTCCGTTCAATGCCTTCATTGCGATGTACCTGATGCAAAAGTTTGGATGAGTGGAGAGGCACGTGCGGCCTCCGCGACGACACCCAATGAAGATGAGCCACGAGCCCAATTTTGCGGCCTGCTGGATCGTTGTGGTAGAATTGCACTGATGGCAGTCCTGTATGTCGACTGATCGTGAAAACAACTGTGCAAAACAACAAATTTTACGGAATTTCTTAATTCGGTTTTTTCAGGCCCCTGTTTAGCTGATGCTGCATTACAGAACGGGTATGATTCCGATATGGTTCTACGACAGCGACATCCCTCCGCCATCATTTTCAAAGCCCTGCGGAGGGCCACGCTCGGCATGCTATGCGCCGTGGTCGGTTCCGTTGGTCTTTTGCTCATATTAAACCTATTGATGCCGGATCGACCAACTTTGGTCGGATTTGTCGGTGCAGCACTTATTTCGGCATTTGTGGCCTTCCCGCTGCTTTTTGCCTTGCAGCTCAAGAACGACGTCGTCCGCAAGATGCAGGAAAACGTCACCCAGGCGGCGCGCTACGACAGCGTGACGAAGACGCTGAACGGCACCGCCTTTGCCGCGGCTGTCGAGCACTTTATCGACCGGCGCAAGCATGTGGCCACCGATGCCGGCGGCATCGTCATCGCCGTCATCGTCGATACGCTCGACGAGATCGGCCGGCGCTACGGGCCGCAATGGGCCGATACCGTGATGCAGTCGCTTGCCTTGATCGTCCAGTCCTCGGTTCGCCGTGGCGATCTCGTGGCCCGGCTTGCGACCAACGAACTCGGCATCTTCCTGCCTGGCGCCACTCTCGAGAACGCCCGCGACATCGGCACCCGCATCCGCACGGGCGTCTCCGCGGCCACGTTCAGCGCCGACGGCGCGGCGCTTTCCGTTGCCATCCGCCTCGGCGGCATCTCCTTCGACGGCCCGGCCGACTTCAACCAACTCCGCCAGCTCGCCGACCAAATGGCCTTCGAGCACGGCGACGAGAGCGACGACATCCCGATCAGCGCGCTGCCGGCCGCCTGAGACTGGCGCCCCCACCGCAGCGGCAGGGCGGCATGGGCCCAAAGGCGAGACGCGTCTTTGATGCGGCGTCAAAGCCAGCTAGGAGCTCAGTTGGCCTTCTGGATCCGCCGAGGCTGATGAGGCCTCGAGGGATGAGATGTCGGCGTGGGGTCCCGTTAAACAGCCCTCATGATGGAAACCTCGATTACAACGCCAGCCGTCACATATTTCCACATCGCGACGAGCTGCTTTCCCGGCTACGGCGACAATGGTTGTTTCATCAAGGCGCCCCTGGTTGTCTCTTACGCCAATCGAGATTGTCGCGCGTGCGATCTGGCTCTATTTCCGCTTCAATGTCAGCCTGCGCGCGAAGTCGAAGACTTGAGGCTCGGGCGCGGCGTTTGTCGTTCCTTACGAGACGATCGGCTGGTGTCGCAAAGGACGCAATCGAATACCACGCTCCATTTTGCCGGCGCGCCTTCCAATAGCCCATCGAAAACGTCGAGAAGTGTATCGGTGGTCGCTTGGCCAAGCGCATTGCCGGCTATGAACCTCTTTCGGCGACGATGTTGGGTCGCTTCGTCGGAAACGGCCGCATTCCTACAATTGAAAGCCAAGCGATACCTCCCGCAACAATCTGGCGAGAAAGACCTAATTCAGTAGAATTGAATGCTCGAAATAGCAAAATTGTTGGAAGTACTTATCCGATTTCCGCATCGAGCATCTTTAAACCTATAGGCGCAATTCTTACGTCCTCTATCGTTATGTCTATCAAGGCAACCCCGATGTGAGACCGCTCACGACCACGCCATCCCTCTGTGGGGACTGGGGACGCGCGGTCATTTTCCCAGACAATGAGCAGCCCAAGCGTTCGACACGCGCTCCAGTGCGTCGAGCGTAAAGGCGCGCACAATCTCCCCGTCTTACAACCAACACCAACCGGGCGCTCGTCGGATGGACGAACCCGTGCGCCCACAGGAGAGAAAAGATGGAAACCCTGCAATATCTCAGCCCGATGGAATGGATGGCGATCGAAATCGCCGTTCCGGTCATCGTGCTGGCAATCCTGTTCCGGTGGAGCGGCGTGATCCGCTATATCCCCAACGACAGGCTCGGCATCCTCGAAAAGCTATGGAGCTTTCGCGGCTCCGTCAAGAATGGCTTCATCGCGCTCAACCGCGAGGCCGGCTTCCAGCCGGAAGTCGTGCGCGGCGGCCTGCATTTCTTCATGCCGTTCCAGTATTCGATGCATCGCGCCAATCTGGTGACCATTCCACAGGGCCAGATCGGCTATGTCTTCGCCCGTGACGGCAAGCCGTTGCCGCCGACCCAGACGCTTGCCTCGAATATCGAAGCCGATGACTTCCAGGACGTGCGCGGCTTTCTCCTAAAGGGCGGCCAAAAGGGTCCGCAACGCAAGATCCTGCGCGAAGGCACCTATGCCATCAATCTGGCACAGTTCATCGTGTTGACTGCACAATCGACCCATGCCGTCAACCTGAGCTCGTCGGAACAGCAACTATTTGCGGATATGTCCAGGCTGATCACGGAGCGGAATGGCTTCGAGCCCGTCGTCATCCATGACGCCGAGGACTTGATCGGCGTCGTCACCGTCCACGACGGTCCGGCGCTGCCGGATGGCGAGATCATCGCGCCGACCGTTGCCAACGACCCGAAAGACCCGAATTTCCATAACAATTTTCAGGATCCGGAGAAGTTTCTCAACGCCGGCGGTTATCGCGGCCGGCAGTTGCAGGTGCTTGCCGACGGCAGCTATTTCCTCAATCGCATTTTTGCGACCGTCGAACTGGTCGAAAAGACGATCATCGACGTTGGCACAGTGGGTGTCGTCGTCTCCTATACCGGCCGGCGAGGTGCTGACATTTCCGGCCAGTCCTATCGCCATGGCGAGCTGGTTGAGACGGGCGCACGCGGTGTCTGGTCGACGCCGCTTCTGCCGGGCAAATATGCCTTCAACACCTATGCCGGCAATATCGTCATCGTGCCGACCACCAATTTCGTGCTCAAATGGACCAAGGAACAGTTCGGCGAACATAAGCTGGACGAGAACCTTTCGGAAGTGTCGCTGATCACCAAGGACGCCTTCGAGCCGATGCTGCCGCTCTCGGTCGTCGTGCATATCGACTATATGAAGGCGCCGCTCGTCGTACAGCGTTTTGGGGATATCAAGCGGCTGGTCGAACAGACGCTCGATCCGATGGTTTCCGCCTATTTCAAGAATATTGCCCAGACCAAGACGCTAATCCAGCTCCTACAGGAGCGTAGCGACATCCAGCGCAAGTCCGGCGAGGAAATGCGCGAGAAATTTGCCTCCTACAGCCTCGAACTGCAGGAAGTGCTGATCGGCACGCCGCGCGCCAGCAACGGCCAGAACAGCATAGAGCAGATCCTGATCCAGCTACGCGAGCGCCAGATTGCCGTTGAAAAGGTCGAGACCTATAAATTGCAGGAAGCGGCAGCGATCCAGGAGCGCACATTGCGCGAGAAGGAAGCGCTCGCCGAACAGCAGGCCAAGATCACCACATCCGCGCTCACCATCGAGATCAGCGAGAACGAGGGTAAGGCCCAACTCGCCCGCACCCGCCAGCAGGCAGAAACCATTCAAGTCACCGCCAAGGCAGAGGCCGAGAAGGTGCGCTTGGCAGGTCTCGGCGAGGCCGACCGGATCAAGGCCATCGCGCTTGCCGATGCCGAACGTATCAAGGCAACTGGTTTTGCCGATGCCGAGAAAGTACGCGCCGTCGGTCTGGCGGAAGCCGAGGCCACCGAGAAGAAGGTTGCGGCCTTCGGTGGGCCGGACTATCAGCTCAACTCGCAGGTCCTCATGCGCTTCGCCGAAGCGATCGAGAACGGCAGGTTGCCGCTCGTGCCGCAGATCCAGGTCGGCGGCGCCGGCGGCGATAAGGGTGCCACCAACGGTCTTGTTGAAATGATGCTGTCGATGCTCGTCGCCGATCGGCTTGGACGGCAGAATTCACCGGCTGCGGTGCCGGCGCTAGCGCCGGTCGAGCAGGATTGATCATCGATGGGCCGGTTATGCCGGCCCATTTTGTATCTCGATTTGGGAAGGCAAGAGAACAAGTTTTCAGGGCGCCTCTGGTTGCTTCAGCCGCGGCTTGACGTGCACATCCGACCAAACCGCCAGCTCTCGCAGCAATGGTTCAAGCGTCCGCCCGAACGGCGTGATGGAGTATTCCACCTTTGGGGGCACCTGCGGACAGACGGTACGCAGGATGACCCCATCCGCTTCCAACTCGCGCAATTGCGTCGTCAGCATTCTCTGCGTCAGTCCCAGCAGCAACCGTCCAAATTCTCCGAAACGCTTCGTTCCGTCGAGAATGTGGAAGATCAGGATCGCCTTCCATTTCCCGCCAATAATGTCGAGCGCCGCCTCGACCGGACAGTTTCCATAAAAGGCGTGCCTTTGCTTGCGCGTCATGTTGTCTGTCCGCTCCTTACTTACAAATATGACAGTATAGGCTTCAGTTGTGCGTACTTGCGTTTTTTGCCTGAAAGCGTCAATCACCGGTTCAACGAAACCAGCACAGAAAGTCTCAAATAATGGAAACCCATCCCATCGTTCGTCTCGAACAGGCCGCACTTCAGCGTTGGTGCACCGGGGACCCATCCGGCTTTTTGGAATTATCGGCGCCCGATGTCACCTATTTCGATCCCTTTCTGAGCGAACGCCTCGATGGCCTCGACAAGCTCACCGCCTATTACGAGAGCATTCGCGGCAAAATCTTCGCGCCCAAATACGAAATGATCGAACCTTGCGTGCAGAAAGTCGGGGATGGCGCTATCCTCACGTTTCGTTTTAACTCCTACAGCAGCAGCGAGGGCGCACAGATGCGGTGGAACTGCACCGAAGTGTATTGGCGCACAGAAGGGACTTGGCGGATCTTACAGACGCACTGGTCATTTACCGCGCGGGAGTGACCCTACGAGACCTTGAGGCGAAGCGACGGTTGGCAACCATCGACCATTTATTACCGGGGTCGCAACTGCGTCGGACACACACGGACCAGAAAAGCATCCGCAGCGTTTGTCGCGCAAAATGAGGCGCACAGCATTGTTCGGCGGCAACGCTGTGCGCTCATATGGTCGTCAATACTTAAGGGGTCGAATCTTGCCGTGGAACGTTACGCGGCAAGACCGTTGATGTCGCCCGGCGGGAACATTCGCGCCAGATTGAGGAAGCAAATCATGCTGTCCTCATGGGTGATGATGCCATCGGAAAAGCCGCGATCAAAGGAGGTGGCTATTTCCGGTACGGGCTGGATCTCGTCGCCGCGGACGGTGAGAATGTCCGACACTTGGTCGACCAACAGACCGAGCACCATCCCGTGAACCTCCGCCACCACAATGGCGCTGCGTTCATTGGGCGCGGTTGCCGCCATGCCGAGCTTGCGAGCGAGGTCGATGATTGGAATGACCGAGCCGCGCAGGTTCATGACTCCCAAAACATCGGATGGCGCATGCGGGAGCGGGGTGGAAGGGGACCATCCGCGAATTTCGCGGATGGTGGTGGTCGTGACGCAGAATTCCTGTCCATGGAGACGAAAGGCGATAATTTCGAGCGTATCGCGTCCGGCGCCGATCAGGGATTTAGGCTCGGTCATCAGAATGACTCCCAGCCGTCACTTGCAACGGCAGCGTTGGCGTGGAAGGCAGCCGCCACCTTGGTCGCCATTGCCCGCGCAGGAGAAGCGACCGGCTTCGAGGTCGCAGTTGCCGCAGCCGGCCGTGTTTGCCGTGACGCCGGGCTGCCTCCGATGTTGAATTGAGCCAGCAATTGGAAGAGCGCATCGGCCTCTTTCGCGAGGCTGTGTGCAGCGGCTGTCGATTCTTCGACCATCGCGGCGTTCTGCTGCGTGCCCTGATCCATGATATTGACCGCCTGATTGATTTCCTTGATCCCAGTCGCCTGCTCCCTGGAGGCCTCTACGATAGCTCCGACATTGCCGTTGACCTCCTGCACCTGGGACACGATGGTTGTCAGCGCGGTACCCGTTTGTCCAACCAGTGCGACACCATCCTTCACATGCGCGTTTGAATCAGTGATCAGATCCTTGATCTCCTTGGCGGCCTTGGCCGACCGCTGAGCAAGTTCGCGCACCTCCTGGGCGACGACGGCGAAGCCCTTCCCAGCATCACCCGCACGCGCAGCTTCGACACCGGCGTTCAGTGCCAGAAGATTGGTCTGGAAGGCGATCTCGTCGATGACACCAATGATGTTGGAGATTTCCGAGGAGGAGCTCTCGATCTTGCCCATGGCATCGATGGCGCTACGCACAACCGAGCCGGAATGCTCGGCATTCTCGCGCGTCTTGCGGACGAGCTGGCCCGCTTCTTCGGCGCGGCGGCTCGAATCGGCCACCGTGGTGGTGATCTCTTCGAGGGCCGCGGCTGTCTCCTCCACCGAGGCGGCTTGCTGCTCCGTCCGCTTGGACAATTCGTCGGAGGCCGACCGAATCTGCTGTGAGCCGGCGGCGATTGCACGAGCATTCTCGGCCACCGTCTGCATGGCCGTACGGAGCTTTTCCACTGTGCCGTTGAAGTCTGTACGGAGCTTTTCCAGGGTCGGAATGAATGGCGCATTCAGGCTCTGCGTCAGATCGCCATTTGATAGCTGCATCAACGCGCCCGCGAGCTCGTCGACATTGTTGACCCGGGCTGTGACATCGGTTGCAAATTTGACGACCTTGAAGACCTTGCCGTTCATATCGAAGATGGGGTTGTAAGAGGCCTGGATATAGACTTTCTTGCCGCCCTTGCCGATGCGCAGGAATTCTTCGGCGACGAACTCGCCCCCGGACAGCCTCTGCCAGAAGCGGCGGTAGTCGTCACTGCTCGTGTAGGCACTGTCGCAGAACATCGAATGATGGCGCCCCTGGATCTCCGAGAGCTGATAGCCAAGCGCCCAGAGGAAATTCTGGTTTGCCGTCAGCACCTCTCCATTCGGCGTGAACTCGATAACGGCCTGGGCGCGTGACAGGGCGTCGAGTTTGCCGGCATCCTCGGCGCTTTTCAGCTTCTGCGCTGTGATATCGGTTGCGAATTTGACAACCTTGTAGGGTTTGCCGCCGCGGAAGATCGGATTGTAGGAGGCTTCGATCCAGACTTCCTTGCCGCCCTTGCCGATGCGCTTGTATTGGCGCTGGTCGAACTCACCGCGGTTGAGCCTGGCCCAGAACTCGCGATAGTCGGCGGAGGAGGCTTCCGCCGGATCGACGAACAGACGGTGATGTTGGCCGATGATCTCCGATGCTTGATAGCCCAGGGCGCCACAAAAATTGTTGTTGGCCGTCAGCACCTTACCCGTCATGTCGAATTCGATAATGGCTTGCGATTTATTCATCGCAGCCAGAACCGCCTTGGCATCTGAACCAAAGCCAAATGCGATTGCTTTCATATTGTATCCTCCTAGTACGGCCCATGAAAGCCGGTCCCGTTGTCACCGGCGCGCATCAGCATGCGGCCCCACTGCAGGCAGCAGCGAGAAAGCCGGCTCATCAATGTGGGCTAGGGCAGCGGTGTTGTTTATTGATGATGCGAGGAACTCGCGAAGAGAAGCCGCCGCCA
This sequence comes from Martinezella paranaensis, assembly GCF_014200235.1. Classification (NCBI taxonomy): domain Bacteria; kingdom Pseudomonadati; phylum Pseudomonadota; class Alphaproteobacteria; order Hyphomicrobiales; family Rhizobiaceae; genus Martinezella; species Martinezella paranaensis. Next base: position 58,789 of record NZ_JACHBI010000013.1, on the reverse strand, counting down.
TCATGGCAGGTGAGACGCGATTATGCGTCGCTTCCATGTCCCAAAAGTGAGACACGATAGTTTCTAAACAATGAATGCGCCGCGAATTATTTTAGTTTTTAATTCTTAACTGATGATCTGCCGGCGGATCGCTTCGGCGATCGCATGGGTGCGATTGGCGGCGCCGAGCTTGCGGGTTGCGCGCTTGAGATAGGTATTGACCGTTTCCAGCTGGTATTCGGATACGACCGCGATTTCGTCGCTTGTCAGCCCCTTGCTTGCCAAGGTGAGGCAGTGCACTTCGCCTTCCGAGAGCCGAAATATGCTCGCTGCGAAGTGGTCCATCAGTGGTTTCGTGACGGACTTGTGGAGCGGTTCGGCAAGAAACGCCAGCAACTGCCGTTCACTTTCGGTGAACGGACGGTCATTCGTGAAGCAGACGCCGCCATAGACGCAGTCATCACGTGATACAGGAACCAGGAATCGATTTTGGATATCGAGCGAACGGTGCAAGTGCTGAAGACGCACAGGCGCGGCCATCATGTCGAATGCTTCTACTTCGGTCAGCGGCGATTTGCGACGTCGGGACATTATTACGAGTGGATCGGAATGTTGAAGCTCTTCGGCGAAATAGGCCTCGACGTAGGCGGGGGGAAATGAGGTCTCGCTCGAGCGGCCACGCCCGAAATGATAACCATCGATATCAAGCCCACTCACCGCGATGTGCTTGAACCCAACCGATTTGCGCAGTTGCTCCAGCAAATCGCTGCTTCGCAGAATGCGGTGGGCCGGAACGGCAGAGAGGTTCCGATATGCGTCAAAGGATGGAACGACCGCGCAGCCCATATGCAACCTCTAATACTTTATGTATGGCATAACTTTTCGCGTCTTTTGGTAAATCTAACGTTAATACTCGATACTAGGATTCGTGCAAGAACTGCCTCAGGCGACGCCCCCGAATCCGCAGTGTCGTCGGCATTGACGGAGACGCTTTCGCAGATCTCACCGACCGCCCAGCAGAAATCCATACGTCGCCTCTTTTCAAAGCAACACACTGTCCCCGCCTCGCGCGGTTAAATCCATTTTACGCCAACACTATCCGATACGAGAAGCAAAGTTCAGCCTGAGCTGGGAAAGACACAGGCTGCCCCCAGAAATCCAGCTTTTGTTAATGGTTGACATCAATTCATTGCGTTGCCGTGACGCAATTGTCTCCCAGGGGGATGCCGTGTCTGCGGAGCAAGCGAAAGCTCATCCATGCTGCTCGAATGATTTGAGGCAGCTCTTCCTCATCATTCTTAAGAGAGCCCGATGACGGTGCCTGCCTCTTTCTTGTCGCTCCTGAAAAAGGCCACATGCAGAAGCTTATTCGATTTCCACACCAAGATCGCGACCAATCAGATCCCCCCACACCAGATACAAATTTCTTAGTTCCCGAACAGCTCGAGCTGATGCGGTTGTTGGGGCGCAACCGTGAGGCACTGGCGAACCCGGCAAGCTATCTGGAAGCACTTCGGTTGTCGCTATGCGGCAACGATGGCGACGCATCACCCTATCCAGCCAACGCGGAAATTGGAGGGTAGTTGTGTCGCTCGTTGCTCGCGTTCTCGTACTCGTCCTATTTCTTCTGCCGACAACCGCAATTGCCGAGAGCGACGACTGGCAGGTCGCAAAGGCCACCAGCCAGGTAAAATATACGATAGACCTCTCGAACTGGATGGATCTACACGCCGGCGATGTCGTCCCAAACCGGGCCTGGGTATCGACTGGCCCCCGCGGCCGCGTTGAACTTGCGCGTGGTGTCGAAAGTATTGATTTCCAGCCAAACACGACGGCTTCGATTACAACTAACTCCAGCCTCTTTTCATCGCGCAAGACCGAGGTCCGTCAACAGACCGGCACGCTCGATCTTGAGATAGAAAAGCGTAGCCAGCCACATACGACTGTTCAAACGCCCTATCTCGCTGCTGTCGTCAAAGGCACCATCTTCCACGTCAGTGTCGGAAAAACAACGGCGTCCGTGTCGGTTGACCGAGGGTTGGTTCAAGTGACTTCCTTCGCTAGCGGTCAGCAAGCAAATGTAGGGCCGCATCAAGCCGCCTCCGTCGATCGCAATGCCGGGATGACGGTCTCCGGGCAAGTGTCAACGCCGTCGATAACCTCCGTCGCCCCTTCGGTGGCAAAAGTGCCCGCCTTGGGTGCCGCCACGCTATCCGGACAGGACACCGCGAGCGACAGTACTAGCAAATCGTCGCAAGCCGGCACGGCCGGTGCCAGTGGCGATAGCGGCAGTGCCGGCGGCGGCAGCAGCGGCAGAAACAGCAGCGGCTCCGGAAACGGCAACGGAAAAAGCTCCGGTGAGCCCAGCAACGACAACAGCGGAAACGACAGTGGCAATGGAAGCGGAAACGCTGGAAACGGCAACACCGGAAACGGTGGCGGCAATGGAAATGGGAATGGTAATGCCGGAAACGGCAACAATGGGAACGGAAACAGCAGCAACAACGGGAAAGGAAATGGCAACACCGGAAACAGCGGCAGCAATGGAAAAGGGAACAGCGATAGGAACGGGAACGGGAACGGGAACGGGAACGGGAAAGTCAAGAGTAGCAAAAAGTGAAAGGCGTCTACCGCTCTCTGCTACAACTTTACAAGGGCAGGCCTGGAACTGTCCTGCTGAGAGCCTTGCTCGTCCTGATGATCCTCGCATTTCCAGTCATTGGGCCTCAACTTGCTCCCGTCATCCAATTGAACGACGGGTTGGTTGCCACACGGTTCGAATGGGCACCCCGTAACGCTTCCGGACAGATCGCATTCATCGCCATAGACAAACACACCCTTGATGAGGTTGGTGTCTGGCCATGGCCAAGGAACATCTACGGAAAAGTCCTGGACACATTATACGGCGCTGATGTCGGCGACATCTTTCTCGACATCGATTTTTCAACGCCTTCAGGCGCGTCGGAAGACGCGCTTTTTGCTTCGACTTTGGCGAAAGTCGGTGGCGGCGTATTGCTGCCGGTTTTCCGGCAACAGAAAACAGCTTCGTCTTCGCAAACAGAAATTTCACAACCGATTCCACAATTGCTTGCCAATGCATGGCCTGTTTTCGCCAACGTCGCAACGGACGCCGATGGCCTCGTTCGGCGGTTCGATTTCGGGAATGATTTTGATGGAAAGCCAACCCCTTCTGCAGCCTCGGCCTTGTCGGGCGGGGCCAGGATAACCGGCAGCCAATTGATCGACTTCTCAATCGTACCGAAAAGCATACCGACATATTCATTGACGGATGTCATCGAGGGTAAAGTCGGCGCGAAACAACTTGCGGGCCGCTCCATCGTTGTCGGGGCGTCCGCGGTTGAGCTAAAGGACACCTTCAGCGTACCAGTTTACGGCGCATTGGCCGGTCCGCTCATCCATGTTCTTGCCGCCGAAACACAACTGCAAAATCGCAACCTCCGGCAAATCGATCAAACCACGCTCGATCTTTTGTTTGCCGCCGCTTTGATTGTTGGAGTGTTTTGTTTTCGCTCCTTGGGCATGGGCAAGACGACGCTTATTGCCGCCGCGCTCGGCTGCGGCTGCGAAGTTGCAGCATTCTTTTTACAGAAGGACCTGGCGATCGTTAGTGGAACGATCGTTCCCTGGGCGCTTCTGGCATTCGCCTGGGTTCTTGCCTTGAACGAGCGGATAGACCTTGGAGAAATGATTGCCGCTATCGCCAACGTCGATGCTCGAAATTCCCGCCGGCTGATGAGGAGCATAATAGCCGATAGCTCTGATGGGATCATCGCATTTGACAGCGACCTGAGGATGTCAGAAATCAGCGATTCCGCAAGGTCGATCCTGGAAATCCGTGCAGGCGATAGCCTTTTGACGATCAGGGAAGGTTCCGTCTCTCAGGCCGTCTCGGAGATTGTTGGTCAATATGATCCGCAGCAGATCGGGATACAATCCCGGACCGTTGAGTTCCTAAAGCCTCTCAATGAGACGCTCGCGGCCTATGAAGCCTTGATAACCCTTTCCCCCCTGGAGGCAATAGGCCGCCATTCTATAAAGGTTTTCGGCGGATGCATCATCATTCGGGATATCACCGCCAGAAAGCTCTATGAAGACAGGCTCAAGCGGCTGTCTGAGCAGGACGAATTGACGGGCCTGCTGAACCGACGAGAGTTTCTCGCTCGGATTGAAGGACGAAGTGGCATCATCGCTCTGCTCGACATCGAACGCTTCTCAAGCATATGCACCACACTCGGAAGAGAGATCGGCGACGCGCTTCTCAAAGCTGTAGCATTTCGGTTGCTGAGTGCCTTGCCCGATGCGCTTCTTGCCCGCATCGACGGTGACCTGTTTGCCGTACTTTCGGCAGAAGAAGAGCGCGAGCCAAAAGATCATGCTGAAGCGCTCCTGCACCTCTTTAAGGAACCTGTCGCGTATAACGGAATGTCGACGGCAGTCGGAATTCGCCTCGGTCTTGCTCGCTGTGGGCTGGTGAGTGCGGAGGATTCTTTACGCGCGGCTGAATCCGCGCTGGACACAGCAAAGAGGTCATCAGGGCAGTGGAAAGCGTACGATCCGGGAGTGGCCCTTCAGCAAACCCGCATCAGGCGCTTAGAAGTGGAAATGCGAGCCGCGCTCCACGATAATCAGTTCTTCCTTGTGTTTCAGCCACAGATAGATTTGACAACCCGGCGCTTTGTGGGAGCAGAAGCGCTTTTGCGATGGGAGCATCCCGAACTCGGCCTTATATCGCCAGCGGAATTTGTACCGATCGCCGAATCTTCAGGACACATCTGCGAAATCGGGCGATGGGTCCTTATGCAATCCTGCGCAGAAGCAGCGCGCTGGTCGCACGGCGTCATCTCGGTCAACGTATCTGCGATACAGTTCGAGCGGGCCGACCTCGAAGCGGACGTCCTTCGTGCGCTGCATCACAGCGGCTTACCCGCCTCCAGACTATGTCTTGAGCTCACGGAATCGGCCTTCATCAACGATGGCAAACGCTCTGTCGCAAAGATGATGGGGCTTCGCAAAGCTGGCGTCGCCTTGGCCCTCGACGACTTTGGAACTGGCTATTCTTCGATGAGCTATCTTGCCGACCTCCCGCTCGACAAGCTGAAAATCGACCAATCCTTCGTCCGCAGAATGACAGACGACCCGAGTGTCCGCGAGATCGTGAGGGCCATCGTCTCGATGGGACACGGCCTCGGCCTCGAAATCGTTGCAGAGGGAATCGAGGGCGAGGCCGAGATGGAGGCTCTTTGCCGACTGCGATGCGAAACAGGCCAAGGCTATCTCTTTAGCAAGCCGCAACCCGCGGCGGACATACGGCAGCGATATAGGCTCCTGACAGCCGCTGCCATAGGTTAATCAATACATCGAGCCGGATGAGATATCGAATTGCTGTCCATGATTGTTGGTGCAGCGGAGACGATTGTTGGTAGCATCGAATTCTAGGAGATCCATCCATCCGCCGTTGTTCCAAATCGCGCAGGCGGACAGCGATCTGCCGGCCACCATCCGCCAAGTGCCGGCGTTCTGGCCGTTTTTGAATATCCGGCCGGCCGTATCAAACGACACGGAGCTGCCATCGACCCAGCGCCAGGGCTGCCCCGTTAGCTGCTCGAAGATTGGGTCGGCGTCATTTGGCGGATTGAATATAAGCGTCATAAGAAACTGTGCAGCTTTGGTGACATGCTCCAGTTGCGCCTGCAACCCCCTGGTCTGCGCCCGCGTCAGGTCGTTGGGGCGGCCCTTATGGGCGGCATAGCCCCACCAAACGTCGTGCAATTCACGTAGCTGGTTTGGCTGCATGGCTCTCGGGCTATCGCGCCATCCCACCGGAAGCCGTTTGAACACCGCATTCCAGAACTGCTCGCTCAAGAAGGTGTCGAAACTGAACTGATAATATCCAGACTCGAAATCATCTTCATCTTCGGGAAAGAAGAGAGGGCAAGCTGGCGGCAGCAGAGATACGGAGCGCTTCCCAAAAAGATTTGCCTCTTGCATCAATCCTGATGAAATTCCCAAAAGCGTCGCGGGCCTATCGGAGCAAAGAATGTCATAGCTATTGCGGCTCTCGACCTGCAGGGATCGGCTGACACTGGCGAGCACCGACATTTCGCTTTGCATGTGAGCGCCATCCGCCGACGGGTGCGGAAGATAGTGCACGTTTTGATCGTGCAATTCCTTGGTAAGGATCGGCAGTGCATCCGCAATCCGGAAATAGCCTTTTCCGATGATGATGCTGGCATCGGTTGCGGTCTGGCCAACGAAGTAGACGTCGTTTCCCTTCGCGTGACTGCCGGGGGGCGACCTATATCGGTCATAGTGCCTGAACGACGAGGCCAAAAGGAGAGCTTCAGCCTCGATGTCCGCCCTCGACATCGAGGTCAATGACATAACTGCATTGATTTCCCTCGAATTGCTACGCATCGCCAAAACGATGTCCTTCATGAAGCGCAGCGGCGAAATGCGTATGTCGATATATGTGAGGCCTAATTCGTTCAGAAACGTCAGCAACCCAGGCGACGCCTCGTAGCAGATATAGAGGCATTGAGGGTCTATATATCGGCTCAATAGTTGCTTAGAACTATCGTTTAGACTGTTATACTGAGACAGCCACTCCCATTCATTCGGCTGTGGTCCGGCTGGCACGGATGGTGGCGTCAGCAGACCATCTCTCCACATAAGCTGCCTCACACTGGGGCGCGGAGGTTGGGCCAGCAGTTTCGAAAATGGCACCTTCAGAAGATCGTAGAAGAACTCCTTGGCCGGCCAGAAGGAATGTCTGAACACGTCGTCGATAAACGCGATCGGCTGGGGAATATCTCCCATGCCGTTGACGGTTGTAAATTGCGGAGTGTGATCCACCTTAAGCTTCCTTTAGCATTCGGTATGCGTGTTCATTTTCACGAATTTGGCTTTGGTTCTTGAAGCGCGCGGCAGCGCCTGCGATGAAGGTGAACTTCATATCGCGTCCTTCATGTAGACTGCGGCCTTTAGGATATCGCGCTCCGCCTTCAGCTTCGCGACGTCACGGCGCAGCCTCTCGATCTCAAGCTGCTGCAGGTTCGTCTGCCCGTGGCCTGGAAGGGCCTGAGGCGTGACGGCATCGCCCAAAGACTTGCGATCATACCAAGATTTGGTGAGATCGGCGATTTTCTTAAGCAGCGGCACGCTGTAATGCCGGACGTCAAGCGCCTCCGCTTCGGTGGCGATGGTGTTCAAATCCAATATTTCCACGCTGTCATATGCTTCGGCGATGCGCCGCCAAATCGCATTGAAGTAAGCGAGCCGTTGCCGCGTCACGCCCAAACGGCTCGGAATCTTGGGATCGGGAGCCTCTTCGAGCGGTATTATGACCAAAGCCGTCCGTCCGGACTGTTCGATGAATTCACAGAAGCGGACGACGCATTGGGGATAGGCGATCGACTCGAGTTGGTTATTGGTGATGCCCGGCCAATAGCCATTCGCATAGTCGACAAAAGCACCATAGACCAACATTCTGGGATAGTGCTGGTTGGCATATTCTTCCGACAGGAAAAAGCGCAGGTAAAATACGCGATCGAGGTAGTTTGCCGGATCGAAGGCCTGGGGGGCGTTGTCGAACATCGCCGCACTGGCAAGACCGCTAAAGTGAGCGATGGCGCCAGACTGGCAGTTCGCCATGATGCGAAGCTGTGGCTCTGCTTTCGCCGCGAACTCGTCTGTGTAGATTTTTGATCGCACGGCGTCGTCGTGGAAGCTTTCCCCGCGTATCCAGCCGACCGGCGTTGGCAAGACGGGTACCGTGGATATGTCAAGCTGAGGAAACAGCCGCTTCAACTCGCACAACGTCCAGCTTTCGACACCCATGTGCATAATGCGGCAAGAAAATACAAAATGGACAATCTGCCGTTCTTTCTCGAGAGCCGCAAAGCCGACCAATCCATGGTAGCCGTAGTTGTCCCACACAAATATGCTGAAGCAGTCGTAGCGGAGAATGTCGGATACCATTTCCGATACCGCACCCGGCTCGACGCGTGATTTGGTGAAGTTTAGCTGATTGCTTCGGTTGATAAGCTCCTCGATGCGCTGAGCAAAATCGAGGTTGTCCATGCGATGCACCATCGCGACACGAATATTGCAGGAGCGGAGAAATTCCTCCTGCGGCAAGTTGGACGTTTGGCTGTCCCTGAGCCTCGCCTCAAGTATGCGGTATTCTTGAACACGACTCTTACGAATGTCCTTGGTTTGCTCCATAAGGGCATCAAGGGTTTGGTCGCAGAGCTCGGTGGTCGCATCGAGTGTCAATATCTCAGGCAGGAGATATTTGACTTCGTTCAGATTATGAACGTTGTCGTCGATGAACAGCACATTTTGCGCGCGAAGCTGCATGTCTTCGATGAGCTGCTTTATCGCCGGCGCCTTGGGTGCAAAGGAAATTCGCGGGAAAACAAACTCATCCCATATGTCGAATTCGACAAGCTTTCGCTTCGCAATATCCAGATCGTTTTTTGAACAGATCGCCGATACGATACCGCGCTGGTTCAATGTTTTTATATACTCGACGCGATGAGGAAAGAGACGAACCTCGTCGTTTTCAGCAAGAGTGCCGCTCCACAGAGTGTCGTCGAGATCCCATACGATCAACTTGATGTTCATTGGGCAATCTTACTTTCCTAGTTTGATATGCCTGCGGTGCCAAACATCGGAGGGGACGGCAGCGCAGGCGTCTTCAGAGACTTCCTACCGACACAAATTTGCGCCAGCCTTGCGTTGGAATGGCAAGCCTGACGCCAGCCATTGTCGCGAGAGTTGGCCAATGGTAACTTGAAAATGGCTTCGATTCGCCATTGCTCGCGCAGCTTTGAAGTTCCGCTTGCGGCTAGATGCTACCGGACATCGATGTCCGTATCGTCACGACCCATGAGGGGTTTTACTCAACACCCTGGGATTCGTTGGCGGAGATTGATTGTGAGTTTTTTCGACAGATTGCAGCCGTATCACGTATACCCGACCGATGAGTTGGATTTGGCTCGCGAAATGTTCAGGAGATCGGTCTCCCAGGTCGAGATCGAGATTTTTTCGTATTGCAACCGACGGTGCTGGTTCTGTCCCAACGAGAGCATCGACCGCATTACGCACAATGAATATATGCGGCCAGAGCTGTATAGCTCGATCATCGCGCAGCTCGCATCCATTCAATACTCCGGAATGATCACCTATAGCCGATATAATGAACCTTTGGCTGACAGGATCATCTTGGATCGCCTTCGAGAGGCCCGCGCAGCACTTCCCCACGCCTTGCTTCACACCAATACGAACGGGGATTACCTCGACCACGAGTATCTAAACGAACTTTACGACGCTGGAATGCGTTCGCTCAATATTCAGATCTATTTGAAGAACCACGAGCGTTATGATCACGATAAGGTCATAAAGCGCGGCGAGCAGACCCTGAAGCGCCTGCAATTGCCCTCCGTGCTCACCATAAACCAGCCGGGCGTGTGGTACGAAATGAACCTTGGGTTCAAGGACATGAAAATTCGCCTCTACGGCCGCAATTTCGAAGTCAATGGAACCAGTCGCGGAAATCAGGTCGATATCAAGAAGGACTATGTCCGGACATTGCCGTGCAATATTCCATTCTGGAACGTTTACGTCGACTATAACGGAAAAATGGTGCCTTGCTGCAATTACCGCTCCGATATCGTGGAGCATGAAGAATACGTGTTAAACGATCTGAATGAGCAGCCGAGCATTTTCCTCACCTACGCCAGCCCCGCCGCCGCGGCATTCCGCCGATCGATGCTGACGCTTGAGGAGAAGAAGGGGGCGTGTTCCAATTGCCATTTTGGATTGGAACAACTGACACCGCAGCGCATCGACCGAATTGCCTCGACGCTGGCGGCCTAGCTGCCTGCTGGGCGCCTTGCCAAAAATCCGTTGAGGGTATTGTTGTAAATGGCCGCTGAAAAGCGGCCATTTTTCTTTTGCCGCAGAACGGGATCTGAGCTTGTCGGTGATCATGGCGCACGATCTGGCGCCTTCGCCCCGGATCGAGCGCGAAGGTGGCGCCCAATTCGCATCCATTTCAATGAAAAACGGCGCGTCCGAGACGCGCCGCTTCGAGATTTGAGTGCTGGCCGATTGACGTTAGGCGCCAGCGGTTTGCGTATGCGTTGCAAGCTGCTCTTCGTGGCTGTTGAACAGCACGTGGACGGCATCGTGGCCTGTCGGCGCGTAGTTCTGCAGCGTGGCGACCACATGGGTTTCCGAGCCGGTGTTGATGCTGATCTTTGTCGAATTGGTTGCGGTATCAACCGCTGCCGTCATCGACGCGACAGCACTCGCCTCGGTCATGCCCGGATGTTCGCCAACCAACGCGTTCAGCAGGTTGGAAACATCCAGCTTGTCGCCCTCTCCCTTCGGGCTGAAGTCGGTGATGACGTCAGCCATGTTGAGGTTGTGCAGAGCCTGGGCATCGAGCACGAAGGTATCCGCGCCAGCGCCGCCAGTCATGGTGTAGCCGCCGCCGCTCGTCAGCGTGTCGTTGCCGTCGGTGCCATAGAGGTGGCCGACACCGCTGAAGTCGATCTCGGCATAGTCACCATCATGACCGAGCGAGAAGTCGCTGGCCGAGTAGTCGCCGGTGAGACCGATGGTGGCGGTGTGGGTACCGTCGGTGACAGTCAGCACGCCACCGGTCTTCGCCGCATTTTCCGCAAAGGAGAAGCTGGCGGTCGCGGCAGAGATATCGCCGAACCGCAGCGCATCATTGGCGTCGAGGCCGGCGATCGTGCCCGTGAAGGCCGCCGCGTGGTCGATGGTGATGGTGGCCTGGGCGTCCGTGCTCAGCGTGATCGCCTCGCTGAACGAGCCGCCGATTTCGAGGCTGGCGTGACCCGACAACAGCGCTGTGCCGCTGCCGCTGACATTGCCCTCGAGATTGATGTTGCCGCCATTCGCCCACAGTAGGCCGTCATTGACGACGCTGCTGTGTATGTCGAGGCCACCGGTCCCGGTCGCCTCCAGCGTGCCGGTGTTGCTGACCGCGTTGACACCGGTGTCGATGACGAGCGCGTGGCTGCCGTCGGCAATGATCGTACCTTCGTTGACCAGCGTCAGGTGACCGTCGCCGAGCTGGCCTGCACCGGAGATGGTGTTGTCAACGTTGGTCAGCGTGACATCGTCACCGCTTCCGAAGATGACGTTGGCCGCATCGTCGGACAGCGTCACCGTGCCGCCGCCGGTCAGGGTGAGGCCGTGCTGCACGATTTCGAAGGCCGTCTCGCTGCCGGTGGAGGCGAGATGGATGCTGCCGGTGTTGTCGAGCGTGCCGCTGAACGGCATCAACGCGCCGTCGCTGAGCACCATGTCGCCCGCATTATGCGTCACCACGGTCTCGTTGAAGAGGAAGTCGTCTGCCGTGAGAGCCGCGGCGCTGACGCCTACCAGGGTGATGGTCTCGCCATCGCCGAGTGTGATGACGGCATTGCCCGACGCATCGGTCGACAGATGGGCCTGAACGTCCGCGAAGCTTGAGAAGCCCGCGAAACCGACCAGATCGATCTTGTCATGCGCCGCATTGAAGTTGTGCACGACGTCAGCGCCGATGCTGTTCGCGAAGACCAGCGTGTCGTTGCCGCTCGATGCGGTGAGCGTATCGTCGCCCGACCAGGCGAAAATCGGCGAACCCTTGGCATAGGCTTCGACGTTGTCGGCCACAGTGGCCATGCCAGTCGAACCATCCGCATTGGTCCAGGTCTCGGTGACCTGGAGGACCACCGCCCCGGTGACACCATCGGGCGACGTAACCGTCAGCGACGACGGATCGTTCGTCACCACGGACCAGGTGCCATCGGCATTATGCGTGCCTTCACTGAGCACCCAGCCGGCGGGAAGACCAGCAACAGTCAACGTGACCGCGCCGATGTGATGTGACGAATCTGCGAGTGCGAGGTTGATGGCTTCGCCGGAGATGCCGGCGGGCATGTTTAAAGCGTGTACGATCACTTGCGCGGAGGATGATCCACCATCCCCATCGCTGATAACGAAATTAACGGTCCTGTCTCCCGAATTCGAGGTCGAGCTGAATTGAATGTCCTCTAGCAACGCCGTTACCGCAGCCGGCGTAGCATTCGCGTTGAAATTAACCGTCAGTGTTGGACCGGTGGATGAGAAAGTACCAATATTCATCCCGCCATAAGTCACATTGCCGGAGCTTGAACCCAGGATGGTCAACTTGTCTGAGGAACCCGTCGAAGTAACGGAAAGTGTTCCGCCGTTGAAATTGGCGGAGTCTGTGTCTGTGACAAGCGCATGCGGAACCAAATTAACGGTGCCCATCTTCCGAGCGTAATTAATTGACGAATCGGCTCCACTGGTCGTGGTATTCAGATCCAGCACCGGGGCCACATTTTGATGTGCGGCGACGGTGAGCGTCGTTGTGGTTACACTGCTATTTACCGCCCCATCATTGACGGACCAACTGATCGTCCGGGCGGCCGCGCTGGAGCTCGTCGATGCGAACATCACGCTGTCCAGGACCGCCTGGTAATGCGCCAGCGTGTCGGTGCCGGTCAGCGTCAATACGCCGGTTGTGGCGTTGTAGCTTGCCGTAATCGACGTCCCCGTCAGCGTCGCCGACAGTACGTCGCCGCTCGCAAAGCCGCTCGAGATGGAAACCTTGGCTGACGCCAGTGTCGTATTGTCGACGTCCGCCACGGTCGTCGTGCTCGACAGCACGATCGCGGTGGCTCCCGCGGTATAGGACGCAGTCGCGGCAGTGCCGCTCACCACCGGGGCGTCGTTCGCACCATTGATCGTGATATCGATCTGCTGCTGCGTGCCGTCCGCGGTCGTTACCGTGATCAGGTCATGCAGTGTCGTGTTGCTGCCGGTGCTGTTGAGTGCCTGCACGGACGCGTTGCTGTTGTCGAGCGTATAGCTCCACTGACCATTGGCACCGATCGTGAAGTGACCGTAGCTCGTCGCTACATTGCTTTGCACGGTAAACGAATGATCGCTGTCGACGTCCGTCGCGGAAAGCACTCCGTTCGCCGTCGGCACTCCAGCCGTCCCGTTGTTGACACCACCGTCTTCCGTCACACTCTTGGCAACGTCACCAGTGATCACCGCT
>NZ_JACHBI010000013.1:0-45586 GCF_014200235.1 Martinezella paranaensis | reverse complement strand
CGAAAGCACTCCGTTCGCCGTCGGCACTCCAGCCGTCCCGTTGTTGACACCACCGTCTTCCGTCACACTCTTGGCAACGTCACCAGTGATCACCGCTGGATCGTTCGTGCCGTTGATCGTCACGACGATGTCATGGATCGTTCCATCAACCGAGGAGACCGTGAACGTATCGGTCGTGCTCTGGTTCACACCCAGCTTCTGCACGGCTGACAGGCCGTCATCGACCTTATAGCTCCAGTTGCCGTCCGCATCGATCGTCAGCGTACCGAGATGCGTATTGTCCGGGTCTATGGTCGCCGGCTGGAATTTGCCTTCGCCCCGATCCGCATCGTTGATCGCCAATGTGCCGCTTACCTGCAGATAACCGTCGGGGGAAACGTTCAGGTCTTCCGTGACGGCGCCGGTATCGGCACCGCCGATCTCCGCCGGGTGATTGACGTGGTCCACAGCGATGGTGAAGGCGCCTGTGCCCAACGTCACGGAGTCGCCGTCTGAATCCGTAGCCTTCACGTATTGCGAGAAGTCGAGCGTCTGATCCTTGGCACCGTCGATCGTCTGGTCAAGCACGAAGGTGGTATGGCCGTTGCTGTCGACGGTCAACGTGAAGACCGTGACGCCTCCGGCCGAGCCGGTGATCGTGTGCCCATCCGTGCTGTCGAGGGTGATGGCCGCACCGTTGTACGTCAACGCGGCGCCGCCTGTCAGCGTGCTGGAAGAGGTACCGGCCGCGACGGCGTTCGCCGACCAGCTCAACGGGCTGTCAGCACCGGAGTTAACGAGCGAGGTCAGTTCCGCTGTCGTCGTTGCGGAATGTTCGGCGGTCGTCACCACACCATCGTCGGAGACGGTTGCGGAAATCCCGGTACCGGTCAGCGTCGGCGCGTCGTCGGCGATATTAAACGTCAGGGTCTCCTGAGCCGTTTTGCCGTTCATGTCCGTCACCATATAGGTGAACTGATCCGTATCTCCCGATGGGTTCGAGCCCGCATGCGTCAGCGTGTAGGTATACGCGCCGTTCGCGTCGATTACGAGATCACCGTAGGAACCGTGGATCGTTGTCGTCTGGCTGTCCGGGGCCGTTTGATCGACGCTTACCGCCGTGCCGTCGGCACCCGCAACGCTGGTGATGTGCGGATTATCCAGGGTGCCCAGGGCAATGGTGCCCGTGGCTGTCAGCTCAGAAGGCTGCGGGTTGGAGCCATCCGAAAGATTGGCTTCCGACAGGGGCGTTGCATCGACTGTCGGAGCGAAGACCGTCGGAGCGATGACAGCAGACGTCGTCTGCGTCGCGACATCGCTGAAGCCCTGGCCATCCGTATAGTTCACCGTCAGGATCAACGAATGCCCGACATCGGCGCTCGTCACCGTGTAGGACGATCCGGTTCCGAGAACCGTATGGGACTGATCGTCCGCCCAGCTCCACGCATAGGTCAGACCGGACTGCCCGTGATCCGGGTCGTTTGTCGCGATCGCCGCGTTCAGCGTGTCGCCTGCAACGAGCGCTTTGCCCGTATGCGTCGTCTGATCGGCGATCGAGACCTTCGCCGCACCGTCGTCAACGGCGGTCACGGTGACCGTTATCGTATGAGCCGCCGAGGTGTCGACGCCGCCGTTGGCGGTACCGCCATTATCCTGCACCGTGAAGCCGAAGTTCGCGGTTTCGGTCGTGCCGGCAAATCCCGCCGAAGGCGTGAAGTGAAGCGTTGAAAGCGCGCTCGCGGCGATGTGTTGACCGACCGTGACGGCTGTCTCGCCGAGATAAAGCGTCCCACCGGTCGGAAGGGTGGTGATGGTGACGGATTTGAGCGTATTGCCGTCGATGCTATCGCTGAAGGCGAAGTCCTTCGACGAGAAATAATAGGCCGCATGTTCGCCGGTGGTGACGCTTCCGTCCGCCGTGGTCGGCGCGTGGTTGACGCCGTCGACCCTGATGGTGAAGGTGCCGCTGGTTTTGCTGCCGTCGCCGTCGGTGACCGTGTAACCGATCGAGAGTGTCGACGAGTGGCCGAGCGGCAGCGTATCGAGTGCGCTGCCCGGCGTGACGGTCACGTGACCGGCGTCGATCGTGACCATGGAGGTGCTCAGCGTCGACCCGGCGAGATCTCCGTTGGCGCTGACGCTGTCGACATGGATCGCGCCGCTCTGGGCCGCTCCGTCGGCGCCGAAGGCGATGGTCCCGGAAGCCAGCGCGAAGGTCGCGCTGCTGTCGTTCTCATGCATCGATCCGACCAGAATGGTGCTTGCGATCGGCTTATCATCGGCGATGTTGAAGGTCAGGGTTGCAGTCTGGCTTTCACCGTCAATCGGCGCGTCGCTGACCCTGACGGAGAAGGAGTCATGGTTGCTCGCCCCGCTCGTGGTGCTGGTCAGCGTATAGGTGTAATTAATGGCTGTCGTGGTGACGCTGAGGATATGCAGCGTTCCGTAGGCACCCTGAATGGTGGCATTGGTATCGCCATTGGCGATTGTGGCACCGACGTTGAACGTATGGCCTGCGATTGTCACCGTCGAAGGTGCATCGCCTGCAGTGATTGCGATACTACCCGAATGAACATTGGCAACGCCTGCCGTCCCCGTACCACCCGGCAAGCCGCTTTCGCTGACGCTCGACACCAGGCCGGCCGAAGAGATTGTCGGAAGGCTGTCCGTGGCCGACTGCACGACGATGGTGACGGAGCCGTTGCCCAGGGTGACAGCATCGCCGTCGAAATCCGTCGCCGTAACGTATTTCGAGAAGTCGAGCGGCAGCGTTTTGCCGCCGTCGATCGCATGGTAAAGGTCGAATGTGGCGTGACCGCTCGCAGGATCGATAGTCAACGTGAAGACCGTGACGCCTCCGGCCGAGCCGGTGATCGTGTGTCCATC
The DNA here is from genome assembly GCF_014200235.1 of Martinezella paranaensis. Lineage (NCBI taxonomy): Bacteria > Pseudomonadati > Pseudomonadota > Alphaproteobacteria > Hyphomicrobiales > Rhizobiaceae > Martinezella > Martinezella paranaensis. The sequence continues at coordinate 42,721 of NZ_JACHBI010000013.1, read as the reverse complement.
TGTGCTGGCGAGCGTGATGGCCGCGCCGTTGTAGGTCAATCCGGTACCGCCTGTCAGGTTACCGGAAGACGTTCCGGCGGCAACCGTGTTCACCGACCAGGTCAACGGGCTGTCGGCGCTGGCGTGGACGAGCGAGGTCAGATCTACCGTCGTCTCGGCGGGAGCTTGGGTGGGCGTCGTCGTCGTGTCGGTGACATGGATGTTGTCGACCGTGACTGTCAGCGAGTTGTCATGCGGATCGATCTCGAGCGATGTCAGTTGTTTGCCTTCGAGGGCAGTGCCGGCAGCAGAGAAGGTCGTACCGGTAGTCGTTGCCGAATACGTATGGCCCTGCGCATCGGTACCGATGATCGTGACCGTCTTGGACGACGGGCCTTTGTGGTCAAACACACCGATATCCATCTGTGTCACGACAAAGGTCGTTCCCGTGTTGGACACGAGCACGATCTCACCACCCTTGGACGACGAGCCTACCTCACCGCCGCTGACGCTGCCTTCGGTAACCGTCAGTTTGGCGGCCGAAGGGTTCACCGCGTCGAAATCGACGGTGTAAGATCCCGTCGTCACCACGGGAGCATTGATCGCCGTTTCCGAGACGGTCGCGGAAACCGAGGCATGATTAACCAGTGTCGGCACATCGTCTATCACATCGACCGAGAAGCTCTGCGTGCTGCTCGTGGTGTCGCCATCGCCATCATGGCCAGCAACCTGGAAGGTCAGCTTGACATCCGAGAGGTTGGCTTGACCGTTGACGTCGTCGAGCGACTTGTAAAGCGTGAAGTTGTAGGCACCGCCGGCATGGCCGCTGTCCTGAGACAGGACAACCTTGAAGACCCAGCTCGACTGGTCGGCGGCATTGCTGCCGGTGTAGGCGATGAGCGTCATGCCGTCGCCGCTGAGCGAATAGGACAGCGCATGGCCGCCAGAGCTGAGCTTGGTCGCGTCAAGCGTCTGATTGTTGCCGTAGCTTGCGGTGAAATAGCTGCCGTTCGAACCCGCTACCAAGGTAGCAGCATGGGCGGCCGGGCCGTCAGCGCCGAAGGCGAGATTGAGCGCAACCGTGCCAGTGCTGATGCCAGAGGGCGACAGCGAACCCGAATTCGTCAGAAGGTCATGCTCGGCAAGTGTCTTCGTCGATACGGCACCGCCGATCGACGGGCCGTCATCATCGAAACGAATGCTGCTGCCGATGGAAACGGACTTGGCGACGGTGTCGCCGTCACTATCGGTCGCGCTCAGCACCGCCGAGAGCTTGCCGGTGAGATCGATCGTATCGCCGTCCGACTTCGACGTGTTCGGGTTGGCGAGCGACATGTACTGGGCGATGCTGACCTTGCCGCTATTGTCGAGGCGGATCGCAAAGGCGATCTCGCCGTCGGCGATCTTGCCGACAACCGTGCCGTTTGCGAGCTGCGAGAGCGTGATCGCCTGACCAGCTGTCGTCGTCAAGCCGGAGTCGGCATTGTCGATATGAAGCGTCAGGCTGCTCGTCGTACCCGACGCATCGTCGGCGCCCATCGAGACCGACGGCGAGACGACGTTGTGCTGAGCGTAGACGGTCGACATATCGGGATCGGTGCCGCCGGTGATGCCGGCAAACAGGCTCTTGACCGAATTGCTGGCGTTGACGTCGTTGTCGCCGCTGCCGCTCTCGTCGATCGTGATCGAGCCCGTGAGGGCAAGATCGACCTTCGGCGCGTCGTCGACGATGGTGACCTTCAAAGCGCCGGTCAGCGTCACGCTGTCGCCGTCACCGTCAGTCGCCTGGATGACTGAGCCGAAATCGATGGCCGAGATCGAGCTATTGCCTGAGCGCAGGTCGTTGCCGGGACCAGCGACGTTGTCGAGCTGATCGTACTGCTGGAAGGTGAAGCTGCCGTTGCCAGACAGCGACAATGACAGGACCGGGCGGTCGAGGAGCGGATTGTAGCCGCTGTGGTGGTCATTATCGACATAGCCGATGATCACGTTGTTGACGACGGCATAGGAGAGAGCTTCGCCACCCGAAGTCAGATGCAGAGCGGTAAGCGTCGACGCCGCATTGGCGGTGAAGCTGAAGCCGCCACCGACCGCTGCGCCGTCAGCACCGAAGGAAACGGTGGAAGCAACGGAGCCGGATACCGTTGCCGCAAAGCCGAAACCGAACAGTGCGGGCTGCGAGGACGATCCGTCATGCGTGCCATCGAGCGCGCTGTTGCCATGCGACAGGAGATTGTAAATGTCGCCCTCGTCGGCCCTGACCGCAACGGTCGTGCCGGAAGCAACCGGGACGTCGTCCGTGATGGCAATCGCCAGCGAGCCCTTCGCTGTATCACCGTCGCCATCCGTGACCGTGAAGCCGAAATTCAGCGTCAGGCTGTCTTCGGTCGTCGACGACGTCGAATGAACAAGCGGCGCATCCGCGGTGAAGCTGTAGGAACCGTCCGAATTGATCGTCAGAACCGCAACGGTAGCATGGCTGGAGGCACCGGTTGCTGTCCAGGTCGTCACACCGTTCGCCGCAGATGACGTCCAGGACACGGCTTCCTGATGGCCGATGCCGTGGCTGTCGAGGTAGATCGCCTTCAGCGTCGGCAGGCTGTCCATCGACACGCCCTTGACGCCATCGGCACCGGCGGAGAACAGAGCTCCTGCGTCGCCATTGATCGTCTTCGCGTCGGCGGCGCCATCCAGGTTGCCATGTGCCTGCGCATCGTCGTTGAGCGGCGTCGAGGTGGCATCGACCTTATAGGCGATTGGTGCGTCGTCCTTGACGGTGACCGTCAGCGAGCCGCTGGCCGTATCGCTGTCACCATCGGTGACGGTGAAGTTGAAGGTCAGATTCTGCGTATTTTCCGCGGCCGCATGGACGACTGGCGCACTGAGCGTGAAGCTGTAGGAACCATCCGTGCCGATCGTCAGCGTCGCGACCGTCTGGCCGCTGTCCTTGCCCGTCGCGATCCAGATCGTCTCGCCGCCCGCCGCCGTCGTCGGGCTGCCCCAAACGACCGACTCGACATGGGCAAAGCCGTCCTTGCCGGTATAGATGGCGCTGAAATCCGTTGTCGCTCCGAGCGTCACCTGATGGACGCCATCAGCGCCGCCCGAAAAGAGCGTGCCGCTCGTGCCGCTGACCGTGTCGGTATCGGTTACGCCGACCGTGTCGGGATTTCCGCCCTTCAGCGCGTCGTCGTTCAGCGTCACGCTGGTCACGGTGACGCTGTTTGCCAGCGGCACGTCATCCGTAACATGCAGAGTCAGCGAGCCGGTCGAGGTATCATTGTCGCCATCGGTCACCGTGAAGGCGAAGGTTAGCGACAAGCTTTCTTCCGTCGTGCCGGAGGTCGGGTGGACGAGCGGCGCGCTGGTGCTGAACGTGTAGGAGCCATCGGCATTGATGGTCAGCGTGGCGACGGTTTCGTGATTGGCGCTGGAAGCAACCCAGGTCGTCGCACCGCCAGAAACCGTCGGCTTGCCCCAGGTAACGTCTTCCTGCTGTGCGAACCCGTTGGCGTCGACATAGATCGTCTTCAGAGCCGGAAGGCTGGACTGATCGATCGAGACGCTTGCAGAACCGTCGGCGCCAGCGCTGAACAGGGCGCCGGCAGCGCCCGAGACGCTATGCGCGTTGGCGTCGTTGGCATCCAGGTTTCCGCCGATCTGCGCATCGTCATTCAGCGGTGAAGCAGTATTGTCGATCGTGTTAGCGACAGGCTTGTCGTCGGCGACAGTGATGGTGAAGCTGTTCGCGGCGGTATCGCCGTCGGAATCGGTTGCCGTGTAGCCGAAGGTCAGTGTGATGGCATCCGAGCCCTTGGCATCGTCAAGCGACTGCACCAGCGTGAAGTTATAGTGGCCGTTATCGGTGTCCGAGACCGTCGCATAGAAGACGATGTTCGAGCCAACCCCGCCCTCGCCATTCGTCACGGCCGTTGGAGCAGTCTCGCCGGTGTAGCCAACCAGCGTGCCGTCAGCCAGCAGTACTGTATGAACAGCCAGACCATGCGAGCTCAGTGCTTCGCCATCCTGGCCCTGCGTCGTGACCGAGGCATCGGTGAAGGCGACAGAGCGGTCGCCGGCGCCACCATTGTTGGTGTTGGCGTTATCGGCACCCCAGGAGATGTTGAGCGAGCCGGTGGTGATGGCGTCGGTCTCGACATGCGGGTTCTCATTGCCGCTCGTCAGCGCGCCTTCGGTAACCGAGCCTGCATCGCCGGTCGAGGCGACAGGCTTGTCGTCGGCGACAGTGATGGTGAAGCTGTTCGCGGCGGTATCGCCGTCGGAATCGGTTGCCGTGTAGCCGAAGGTCAGTGTGATGGCATCCGAGCCCTTGGCATCGTCAAGCGACTGCACCAGCGTGAAGTTATAGTGGCCGTTGTCGGTGTCCGACACCGTCGCATAGAAAACGACGTTGGATGCAGAGGTTGCCGTCGGAGCGGTCTCGCCGGTGTAGCCGACCAGCGTGCCATCGGCCAAAATCGCCGTGTGAACGGCCAGACCATGCGAGCTCAGCGCGCCGCTGTCCTCACCCGTCGCCGAAACTGCGGCATTGGTGAAGGCGACCGAGCGATCGCCAAGGCCGCCCTTGTCGGTGTTGCCGCCGTCAGCGCCCCAGGAGATGTTAAGTGAACCAGTGGCGGTCGCGGCGCCGGTCGCATGGGTCAGGGCTGCATTACCGGCAGACAGAGCTGCTTCGGCAACCGAACCCGCCGTACCGACGGCCGCAACCGGCACGCTGTCCGTGATATCGACGGTCGCGACAGCCGAAACCGTATGGCCGCTCGTGTCGGAGACCGTGTAGCGAAATTGCAGTTCAAGCACATCGCTGGCCGAATTGGCGCCGCGGGGATGGTCGAGGGCAGCGAGCTGGGTGAAGGTGTACGCGCCGGTCGAGGCGTTGAATACCAGCGTGAAGACAGTGACGCCATTGGCGACACCGGTGACGGTCTGGCCGTTCTGGGTGACGACAACAGGAACACCGCCGGAGGTCAGGCCCGATAGCTGCTGCGTGCCGCTGCTGGTGATTTCTGTCTCGCCGACCAGCGTGACAGTGGTGATCGAGGCATTGTTGCCGCCGAAGCCGAAGCGGCCAGTGCTGCTTGTCGTGAGGAAGGCGCCAGTGCTGCTGCCGCGTTCGGTCAGCGAGGCTGTTTCGGTCGCCTGCTGAAGGATAAAGGGAACGCGAGTCTGGGTGCCAGACAGATTGCCGCCGTTACCGTTGCCGCCTATGTCGCCAGGACCGAGGAGACCGATCAGATTAAGCGGCGTGCGGGCATTCGCGGCCTGGCTGTCGGTGAACTGGTGGCCGGAATCCGTGCTATTGCCGGCGTGAACCGAACCGTCGGGACCCTCAGCGACGTTGATGCCCTGCTGCTGTAGTGCAGCGACAACGGCCTGCTGCGGCAGCGTGACTTCGCCGATCAGGAAGGTCGGGACGTGCAGCGCGCCGTTGATGATGACGATGCGCGTGCCGTCAGCCTGGATGAGAACAAGGTTGCGACCCTCGACATGGATATCGTCGATCGAGGTGTTCGCCGGCAGGTGGACGATGTTGCCATTGTCCGGCACGATTTGGATCGGCTGATGGCTGTCGGCGTTTTGCGGCTCGTTGGCGGCGACGCGCGCCGTCTTGCCGTTTGCCTGCTGCTCGGCGGCCTGCGCCACTTCGAACGCGGCAACATCAGCATTTTGCGACAACGGCAACCGCTGATCCACACCGATATCGGCTGCAAGGCCCCCGTTCCGGTCGCCCGATGCGAAATCGTTCGAAACCGCTTCGTGGTCTACCGTCGAAATGCGCGAATCTTCCATAAGTCTAACTCCCGGTGTCTCGTAATGTGGCGCCAATCAATTACGAGAGCGGGATGATTGCAATACTTCATTAACCTCACCGATATAGCCGGTTATGCACGACCGCAGATATATTTACCCATGGTTAACTCAACAACCGAACAACTCCTTAAGTATACCGCTTGACTTTCCGCCGGCCGCCGTGTGCAAATGCGCCACCATAGGCTGTCGCAGCCTGCGTTCGAGAATTGGGGAGTGAGTGGTGCCGTTCGCGATCAGCCTTTCGTCGAGCTTTTTGACCAATTGGCTGCGGCGCAGACAGCGTCGACGGCCTGCAGGCGGTGCCGTTCTCATTCTCTGCGCCAGTCTCGCCGGATGCCAGATGAACGGTGCCGGCTTGAGCAGCAACAGCAAGAACGACGACATAAAAATGCCGTCCACGGCCATCGAGGAAACCTACGGCGGCGAAAACGGCACGGAAATCACGCTGTTGCTGCGCAAGGGCGCGGCAGGCCTCTACGAAGGTCCGGCTCGCGACGTGCGTGATGGGGCAGTGCTTGGCGTCGGCGAGCTTGGCAACAATCAGATTCGGCTGCGCGTAAAAGATGTCGGCCCCGGTCTTGCGGGAATCGCGGCGCAGGTCGCTGCGGCCAAGGGCCGAAATGCCGCGCTGATCGTCAGCTATCTGCCGCCGGCCGAGACCGCTGCCATCGCCGCCATTCCCCCCGCTCAACGCCCGCCATTGCTTAACCTTGCGAGCGCTATGGCCTCGACGGGCGGCGATGTCTTCAACCTCGCTTCGGAAGAAATCGACAGCGCGGCCGAGGGCGTCAAGGCGGCCGGTCCCAGCGGTCACAAGAAGGTGTCGGCGCTCGTGCCTGCTGATTTTTCTCAAACCGATAGCACCCGATTGAGCAACGCCATCTGGAACAGCGGCAACACTTTCATGGGCCTCGGCCGTTACAACACAAGCGATCAGGCCGCGGATATCCTGACCAAGAACCGGCCGCTCATCCAATCGGCCGAAGTCGTGGTCATTCTCGGCGGCACGCCGGAAATCGGTATGGTGGCGGGCGCCGTGCGCAGTGCCGCCATTCCCGGCCAGGCACTCGTGGGCACCAACAGGTGGCCACAATCGGTCTATACGACGCCGGCTGTGACGGGGGCATTTGTCGCGACGGACGATACGCAAAGCAGCGGGCTCATTGCCGAGCGTTACCAACGCCACTTCAACCACCCGCTGACAACCTCGGGTGCCTATGGCTACGACGCCATGGCGATCGCCTCCGGCCTCATCCGCTCCCAGGGGCCGCAAGCCATCACCGCCGCCAACCTCATGAACAAGGTCGGCTTCCGCGGCACGACAGGCCTCTTCCGCTTCAATGCCGCCGGCATGGTGGAGCGCAAAATGGTGATCAATACGATCGACGGCGGCAAGCTGAAAGTCGCCGCGCAGCCCTCACAATCGTTTTGAAGCAGACCGGTAGGCATCCAGCACCAGCGCGCGTTGGAGTGCGCTGGTGCTGTTGCGTCATCGATTCCCGCACCATGCCAGATCATTTAGATGCGCCCGGTGACATCATCCTTAATGCTTTCACACCAAACCCAGTGGAATTTTATACTTATTTGATCGCTCAATTTATACTTAGATTATCTACGCTTCCGAACGCCATATTCAGAGGTATCGCGCATTATTCTCTCAACCAGGGAGAAATAAGCGCCAATGGAACGCAAGAAAAATAAAATTATACTTGCAGCACTTGCTGCGACTTCCCTTGCCTTTGGTCTGTCGTCATCAACCATTTGCCTGGCGGCAACCGGTGATACTGTCCGTCCGGTAGTCAACCTGCTTGCCGATCCGCGGGTCGCTACAGTGATCGATCTCTTTGCGCCGGCCGCAGCAAACGCAGCAAAGGCGATAAGAGGCGTCGACCTTGCCGCGCTGAGCCAGAGCCTTGCCGCCGAGCCGGCCGGCCTTCCGAGTAACGATACGGCCACTCTCCAGCCGGTACATCCCGCACAGCCGACCAATACCCCGATGGGCGACTCGGTGTTCGGAACCGTCGCCATTCCCTTCAAGCATCTTGCGGCGCTCGACAAGTTCGCTGGCCCGCTCGCCGAGATCCGGTCGGGCAAAGCGCTCGATTGCGCCGCGAGCGGATGCGACGCAGCCGCAGCCGCCGTCGCGGCCGCCGAGACAAAGACTGCCGGCGCCTCGATCCGCGACAAGATCAACACGATCAATTTCACCGTCAACCATGCCATCCGCTACGCCAGCGACAAGGATACCTATCATGTGGCGGATTACTGGGCGAAGCCGAGTGAGGCCCTATCGCACCAGCAGGGCGATTGCGAGGACTATGCCATATTAAAGATGGCCGCCCTCTACAAGGCAGGCGTCGACCTCGACCATATGACGCTGGTCGTCCTCTTCGATCAGCAGCGGCATTTCTACCACGCCGTCCTGTCGGTCTCTGTCAACGGCAACAACCTTATCCTAGACAACATGCGCGATGAGGTTTTGCCCGACAAGCGTATTGCCGAATATCTGCCGCTCTATTCGATCGTCGCCGGCCGCGGCTATCTGCACGGCTCCCGCGATCCTCATGCGCAAGCGGTTGTCGCCGCAATGCCGATCGCCAAGGTGGCTCCCGGCGAAGGCGAGATCCACTGATCGGACTGACCTTTTCGACCGTCCAGGACGAAGGCCGCGCATAACGAAAGTTGCGACGTTTTCAATAAACGGAAATATAACCGATCAGCATCGGCGCTTCATGCGTCGGCGCCAACGCCAGATTGATCTGGCCCGTTAGCGATTGCGAACCGAGGCCGATCTTGAAGCCGGTGTTCAGCGTCTTGCCGCGATTGGCCGATAGGACAGAGAGCACTTCCTCGACCTGGGTATCGATGGAAAAGCGCAGGGTGCGCGCCGTCTGCTGGACGTCATCAATCAGCGGCAGGCGATGGCGCAGCATCTTCAGGAAGGCATCGTTGAAGAGCTTGATCCCACGCTCCTGCGTCAACACCACCGCCGGCGTCGGCGACGCCTGAAGGACAGCATTCAGATTGGTCAGCGACGCGACATCCTCGATGGCATCCAGACGGTTCAGCGCCCATTTGAAGCTCAGCACGCGCAGCAAAGAGGCGAGATTGCCGGTTTCCGGCATGTCGGCGGCCGTGTGGTAAACGAGGTCGCCGATGCTAATGCCGCCAGCTTCGGACATTCGTCCGAGGCCGTCCCAATAGATCCGCTCCAGGCGAATGCCGCGACGCTCGCCGCCTCCGGTCACGGCGCGGAAACGAGGTTCCAGTTCGTCGCCATCGACAGACGGCAAGGCTTCGCTGCGGGCCATCGTCGTGACTTCGTCCTTTCCGGCTATTTTGCGCATGACCGCCCTCACCGCTCCGTCAGCGCTTCGGAGCGCGCCTTGTTGATCGGCTTCATCAGATAGGCGAGGATCGCTTTGCGGCCCGTCATAATCTCGGCCGAAGCCACCATGCCGGGGATGATCGGATAGTGCTTGCCGTCGCGCTCCAGGTCCGACTTGTCGGTCTTGATGCGCACGAGGTAATAGGTCTCGTTCTTGTCCTTATCGACGAGGCTGTCGGCAGAGACGTTGACGACCGTACCGTCCAGCGCGCCGAAGATCGAGAAATCGTAGGCCGAGATCTTGATGACCGCCGGCTGGCCGACGCGCACGAAGGCAACGTCGCGCGGTGAAATCTTCGCCTCGATCAGCAGATTGTCGGCTGTCGGCACGACGCCGGCGATGACCTTGCCGGCGTCGACATAGGCGCCGATCGTATTGACCTCCAGCGTATTGACGATGCCGTCGACCGGGGAACGAATATCTGTATGCTTGACCCGGTCGGATGCCCCGCGGATCGTCTCGTCGACGACGGACAGCTCCGACAGTGCCTGCCCCTTGTCGGTCAATGCCTGCTGGCGCAACTGCAGCCCGAGGTCGGTGACCTGTAGAGTCGCCTCCTTGACGGCCGCCTGCAGGCGATCCAGGCTTTCGACATAGACTTTGAGCTGACCTTGCAGGTCGACCAGGTCTCGCTGGACCTTCAGCACTTCGGTTTGGGCGACGAGCTTCTTCTCGCCGAGGGGCTTCAGCAGATCATACTGCTTCTGGGCACCGGCGATATTCTGCGTCAGCCGGTCTATATTGGCGTGCGCCTCGTCCAACTCGTTCTGATGCTGCTTCAAACGCTGATCGAGAACATCAAGCTTGTTCTGATAGGCGGCACGATCCGCCTCGAAGAGCTTTTCCTCGTTGTCGCAGACGTTCTTCGCCATGGCCAGAATATCGGCCGGGCAGACGAATTGTGCGTCGTAGTTGCCCGCCTCCTCCAAGGCAAGACGCTCGACCTTGGCACCGAGAGCACGGGCCTTGGCCACGGACTCGCCGAGCGTCGATTGCGTCGTGGTATTGTCGAGCTGGACCAGAAGATCGCCCTTATGGACGACCTGGCCGAGATTGACATTGATCTGCTGGACGATGCCGGGCTCGGACGACTGTACGATCTGCGTCTTCGATACCGGTATCACCTTCCCCTCGCCCCGTGCGATCTCGTCGATGTCGGCCAAGGCCGCCCAGGCGATGAAAGCGGCGATCATCAAGGCGCAGATACCGAGGATCAACCGGGCGAAAAGCGGAGGATTGTCGTGGATGTTGCGACGATGAGCAAGCATTATGACACCGCCTTGCGCTGCATCGCCTCGATGACGGCGTGCTTCGGTCCATCGGCAATGATGCGACCCTTGTCGATGACGATCAGCCGGTCGACGAGTTCCAACATACTGTGGCGATGGGTCGCCACCATCAGCGTTGTTTGCGGACCGAAGGCATTCGTCAGCTTGTTGATCAGGTGCCGTTCGCTCGCCAGATCCATCGCCCCCGAGGGCTCATCGAGGAAGACGATCTTCGGCCGGGTCAGGAGCAAGCGAGCGATGGTCAATGCCTGCTTCTGACCATTTGAGAGGTTCGCGCCGCGCTCGCCGACCGGCATGTCGAAACCGCGCGGGTGCACGGCGACGAATTCCTCGACACCGGTCATACGTGAGACGGCCAGCAGCTCCTCGTCGCTGGCATCGGCACGGCCGAGCAGCAGGTTTTCCTTCACTGTGCCGGAGAACAGGTCCGACGACTGACCAGCGACAGCCACGGCGGCGCGCACCTCGGCCATGTGATACTGGCGGATATCGACGCCATCGATGAGCACGCGGCCGCTGGCCGGCTGGAAAAGCCCGTCGAGCAGCCGGCCGATCGTCGTCTTGCCCGAACCGATACGGCCGATAACCCCGATCTTCTCGCCGGGCGTGACCGTGAAGGATAGCTGATTGATGACCGACTGGTCAGAACCCGGATATTGGAAAGAGACGTTCTGGAAGCTGAATGCGCCGCTGCGGATCTGCCGGTTGACAAAGCCAACAGTCGACGGCCGATCATCCGGCTGTTCCATGATCTTATCGAGGATGCGCAGCGACATAGTGGCCTGGCGGAAGCGCGCCAGTGTCATGGCGATCTGCCCGAAAGGCGCGCCGGCACGGCTCGCCAGCATGACGGTCGCGACGATCGCCCCCATGGCAATTTTTCCATCGGCGAATTCATAGGTGCCCGCCACGACGATGAACACGCTAACCATCTGCTGCAACAGCATCGTCAAGTTAATGGCGTTCGACGAGATGTGCTTGATGTCCTCGCTGGTGCGGCTCGAATATTTCGTCAGCTCCTGCCAGCGGCGCAGCATGGTCGCCTCGGCTCGAAGGCTCTTCAATGTCTCGATCGTCGAAATCGTCTCGACCAGCATCGACTGGCGACGCGATGCTTCATTCGTCGCAGTCGCCATGCGTTTGCCAATCTGCGCCTGGGCCACGAGGCCAATCACGACAGACAGAACGAAGGCAACGGCCGGAATAATCACCAGCCAGTCGGCGATCATGTAGATGACGATCAGGAAAATGATGACGAAGAGGCTGTCGATCAGCACGCCGATCGTGTTCGAGGTGAAGAATTCGCGCACGAATTCATATTGCGTCACGCGGTTGGCATATTCGCCTGTCGACATCGGACGGGAGGCCAGCGTCGAATTCAGGATCTTGTCGAAGATCAGTTGCGACAGGCGCAGATCCGCCTTGCGGCCAGCATAGTCGATCAGCGCTGCGCGGGCCGTCTTCAGCAGGAAATCGAAGAGATAGGCCAGGGAAATGCCGATCGTCAGCACCCAGAGCGTTGGGAACGCCTTGTTCGGCAGCACCCGGTCATAGACATTCATGGTGAAAAGCGGTGAGGCCAGCGCGATGACGTTGATAAACAGCGCCGCCAGCATGACGCGAGCATAGGTGCGCCAATAGGGCACCAGCGTCGTCGCGAGCCAGTGGCGCTTCTCGATCTCCATCGCATGACCGACGCGCGCTTCCTCCGAAGCATTCTGATAAAAGAGCGTGAAGGCAAAGGCCGCCTGCGGATTGAGCGCAGCAAGCTCATCCCGCGTCAAGCGGAGCGGCGCTCCGGTTGACGCGATGTCGATGACATAGGAGCCGTTTTCGGTCATTTCGAGCAATGGCAGCACACCGCCACCGGCAAAGGTGACGATGGCGGGACAGTCGAAATTGCCCAGCCGGCAATCGCGCTCCTTGTGCTTCAGCACCTGCAGGCCGACGCGTTCTGACAGCCGCTCGACATCGTCCTGCTCCATGGCTTCCAGAACCTCGTCCGGAACCCCTGAATAAAGCACTGTATCGGAGCTCGGGCGACCATAAAACGCGGCGACCGATTTAAATGCCGATTTAAAAGTCTGCAGCGGTACGCTCGCAGACACCTCAGGTGCCACGTTCAACATGGAGCACTATCCAATCCGGATCGCGACGATTAGCGAATCGGCTCGAGCAGATCCATCGGCAGGCCGGGCTTCTGATGCGAGTCGTATTTGGTATAGCCAGGATCAGCCGTGTTCGACGAAACAGCGAACTGATCACGGGCATAAGGCGTTGCCTGATCGACCGGCTTCAGCTTCATCGTCGACAACAGACTGCCCGATGCGGCGAGGATCTTGTATTCGGCAAAGAGCGAGGCGACATCCGCCGTCTTGGCCAAAACCTCGGTGTTGAAGCGAGTGTTCTGGGCATCCAACAGATCGAGCAGGGAGCGCTGACCGACCTTGAACTGCTCGCGATAGGACGTCACGAGCTGGGCGTTGGTCTTTTCCTGCCCGTCCAGGATATGCGCGAGCTGGGCCTGATTGGTACGCTCGCTCCAAGCGGAACGAACAGACTGATCGACCTCGCGATACGTCTCACTCAGCGCATAACGCTGTTCGGCGGCGCGACGGACCAGTTCCTGCTGATGGGCGGTATCGATGCCGCCGTGATAGAGGTTCCATTTGGCGACGACACCGACCTGGACGTCGTTGGTGTTACCCTTGTTACCGTCAACATCGTCACCCATACGGGCGCTGCCGACAAGGTCCAGCTTCGGCAGGAAGGCAGACTTGGAACCGCGGACATCGGCGTCAGCGGCATTCACGTCGGCCTTGCCCGAGGAAATCTGCGGATTGTTCTTTTGGGCAATGAAGACAGCGTCATCCAGCGTCTTCGGCAGGTAATGCGCCACGGAGGCCGGGCGCTGCGCATTGCTGATCGGCTCGCCGACGACCTGAAGGTAGCGGATCTTCGTCGCATCCAGCTCCTGCTTGGCTTCCTGAAGGCGGGCATTGGCCGCCTGCAGGCGCTCGCGGCCCTGATAGCGATCGGCATCGGTAAGGGCGCCGCCCTTGATGCTATCCTCGATGTTGCCGACCATCTGCTTGTGGAAGGCGACGTTCTTTTCCGCCGCCGCGACGATTTCCGTCTGCAGCATATATTCGAGATAGTCCTGCGTCACTTCAAGCGCTAGTGCTTCCGAGCGCTGCTGGACGCGAAAGGATGCGCTGTCGACACGAGCCGCCTGCTTGTCCTTCTGTGCCTTGCGGTCGCCCCCGTCATATAACGTCTGCGTAATCGTCAAGCTGACGTCGGCCGGATTCAGGTAATCCGTGCTACGCGACAAGGCTCCCGACGTGACGTCCGAAAGTCTACGGCGACCATAACCCGACTCCAGATCGACTGAAGGCAGATAAAGCCCCCTCGCCTGGCGCAGTTGGAACTCGGTTGCCTCCCGATTCTGGGCAGCCTCCATGATCTGCGGGTTGGTCTTCATTGTCTTGTCAATTGCCTGCTGCAGGGTCGTAGCGTATGCAGCGCCGCTCAATAAAGAACTAATGGCTACCGAAATCCCGATCGCCCCAATCAATCGCTTTCTACAAACCAAAATATTACCCTTCCCTATAGCAATACTTTGCTAATATACTGTCTAATAGCTTGTTCAACTATTAGGTAGACGAAATCACGCCCACTTGCAAAGTAGATTCCCATTCATTTTTCTGAAAGCAGTTAATATCCCGCCGCGCAAGCCTTATGGGCGAACAATTCGTCGACCATTTTTGGTCTATTCACAGCCGCAGCAAGATTGTTGCATAATTGCAAGAAGTCTTTGTCGGCGGTTTGATCGATGATGTCCCGTTAGGTTACGTACGGGGCCACACGGGATGTCGCTCAAAACCTAGAGAATGTCTGGCCTCGTGAGCACCTGCTCTTCGGGCATCAGTCAAACCGCGCAGACCTGGTTCGCTCCGGGACAGTGACAAAATTGCGCGAATACCTATCAACCGGTTTACTTTCTTCAATCTCTGTGGTTGCAGGAATGGGGATCGTTTGGGGCCGCTCAGAAAAAGCCTAAGAATAGCGGCATGGCCATCGTCATCACAAAACAATCCGCCTGACTCTGGATTTTCTTTTCCAGCCAGGCCGCCAACTCCATTTTTGATTGCACTAATTTCGTTGGTCCGTATTTTTGGAAACGCGAAAGCAAGTAATTTATGCCATCCTGTGTTGGACATGGTGATTTGGGACATCTTAATGAAGCCGGCAAACATCGTCGTGCGGTTGGCGGGGGCTTTTCATGCCTAGCCATCTAGGTGAAATACCGGAGCCGCACGCGATAGGCTCCCAGGAATTCATGCATTTGAAGGAGCTGTTTGATCGCTCGTTCAAGGCCGCTCAGATAGGTGTATGGGAGTGCAGCCTGCCGGATCAGACGCTAAGCTGGACGAACACGGTTTATGAATTCTTCGACCTTGTTCCGCAGACGCCATTGGCACGCGATGAAATCGTCAAACTCTATACGCCAGAAACCCGTAAACGTCTTAACGAGGTCCGCGAAAGGGCAATCCGTACAGGCGAAGGCTTCACCTTGGACGCCCAGATAGTTACCGCAAAAGGTAATAGCCGATGGATTAGAATAACTGCTTGCGTGGAGTTTACGAACGGCACGGCCGCAAGAATATTCGGAGTTAAACAGGACGTTACCGCCGAGAAGACAATGGTCGAGCAGCTACGCCGTCTGGCGGAACGCGACACCCTCACCGAACTTGCTTCTCGGACAAGGTTTGAAGCTTTCTTCAACGAGATATGCGCAGCCGACAATCAAAGCCCGCGGGCTCTCCTCTTGGCGGATCTCGATGGTTTTAAGGCTGTCAATGATACACTGGGACATCAGGCCGGGGACGACTGTCTCAAAGTTGCCGGCCGCAAACTCTCGCAGGCCGTCCCTGACGCCGACATGATCGCTCGCATTGGCGGCGACGAATTCGCCGTCATCCATCCATGTTCATCGGCTGAAGATCTCGCAAAGATTGCCACTCACATCGTAGAGGGCATGAATTGGATGATCCCTACGCCGACCAAGAACATTCAGATTACAACATCCGTTGGCGCTGCCATCATCGTTGCTGGCCAGTCGCCCAAAGATATATTTGCAAAAGCGGACCATGTCTTATACGGGGCAAAATCGGCGGGCAGGAACGGCTTCCGAATAGCGTCACCTTCGCGCTCTGCACTGGAAATCGCTCAGGCAACCCTGCACAAAGAGGGGAATAGCGTCTCATCAGGGAGATTCTAACGTCCTGAGATTTTTTGCCCCTGAGTCCGATGTGGCCGAGGTTCGGATTACCTCGGCCAACGATTGGCATTCGGAGGGACCGCTATCGACCGGCTTCAACGGCCGTAGGTGACTTCAACGGACGCCTTGCCGAGCGTATTAGCCCTGACATAGAAGCCGACCATGGCAGCAGGCGCTGTCTCCGGCAGGGGAAGCTTTTCCACGGACAGCGCGTAGACGGTGAATTGATAGTGGTGCGGCGCATCACCTGCCGGCGGGCATGCGCCGCCATATCCCGATGTGCCGAAGTCGGTGTGGCCTTCCACGGCACCGCCGGGAAGCTTCTTGTCACCGCTTGCGCCGGTGGCGATCTTCGAGACATTTGCCGGAATGTTGAACACCGACCAATGCCACCAGCCCGAGCCGGTCGGAGCGTCGGGATCGTACGCCATGATGGCGAAACTTTTGGTACCCTCGGGAGCGCCGGACCAGACGAGTTCCGGCGAGATGTTCTTACCCGAGCAGCCGAAGCTGTTGAAGACCTGTTCATTGGCCATGGGTTTGCCCACGGTCAAATCCGTCGAAGTGAGCTTCATTTCGGCGTGCACGGTGGTGGCACCGATCAAGGATGTGGCGAGAAGTGCTGTTATGAAACGCATTTTGCTTTCCTGCGGTTGATCATGCCGCACAGCTATCGTCACCGGGAAAGCACGTCTGCCCCGCTACGCTCAACTTCTGTCCCGATCCGCTCAACCGGCTCGGATCCGTTGCGCACATGGCGAGGACTGACGCCGAACCGCTCCTTGAATCGCGCCGCGAACTGAGAAGGTGAATGATAGCCGACTTCGAGCGCAACCTGCGCCATGGAAAGGGCCGTCGTCTGAACGAGGCCCAGGGCTCTGTTCATCCGGGTATCGCTCAGGATCTCACTGAAGCTCGTATTCTCGGCGGCCAGCTTACGCCTGAGCGTCGCTTCGCTCATGTTGAACGCATGCGCTGCGTGCCGCAGCGTCCAGTCAAAGGCCGGATCGGTTTCAATCATCTGTCTTAGCCGATCTTCGAGCCGAGGGCTCGAGCTTTGGCCCAATACTGCTCCGCATAGCGCAAACCAGGTAATGAGTTCCATTAAGCGCGCTCTGGCGATGGCGCTGGGAAGTCTGGTCAGATTGCCGGGCTGACAGCAATATTCGAACAATGCAGCCGCTTCATCAGGCATATTGGATGAACGTGCGGGAAGAGGCATCGATGGGACAGCAACCGAACCCATGCGGGCATAGGCATCCTCGAACAATTGCCGGGGAACGGAAAGCGCGATGGTCTGATACTGCTGCGGAGCCTTTGGAATGTTTTCCATCGTCAGCGGTTGGTAATCGGGCAACAGGCCATATGCGCCGGCGTCAAGCCGTAGGGGCTTGTCATTCGCCGTGACGATCTTCGTTCCCGATTGCACCTGTATCAGCAACGGGTTCGTATTGACCAGGCGATAGAAACAGGCTCGCCCACCCTGTCGTATCAGGGCTCCGGTCGGAATGGGAAAATCCTGGTGCTCCATGCACTCTCCAGCGATGCGGCGACGGCGGCTCATAAGCTCCGTCTGCCAGATCGTGAGACCGAAGCCAAGATGCCGAACACCACAAGAGCGATTCCGGCGACGGCAAGAGCCGACATGAAAACGCCCGCCTCACCGCCGCTTGCCCTTGAGGATGTCCTTCAGGAAATGGTGGCCTGGAAAAATCCCTAAGATTACGTGATATCGGTCATCGCAACGCTCTTTGTTGAGAGCGTTGCGATGACCTGCATATAGCTCCGCGCAACAATATGTTTCTGGAGATCAGCTCGGATCGTTCCGGTGAACGTCGTGCACGGTCATGCCGATCGATTCCGGCGGCTTTTCCAACCAGCGGCGATGCTTTAGGGTCTTGCGGGTGTCTTGATAGCCAGAATCCCAGTGCTCGCGCATCGAGGTGCCCGAGAATTCGTAGTCCTTGGCGTCGCTCTCGTAGATCTTCTGCTGGTAGATAAGATGGACGATGTTGATCCGCGGCACATCCTCCATAGCGATCAGGAATCGCCGATCATCGTGCGTCAGCGCCTCCGGAGGCACGCGCAGCAGCGCCTGGCGCAGCTTCAGCCGCAGATTGTGCATGCGGCGGAACGTATCCGTATTGTTACGCATAGGGCTGGAATACATGATGTCCTTATGGCGAGCGAGCACATCAGCCATGTCGCGGGGCAGGATGCCGCGTGCGCTGAAGAGATCGACCTGGAAGACCAGCGTGTCGCGCACTTCTTCCTGCTCCAGGAGATATTGCAGAGGCGTATTCGAGACGATGCCGCCGTCCCAGTAATATTCGTTCTCGATGCGGACGGAGGGGAAGGCCGGGGCAGCGCACCGGAGGCCATGACATGCTCCGCGCTCAGCACCTCGAAATGGCTGTCGAAATAGCGGTAGTTGCCAGTGCGCACATTGACGGCACCGACGCTAAGCCTCTGTCGGCGATCGTTCAGCACGTTCCAGTCGATCAGGCGGTTGAGCGTCTTCTTCAGCTCCGAGGTATCATAGAAGCTCGTCGCGCCCATAGCACCCGGAAGCTGGAACCAGGGATTGATCTGATTGGGCGTGAAGAAGCCGGGCAGGCCCGACATCATCGTCAGCATCGAACTCGTCTGGTTGCGCATCTTGCGGAACACCTCGCCTTCCAGCGTGAAATGCCAGATCTTGCGATGGGAGATCGTCTCCCAGAAATCACGCAGCCGGTCGAGCCGGTTACCACGCGTATTCCCGGCGATGATCGCGGCGTTAACCGCACCGATCGAGACGCCGGAAAGCCACTTCGGTTGGCAAGGGCTTTCGGCTGGATCGCATCGCTCATCGGGTTCTCCATTGTCGCTTTGGCGAAGGGCATCTTCACCTAGCTTTGGATCACGCCGACATGTCGCTGATATGACGAGACAGCACGCAAAAGTCGCTGAAATTGGACACGAATGAAAAGTCTGGATTGCGTACTGCGTGTTGTTTTGGACCTGCCCTAGCCGCGCGTCTGGAGCAGCAATCAGGCGGAAGGCCAGATCAACCGCCTAAAGACCGCGTCGCACCTCTGCGACACTTTCGTGCGGTCAATGCAGATCCAGCTTCCTCATCTTGCGATGAAGGGTGGCACGGTTCATACCGAGCGCGAGTGCTGCCTGCGTCACATTGCCATTGGCGCGCGAAAGCGCTCTCAAAAGAGCAGCACGTTCGGCCTCTTGAAGAGCTTCTTCATCGCCCGGATGGCTTTCCCGCAGGGCATCGGCGGCTGGAACGCCGGCGGAAATTCTGTTGTCGTCGAGCTTTAACGCCACGCGTGCGGCTCTCGTCGCGCCAAGCAGCATGTCGTTCCGATCGACCGCAAGAAGCGCCGAGGTCGAACCGCTATCGGTCGGAACCATAACGAAGCGAGCCCCGGCAAACGCGCTCCGGAAAAGACCGAGTTCGATGCGCATGGCCGCCTCGCGAACCGTCTGGTAGATGATAGCCAGCGTCACGTCGTTAACGTCCTCGCGGCACGTCGAAACGTCAAGCGCGCCCGCCATCAGACCGCGATGATCGCGGATCGGCGCCGTAGTGCAGCTCAAATTGATATTGGAGCAGAAAAAATGCTGATCACGGACGATCGTCACCGCCCGATCGTCGGCAAGCGCCGTGCCGATGCCATTCGTGCCGATGCTCGCCTCAGTCCAGACGGAACCGGTCCAAAGGCCGAGATTCTGGAACTCTTGATCGTCGCCCGCCGTACCGCGCCGTTCCAGCGCAATGCCGTCACGATCGGTCAGAAGCAGGCAGCAGCCCGCTCTACCGACCGTCGAGAAAAGCCGGCCGAGTTCATCAGCCGCTTCCACCACCAGCCTTTCCGACTGTTGGCGTGCCAGTCGAAATTCCTGGTCGCTCAGACGAACAGGCAACCGCTTCTCCTCCGGCGCCAGTCGATGCATCGTCATGCAGCGCCGCCAGGAGGCGACGATCGTCGAACTTGCAGCAACAGACTGCGCGGATGCATAGACTGCATCCGCATGCGCAGATTGCTCATACATTAGGTTCCTCCCACCGAATGTTAGATCAATTCTTGCTAAAAAAGTGCCCGATGGCAATCTCTGGGCGGACCGCCACCCGATGTGTTTCGTGGAAAGGCCAATCGCCACCCCCCTTCCCTTGGGTAACGTTGATGCTTCAGAACGATAGCCGCGCGGCGAGATTGGACATCAGGCCGCGTCCTGTTCGCAATATGAGCCATCGGTCTGGAACTGCAATTCGGCCAAGCGCGTGTAGAGCCCTCCCTGACGAAGGAGAGTGGCATGAGTCCCCTCCTCTACAATCCTGCCTTTGTCCATCACCAGTATTCGGTCGGCCTTGAGCACCGTCGCCAAACGGTGAGCGATGACGATTGTCGACCGGTTGTCCATCAGCTCTTCCAGGCCGCGTTGAACCAGGAATTCGTTCTCGGCATCCAGCGACGCCGTTGCCTCGTCCAGGAGCAGAATGGGAGTGTCCTTAAGGATTGCGCGGGCGATCGCGAGGCGTTGCCGTTGCCCGCCGGAAAGCGTGAGGCCCCGTTCGCCAACCACGGTGTCATAGCCACTTGGCAAATTGACCACGAAATCATGAGCCTGTGCCTTGACTGCGGCGGCCATCACTTCCTCCCGCGTGGCACCAGGGCGTCCGAAAGCAATGTTTTCGAAAATCGACGTCGCAAAGATTGTGACATCCTGCGGCACGATCGAAACATTGCGTCTGAGGTCTTCTTGCGAAAGCAGCCGCAGATCGGCGCCATCGACCGAAATGGCACCGGCCTGGACATCATAGAATCCCAGGAGCATGGAGAATACCGTGCTTTTTCCAGAGCCCGACGGTCCGACCAGCGCGACCGTCTCGCCCGGCTCGACTCTCATCGACAGCCCCTGCAGAATTTCCTGTGTCGGAGCGCCGGGGTAGGAGAAGTGCACATCCGCAATGTCGATGGCCCCTCGAACCGGATTGGCCATCGGGACGCATTCGCGCGGATCGCGTTGGTAGGTCGGCTCCTGCATGAGTTCGAACAGCCTTCCGGCGGCACCCGTGGCCTGCGCGAGTTCACCCCATACCTCGGATAGCGATCCGAGCGATCCGGCGGCGATGACCGAGTAGATCAGAAACTGGCTGAGGCTTCCCGCCGACAAGGTTCCTGTGAGGACGCTATGCGCCCCGATCCAGAGCACCCCCACAACGCTTCCGAATATCAGCGTGATCGCGACGCCGGTGAGACATGCCCTGGCGCGGGCGGCCGCAATTGCCTTGCGGTATGAGAATTCTACGTCTCCAGCATATTTCTGGTGGGCGGCATCTTCGCCGTTGAACGACTGCAGCGTACGATTTGCCGCAATGATTTCAGCGGCGTAAGCCGAGGCACTCGCAAGCGAATCCTGCGCGGCGCGCGACTTCTTCCGGACTGATCGCCCGAAGACTATCAACGGTGCGATGATGAGCGGGATTGCGCCGATAGCGATAGCGGAAAGACCCGGACTGGTGACAAACATCATGCTGAGAGCACCGAGGCAGAGGATCGAATTTCTCAATGCTACGGATGCGGTCAGGCTCACCGCCGACTTCACCTGAGCAGCGTCGGCGGTAAGGCGCGAAGCGATCTCTCCAGACCTGTTGCAGTCAAAGAACGTCGCCGGCAGCCGAGCTATATGGCCGAACACCGCCGAGCGCAGGTCGGTGACGATCCGTTCTCCCAGCGCGGTCACATAGTAGTAGCGGAGCGCACTGGCTATTGCCAAAGCGATTGCCAGCACCATCACCATAAGAAAATAGCGATTTATGAAAGCGCCATCTGCCTGGGTGAAGCCATTGTCGATCATACGACGAACAGCCATCGGAAGGGCGAGGGAAATCAGCGCCGCGGCCGTCAGGGCCAAAAGAGCAGAGGCTGAAAGAAAACCATGGCGGCGCAAGAAAGGAAGGAGGCGTACGAGGCGCGTGGCAGTCTGTTTTCTTGATGACGGATGTTGTTTGCCTTCATCGTCTTCACGTGCAGGGCCGTGGGATAGTTGTGCAGGCTGTCGGTCGTGCTGAGCTATCATCAACGCCGTGGTCTCCTAAGATTTACATGATGCTCTTGTCCGTCGGATTGCCGATGGCGTCGTTGATTATTGTCAATTACGAGCCGCGTTTCGGGGCTTGGTACACATTCGCCCCTAAGCGGCGACTCGGGCCAGCGCACAGCGCGACCAGAGGGCATGCAGCGCGCCGACGAGATGGTCGATATCGGCATCCGAATGCAGCGGCGTCGGCGTGATGCGCAGGCGTTCGGTCTTCTTCGGCACGGTCGGATAGTTGATCGGCTGCACGTAGACGCCCATGTCGAGCAGCAGGTCCGAGATCCATTTGCACTTGGCGGCATCGCCGACCAAAACCGGCACGACATGGCTCGGGTTCGGCATATGCGGAATGCCGGAGGCATCGAGCTGGGCGCGCAGCCGGCGCACCCGGTCCTGATGGCGGGCACGTTCGAACTGGCTGGCCTTCAGATGCCGGATCGAGGCGACAGCCCCCGCCGCCAAGGCCGGCGGCAGCGACGTCGTGAAGATGAAGCCGGAGGCAAAGGAGCGGATGAAATCGCAAAGTGCGGTCGACGCAGCAATATAGCCGCCCATGACGCCGAAGGCCTTGCCGAGCGTGCCCTCGATCACCGTCAGCCGGTCCATCAGCCCTTCGCGCTCGGCAATGCCGCCGCCGCGCGGGCCGTACATGCCAACGGCATGCACTTCGTCGAGATAGGTCATCGCGCCATATTGGTCGGCGAGATCGCAGATCTCCTTGATCGGCGCGATGTCTCCATCCATCGAATAGACGCTTTCGAAAGCGATCAGCTTCGGCGCCTTCGGATCGGCGGCCTTCAGCTTGGCTTCGAGATCATGCAAGTCGTTGTGCTTCCAGATGACCTTGTCGCACTTGGCATAACGGATGCCCTCGATCATCGAGGCATGGTTCAGCGCATCCGAGAAGATGATCAGGCCGGGGATCTTCGCACCGAGCGTGCCGAGCGTCGCCCAGTTGGAGATATAGCCGGAGGTGAAGATCAGCGCGGATTCCTTGCCGTGCAGATCGGCAAGCTCCTGCTCCAGCAAAACATGGTGGTGGTTGGTGCCAGAAATATTCCGGGTGCCTCCCGCACCCGCGCCACAGTGATCAATCGCCTCTTTCATCGCTTCGATCACCTTGGGGTGCTGGCCCATGCCGAGATAGTCGTTCGAGCACCAGACCGTGACGTCCTTGGAGCCTTCCGGCGTATGCCAGGTCGCACGCGGAAAGCTGCCGCGCTGACGCTCCAAATCGGCGAACACGCGGTAGCGGCCTTCCTGATGCAGCGCGCCCAGTTCGCCTTTGAAAAATGCTTCGAAATCCATGCTTGGCTCCCTTCTATGGTGTCTGCGATACACCAGTCCAGCCGACAGCTATTTGATCTGCGTCAAGTCTCGAAACTCCTTCGGCGTCTTCGGTCTTTGACACGGATCAATTATCCGCCGGACCGTTCAGGTTAAGGCTCCGGCCCATGAGCACTTTCCTCCGCACCAGAAACGCCATCACCGGCCTCGCCCAACCTTCGAAATTCCTGGAATTCGCCGATCGCGTTCTGCCAACGCTGCTTGTCGTGACCATTTTATGCTTCGCAGCCGGCCTCAATTTCAGCTTCACATCCGACGTCGACTATCAACAGGGCCAGACCGTCAGGATCATGTACGTCCACGTCCCTGCCGCTTGGGTGGCTCTTCTCTGCTATACCGTGATGACGGCGAACGCGATCGGTTCCCTGGTCTGGCGGCACCCTCTTGCCGACGTTGCGGCGCGATCTGCGGCACCGCTCGGGGCCGCGTTCACCTTCATCTCCCTCGTCACAGGCGCGATCTGGGGCAAGCCGATGTGGGGCACCTGGTGGGTGTGGGACGCGCGCCTGACCTCCATGTTCGTCCTGTTCATAATGTATCTCGGGATACTGGCCATCAACCATGCGATCGACGAGTCGACGCAGGCCCCACGATTGACATCGGTCATCATCATCGTCGGCTTCGTAAACATCCCGATCATCAAGTTTTCGGTGAACTGGTGGAACACGCTGCACCAGCCGGCAAGCGTGCTGAGACTGGACGGTCCGGCGATGGACGGCGAATTTCTCCGTCCCCTGCTGATCATGGGGCTCGCCTTCGCCGCTCTGTTTGCAACGCTGCACATTGCATCGATCCGAAACGAGATCTGGCGCAGAAAGCTGATCTCTCAACACAGGCTCGCAGCAAGAGCCGCCATGCATAGGGAGAACTGAAATGGATCAGCTTCAATACGTGTCCGCGGCTTACGTCATCGCGTTCCTGGTCATGACAGCAATCGCTCTTAAAATCTGGCTGGACGGCAACAGCTACCGCCGTCGTGTCGAGGCGCTCGTCAGGATTCGGAGCAAGCAGTCCCCTAGAAATCGATAGAATGTGGCCCTGTTTCCCGGACCCGAATACCGCTAGGTCCGAGAGCGGCTAGTCGTCGAGGATGCTCCGATCCCCGTTGATCCGAATGCCGAATTTTCACCAGTGACTATGGCAGCGGCGTGCGCGCGTTACCGAACTTCGGTCGTAGAGAGACTGCCGACGGCAAGCCGGTCGTGGTAGACGCCGATCCCTACGCTTTCGATCAGCGTGTGGACAGCCTTCCTCGCCAGTTCCGACTCGACGTGGCCATCAAGGGTCACCTCTCCGCCCTTGACGGAAACCTGCACCTTCTGCGGTGTGAGGCCGAGCTCCGATCTTAGACGGGTACGCACGGCAAGCCTGATGGCTTCATCATCCCGAGGTAGCGTCGTCGCCGGGGCTTCTACGATGAGGCCGAGAATATCGCGCCGGCTAACGATCCCGACCAGACGGCCGTCTTGGACGATCGGCAGCCGCTTGATCCGATGCGCCTGCAGGCTTTCCGCGATCTCGGATACCTCGCTGTCGGGCCGAGCGACGATCACGTCCTGCGACATGACATCGGCCACGCACCATCCATGGCTGCCGATATATCGTTGAAGATCGGTCTCCGAAATCGCGTCAGGCGACCGCGCCATCCGAGGCATCGCTCGAATTTCGCGCCGCAGCAGCAGGTCGCCCTCCGTCAGCATCCCGCAGATACGGCCCTCGTCGTCGACGACGGGAAGGCCACTCACATTGTTCTGGATTAATATCGCAGCCGCTCGGCGCACGCTGACCGCCGGGCTGATCGAAACCACATTCCGGGTCATTATATCCTTGGCCAGCATGCCCCGTCTCCTCGCGCATCATAGACTGTGTTTGCTCAATCTAGCGGGAGGCGACGGCGACGCTTTGATCTCGATCAACCGGCATAGCGGTCGCCAGCCTCCGCCAGCAATTTCTCAAGCTTCGAGCGTTCGTCGTCCGTGAGCTTGGCATCTGGAGGGCTCCGCCTCCGTGTCGATCGCGCGACAACGACGGGCACCATCGAACATCCGAGAAGCAAGATCGGCGATGCCCAAAGCAGAAGCGTGGTCCATTCCAGTCGCGGCTTGAGCAGGACGAACTCGCCATAACGAGAGATGATATAGTCGAGCACCTGCTGGTCGCTATCGCCATTGAGGAGGCGCTTGCGCACCAGCAGGCGCAGATCGCGGGCGAGATCGGCATTGGAATCGTCGATCGACTGGTTCTGGCAGACCATGCAGCGCAGTTCCGCCGAGATCGTCCGCGCCCGTGCCTCCAGTGCCGGATTGGGCAGAACCTCATCCGGATTGACGGCAAAGGCGGCGGCGGGGGCGAGGAGCAATGCCAGAGCCAGGAACAACCGTCTGATCATTCCGCCGGCTCCATGGCCGGACGGGCCGGCTTTGCCCTGCGGCTTGGCGCGCCGATGCGCAGACGGCGGTCGCTGAGCGAGACGAAGCCGCCGAGCGCCATGACGATGGCACCGCCCCAGATGCAGATGATGAACGGTTTCCACCAGAGCCGCACCACCATGCCGCCATCCTGGATGGGATCGCCGAGCGAGACGTAAAGCTGGCTGAGACCCAGCGTCAGAATGCCGGCCTCGGTCGTGGCGGTGCGGCCGGCGGTGAACAGCCGCTTGGCCGACGAGACATTGGCAACGGCAACACCGCCGCGGCTGACCGTGAACTTGGCACGATCCTCGGTGTAGTTCGGCCCGACCCCCGGCTGAATGCCATCGAAGCGCAGCGTATAGCCGCCGATCTCGGCCGTGCCGCCCGGCTTCATCTCGGTGATGTTTTCCAACTGGAATGTCGTCACCGCAACGATGCCGAGCACGGTGATGCCGAGCCCGGCATGGGCAAGTGCCGTCCCGAAGGCCGAACGCGGCAGACCGATCAGCCGCCGCCAGGCGACATTCCCAGCCACCTTGCCGATCCCGGCGCGGTACCAGAGATCGGTGAGCGCGCCGAAGAGCAGGAAGAAACCGGCAGCCAGGCCGAAGACGGCCAGCACCGGTCCGCCATGGCGGATGTAAAACAGGGCAAGGCCGGCGACCAGGGCCAGGCCGGCGGCAACATAAAGCCGCTGCAGCACGCCGAGCAGATCGCCGCGCTTCCAGGCCAGCAGCGGCCCGAAGGGAACCGCAACCAGGATCGGCGTCATCAGCAGCCCGAAGGTCATGTTGAAGAACGGCGGCCCGACGGAAATCTTGTCGCCGGTCAGCGTCTCCAAGGCCAGCGGATATAACGTGCCCGTCAGCACCGTGCCGCAGGCAACCGTCAGGATGAGGTTGTTCAGCACCAGCGATCCCTCACGCGAGATCGGCGCAAACAGGCCGCCGGCGGCAAGCCGCGGGGCGCGGAAGGCAAACAGCGCCAAAGAGCCGCCGATGAAGAGCAACAGGATACACAGGATGAAGATGCCGCGGGTCGGATCGCTGGCAAAGGAATGCACCGAGGTCAGCACGCCGGAGCGCACCAGGAAGGTGCCGAGCAGCGACAGCGAGAAGGTGAGGATTGCCAGCAGCACCGTCCAGATCTTCAAGGCATCGCGCTTCTCCATCACCAGCGCCGAATGCAGCAGCGCCGTGCCGGCAAGCCAGGGCATGAAGGAGGCGTTCTCCACCGGGTCCCAGAACCACCAGCCGCCCCAGCCGAGTTCGTAATAGGCCCAATAGGAGCCCATGGCGATGCCGAGTGTCAGAAAGGTCCAGGCCGCCAGCGTCCAGGGGCGAACCCAGCGCGCCCAGGCGGCATCGATGCGGCCTTCGAGCAAGGCGGCAACCGCAAAGGAGAAACAGACGGAAAAACCGACATAACCGAGATAAAGCAGCGGCGGATGGATCGCCAGGCCGATATCCTGCAGCACCGGATTGAGGTCCTTGCCTTCGGCCGGCGCCGGATTGAGACGGAGAAACGGATTGGAGGTCAAAAGGATGAAGATCAGAAAGGCGGCCGAGATCCACGACTGCACGGCCAGCACATTAGCGCGCAACGTATCCGGCAGATTGCGCCCGAACAGCGCCACCAGGGCACTGAACAGCGCCAGGATCAGCAGCCAGAGCATCATCGATCCCTCGTGATTGCCCCAGACACCGGAGAGCTTGAAGATCAGCGGCATCAGCGAATGGGAATTCTCCCAGACGTTCAGCACGGAAAAGTCGGAGACGACATAGGCATAGGTCAAAACGCCGAAGGAAAAGGCAACCAGCGCAAACAGCACGATGGCGCCGACCGGGGCGATGTCCATCATCGACACTTCGCCGCGCCGTGCACCGATCACCGGCAGGATCGAGACGATGATCGCGGTCGCAAGCGCCAGCACCAGCGCATAATGTCCGAGCTCGATGATCATTGGCTTTGTTCCTCGCCCTTCCAAACGCCGTCCGCCTTCAGCTTGTCGGCGACCTGCTTCGGCATATAGCGCTCATCATGCTTGGCAAGGACGCTGTCGGCGACGAAGACGTTGCTGCCCGCCTCGAACCTGCCTTCGGTGACCACGCCCTGCCCCTCGCGGAAGAGATCCGGCAGGATGCCATTATAGCTGACCTTGATCGCATCGGTGCCGTCGGTGACGGCAAACTGCACCTGCGTCCCCTGGCCGCGCACCAGGCTGCCTTCACCGACGAGGCCGCCGAGGCGGATCAGCGTGCCGGCACTGACCGGGGTCTTGGCGAGGTCGGCCGGCATATAAAAATAGGCGACCGACTGGCTGAAGGCGAAGAGCACGAGCAGCACGGCGGCGGCGATGAAGCCCATGCCGCCGGCAATGACGGCCAGACGTTTCTGCTTGCGGGTCATTGCTGCGTCACCTCCGTCGGCAATCCCAGCGTCTTTGCCAGCGCCAGAAGCTGCTTGCCTTCGTCGCCATCGGCGGGGAAGGTCGCAAGGCCGCGCTTCAGCGCATCCATCGCACGGTCCTTGTCGTTCAGCACGGCATAGGAGCGGATCAGCCGCATCCAGCCTTCGAAATTCTTCGGGTCTTCCTTCAGCTTAGCGTCGAGGCTGTCGACCATGCCGCGGATCATCTGCTGACGATCGCCCGCGTTCATCGCATCGGCGGAAGCCACCTGATCGGCCGTCGGATTGCCGGGTGTTTTGGCATTGGCCGAGCCTGCCGCAGTCCCAGCGGCCGCGCCGCCATTCTTGGCGATATGGTCGTTGACGGCCATCATCCACGGCGCCTCGGGCGGCGATTGCTGTGCCAGCGCCTCGAAGGCCGCCTTCGCATCCGCCGCCTTGCCATCCTGCTCCAAGGCAAGCGCCAGGTAGAAGAGCGCACGGGGGTTGTTCGGCTCAAGTTGCAGGATCTGCGCGAGGATCGTGCGGGTTTCGGCAGCCACCTTTCCATCGGCGAGAGCCATTGTCGTCTCCGACAATCCGTCAAGCCTCGCAACGCTCGGACCAAGGATTCGAATGACGTTTCGATACGCAGTTTCGGCCTCGGCGACGCGACCCATCTTCAAATAGACCGGAGCGACGACGTCCCAGCCTTTCCCGTCTTCAGGAAAGAGCCGCAGATGATCTTCGATCTTCCGGACCAGGATCGGGGTGTCCTCGCCGGGATTTCTCAGCCGTTCCTCCAGTGGTTTGGAAGGAAGCTCCGGCGAGCCTAGAACGGTGTAGATACCGACGCTGAGAAGCGGCAGGAAGACCACGACGATCAGCTTCCACCACCTGTAGGACCTCGCTGTCGTCGACACTTCGGTTCGATCGCGCTCGGCCGCCTTCAAAAGACGCCTGGCCGTCTCCGCCTTCGTGATTTCATACTCGTTCGCCGAAATCCGGCCGAGCCCGAACTCCCTGTCGAGCTCCAGCAATTGATCGCGATATACGGCGGTCGCGTCGACGGAAACCGCCGCGGATGGTATCCGGCCCGAAGACAGCGGATGTAGCAATGCCGCCGTTGTTGCCGTCGTAACGACCGCGAATAATATCCAAATCATCATAGGTGGAGACGCCTTTCTTCGTCCGCACCTTACCTTCGCTCAGCGGCCCGACATTGATCGGGATCAAATATTCGCTGACGAACCCACCCTACTCGCCCGATATATCGAGCAGCAAAAGATTCCAAATTTGGAGCGGTTCAGCAGATTGTGCGAAGCATTTCGACGTTGTCGATCCGCACCGTTTTTCCCGCCACGACGACGCCGACGTCCGAAAGTGCCGAGAATGCGCGAGAGAGAGCCTCCGGCGCCAATCCAAGTTTTCCGGCAAGAATTCGTTTTCGATATGGCAAGCGGAACGACGCCTGCGTCGCAGACCTCGGACAATGGCGCAGAAAGTAGTTTGCCACCCGCTGGGCTGCCGTCTGAGACCGATCGCCCGCGATGCACTCGAAGGCCTCCACGAGATGCCGCGAGGCGATCCGCATCAGGTTCAACAGCACGCCCGGATGTTCCGCGGCAAGAATGCGAAGCTGGAGGAGATCAATCGCGGCAACCTCGGCAGAGTCTGCCGCCCATGCGGTGAGCGCATGGGAGCGACCTCCCGGGACAAGATATTCGGAGAAGACGTCTCCAGGTTCGCAGATGCCGACGTCGGTCTCGCGGCCACTCGCTCTTCCCCTCGTGAGCCGCACGATGCCGGTCACGACGAAGAAGACATGGAGAGCGTCCTCGCCTTCCGAGACGATGCATTCGTTCGGACCAAACCTCCGGAACTCCACCAGCGAAAGAAGGTTCGTTACGGTATGCTCGTTCAATCCCTCGCAGAGCGGGGATCGTTGAAGCAACTGTATTTTTGCAAGCATCAAACTGCCCCCAAACGACGGCTATGGTTTCGGTGGGTCGGTTTCGTCATCCGCGAGTATCCTCCATGCGGCGCCCTGCAGATCGTCGTACTGACCGTTTTTGAGCGACCAGAGAAACGCGGCCAGCCCCATGCCACCCATGAACAACGCGATCGGGATCAGGTAGATCAGCATGTTCATGCGAGCTTGGCCTCCTGGCTTCCACCGGCCTCTCCTGGCATTCGCGACCAGCGGGGTTTTGCCAGCGCGCTAAGCCGCAAGGCGTTGGTCACGACAATCAGGGACGATGAGGACATTGCGACGGCAGCAATCAGCGGCGTGGCGAAGCCTGCGATTGCGATCGGAACCGCAAGCACGTTATAAGCAATGGCCAAAGCAAAGTTCTGGCGGATGAGCATCGCTGCTCGCCTTGCGACTTGGATAGCTTCGGGGACCACATCCAGCCGATCGTTGAAGAAGACCAGATCAGCCGCCTGGCGACCGATGTCCGAGGCGGTGGCGGGCGCCATCGAAACATGGGCGGCGGCGAGTGCCGGCGCATCATTGATGCCGTCACCGACCATCAGAACGCGGCAGCCGCCGTCGCCGAGCGCCTTGCACTCCTCAACCTTCTGCGCAGGCGTCAGTCCGCCGATCGCCCGATCGATATGGAGCGCTCGCGCAGCATGATCCACCACGTTCTGCCGGTCGCCGGAAAGGATGACTGTTGCGAAGCCTGCAGTCTCGAGCCCGGCAACCGCCTCGGGCGCGCCTGGTCTCAGGGCATCCTCGAAGAAAAACCGCGCGAGAACCACGTTGTTTCGTGAAAACACGACTTCGGAGAACGGACCCTCGGTTGCCGGCGCCGCAGGCGCGCCACCGGCTGCGAATGAGGCACTGCCAAGTCTGTAGACGTCGTCGCCACGCCGACCCTCCAGGCCGCCGCCGGGAACTTCCGTTACTCGGTCGAATTCCATCGGAACTTGGTTCGAGCTTCGCGCCAGAGCCCGGGAGAGAGGGTGCCGCGAATGAGCTGCAAGCCCGGCGGCCGATAAAACATATGTCTCGCTGGCCGCCTCACGCGCCACAAGGTGGGGCGTCCCCATCGTCAGCGTGCCGGTCTTATCGAACGCCACGGTGTCGACTTCGGCCAGCCTTTCGAGCGCAGAGCCATCTTTGACCATCACGCCCTTGCGAAAAAGCTCGCCGGCTGCCACGACCTGAACGACCGGGACGGCAAGTCCCAAGGCGCAGGGGCAGGTGATGATCAGCACCGCGACGGCGACGAGCATCGCATGCTTCCAATCACCTTCGGCAAAGCCCCAGGCGAGGAAGGACACCAAGGCGAGAAGATGTACTGCTGGCGAATAAAGCGCGGCGGCTCGATCGGCTATGCGCCGGTAACGGGCGCGACCGCCCTCGGCAGCCTCCATCAGCACGATGATTTCGGCCAAAAGGGATTCTTTCGCCAGCTTCGTCGCCCGTATCACCAGCGAGCCCGTCAGGTTCATGGCGCCCGATCTGACGTCTGCGCCCGCGAAAACCGCGACAGGACGGCTTTCGCCGGTGACGATGGAAAGATCGAGGTCGCCTTCGCCCTCGACGACGACGCCGTCCACCGGAACGCGCTCGCCCGCAAAGACCGCAATTTCGTCACCGACCGCGATTTCATCGACGGCGACATAGGTTCTCGACCCGTCTGGAAGGATTCGAAGCGCACCGCGAGGCGCCAGCCTGGCCAGCCCATTGATCGCGGCGCGAGCCTTTTCGCGCATCACGTGATCCAGTGTCCTTCCGATCAACAGAAAGAGCAGCAATGAGACCGATGCATCGAACCAGGCATGTTCGCCATGGTGGATGGTCTCCCAAACCGAGACTGCATAGGAGAGCGTCACGGCAAGCGAGATTGGAACGTCCATGTTGGTGCGGCCGCGGCTTAGCGCGTTCCACGCCGATCGGAAAAAGAAACGGCCGGCATAGATCAGCGCCGGAGCGGCGATCATTGCCGAGATCCAATGGAACAGATCGCGTGTCGCCGCGTCCGCGCCCGACCAGACCGATACCGACAGAAGCATGATATTCGTGGCCGCGAACCCGGAAACCCCCACGGCGAGCAGGAGCTGGTTCTTCATGCTGTCATTTTCCGGGGCAAAGGGCGTGAAGAGATGGGCGCGATAACCGGCGGCTTCGACGGCGGCCACGATTTCCGAAGGATCCGTCGTGCCCTCCGCCGTCTGCTCGGCGTAGACGCAGGTCACCCTCTTGGAGGTGAGGTTGACCCTGGCCTTTTGCACACAAGGAAGCGCCGTCAAGGTTTTCTCGATCGTCGAGATGCAGGCACCACAGTGCACATCCGGCGCGCTGAGGTCGAGCTGCCTCAAACCTCCGCCCAATGGCTGGCTGGCAAGGGTGATCTCCTCGGCGCTCAAATTGCTTCGGCTCATGGCCATCGCGGCTTCAGCACTCATCGTACAGCAGGTCATTGATCTGTCTCAGCGGTGTCGATGCGCACGGCCTGATGCATGACGAGGGTCTCTCCTCGTTTCGCGACGATCTCGACGATCCAGTCGCCGGTGGCAACGTCGTGATCCGCTAGAAAGTGGCCCTCGGAGAGTTTTTTGAGAGCGACGGCGAAGTCCTCGTGGTCTCCGACGGGCCTCTTGAAGTTGGCGGTCACGTCGTCGACTGCCGCCGGCGATCCATTATTATTGCGGATGTCGTAATGGATCTCCCGACCCTTGATCGAAAGGCTGCCCGCGATGCCGGATGCGGTCATCGCCTTCATCGCGGCAGCGTTCTTGTTGAATTCCTGGCTGGCGAGATAGGTGTCGTTCACCACCAGGCCGCTCCAGGTCGACGACGCCAGCCATGCCATCGTAACATTGACGGTAATGATGACGCCGAAGAAGGCGACGGTCGTCAGCAGCATGTGTCTGCCGGTAAACCCTTGGGCGCGAATGCTCATTTGACCTCTCCTGGTGCGTTGAATGCCGCGCGGTAAGTTGCTCTGTCTGAATGGTCGGCATCTTCGACCGAGAACAGGAATTCGTTGACGGCGACGCCGGTCTGTTTGCGGGTGACGAAGACTTTGAGCGTGTTGGCCACGTCCGGTGAGGCGTCGACAATGAAACTGCGGGTATCCTTTACGCCGAACTCAGGGATGCGCATGGTCGCGTCCTCCATCCCGATCAGCCTCAACTCGATCTTTCTGGGCTTCGGGACCATGTTGAGAATGCGCAGCGTGTAACCGTTCCGGATCGACCCATCGCTTTCAAGGACGTATTGCGGATTGCGATCGTGGAGGACGTTGAGCTCCAGGCGCTCGCGCATCGACAGATGGGCCAACATGGCGAGGCCGATTGCAGACCAGACGACCGCGTAGAAGACCACTCTCGGACGGAAAATGATCCGCCAGTTGAAGTGGCGAACCGCATCGATGAACGTGCCGTCCGCATTTCTCACCCTTGCCGGCTGGACAGCGGTCCTTCCGCCATCCGTTGCAAGGGCCATGTTGGCCGAATATTCGCTAAGCGTTGCATATGCGATCAGGCCGCGGGGCTTTCCGAGCTTGTCCATCACGCCGTCGCAGGCGTCGATGCAGAGGGCGCAGGTGATGCACTCCATCTGCTGGCCATCCCTGATGTCGATTCCCATCGGACAGACGGCGACGCAGGCATTGCAGTCGACGCAGTCACCGACGACTTCGCCCATCGCCTGCGCCTTTTTGGCATGGCGCGAGCGCTGTTCGCCGCGCCAGTCGTTGTAGGTGACGACGAGCGAGTTCTCGTCGAGCATCGCTCCCTGGATGCGCGGCCACGGGCACATATACGTGCAGACCTGTTCGCGCATCAGACCACCGAGAACATAGGTCGTCGAGGCCAGGATAGCGACGGTGGCATAAGCGACTGCGGGAGCTTCGCCGGCCAGGAGGCTATGCAGAAGCGTCGGTGCGTCGGCGAAATAGAATATCCATGCACCGCCGGTCGCAACGCCGATAACGAGCCAGATGGAATGCTTGAGCACTCTCTTCCTGATCTTGTCGAAGCTCCAGGGGCCGGCGTCGAGCTTCATCCTGGCGTTTCGATCCCCTTCGATCGCACGCTCCACGACCAGGAACAGATCGACCCAGACGGTCTGCGGACAGGCATAGCCGCACCAGGCGCGCCCGACCGCGGAGGTGACGAGAAAAAGGCCGAAGCCGGCCATCACCAGCAGGCCGGCGACGTAGTAGAACTCCTGCGGCCATATCTCGATGAAAAAGAAGAAGAAGCGCTTCGATGCGAGATCGACCAGAATGGCCTGATCGGGCGCATAGGGTCCGCGATCCCACCGAATCCAGGGCGCTAGATAGTAGATGCCGAGCGTTATCAGCATCACAATCCATTTGAATCGGCGGAAACGGCCCTCAGCCCGCTTCGGAAACACCTTCTTGCGGGCGGCGTATAGCGGGCGCCGGTTTCTGCGCGCGTTGACGGGCTCCACGTTGACCCGTTCGACTTCCTTTGGATCTGGCGCTGTATAGAGGTTCATGAGAATCGTCCGCTGTTCTTCCATCTCTTCTGCCAGCGTCCGAGGCGGTCATCCTTGATCCAGGTCAAGAAACAGACGATCAAAAAAGAGGCTGCGTCCGGGGAACCAAGACGCAGCCTTAAGGAGTCGTGCGGCATCTGGATAGCAGCATGGGCGTGCCCCGTATTTGGCCGGCATCAAACAAAATCGATCCGGCGGACTCGCGCCACCTCTTAAAATGAGGCCACGCCCTGGTGACCGAGGCGTGACCCTGAAGATTGCAGGAGAAGGCGCTTCCACGCCTCCCCGCATTCAAATTTAGCGGCTTTCGGATTTATGATCTTTCAGCGAGGTCAAACTGACGACGGGATTTCCAATCTTCTCCGGATCGTCCTGATCGCACGAAGGCGCCATCGATTTTGCCCGGGCGGACACCCTTGAATGGACGACTGCGCGTGGTGTTCCGTAAAGTGCAAGAAGCGGGTTGTGTTCGCGATTGATCATGTGAACCCCCTATTTTCCGCCGCCCAGCGAGTGGACGAACACGGTCAGTTCCTTGACGGTCGTGTCGCCAAGCCGGGCGGACCACGCCGGCATCACCCCGTGCTTCGGTGCGGTGACCTGGCGAATGATCGCGTCTTCCCCTTTGCCCTTGAGCCATATGGCGTCGGCAAGATTAGGCGCGCCAACTTCGAATTTGCCCTTCGCATCCTCTCCGTGGCAGGCGGCACAGTTATCCATGAATACCTGCTTGCCGGCCGAAGCCAGAGCCGGATCCGAAGGCGCATTCGTCAACCCCCAGACATAGGCCGCGACCTGGCGAATCTGGGTCTTGTCGAGCATTTCGCCGAAGGCCGGCATCTCGGAAAGGTGCGTGTCGGGATCGGCGTCGAATCGAATGCCGTGCGAGATCGTCTTCTGTATCGAATCGAGATCTCCGCCCCAGAGCCAGTCGTCATCGTTGAGATTGGGAAAGCCCGGCCCACCGCTCGCGCCCGAACCATGGCAGGGCGCGCAATTCACCTTGAAGGCAGACGCGCCGCCGGCGACCGCGAATTCGCGGAGCTTTGGGTCGGTGTCGATCTCCTGAACCGTCTTCGCCGCGATCATATCATGGAACTTCATCTGGGCCGTCTTGGCCTGGTCAAGATCCTGCTGGAGCGCAGCACGGCTGGAGAAATTTAGGTATCCCTTCGTGGCCGACGCAATCATCGGGATGGACGGATAGAGTATCGCATATCCTATTGCCCAGACGATGGTTGCATAGAACGTCCATACCCACCATCGCGGCATGGGGTTGTTCAGTTCGCGGATCCCGTCCCATTCGTGTCCGGTGGTTTCGACGCCGCTGAGTTCGTCTACATGCTTTTCCGACATCTCAGTCATCCTTCAAGGGTATGTTGGCGGCGGCGTCCGCGGCCTTCTTGCCACCGGGCCGCAGCGTCACGAGGATCGCGCCCACAAAGAAAGCGGTCATGGCCAGAAGACCCCAACTGTCGGCGAAGTGCCGCATTGCGTTGTACGTTTCCATTGCTTCACCTCATCGGTAACCGGTGGCGTCGTCGTAGGTCGAAAAGTCGACCAACGTGCCGAGCATCTGCAGGTAGGCGACAAGAGCATCCATCTCGGTGAGCTTGGTCGGATCGCCATCGAAGTCGCCGGTCTTCGCTTTTGGATAGCGCTTGAGGAGGCTGGCCGTGTCCGCATTCGGGTCGGCCTGCGCCTTCATGTCCGCCTCGGCATTGGCGATCATATCGTCGGTGTAGGGGACCCCCACGTCCTCGTTGGCTTTCAGATCCATCCCTACGTCTTTGACGGTCACCTCCTTATCCCTGAGGAAGGCGTAAGTCGGCATGATCGACTCAGGCACGACCGCTCTAGGGTTCGAAAGGTGCTGGACGTGCCATTCGTTTGAATAGCGGCCTCCGACACGGGCAAGATCCGGTCCCGTCCGCTTGGATCCCCATTGGAACGGGTGGTCGTACATCGACTCCGCGGCAAGCGAATAGTGCCCGTAACGCTCAACCTCGTCGCGGAACGGTCTGATCATCTGGCTATGGCAGAGATAGCAGCCTTCGCGGATGTAGATGTTGCGGCCGGCGAGCTCCAAGGGCGTGTAGGGGCGCATCCCCTCCACCTTCTCGATCGTGTTCTGGAGATAGAACAGCGGAGCGATCTCGACGATGCCGCCTATGCTGACCACGAGGAGCGAGCCCAGCAGAAGCAGCGTGGCGTTCTTCTCGAGGAACTGGTGTTTGTCTAGTATCGATGCCATTTTTTTTCACCTCACTCGGCGGGCTGTGCCTGAGGCACGTAAGAGGTCGGAAGAGCAGCTTCGTTCCGCAGGTGACCGCGGACCGTCATGAAGACGTTCCATGCCATGACCAGGCCCCCGGCCAGGTAGAGGCCGCCGCCGACGGCGCGCAGGACGTAGTATGGGAACATGGCTGCCACGGTTTCCGCGAAAGAGTAGACGAGGAAGCCCTGCGCATTGTATTCGCGCCACATCAGGCCCTGCTGGATGCC
Organism: Martinezella paranaensis; assembly: GCF_014200235.1. NCBI lineage: Bacteria > Pseudomonadati > Pseudomonadota > Alphaproteobacteria > Hyphomicrobiales > Rhizobiaceae > Martinezella > Martinezella paranaensis. The sequence continues at coordinate 5,720 of NZ_JACHBI010000013.1, read as the reverse complement.
GGCGACCCACAAGACGGCGGCGTAGATGACGATGCCAAGAGTGGCGAGCCAGAAGTGCCAGTTGACCATGCGCAGGCTATAAAGACGCTCCCGGCCCCACAGCTTCGGCGTCAGGTAGTAGATCGCGCCGAAGGTGATCATGCCGACCCATCCAAGCGCGCCGGAATGCACGTGGCCAATGGTCCATTCAGTGTAGTGGCTGAGAGAGTTCACCGTCTTCACCGACATCATCGGACCTTCGAAGGTCGACATTCCGTAGAAGGCGAGCGCGACGATCATCATGCGGATGATTGGGTCGGTCCGGATCTTGTCCCAGGCGCCCGAGAGCGTCATGAGGCCGTTGATCATGCCGCCCCACGACGGCATCCAGAGCATTACCGAGAAGACCATGCCAAGCGTCTGGGCCCAGTCGGGCAGCGCCGTATAGTGCAGATGGTGCGGACCGGCCCAGATGTACATGAAGATCAGAGCCCAGAAGTGGATGATCGAGAGCCGGTACGAGTAGATCGGCCGATTGGCCTGTTTGGGGATGAAGTAGTACATCATGCCGAGGAAGCCGGCTGTCAGGAAGAACCCGACGGCGTTATGACCGTACCACCACTGGGTCAGCGCATCCTGGACACCGGAAAAAACCGAGTAGCTTTTCGTTCCGAGGAAAGAGACCGGAACCGCGAGGTTGTTCACGACGTGGAGCATCGCGATGGTGACGATGAAGCCGAGGTAGAACCAGTTCGCGACGTAGATATGCGGTTCCTTACGCTTCAGGATAGTTCCCAGGAACACGACCAGATAGGCGACCCAGACCACGGTAAGCCAGATGTCCTCGTACCATTCCGGCTCGGCATATTCGCGCGCCTGCGTGATTCCAAGGACGTAGCCGGTGGCCGCCATGACGATGAAAAGCTGATATCCCCAGAAGACGAACCAGGGCAGACTTCCGCCGAAGAGGCGCGCACGACAGGTGCGTTGGACGACATAGAAAGAGGTCATGATCAGACCGTTGCCGCCAAACGCAAAGATCACGGCCGATGTGTGAACCGGCCGGAGCCGTCCGAAATTCAGGTACGGCGCGAAGTTCAGATCGGGAAACGCCAGTTGTAGCGCGATCACGAGACCGACAAGGAAACCGACGACGCCCCAGAAGACGGTGGCGATCAAGCCATACCGCACGACCTCGTCGAAGTAGCCTGATGCCTCGACCTTCGGCACCTGGCCCGCCGGAGAAAAGTCGACCCGTCTAATGAGCAGGATTGTTCCAATGGTCAGGCAGAAACAGATTATGCCCATATGGACGGCGAATAGATGGTCGTGCGCGAGCCCTGCCATCACCAGAGTCGCGAACGCTGCGATGGCGACCGCCATCGTCTCGACGGTATAGTTCATGGTGTCATCCCCAGTGCGCTGGCGACCGCATGCCGGCCGGCTTCCTCGCACTCTGGGGAAGGACTGTCATGAAGCGGGCCGCACCTCCTTGATTTAGATCAACGAAAGGCGGACGCGGCCCCAGCTTCCGGGCTTGTTACAAACCGTTACACTTTCGCACGCTTTCGAACACGGCGCTCATTCTCTTGTGACGGGGCCGGCATCTATTGCGGTCACAGTCAAACGAAGGGACGCAACGATGCTTATGCAGAGAAACCAGGCATTCGACCATGCGGAAGTCGCGAACGAAGCGATTACAATCGGCCAGCAGCCGCTTGCATCAGTTTTTCAAACCGCGCCGACTGAGACGGTGGAAGCCGGCAAGGCGCTCTGTTGGGAGGGCGATGCGGTGAAGCATTTCTTCCACATCCAGCAAGGCGTGGTCCGCCTGCATCGCATCATCGGCGAAGGGCGCCGGGCCGTCACGGGATTCCATTTCGCCGGCGATGTGATCGGCGCCTTCCTGCAGGACGATTTCCTCTTTACCGCCGAAGCGGTCACCGACTGCAAGGTTCGCCGGATTTCGCGCAAGAGCTTCCACGAGGAAGTCGTCCGCTCCGAATCGCTGCGGCCTGAATACATCAACCTGCTGTGTCGGGAGACCATGGCCGCGCACGACCAGATGGTTCTGCTCTCCAAGAAGAATGCCGAGGAACGCCTCTGCAGCTTTATCATGACGATGGCAAACCGGCGTGGGACGACGCAGAAGGGTCTCCTTCACATTCCGATGAACCGGCAGGACATCGCCGACTACCTTGGGATGACCATCGAGACCGTATCGCGCACCATCAGCAAGCTGGCATTGAGGAATGTCGTCGCTTCGGAAGGACGGCACGACCTCAGGATCCTGAGCTTCTCGCGTCTTCAGCAACTATCCGGCAATGCTGATGATTTCTCAGCCGAAACCTGTCATAGGATGAGTGTCCATTAACGTCTCGAAGAATATCGTGGCCATGCCTCATCGCCTCATTTCGCCTCGTACCGCATCGCCACAGGAACTGGATGCGCTGGTGCATGTGCTCGACGGGGCCGACATCATCGTCTACCGCCTCGAGGGAACCATCACGCATTGGTCGATCGGCAGCGAAAACCTTTATGGCTGGACCCGTGAGGAAGCCGTCGGGGAGAACGTCCACGATCTCCTCGCGACGCGCCCTTCGGAACCGCAGGACTCAATCCGCGCCCAGCTCAGGTCGCGGGGGTTTTGGCGCGGCGAGATCGTTCATCGCCACAAGGACGGCCACGATATCTTCATCGCCAGCCGGTGCGTGCTGGTGAACCTGCCGGACGGCGAGCCGGCCGTCATCCAGACCAATAGCGACGTCAGCGCGCTCAGAAAGGCGGAACAGGATGTCCGCACGCGCGAAGCGCATCTGAGATCGATCCTCGACACCGTTCCCGATGCCATGGTCGTCATCGATCAGAAGGGCATCGTCATTTCCTTCAGCAAGGCCGCCGAAAAGCTCTTCGGAATGTCGGCCGACGAAATCTGCGGCCGCAACGTCAGCAATCTGATGCCAAACCCCTACCGGGCCGCACACGATGGCTATATCGACCACTACCTCGATACGGGCGAGAAGCGAATCATCGGTTACGGCCGCGTGGTCACAGGCCAGCGGGCAGATGGCACGGAATTTCCGATCGAACTGCATGTCGGTGAAGCGACATCCGACGGCGAGCGGATTTTCACCGGTTTCGTGCGCGATCTGACCAGCCGCTTCAAAATCGAGGAAGACCTCCGTCAGGCCCAGAAGATGGAAGCGGTCGGACAATTGACCGGCGGCCTCGCCCACGATTTCAACAATCTCCTGACCGTCATCAGCGGAAATTTGGAGATGATCGAGGACAAGCTTCCGGAAGGCCGGCTCAAGGATATCCTGCGGGAGGCACAGGCGGCAGCCGCGGATGGTGCGAAGCTGACAGGGCAATTGCTAGCCTTCGGCCGACGCCAGCCTCTCAACCCCAAGCCAGCCGATCTTAGCCAACTCCTCACCGGTTTCTCCGACCTATTACGCCGTACGCTCGGCGAGAACATCAAGCTCTCCACGGTTTTGTCGGGATCGGACTTCAACGTCCTCGTCGACCCATCACAGCTTCAGAATGCGATCCTGAACATTGCGCTCAACGCGCGTGATGCGATGCCGAGAGGCGGCAGCCTTACCACCGAAGTCTCACGCGTCCACCTCGATGCTGACTATGCGAAGATGTATCCCGAAGTCCGCAGCGGCAACTTCGTGCTCATTTCCATGACCGATACCGGTATCGGCATGAGCGGGGATGTGCAGAAGCGCGCCATCGAGCCTTTTTTCACGACTAAGGAGGTGGGATCGGGAACCGGTCTCGGCCTCAGCATGGTCTACGGCTTCGTCAAGCAGTCCGGCGGACACCTGCAAATCTACAGCGAGGTCGGACGGGGCACGACGATCCGGATCTACCTTCCAGCGGAGACCGGCGCCCGGCTTGGCGACACCGGCGGAGCAACGAAGGTCGAGAGCGCCCTGCCAGGCGGCCATGAACTGGTCCTCGTCGTCGAAGATGATCCTCGTGTCCGCCGTGTCGCCGTCGCGCGGCTTTCAGACATGGGATATTCGGTGCTTGAAGCGGAAAACGGCCATCGCGCACTCGATGTCCTAAAGGAAAACGAGGAAATCGAACTACTCTTCACCGATATCGTCATGCCCGGCGGTATGACCGGTGACGAGTTGGCGCGAGAGGCCCGCGAACTCAGGCCGGATATCACCGTCCTCTTCACTTCGGGATATTCAGAACCGGGGCTTGCCGAAAAGGATATCATCTCCGGGGCGCAGTGGCTGCGGAAGCCCTATACGGCGCGCGAGCTGGCATCCAGGGTCCGGGACCTTATCGACCGGAAATGATCCAAACCAGAGGGTGTGTCTCGCCCTGGCGGTCCCGCGGGACCAGCCCGGAACAATGTGCTCGTTGCACTGGAAGTCGTCTCCGTCATCCAGACGCAGCGCTGGCGGCCCACCGGCAATCAAGGCAGCCTCGAACAATCCCGAACCCGCGAAACTCTTGAATCATTTTCAAAAAGCTTGAATCACTTCCCAAATTGACGAGCGTCAAAGAACGCACCGTCCACATCTCCTAGAAACGTTCTCGAGGCCAACGAGGCCCCATAGAATAGGAGATATCCAGATGCGTTTCAAAGTCGGTCTTATCGCTGCAACGGCTGCCCTCATTGTATCGGCAGCTCCGTTGATGGCCGCCGATCACCAGATTCAATTGCTCAACAAGGGCGCCGACGGTGCGATGGCATTTGAGCCCGGCTTCATCAAGATCGCTCCCGGAGATACCGTCACCTTCGTCCCCACCGACAAGAGCCACAACGTCGAAACGTATAAGGGTCTGATTCCTGACGGCGCGCCTGAGTTCAAGTCCAAGCCCAGCGAGCAATTCCAGCAGAAGTTCGACGTTGCCGGCGATTATGTCGTGAAGTGCACGCCGCATGCCGGCATGGGCATGGTCGCGCTGATCCAGGTTGGCGACAATCCGGCAAACGTCTCCGCAATTAAGACTGCTCAGGTTCCTCCGATGATTCGCAAGCGCCTGGATGCCGATCTCGTTAAGGCCACCCAGTAACGAAACTCACGCGGGCGGCCCTTGCGCCAGCCCGTACAGGAACCGGAACTTAGACGAACCTGTGAGGCTCATACGGGGCAGCCTCACATTGGGGGGGAAGCGTCGGCCGGGGGGTCACGGCCGACGCTTCTGAATCCAAAACCCGACTGCACCTCAAGTCCGATCGACGGCAATACCGCAATTACTGCGTCGAATCCGCCGATGGTCATCCCGCCGGCGGATCGCTTGCGTTTGGTGTCGGATCTCTGTCAAAACATCCCAACAGATGGCGGGGAAGCTGCTTTATCTGGCTCGATCCATCCATCTGGACGGTTCACGGCTTCTCGATCCTCTTCGCCACCGAAGCCGCTTCACTTTCTAGCAAATATCGACACCGTTCTAGCGCTGTTGTGATTTGCTCTGGCAACCTCACCAAAGGAACGGTCACTTTCGAGAACAGCATGTCAATATGATGCGGCCCGCTCCTGATGAGGAACGAGCCGCACCACCACCAATCACTTGCACGCGTAAACCGAGCGCTTGGTGAGGTAGATCAGCGCCGAGAAGATCAGCAGGAAGATGATGACCATGAAGCCGAGTTGCTTGCGGTCTTCGAGATGCGGTTCCGAGGCCCACATCAGGAAGGAGGCAACGTCGCGCGCATATTGGTCGACCGTCTGCGGCGAGCCGTCGTCATAGGTGACCTGGCCGTCGGAGAG
>NZ_JACHBI010000012.1:0-189297 GCF_014200235.1 Martinezella paranaensis | reverse complement strand
GGCATCGGCGACGAACAGCCAGAAGAACAGCTTGTACCACGGACGATAAACCGCCGAACGGATCTTCGAGGTGTCGAGCCAGGGCAGGAAGAACAGCACGATGATCGCACCGAACATCGTCAGAACGCCGCCGAGCTTGGAATCGATCGGGCCGATGTTGAAGGTGATCGAACGCAGCATCGCGTAGAACGGCAGGAAGTACCATTCCGGAACGATGTGGGCCGGCGTCTTCAGTGGGTTGGCCGGAATGTAGTTGTCGGCATGGCCGAGGAAGTTCGGCAGATAGAAGACGAAATAGGCAAACACCAGCAGGAAGATGGAGACGCCGAGCGCATCCTTCAGCGTCGCATAGGGCGTGAAGGCCACGGTATCGGTCTTCGACTTGACCTCGACGCCGGTCGGGTTCGTCTGGCCGGTGACATGCAGCGCCCAGATGTGCAGGACGACGACGCCGGCGATCATGAACGGCAGCAGGTAATGCAGCGAGAAGAAGCGGTTGAGGGTCGGGTCGTCGACGGCAAAGCCGCCGAGCAGGAAGGTCTGGATCCAATCGCCGACCCAGGGGAAGGCCGAGAAGAAGCCGGTGATGACGGTCGCCCCCCAAAACGACATCTGACCCCAGGGCAGAACATAGCCCATGAAGGCCGTCGCCATCATCAGGAGATAGATGATCACGCCGAGGATCCAGAGGATTTCGCGCGGCGCCTTGTAGGAGCCGTAATAAAGACCGCGGGCGATGTGCAGATAGACCGCCACGAAGAAGAACGAAGCGCCGTTGGCGTGCATGTAGCGCAGCAGCCAACCATGATTGACGTCGCGGACGATCTTTTCGACCGAGTTGAAGGCGATCGTCGTATCGGCCGCATAATGCATGGCGAGAACGACGCCGGTCAGGATCTGCAGGACCAGCATCACGGCCAGCATGGCGCCGAACGTATAGGCATAGTTCAGATTGCGCGGGACCGGATAGGCGATGAAACTGTCATAGACCATACGCGGCAGCGGCAGCCGCGCGTCGACCCATTTTTCGAGCCCCGTAGATGGCTCGTAAGACGAATGACCACTCATGATTCAGTTCCCCCTCAACCGACCTTGATCTTTTTTTCTGCGGTGAACGCATATACTGGAATGGCGAGGTTCTGGGGCGCAGGCCCATGGCGGATGCGACCGGCGGTATCATAGACCGAACCGTGGCAGGGACAGAACCAGCCACCATATTCTCCCGCCTGACCGAGCGGTATACAGCCGAGATGCGTGCAGACGCCGACCATGACAAGCCAGTTCTCCTTCCCATCACCGGCCGAACGGGCCACATCGGTGGCTTGCGCATCGGCCGGGAGATTGGCATTGCGGGCAACCGGGTCCTTCAGATCAGAGATCTGCGCACCCTTCGCATCGTCGATTTCCTTCTGCGTGCGATTGCGGATGAAGACCGGCTTGCCGCGCCATTTCACCGTCATCGACATGCCGGGTTCCAGGCTCGAGACGTCGACTTCGATGGAAGCAAGAGCGAGCGCCGAGGCATCCGGCCGCATCTGGTCGATAAACGGCCAGGCGACCGCGACGGCGCCTACTGCGCCAGCCATGCCCGTCGTCAGATAAAGGAAATCTCGGCGAGTCGGCTCGCCCGTGGTTTCACCTGTCGTAGTATGCTCGCTCAATGCCGGACCATCCTCTTCCGCAAAACCCGCAGCTAGGCGCTGCGGTACCCCCTCACTAACGACGAATCAACGCGACCATAATTCCGCCATAGATTCCTCCGTAACCCGCCGCGTTCTAAGCTTGATCGCAAATTATGTCCAGTCTTGGCAAGGGGTGGGGGCACAATGTCGCGGGAAAACTGCACTATTTAGCCGCAAGCGCCGGACTTAGAATCCACGCCATCGCTTAAGCAGGCGTAAGCACATGAAATATCATCAGATATGCATAATAGTTTTTCGCAATGCACCGCGAAAGAAACGGCGATTTCAATGCTGCATTGCAACATAGTCGACCGCATCCTGACGATTGATTGATGCTAAGTCTTACTTCCTACTCCTTAAATCCGAGTGGATTTAAGCAGTGACTTGTGTGCCTTTATGATGCCGCCGCCGCTCTCAAAGCCACCGACGAATACGGCTGAGGACATGACTATGAGACACACGATCTACTGCGTTCTATGCGTCCTTGCCACATTGGCGCTGGCCATCCTTGCGGCGCGTTATGTAACCGATCTCTGGCTGCTCGCCTTCTTTGAAAGCCTGCAGACCCACATCAGCCTTTTCGGCATCGCGCTTGCCCTGCTCGCCCTTCTCTTCAAGCGGCATTGGTATGCGGTTTTCCTGCTGGCTGTCGGTGCCGGGCTTACCGTCCATTCCGTCGTGATGCTGCGCGAATACGCCGCCTCGCCTCCGATGAACCCGCCGGCAGTCGCCGATGAGAGCAAGAGCTTCACCCTACTCTCTTTCAATATTGAAGACAGTAACTTCGAAAACGGCGCACGGATCGCTGATCTCATCGTCAACTCGAAAGCCGATGTCGTGGAAATCTTCGAGGCCGGCCCGATCCAATCGGAACTGAAGCGGATAACCAAAGTCTATCCCAACTATATCGGCTGCGGCATCATGACCACCGATTGCGATTCCCTACTGCTGTCGAAACGGCCGTTCCAGACGCAGGTAATGCGCAGTCTCGGCAGCCTCTGGGACAATCGTTTTGTGCTGGCGACCATCGATATGGACGGTCAGCCGGTCAACTTTGCCTCCGCTCATCTCAGTAAACCCTATTTCGACGAGTTTCATGAAATAGAGTTGGATATCCTCGGTCCGATCCTAAAGGATGTTCAGGGGCCGCTGATCCTTGCCGGCGATTTCAACGCCTCGGTCATTGCACCCGATATGCGGGCCTTCCTCAATGACACCAGTCTACGCCACGCCTTCCCTGAACCCGCCACCTGGCCGATCATAGCCGGCGGCTATGGCATCTCCATCGATCATGTTTTCGCGCGCGCCCCGCTGCGGCTGAAATCCGTACAGCAGATACCCGATGCCATGGGATCGAACCATTTCGGGCTGATGACGGAATTCAGCGTTTCGAAATAACGCTTTGATTTTGCGCAAGCTTGTGCGGGAACTACTCGGCTTCGGCTGCTATGAAGCCGCCGGACTGACGCGCCCATAGTTCTGAATAGAGACCGCCCCGGGCAATCAGTTCGTCGTGGGCGCCCTCTTCAATGATCCTGCCCTTGTCGATGACGATCAGCCGGTCGAGCTTGGCGATGGTCGATAGGCGATGTGCGATCGCGAGCACCGTCTTGCCCTCCATCAATGCTTCCAGATTGGACTGTAGCGCCGCCTCGACCTCGGAATCCAACGCCGACGTCGCCTCATCCAGCACCAGGATCGGCGCGTCCTTCAACATGACGCGGGCAATCGCGATGCGCTGGCGTTGGCCACCGGATAATTTGACCCCCCGTTCGCCAACATGGGCGGCATAGCCCTTGCGGCCCTTCTGATCCTCCAGCGTCACAATAAACTGGTCCGCCTCCGCCCGCCGGGTCGCCTGTGCCATCTGCTCCTCGCTCGCCTCCGGACGGCCAAAGAGGATATTGTCGCGAATGGAACGATTGAGCAGCGCAGTGTCCTGCGTCACCATGCCAACCTCTCCACGCAGCGACTCCTGCCGCACCGTGGCGATATCCTGGCCATCGATCAGGATGCGCCCGCCTTCGAGATCATAGAAACGCAGCAGCAGATTGACGAGCGTCGTCTTGCCGGCACCGGAGCGACCGACAATGCCGACCTTCTCGCCGGCACGGACCGTCAACGAAAAATCGTCGATGACGCCGCTGCCGCGACCATAGTGGAAGCTCACGCGCTCGAAGCGGATTTCCGGACGGACAATCTGCAGGTCTCTGGCGCCCGGACGATCGACCAGGCCGATCGGCTCGGAGATCATCTCAGCAGAATTCTGGATCGTGCCGAGATTGCGCATGATCGCATTGAACTGCGCCATCATGCGGCCGAAGAGCATATTGAGCCGCAGTACCATGCTGAGCGTGAAGGCGACGCCGCCGGTGGAAATCTCGCCGGCGAGCCAGAGGTGGATGGCGAGCGCCGCAATCGTCGTGATCATCACCCCGGACAGGAGCGCCAGCGACGAGCGCACGCCGGTCAGAAGCCGCGTGAACGGCATGACGGCGCCTTGGAAGTGATCGAAGCCGTTGCGGATATAATCGTCGTTCTGCTCCTCGCGGCCGAAAAGTTTCAGCGTCTGGATATTGGCATAGGTGTCGACCATGCGGCCGTTCAACATCGACGACGCCTCGGCGGCGTTGCGCGCATGGCGCCGGATGCGCGGCACGAAATAGCGGGCGAGCAGTGAAAAGATACCGATCCAGACCGCGATCACCAGCGCAAGGCGCCAATCGAGCCCGCCGACCAGCGCTATGGTCGAGGCAGCATAGATGATGATGAACCAGACCACCTGCAGCAGCGACACGACGAGATCGCCCGTCGACTGCCCCGCCGACCAGACCTTGGTGACGATGCGGCCGGAGAAATCGTTCTGGAAGAAGCTCACCGACTGGCGCGCGACATGTACATAGGCCTGCCAGCGCACGAGATTGAGAAAGCCGGGCACAACCACCTGCTCCTCGACCAGCGCCCCGAGACTGACCACAACGAAACGGACGACCAGCACGACGAAAACCATGCCGAGCAGCGCGCCACCGTGGCCTGACAGCAACCCTGCCCAGCCCGCGCCCGGCTGCACCTTGTCCAGGATGTCGACGAGATGCCCGACAAACCAGAACAGCGCCGCCTCCAGCACCGCCACCGCGCCGCCGAGCGCCGCCATCGCCAAAAACGGCCCCTTCGCCTGGCCGACATAATACCAGATGAAAGCCCAAAGCGACCGCGGCGGACGCAGATCGCCAGTGCGGTAGTAGGGATCAATCCAGGTTTCGAACAGGCGATAGACGGAACGGATCAGCATCCCAGCGATATAGGAGGTTTCACCGGGGGAGCAAAGGAAAGTGAGTGGTTATGGAATCTTATATTTTTGTCATGTTCCACAATTGGAGGCTGCAGTACAAAGTCACCAATGAGTCGGAATTCAGAACCATGTCTATTTCAGCTTGATACTCATACTATTGTGATTTATATATTACGGACGCTCCATGCTTCGCATACTCCAGACAGTTACTTATCAACGCTGGGAACGCCGGCTTCGGGATGAGCGCGCTCGAGCGGCGATTGCTGCACGACTTTCCCGCTTAGCATTTGGTCTTATGGGAGACATCAAACCGGTCGGCGACGGCGTGAATGAAATGCGTATCCATTACGGACCGGGCTACCGAGTCTATTTTGTTCAACGCGGCGGAGAGATCATTATCCTCCTGTGTGGCGGCGATAAGAGCAGCCAAGCCAGGGATATCGAACAAGCGAAAATGCTCGCCAAAAATGCGGACGAATTTGATGCCTGAGAAATTAATCCCGTACGATCCCGCAGAGGCGCTGACTTCCAACGACGCCGTCGATGAATTCATGAGGGACGCCTTTGAAAGCGGTGACGCAGGATATATCGCCCATGCGCTCGGCGTCGTCGCCCGCACAAAAGGCATGACTGGAATAGCGAAAGAGACTGGTAAGGCGCGGGAAGCGCTCTACCGCTCCTTCGCATCGGATGGCAACCCGACGCTGAAGTCCGTCCTTGCAGTAATGCAATCGCTTGGATTTGAACTAACGGTCAAACGACACAACATTTGACATAGTGGGAACCGCCGCAGGGATGGCCCGTAACCTCTTTCAGCCAGATCTCAGCAATAAATAGCCTCAACAAAAAAGGGCGAGCCCGAAGCCCGCCCCTCTTCTCATTCCGCGGCCGCCTCGGCCTCTTCGTGATCCGCCAGGAACCCGCCGGACTGCCGGTTCCAAAGGTCGGCATAGATGCCGCCGTGTTGGACCAGATCGTGATGGGTGCCCGTCTCGATGATGCGGCCCTTGTCCAGCACGATGAGGCGGTCCATCTCGGTCAGCGTCGACAGCCGGTGGGCGATGGCGATTACCGTCTTGCCCTGCATCAGCGCGAAGAGGTTTTCCTGGATCGCCGCTTCCACTTCGGAATCGAGCGCCGAGGTCGCCTCGTCCAGCACCAGGATCGGCGCGTCCTTCAGGAAGACGCGGGCAATCGCGATACGCTGCCGCTGGCCGCCGGAAAGCTTGACGCCGCGCTCACCGACCTGGGCGTCGAGCCCCGTGCGGCCCTGCATATCCGACAGCCCTTCGATGAACTCCCAGGCATTGGCGCGCTTGGCCGCCTGGATCACCTCCGCATCGGTCGCCTCCGGATGACCGTAGGCGATGTTGTCGCGGATCGAGCGATGCAGCAGCGATGTGTCCTGCGTCACCACACCGATCAGCGAGCGCAGGCTATCCTGTGTCACCTTGGCGATATCCTGGCCATCGATGGTGATGCGCCCGTTTTCGAGATCGTAGAAACGCAGCAGCAGGTTCATCAGTGTCGTCTTGCCAGCGCCGGAGCGGCCGACGAGACCAACCTTCTCACCCGCCTGGATATCGAAAGTCAGATTGTCGATGACACCTTTGGCCTTGCCGTAATGGAAGCGGACATGATCGAAGTGGATCGCCCCCTGCTTGGCCGTGATCGCGGGAGCTGCCGGCACGTCGACGATGTCATGCGGCTTCGTCAGCATCTCGATACCGTCATAGATCGTGCCGATGTTCTCGAACAGCGCCGAGACTTCCCACATGATCCATTGCGACATGCCGTTGACGCGCATGGCAAGCCCGATGGCGATGGCAATGGCGCCGATCGAGATTGAACCGCTCAGCCAGAACCAGATCGACAGTGCCGAGATGACGAACAAAGCCACGCAGTTGTTGACGTAAACCGCGATGTAGAACAGCGTCACCTTGCGCATCTGCCCGTAGACGGTCTGCAGGAATTCGCTCATGCCGGCCTTGGCATAGCCCTCTTCACGGCCCGCATGCGAAAACAGCTTCACCGTCGCGATGTTCGTATAGCTGTCGACCACCCGCCCCGTCATCGTAGAGCGTGCATCGGCCTGAGCGGCTGCGATCTTGCGCAGTCGCGGCACGAAATAGCTGACGATGCCGACATAGATTATGAGCCACGCCAGGATCGGCAGCATCAGCCGCCAGTCCGCTGCAGCGATGACCAGGATCATCGACAGGAAATAGGTGACGACATAGACGAAGACATCGAGGATCTTCATCACCGCTTCGCGCACGGCAAGCGATGTCTGCATCACCTTGGTGGCGACGCGGCCAGCGAACTCGTTAGCAAAGAAGGTCATGCTGTGGCGCAGCAGGAAGCGATGCATCTGCCAGCGGGCAATCATCGGATAATTGCCGAGCAGCACCTGGTGCATGATAATGGAATCGAGCACGGCCGCCAGCGGCAGGCCGACCAGCACCATCGCGCCCATCCAGAAGAGCTTATGCCACTCCGTTTGCAGGAATGTCGCCTTGTCCGCATGCGACAGCCAATCGACGATAGCGCCCAGGAACTGGAACAAAGCCACTTCGCCGATGGCGATCAGCATAGTGAGAACGGCCATAGCGATCAGCCAGGGCGCGGCCGGCTTGGTATAATGCCAGCAGAAGGCAAAGAGACCCCGCGGCGGGACGTCCGGCACTTCGCTCGGAAAAGGGTTTAGTCGCTGTTCGAACCAGCCAAACATGAAATGCTCCAAAGACTCGACCCTTCGGCTACCACTTCCGCGTCTAAAGGGACCGCAGGCTGATATGGTGGCCGGGTGATGAAAGAACGAGGCCCTATCGGCCGCGCAATGAATCAAAAGGGGGAAACTTGCAAAACGCGCCTTAAAGCGCCTGTATCATCGCCATGGGATCACGGCCGGGAGGCGCATCATCACAAACAAATTATTCATCTGAGCCTCCTCTGTCGCAAGTTGTAGAGCGGTTGTGTTTTACCGTGCATTGATCGCGTTGAAAAGCGAAATGTGCCTAAAAACACGCCGGAATCTTCAATTCTCCTGATGAGGACATCACGGAAACCAGGGGGATTCGACAAAAAGCGAAGACAACTCTCGGCAATTTCGTTAGTTGCAGAATATGACTTCGCTGCGCATTGCCCTCTATCAGCCCGACATTCCCGGCAACACCGGCACGATCCTCCGACTCGCCGCTTGCCTCGGCCTTGGCGTCGACATCATCGAGCCGGCAGGTTTCGACATATCGGATCGCAATCTCAAGCGCGCCGGCATGGATTACCTCGCCGCCGTCGCGCTGACGCGGCATGTCAATTGGGAGCGTTTCGAAGCCTGGTGGGCGGAAAGCGGGCGGCGTTTGGTGCTCGCCTCCACCAAAGCAGCCGAACGCTATACGGATTTCGCCTTTCGCAAAGACGACATCCTGCTCTTCGGCCGAGAGAGCGCCGGCGTGCCCGATCATGTGCATGAAAAGGCCGATGGCCGCATCCTGATCCCGATGGTTGGCGGACAGCGCTCGATCAATGTCGCCATGTCCGCGGCGATGATTTCGGGTGAGGCGCTGCGGCAGACGAACTGGTCGTAAATGTCGCGGCAAATCTGGGTGCCACGACGGCCAATTGTCGTTGGCACGTCGGGTAAAGTGTGAGAAGCTTTTTCTGGAATGCTTTACCTAACCTAACGGCAGCTTTGGCGAGGTGACCCATGTTCCAGACGGCATTCACGCTCACCCTCACTCAATTCGCGCGCACCCTCAGCCTCCCCGAGCGGCTACAGCGCTCGCCGCTACGCAATCTCACCCTGGAAGCTCTTCGCCAGCGCAACACTGCGCTCGACGCGCTGTTTTATGACGTCAAGGTCATCACCCCGGATGAGGCCTTCTACCTCAGCGGCTCGCTTGCGGCTGAAGGCTCGATCATGATCGTGCCGCCGAGCGGCGGGGCTGCGATCACACTCTGCGAAACGCTGGAGGAGTTCGCGCTTCGCGGCGGCGGCAATGCCCCGGCACTGGCCATCGCGGGCATCGGTGGCTCCGCCCTTGGTGCGGCCGCCTTCGCCCGCAATGTCGCTGACGCGATCGGCGCGCCGGTCGCCGTCGTCGTCTCCGGATATGGCCTGGCCGACATCGTCACCGAGGCTTTTGGCGGCCACTTCTTCTTCGGCCATCTGAGGGGTCTACGACCGGTCTTCGAAATGCTGGACGATTTTGCTGGGCGGCCGAAATTCGGAGCCACCGACAAGAATGATGGCGAAACGGCCTCGCGCACCAGCCTCGATACCAGGACTGTGCGTGCGCTTCTTGCCGACCCCCGCTTCTCCTTCCGCCTGCTGGCCGGCCACTCGAAAGGCAATCTGGTTATTTCGGCCGCCCTTCACGACCTCTACAAGCAGGATCAAGTCCGCGCCGAGACGTTGGCGAAGAGATTGAAGATCGTCACTATCGGCACCCGCATCGCCATGCCACCGATCTTTACTGATGTCGTCGATATCATCGGCGAATGGGACTGGTTCGGCGAGATGAACTCCAGACCATTCATTTCGACCGATCAGCACATTCCGCATGCCTGGCACCACACCAACACGGATTTGGCTGGCCACCTGCCTGTCACCAGAGTGCTGAAAGAGATCTTGGCCGATGCCACGATTTCGCAGGAGTCTGAAGCGGCGCCGACCCTGCATGTGGTGGCCGAGCCGGAGGCGTCGAAAGCCGAAACCACCGTCCCACGGTCTTCGGAGCGCACGACGCGGCGGCCCGCAACGATCGATAAGGTGAAAGAAGCCTTCTCTGAAAAAACGTTGCCCGACATCCCGCCGAGAAAAACCGACCGATCCGGTGAAATGCAGCCGCCGAAGCCGCATTAAAATCAGGCGCTCCGCAAATATTGTTCAGATATGTCGCTCGCAGTGTTGAAGCGCGGGCCATAAGAGGCATATTATATTTAGCCGGCAATCAAATCGCCGCCCGTTCATCGGACAGGAAAAAGCACTGAAAATCATGCCTTTTCAGAAGCTTATGCTTGATTTCCGATAATTGCTGAAAACACGATGGCATGAGAAAGACATAAAAAGACGAAATGGAATCCACCATCGTGATGATCAATTTGTTCGGCGCCGTTGCTTTGCTGCTGTTCGGCCTCGCGCAAGTAAAGGATGGTGTATCACGCGCCTTCGGCGCCAAACTCAGAACCGGTCTTGCCAGCGGCACGCGTAGCGGGCTCCGCTCCTTCACCTCCGGTTTCGTGGCGACGGTGGCACTGCAGAGCTCGACCGCAACGGCGCTGATGATCGCCTCGTTCGTGGAGCGCGAGCTTGTCTTGCCGAGCATGGCGCAGATCGTGTTGCTCGGCGCCAATGTCGGTACCGCCGTGACAGCCTGGATCGTCGCGACCGGTATCGAATGGCTGTCGCCGCTGCTCGTTCTCGTCGGCATCGTGCTCTATCGCCGCTCGTCCACCGCCAAACAAGGCGCCGGTGCGGCGCTGATCGGCATTGGCCTCATGCTGCTGTCGCTGCAATTGCTGAGCCTTGCCACTGCGCCGATGCGGCAATCGCCGGCGCTTGCCGCCTTTATTGAGCTGCTCGACGGCGCCCTGCCCGTGGCTTTGATCTTTTCAGCCGTGCTCGCTTTCGTTTCGTCGTCCAGCCTTGCCATGGTCGTGCTGATCCTGTCGCTCGCCTCGACTGGCATCCTTTCTCCGGCCCTGACAGTCGCACTCGTGCTCGGCGCCAATCTCGGCGGCGCGATCCCGCCGGTCATGGCCACCCTCTCCGGCCCTGCCACTGCGCGGCGGGTGACGCTCGGCAATCTGATCGTGCGCACCATCGGGTGCCTCATCGTTCTGCCCTTTGCGGGCTATATCGGCGCGTGGCTGCAAGCCCTGCATTTTTCGCCGGCCAAGCTGCCCGTCGACGTCCATCTGCTCTTCAATATCGCCCTCGCGCTCTGCGCTTGGCCCTTCTCGTCCTTCCTGTCGAAAACAATGCAGCGGCTCGTGGCCAACGATCCGCAGGCCGACGACGGACCGAAATTTCTCGATCATAACGCGCTCAACACGCCAGTCGTCGCACTTGCCAGTGCGACGCGCGAGGTTCTGGGCGTCGGCGACCTCATCGAGCGCATGCTGATCCGCACGGAAAACGCCTTCAACAACAATGATCTGACGCCTCTGAAGGAAATTGCGGTTCTGGAGAAGCGCGTCGACCGGATCCAGCAGGAGGTGAAGATCTATCTCTCCAAGCTCGGGCGCGAAGGATTGGACGACGAAAACGGCCGCCGCTCGATCGTCATCATCGACTATGCCATCAACCTCGAACATATCGGCGACATCATCGAAAAGGGTCTGGCCGAACAGGTGGCGAAAAAGATCGGCAAAGGTCTGACCTTCTCCGACGATGGCTATCAGGAGCTGCAGAGCCTTTTCAAGCTGACGATCGATAATCTGCGCATCGCCCAGACCATCTTCGTCACCCGCGATTTCAACCTCGCCCGCCAACTCATGGAGGTGAAGGTCGACGTTCGCCGGCTAGAGAAGCAATCCTCCGAGCGCCACCTCGAACGCCTGCGCGACGGCCGTGTCGACAGCCTGCAGACCAGCTCGCTGCACCTCGACATGCTGCGCGACCTGAAGCGCATCAATGCCCACATCGTCTCGGTGGCGCATCCGATCCTGGATGAAAGCGGGCTGCTGATCGAGAGCCGGTTGCGAAACACGCAATAGCCGCTTCGACCTCCCCATCCTTGTGTTTTGATTTCGCTCAGCAATACAGAGATTTCCCCGGCATTACATTATCGCCACTTTAGAAGCCTATGTTGTAGGGCATTCTCAGATGACAGATGGAGGAAACGTCATGCGTCTGGATGCCTATCTGATCTTTGACGGCGATTGCCGGCAAGCCCTCGAGTTCTACCACCAATGCCTTGGCGGTGAACTCACTATCATGGACTACAGCCATCCGAATGTGGCGAGCCAAACGCCGGAGCACTGGCGCGAGAAAGTCATGCATGCGCGGCTGACGGTCGGCGATGCGGTCTTGATGGCTTCTGACGGCAGGCCGGGTGAAACCGGCAAGAAATACGGTTTTTCGATCTCCGTTCAAATTGACAGGGCGGAAGAAGCGGAGAAACTGTTTGCGGCGCTGCAGGAGGGCGGCACGGTGACCATGCCGATCGATGAAACCTTCTGGGCAGAGCGTTTCGGCATGCTGGTCGACAAATTCGGCGTGCCGTGGATGATCAATTGCCAGCGTTCGACCGCCTGAAGACATTCCGCCGATTCAATCGGCGGACGGCAGGCGTCGCATGGTGAATTCGATGCGATCGCCTTCCACCTGCCGCCAGCTTTCGACTTCGGTCCAATAGGCGGCTTTCGGAAATTCATCGAACCACTCGCGCGCCTTGGCGCGCGCTTCCGGGCGGCTGAGACAAAAAGTCTCGCGGACAAAATCACTTTTCCCGCCGGCGGACGCTTCCTGCCGGTAACGTGATATTCTGCGTCTCAACCCGTCAAGGGGCGGCGGTCCGGGTATCTTCATCATGAAACCTCGCCTTCGAGAGGGAAGATAATACCGCATTTGGCAATTTGCGAGTCGATTCTCCGGCGAGCCCAGCGCGCTGGTGACGATGCGATGATGCTGATATTCAAACCGGGAATCGACCTTACGAGAATCGCGGGCCTATAGCGGCCCGCATCGCCGGAGAGCATGCATGGAACGACCGGAACTTCCCAAGGGACTACCCGAGGACATCGAAGAGAAGAAAGAAGCGGCAAAGGGCTGGTTTGAAAGCCTGCGGGACGCGATCTGCGCCCAGTTCGAACAGTTGGAAGACGAGCTTGCCGGCCCCCTCTCCGCTCAGGAGCCGGGGCGTTTCGTCGCCAAGGATTGGCTGCGGGAGAATGGTGAAGGCGGCGGCGGACGCATGTCGATCATGGAAGGCCGTGTCTTCGAAAAGGTCGGCGTGCATACGTCCACCGTTTACGGCGAATTCTCGCCCGATTTCCGCAGTCAGATTCCGGGCGCCGAGGAAGATCCGCGCTTCTGGGCTTCCGGCCTGTCACTGATCGCCCACCCCGTCAACCCGAATGTCCCGACCGTGCATATGAATACGCGGATGGTGGTGACGACCAGCCACTGGTTCGGCGGCGGCGCCGACCTGACGCCGGTGCTCAACCGGCGCCGCACACAGGAGGATGCCGACAGCGTCCTCTTCCATCGCGCGATGCAGATTGTTTGCGATCGTCATACGGTTGCAGATTATCAGCGCTATAAGACCTGGTGCGACGATTACTTTTATTTGAAGCATCGCAATGAGCCGCGCGGCATCGGCGGCATTTTCTTCGACTGGCTGCATTCTGGGGAGGAAGCAGGTGGTTGGGACGCCGATTTCGCCTTCACGCGCGATGTCGGGCGTGCCTTTTCGATGGTCTATCCGCGGATCGTGCGCTCGAACTTCAATGAAGTATGGTCCGAGGAGGATCGTGACGAACAATTAATTCGTCGCGGACGCTATGTGGAGTTCAATTTACTCTACGATAGGGGTACAATATTTGGGTTGAAGACAGGGGGCAACGTAGAGTCGATCTTATCGTCCTTGCCACCCGTCGTGCGTTGGCCCTAGAATGGCAAATGCTAATAAAAGAAAACCCTTGAATTAGTTCGGAGGAGTACCGAGGTTAGGTAATGCTCGTTTCAATCGGAGGAGGTTGTAATGGCAGTACAGAATCAAGTGGCAGAAACCGCGAATGACCGAAAACTTTCGCGGGCAGTCGATACGCCGGAATTCGTCGTGCGGCTGGCTGAAGACATGAGGATCAGAAGCGGGTCGGATCTGCCACTCTCCTGCTTCATCGAGCAGGTCAGAATGCAATTGGCAGGCAAGTCGCCAAGCGACGTCGCCCGCATCGTATCCGATCGCCCGGCAAGACAAGCGCCCATTCCGAAGTATCAATCTTCGGATTGCTTCAAATCCTGGGCCATGCCGGATTGATATACCGGAACATCGTCCGGCAGGGTGGAGGCCCTGCCGGACGTCCGAAACCTTTCCCCACCTTTTGCGTTTTGACCTTCAGGCCGTTTGTGGCGTGAAGTCTTTTATGGCGTCAAAATATCAGGAGGCAGATATGCGACTGTTCGAATGTGGTACTCTGGTGCCCGGCTGCGACTGGCACACTCGGGCCAATGATGATGCCGAAGTGGTTCGCCGCGCTGTCGAGCACATGCGCAACGCCCATGGCGAGACGATCATCCGCGAAAACATGGTCGACAACATCAAGGCCCGCATTCGCGACGAAGCAAGCGCCGCCTGATCATTGGACCATAAGCATCAGGACTCGATCAGTTCCTTGAGCCGGGCGAGAAGAGCCGCCCGGTCCATAGCGAAATTGCTGTCGACCCATTGCTGCTCGAGTTTACCCAAGATATCGCCGACACGAGGCCCTGCGCCAACGCCGGCGGCAAGCGCATCTGCGCCATTGACCGGAAAGACCGGCTTCTTCCAGCGTGCCGTCCGCTCCAGCAATTTACCGAGCCGTGCAGCGCGCGCCATCTCCTCGAAATCGCCTTCCGCCTTGCCCCGAGCAACGGCAAGCGCCAGTTTCAGGCGCGCGGCAATGCCGGGTGCATCATGGCGGTAGAGCAAACGATTAAAGGCTGCTTCAGACACATCGTCCTTGATGCCGGGCGCATTCGCCCAGTCCTGCAAATAGCCCGCTTCGGCCTTCGACAACTTGAGCCGTTCGCCAAGCTTTGCCAGCCTCGCGGCATCCGGCGGCACAATGGCGGCCAGCCGCAGCAGCGGATCGGGCGCCCAGCCGAGCGCCTGTTCTGTCGCTATAAGCGCGGGAATGGCGTCGATGCCCCACTTCTCGGTTTCCGGCAGCACCTCGGTCAAAATGCCGACCTGCCGCATCCAGAGCAACACCCGGCCTGGATCTTTGGCCGCAAGCAGCTTCTTCATCTCCGACCAGACACGCTCGGCCGAAAGCGCCGCGATCTTCGAGCGCGCGGCCGCGCAGGCGCGCAATCCGTCCGCATCCGGTCTTCCGCTGCCGTAATAGGCGAAAAAGCGAAAGAAACGCAGGATCCGCAGATGATCCTCGGCAATCCGCGTCGCCGCATCGCCAATGAAACGGATATTGCGGCGTTCCAGATCGGCAAGCCCGCCGATCATATCGACGACTGCGCCATCGGCAGAGGCATAGAGCGCGTTGATCGTGAGATCGCGCCGCTCGGCATCGGCCTGCCAATCATCGCTGAAAGCCACCCGCGCACGCCGGCCGTCCGTTTCAACATCGCGCCGCAAGGTAGTGATTTCGAAAGGCTTTCCGTCGATGACCAGCGTCACCGTCCCATGCGCGATGCCCGTCGGCACCGCCTTGATGCCGGCGGCAACGGCCCTTTCTACGACGGTCTCGGGCAGCAATGTCGTGGCGATATCGATATCGGCTACCGGTAGCCCGAGCAGGCTGTTGCGCACAGCTCCGCCGACGACACGCCCCTCGCCGCCATCGGCGTTCAACAGTGCCAGCACCCGCTGCAGCGCTCCGTCCTGGAACCAGGCCTCACCAGCAATGGAGGTCATGAATAGAGCCTTTCGTAAAGCGTGCGGACAATGCCGGCGGTAATGCCCCAGATCATACGCGGGCCATAGGGCATGCGGTAAAAATGTCGCTCCATCCCCTGCCAGACCATGCTGTCGGTCACATGATGGCCGGGATTCATGAGGAAGGAGAGCGGCACTTCGAAAGCATCCTCGACTTCGGTGGGATTGAGAGCCAGTTCGAAGCCGGGCTTGACCACGGCGAGGATCGGCGTGATGCGGAAGCCGGTCGCAGCCAGATAATAGGGCAACCGAGCCACCGGCTCGATGAAAACATCCGCCAATCCGATCTCTTCGCCCGCCTCGCGAACCGCTGCCATTTCCGGCGAAGCATCCTCCGGGTCGATGGTGCCGCCGGGAAAGGCGATCTGGCCGGAATGTTTGCGCAATGTCGAGGTGCGCAGCGTGAAGATGACATTGGCGTCGTCGCCATCGTCCACCACGGGCACCAGCACTGCGGCATCGCGCAGCTTCAGGCCTTCGACTTGCAAAATGGTGTCCCGATTGAGCGCGTGGTCGCCATGGTCGCGCCACGCAAGCTCGATCGGACCGCCGCTCTGATTGAGCGCACGGCGCCGGAACTCGGCGGCGGAATAAAGCGGGAATTCGCTCATCGCGTCAACGCGTCCAATTCGGCGACCGGCATGACTGGAAAGATCGTGCCGCCCGAACGCACGCAAAACATCTCGCGCCCCGCGATCACAACGGTCTCGCCGAGCTCGACAAGATCATACATCACCGCGCGCGTCACCAGCGCCTCCAGACGGCCGCGAACATGGAGATAGGGCTTCAGCTCGTCGTTCTCGCCGCGGATGACGAAACGGATCGGATGCTCCCTGCCCGCCTCGACAACGTCGCCGACATTGGTGCGGAACGTTAGTACCCGCTTGCCTTCGCGCTCGGTCACGCTCATTTCGACGGCGATGAAGGGCGCGTCGACGACGCGGATACCGACCTTTTCCACAGGCGTAACGAGATAGGTCTTTTGATCCGCATCCCTGCGCAGCACCGTCGAAAACAGCCGGACCAGTGGCGCACGGCCGATCGGCGTTCCCATGTAAAACCAGGTGCCATCAGCACGGATTTCCATGTCGATATCGCCGCAAAATGGCGGATTCCAGCGATCGACGGGCGGCAGGCTCTTCTTGCGTCCGCCGGCATCTCCGGCCGCGCGCGAAATCAGCGCAGCCAGACTTGCCGCATCGCTCGCCGCTCTGATTTCCTCGGTTGCCATTCTTCCGTCCCGGTTTGTGCTTAGTTACGAATACGACCGCCTCTCACGAGATAGTCATTCGAAACGTGCTTGTCAGCTATCTTCATGGCGATAAGTTCTATTGATTATGGGGCAAATGTGTAAGGTCTGCGAATCGCGCGTACCGTTTTTCTGCCGTTGGAGACGCAAATGGGCATGATCAAATCGACCGAAACGAGCCTCGACGACCAGGCCATCATCGCATCCGCCGAACAGGCGTTGAAAGATATCGCCTCCATACGCGCCGAAGTCTCCAAGGTCATTTTCGGCCAGGAAAGCGTCGTGGAGAACACGCTTCTTGCCGTGCTGGCCGGCGGTCATGCTCTGCTCGTCGGCGTGCCCGGCCTCGCCAAGACCAAGCTGGTGACCACGCTCGGCGCCGTTCTCGGCCTCGCCGCCAACCGTGTCCAGTTCACCCCGGACCTTATGCCGTCCGACATCCTGGGCTCGGAAGTCATGGACCAGGATGAGACCGGTCGCCGCTCCTTCCGCTTCGTCAAGGGGCCGGTCTTTGCGCAATTGCTGATGGCCGACGAAATCAACCGCGCTTCGCCGCGCACGCAATCGGCGCTGCTGCAGTCCATGCAGGAGTATCATGTCACCATCGCCGGGCAGCGCTACGATTTGCCTGCGCCGTTCCATGTCCTGGCAACCCAGAACCCGCTGGAACAGGAAGGCACCTATCCGCTGCCGGAGGCGCAGCTCGACCGCTTCCTGCTGCAGGTCGATGTCGATTATCCGGAGCTTGCCGACGAACGCAAGATCCTGCTTGAAACCACCGGCCTCAGCGAAGCGACGCCTCATGCCGTGATCGATGCCGCGCGCTTGATGGAAATCCAGAAGTTGATCCGCCAGATGCCCGTCAGCGACGGCGTCGTCGACGCCATCCTGTCCCTGGTGCGTTCCGCGCGCCCCGGCCAAGGCAATGAAGCGACAGACAAGCATGTCGCCTGGGGTCCTGGCCCGCGCGCCGGCCAGGCAATGATGCTCTGCGCCCGCGCCCGTGCGCTTTATGAAGGCCGGCTTGCGCCGTCGCTCGACGATGTGCACGCCCTGGCCGAGCCGGTGCTGGAGCATCGCATGGCGCTGACCTTTGCTGCCCGCGCAGACGGCATGTCGGTACGAGACGTGATTGCCGGGTTGATCAAGCGATCGAGATCGTAACCCAGGATGTCAAGGAGAGTATAGCGCGTGGCATCCATCGGACAGATCGTCAGCCCGACCCCAGGCAATGATGCCCTCTCCCGAGCCCGCAGCCGTGCTGCCCTCGTGCCGGATTGCCTTGTCGAAGCCAAGCGCATCGCCAACACCGTGATTGCCGGCTGGCATGGCCGGCGCAAGCGCGGCATCGGCGAAAATTTCTGGCAATTCCGCCCCTATACCGAGGGCGAGAGCCTGTCCCGCATCGACTGGCGCCGCTCGGCCCGTGACGATCATACCTATATCCGCGACCATGAATGGGAAGCGGCCCACACCATCTGGCTCTGGGCCGACATGTCGCCGTCGATGATGTACAAATCAACCTACGGCCATGTCTCGAAGGAAGGCCGTGCTCTGGTGCTGATGCTGGCGCTCGCCGAAATCCTCGCCCGTTCCGGCGAAAGGATCGGTTGCCCCGGCATCATGGAGCCGGTCTCCGCCCGCAACGCCGCCGAACGGCTGGCGGCCGCCCTGATGCACACGCCGCTCGAAGGTGGCCTGCCGCAGACCACCATGATCCGCGGCTGGAGCGATATCGTGCTGATCGGCGACTTTCTGGACGAAGCCGACAGCGTCATGGGCCGGATCGGACCGCTGGCCCGCCGCGGATTGCGCGGCCACGTGGTCGAGGTCGCCGACCCTGCCGAAGAGGTCTTCCCCTATAGCGGCCGCACCGAATTCACGGATCCGGAAAACGGCGCGAAGCTGGTGGCTGGCCGCGCGGAAAACCTGCGTGAAGATTACCAGCGCGCCTATCTCGCCCGCCGCGAAAACCTCGGCCAGTCCCTGCGTCATCTCGGCTGGACCTTCGTGAGCCACCGCACCGACCGGCTGGCATCGGAAGCGTTGGTCGCCGTGCATATGTATCTCTCCGGCATGCCCGCCAAAGCGACGCTTGGGGGGCAGCCATGAACGCGCTTTCCTTCGCTTTCGCTTCCCCAGCCATCCTCAGCGCATTGATCCTGCTTCCGGCGATCTGGTGGCTGCTGCGCCTGACGCCGCCGCATCCGAGAGCGGAAGTCTTTCCGCCGCTGCGTATCCTGGCAAAGATCCTGAAGCGCGAGGAAACGCCTGCGCGCAGCCCATGGTGGTTGACGCTGCTGCGTATGATCCTTGCGACTCTGGTCATCCTCGCCATCGCCAATCCGATGTTCAATCCGCGGAGCAATACGCTGTCGAGCGGCGGACCTTTGGTGCTGCTCATCGACAATAGCTGGGCGAGTGCCGCCGATTGGGAGCGCCGTGTGCAGACGGCCGATGCGCTGATCGACGACGCGGACGCCAAAAGCATCCCCGTCTCCATCGCCTTCACCGCAGATCGGAGCAACGACACCACGCCGGGCGCCGCTGCCGCCGCCCGTGACAAGCTGCACGCGGCCAATGCAAGGCCGCTGGTGCCTGATCGCCAGCGCGCCGCCCAGGCCATCAAGGCCGCGTTGAATGGCACGAAGCCGGGCACGATCGCCTTCCTTTCCGACGGCGCCGAAAGCAGGGACAAGGACGATATCGTCAACCAGCTTGCCACCCTGGAGCCCAGCGATCTGCGGCTGATCCAAAGCGATGGCAACGAGGTACTGGCAATCACCGGCGCCACCAATGCCGCCGACAACATGACTGTCACCGCGACACGGCTGAACGGCAGCAGCCCGCTGCGGCTGGGGCTCAGCGCACTGGACAATCAGGGTCGGCCGATCGCGGCTGGCTCATTGAATTTCGCCGGCGGCCAGACGGTCGCGACCGGCACCATCGCTGCCCCCTTCGAAATGCGCAATGATTTCGCCCGCATCAGCATCGACCGCCATGCGAGCGCCGGCGCCGTGCATCTCCTCGACGACGGTTTCAAGCGTCGCCGTGTGGCGCTGCTGTCCGGACAGGCGGCCGACGAGTTCCAGCCGATCCTGTCGCCGCTCTATTACATCCAGCGCGCCCTGCAGCCCTATGCCGATCTGGTCCAACCGAACAGCGCGGATCTGGCGAAGTCGATCCCCGAGCTGCTCGCCGGCAATCCCTCCGTCATCATCATTGCCGATGTCGGCCGCCTGCCGCAGGAAAGCTACGCGCCGTTGCAGCAATGGATCCAGAACGGCGGTACGCTGGTGCGCTTCGCCGGACCGCGCCTTGCAGCCGCTCCCGCCGACGATCCGCTGGTGCCGGTTACGTTGCGCCAGGGCGAGCGCACCTTCGGCGGCGCGCTCTCCTGGGCCGAGCCACAGCCGCTTGCCGATTTCCCCTCCTTCGGCCCCTTCGCCGGCATGCCGAAGCCGACCAATGTTCTCATCAAGCGCCAGGTGCTAGCTGAGCCCACACCCGATCTTGCTGAACGCACCTGGGCAAGCCTTGCCGACGGAACGCCGTTGGTGACCGAAAAGCAGATGCAGGCCGGTCGCATCGTTCTCTTCCATGTCAGTGCCGAACCTGAATGGTCCGATCTGCCGATCTCGGGCGATTTCGTCGAGATGCTGCGCCGTATCGTGCAACTTTCCCGCTCCGGCGGCGTCAACTCGGCCGAAAGCACCCCGAAGACCAGCGAAGCGCTGCCGCCATTCCGGCTATTGACCGCCAAGGGCGTGCTGACGAGCGAGACCGGCAATGCCCGCCCGCTCACTCCAAACAACAAAGACGCAATCGCGGCCAACTTCGACAACCCGCCCGGCCTTTATGGCTCGGAAGAGGGCTTTACAGCGCTCAACGTCCTACCCGATGGCGCAGAACTCAAGCCGCTGGATGTCTCCGGCGCGGGCGTATCCGTGACGCGTGAGGGGCTGATCGGCGGCGAGGCTTGGTCGGCCAAGCCGATCCTCTTCACCATTGCCTTCCTGGTGCTTCTAGCAGACAGCCTGATCGTGCTTTTCATGAACGGTGCCTTCCCGCGTCTCAGAAGATCGACGAAGACAATCGCCGGCGGTGCCGCCGTGCTGTTGCTCGCAATCTCGGTTGCCGCCTTCCTGCATCCGACGAATTCCTGGGCCGACGATTCCAAACCCGGCGACGACACTACCTATCAGCGGCTCGACAAGACCCATCTTGCCTATGTCGTCACCGGCGAATCCGACGTCGATCATATTTCCGAGCGTGGACTTGCCGGCCTCTCCGATTTCCTCACCTACCGCACGACTCTGGAGCCGGGTCCGCCTGTCGGTTTGGATCTCAGCAAGGATGAGCTTGCCTTCTATCCCATCATCTATTGGCCGATTTCCGCCACCGCGCCGATGCCGTCCACCGATGCCATCAACCGCATCGACGCCTATATGCGCAATGGCGGCACCGTGCTGTTCGACACGCGCGACGCTATCGATACGATGGGCGACAACACCACGCCGAGCCCGAACGGCCAGCGGCTGCAGGCGATCCTCGCCAATCTCGACATTCCGGCGCTAGAGCCGGTGCCGGCCGGTCATGTGCTCACGAAATCCTTCTACCTGCTGTCCAGCTTTCCCGGCCGCTACGCCGATAGCCCGCTGTGGATCGAGGCGCGGCAGGATACGCGCGGCGACGGCCATGCGGTCGCTTCGTCAGACGGCGTGACCCCGATCATGATCACCGGCAACGACTTCGCCGGCGCCTGGGCGACCGACGACAATGGCTCGCCGCTGCTGCCGACCGTGCCGCCGGACGAAACCCAGCGCGAATATGCCTACCGCACCGGCGTCAACATCATGATGTACATGCTGACCGGCAACTATAAGTCCGATCAGGTGCACATCCCGGATATTCTGGAACGGTTGGGGCAGTAAGATGAATATTGGTTTCGCCCCGTTCCTGCCCTGGCCCATCCTCGCCGCCCTTGCGGTGCTGACGCTTGCCATCGCCGCGCTCGCGATCTACCGCCGCATGCGCGGCAGTGGTATCCGCGCGCTGGCGGCATTGGCCCTGCTCGCCGCCCTTGCCAATCCCGTATTGATGCAGGAGGACCGCGACCAGCTCTCCACCATCGTTCCCGTCATCGTGGACCGCAGTCCGAGCCAGGAGACGCCGGAGCGCATCAAGATGACCGACGATGCGCTGGCCGCACTGAAGGATCGGCTGGCGCAATTCCCGCGTATCGAGCCGCGTATCGTCGAAGTGCGCGAACCCGCCGAATCCGAGTCGCCTTCGACACGCCTCTTCGCTGCGCTCTCGTCAGCGACCGCCGATGTGCCGCCCGCCCGTGTCGGCGGTGCGATCTTCCTGACGGACGGCCAGATCCACGATATTCCCGGCGTCAATCAGGCACTCGGCTTCGACGCACCGATCCACGGGCTGATCACCGGTAAGCCGGACGAGTTCGATCGTCGCATCGAGGTGGTGCGCGCGCCTCGCTTCGGCATCGTCAACGACGAGCAGCAGCTCGTGTTGCGCGTTGTCGATGATGGCAAAAGCCCCGGCGGCACCGCAGCCGTCACCGTCAGGATGAATGGCGACGAGATCGCCACGCTGCAGGCGACGCCCGGCCAGGACACGCCCTTCAGCTTCAAGGTGCCGCGCGCCGGCAACAATGTGCTCGAATTCGCCGTCGCCGAAGTCCCCGGCGAAGTGACGCCCATCAACAATCGCACCGTTCAACTGATCGAAGGCATCCGCCAGAACATGCGTGTGCTGCTCGTCTCCGGCGAACCGCATGCCGGCGAGCGCGCCTGGCGCAATCTTCTGAAGTCGGACGCCTCCGTCGACCTCGTGCATTTCACCATCCTGCGTCCGCCGGATAAGCAGGATGGTACGCCAATCAACGAGTTGTCGCTGATCGCTTTCCCGACGCGCGAACTCTTCGTCGACAAGATCAACTCTTTCGACCTGATCATCTTCGACCGTTACCAGGACCGCCCCAACGTCCTGCCGACGATTTATTATGATTACATGGCCCAATATGTCGAAAACGGCGGCGCATTGCTGGTGGCCGCCGGTCCCGAACATGCGGCCGGCAATTCGATCGCGCTGACGCCGCTATCCTCTGTCCTCCCGGCAGAGCCGACCGGCCAGATGATCGAGAAGCCTTTCTATCCGCGCCTGTCGGAACAGGGCCGCAAGCACCCGGTCACGCGCGGCCTCGACGGATCGGACACCGAGCCGCCGCATTGGGGCCGCTGGTTCCGCAGCGTCGATGTGGAGAAGCCGCAGGGCCAGACCGTGATGGTCGGCGCCGATAACCATCCGCTGCTGGTTTTGAACCGCGTCGGCCAAGGCCGCGTCGCCATGCTGCTTTCCGACGAAGGCTGGCTCTGGGCGCGCGGCTATGAAGGCGGCGGACCGCATGTGTCGCTCTATCGCCGCATCGCGCATTGGCTGCTGAAGGAACCGGCTCTGGAGGAAGAGGCACTGACGGCAAACGCCGCCGGCCGTACGCTGGAAGTCACGCGCCAGACGATCGGCGACGATCCAGGCCCCGTCACCGTCAAAGCGCCCTCCGGCAAGACGCAGACCCTGCAGTTGAAACAGGCGCAGCCGGGCCTCTATCAGGCCCAGAAGCACATGAGCGAAATCGGCCTTTACCAGATCACCAGCGGCAATCTTTCGACGCTGGTGCATGTCGGCGCCGTCGACGCGCCGGAATTCAAGGCGATGATCTCGACGACGGAAACGCTGAAGCCCCTGGCAGAAAAGACCAAGGGGCTTGTCACCCGCGTTGCCAGCGCTGGCGGCGGCGTCACCGTTCCGCCGATCCTACCGGTGCGCGGCGCCGTTCGCATCGCCGACGACCAACGCCTGACCATCCGCATGACCGACGAAACCGTCCTGAAGGGCGTCAACAACCTGCCGCTCTTTGCAGGCTTCGCCGGTCTTGCCGCTCTCCTCTTCGCATTCTCCGCAATGTGGTGGCGCGAAGGACGGTGAACATGATGCCGCAACTCGATGTGACCGACACCCCGTCAGAAAGTGAACTCGCGGCGATCGGCGAAGGATTGACGGCCTTCAACGCCGCCGATGTCGGCCCTTCCAAGCGCCGCTCGCTCGCCGTTCTGATCCGAGACGAAAGCGGCAAGACCATGGGCGGCATTTCGGGTTATACGGCCTGGGGCTGGCTGTTCACCGCGTGGCTGTTCGTGCCGGAAACGCTGCGCGGTCAGGGCATGGCGGGAAAGCTGCTGGAAGCAGCGGAGACGGAAGCGATCACCCGCGGCTGCCAAGGTGCCTGGATCGACACTTTCAATCCGCAGGCGCTGCGCGCCTATCAGCGGCAGGGCTATGTCATCTTCGGCGAACTGCCGGAATTTCCCATCGGACGCAGCCGCTATTTTCTACAGAAAAAACTATCGCCCCGCTGATGGAAACGGGACGATAGGCTTCTTTTTACAGATGCCCGCGCGATGCAGCCGGCAAGCGACAGATGGCTTGTGGAAGTCGCGGCGTTAGCCGGCGATTGCCCTCAACGGCAAATCGTCATCGTCATTTTCCTCATCGGAGACAACAACCGGGATGTCCGCGTCCCGCCAGGCGATCGTGCCCGTGAGCCGCGCATGCGTGTCGGCGGCGATCGGCACGACGAGTACCCTGTTGGGATCGACCGGCCCCGGAAAAGCGAGCGCGTTGTAGGCGACTTTCTCGAAGCCGAGCGGACCATAATAAGGCGGATCGCCCACCAGGATCACCGCTTCCGACCCCCCGCGCTTGGCGGCTTCGACGGCGATCCGCACGAGCTCGCGGCCGATACCCTGGTTCTTGTGGGAAGGCCGGACGGCGAGCGGTCCCAGCAGATGCCCCTTGACGGAACCCGCCAGCACCGGCGTCATCCGGACAGAGGCGATCGTCTCGCCATCATCTGCGCAGATGAAGGAGAGCGAGCGGTCATGCGCGCCCTGCTCGCGAATCCGCGCTGCGGCACGGGTAAACCGACCGGGACCAAATGCTTCTTCGTTGATGAGTTCGATGACAGCGTCATGCGACGCGTCCTCAGTGAGGTAGACCAATTCGTGCTTGTGCATTAGACCAAAGAAACCAGATAGACATACGGGATGGTTCTCGAAAACGCTTGTCGAGCGTTCGGGATCATCGGCGTCGTCGCAGGCTTCTGATTGCTTCCATAGCAAGTGGTCCTCAAAGTGTGACAAGCCCGATAGCAGGAAATGCCCGGCTCGTCCAATGCAAAATGCGAGCGGCCGGTTATTGAGGCATGATCTTGTCCGAAAACCACTTCGCACTTTTCGCGATCATGTCTGTGACGCACTGTTCATCGTTTGCCGTCTCGAAATTCCGCCGGCATGCCGTATTTTCCAGGTCAAGTTCCTCGACAGGATTTCCGAAAGGACAGAGTAATGGGCATGATGGTTGACGGCGCCTGGCATGACATCTGGTACGACACCAAGGAAACCAAGGGTCATTTCAAGCGCGCGGCTTCGCAGTTTCGCAACTGGATCACCGCGGACGGCACGCCGGGTCCGAGTGGTGTGGGCGGTTTCAAGGCCGAGGCCGGCCGCTATCATCTCTATGTTTCGCTCGCCTGCCCATGGGCGCACCGTACCCTGATCTTCCGCAAGCTGAAGAAGCTCGAAAACCTGATCTCCGTTTCTATCGTCGATCCGCTGATGCTGGAAAACGGCTGGGAGTTCAAAGATCGGGATGGTGGGACTGTCGATAACCTCTTCGGCGCAAAGGCGCTCTGGGAGGTCTACGCCAAGGCCGATCCGCATTATTCCGGCCGCGTCACCGTTCCCGTCCTCTGGGACAAGAAGACCGGTACCATCGTCAACAACGAATCCTCCGAGATCATCCGCATGTTCAACAGCGCCTTCGACGGCCTGACCGGCTCGAAGGACGATTTTTATCCGATGGACGTGCGCGGCGACATCGATGCGCTGAACGAGATCGTCTACGACACGGTCAACAACGGCGTCTACAAATCCGGTTTCGCCACGACGCAGGAAGCCTATGAGGAAAATGTGCTTCGCCTGTTCGAAACCCTAGATATGCTCGACAAGCGCCTGGAACGAAGCCGCTACCTCTTCGGCGACCGGCTGACCGAGGCCGACTGGCGGTTGTTCACCACACTCGCCCGCTTCGATGCCGTCTATGTCGGCCACTTCAAATGCAACATCCGCCGCATCGAGGATTACCGCAATCTATCCGGATATCTGCGCGACCTCTACCAGATCCCGGGAGTCGCCGAGACGACCAATCTCATGCACATCAAAAATCACTATTATTGCAGCCACAGGACGATCAACCCCACCGGCATCGTCCCCGTCGGCCCTGACCTCGATTTCGAGCGCCCGCACGCCCGGGAGCGGCTGGCAAAGGCGGCTTGAGGCAGCAAGGCCTACCAATAATTCGAGGGCGGCGCGTCGCCCTCCAGCTCCTTCAGCCGCCGGTAAGTTGCCCTAGTCGTTCCAGGCGGCAGGGCATCGAGCGGAAAGAAACCGCTTTCGACGATTTCGAGATCCGGCTTGCGCGGCACGGTCTGCTCGACCTCCACACGGTAGAAGACGACGTGATCGCGTTTGCTGGTCCGGTTGTTGAAGTAGACGTGGAAGATCTGCGGCCGGCCGGATATCACCAGATTGCCCTCTTCCCGCAATTCCTTCGCCAACGCCTGTTCCACTGTCTCATGCCGCTCAACACCGCCGCCGGGCATGTGCCAGCCGGCGACATACGAATGCCGAACCAGGAAAATCCGCCCCTGACTGTCGAAACAGGCCGCCCGCACACCCATGGTCATGCTGCGGGTGAGCACAAAATAGCTGTGCAGCATTCGGCCGAACAGCTTGGCCCGCCAACCGCGGGCTTCGTCGGGAGCAGTGCTGTCATTCATGCTGCGGTCCGCCGTTGCGTTCCACCATCGAAAAACCGATGTATTTGTTTTGACAATAGACTGAGCTATGTCTCATCTCATGTTCAAGCTCGCGCATATTTCCGACGTTCACCTAGGCCCCTTGCCTCGGCTTTCGATCAGAGAACTCGCCTCCAAACGCATTACCGGATTTGTGAACTGGCACCGAAACCGGCGCAAGCATCTTTTTGGCGGAACGCTCGATCTTCTGCTCGACGACATCAGGTCAAAGCAGGCCGATCATCTGGCGGTGACCGGCGATCTCGTCAATCTCGCCAGCGGTATCGAAATCCGCACTGCCGCGGAATGGCTGAAGACGCTCGGCGACCCTGCCTTTACCTCCGTCGTACCCGGCAACCACGATGCCTATGTGCCCGGCTCCTATGAGAAGGCCATGCGCGCCTGGTATCCATATGTCCAGGGCGACCATGCGCCGTCTGAGTGGCAGGAGGATCGGCGCATTTTCCCCTATCTGCGCATTCGCGACCGCGTCGCGCTGATCGGCTGCTCGACGGCGGTGGCGACGCCCCCCTTTGCCGCCAGCGGCTTCTATTCGGCCCGGCAGGCACGCGAGACAGTCAATATGCTGCGCGCCGCCGGCGAGGCCGGCCTTTTTCGCGTTGTTATGATCCATCATCCGCCGATCCGAGGCGCAACCAGCTTTTACAAGCGCATGATCGGCATCCGCCGCTTCGCCGCTGTGGTCTCGACGGGCGGTGCGGAACTCGTCCTGCACGGCCACACGCATCTTAACACGCTGCATTGGCTGAGGGGGCAGACCGGCCCGGTGCCCGTCGTCGGCATCGCATCGGCCTCGCAGGGTCCCGGCGGGCTGAAGCCGGCCGCTGCCTACAATCTCTTCACCATCGACGGCCATCCCGGCGCCTGGGAGCTCAAGGCCGAGCGCTTCAGCCTCAATGCACGGGGCGACGACGTAGAGGAGCAAGGCGTCGATATCCTGGCTTCATAAGCTCTGGCATTTTGTGAAGGCGGCCCCGTCGTTTCGGTGGCGTTTTCGAATATCCGGCGCTACAATTCTCACATCGGATTTCAGGAGGATGGAATGGGTTTTGGTGTAGCGATGAAGAGTTCGGCCGTGACTGCGCTTGCGGTCGGATTTCTGTTTGGCGCCAGCCTGCAGGCTCTCGCCGCCGGCTCCGAGGGCGACGAGACGGCACCACCGCCGAA
Source organism: Martinezella paranaensis (assembly GCF_014200235.1). Taxonomy (NCBI): domain Bacteria; kingdom Pseudomonadati; phylum Pseudomonadota; class Alphaproteobacteria; order Hyphomicrobiales; family Rhizobiaceae; genus Martinezella; species Martinezella paranaensis. The sequence continues at coordinate 161,348 of NZ_JACHBI010000012.1, read as the reverse complement.
GACCAAAACCACAACCAAATGTACTGACGGCAAGGTCTGGGACAAGGATAAAAAAGAATGCGTGAAACCGCAGAAAAGCGGCTTCAACGACGATAAGCTTTTCCAGGCGGCGCGCGAATTCGCCTATGCCGGCCAATATGACAACGCCATCACCGTCCTGAAACTTGCCAAGAACCAGGACGATCCCCGTATTCTCAACTATCTCGGTTATTCCAACCGCAAAGCCGGACGCATGCAGCTCGGCATGACCTATTATCGCAAGGCCCTCCAGCGCGACGAAAACTACATTCTCGCGCGTTCCTATATGGGCCAGGCGCTGCTCGAGCAGGGCGATGTGCAGGCGGCGCGTGTGCAACTTGTTGAAATCCGCGATCGCGGCGGCGAAAACACCTGGGCCTATCGCGCGCTGCTGCAATCGCTGAATGGTCAAATCAGGTATTGAGACAGGTGCGAGAACCCCATTCCTCAAGATCGTGTGAGAAGTGGAGATGAAGCGCACAACCGCTTTTTGAAGACTTGCGAAACGGCACGAAAATGGTTCATACCAACACAGAACGATCCTTCGGCTCAGTTAGCTTTTTCCGCAAGAAAGGCCGTCTTTTGCCGAAGGACGACCGCAGCTCGACAACCCTCAACGCCCCTGTGGAAAGACAATGCCTACGCCGGTAGCCGCCATCGACATCAGACGAGATCTGGTAGGCCTTCTTCCGAAGCTCCGGCGCTTCGCCTTGACACTGGCCGGCGATCTGACTGACGCGGACGAGCTGGTGCAGGGCGTTTGCCAGCGCGGCATTGCGAAATTCCATCTGTGGAACAATGACGGCCGGCTCGAAAGCTGGCTCTACACCATGGCCCGCCATCAATGGGTGGAAGAGTCCCGACGCCATCGGCTGCGGCCTGCCACCAAGGGTAGCGCCTTGGAACAAGGCGAACTGGCAACGCCGGGCATGCGTACCAATCCTGTCGAAGCAAGCGAAGCGCATCAGATGGTCACATCTTTGCCCGAAGGACTTGCCAGTGTCTTCCTGCTCGTCGATGTCGAAGGGCATAGCTACAAACAGGCGGCCGATATTCTTGGCATCTCCTTGTCGACGGTGGCGTCCCGGCTTTCCGGCGCCCGCCTTCGCCTCGCCACTCAAGGTCACAGCCGCTCGCCGCGAAGGTTTTAGCATTGCAGGATATGAAAAAAATGCCGCTCGAAACTCGTTTGTCCGCCTTTATGGACGGCGAGACGAGTCGCGAGGAGAAAGAGGAGCTGGAGCGGCTCATCGCCTCCGATCCGGAAGCGCGGCGGATTTTCGATGAACTGAAGCATGGCTCCGATGTCGGCCGCAAGGCTTTCGACGAGGTACTGAAGGAGCCGGTGCCGCTAGCTTTGGTGCGCTCCATCAAAAGCGCGCAGGCGCCGAAGCCGCGCGAGCCCGCCCCTCGCCTTTCCCGGCCATCCCTGAAGCTTGCTCCGACCGGTCGCCAGGCGCTCGCCGCCGCTCTCATCCTCTTCGTGGTCGGTGGCGGCATCGGCTATCTCTTCGGCGTCCAGCCGTCCAGCGCGCCGGCTGCGACCCCGGCTGCACCGGCCCCGAGCCGCACATGGCTGGACGATATTGCCGCCTATCACCGCATCTATGCGCATCAGCCTCGCCATGTCGTCGAAGTACAGGCGACTGAAGCCGACGAGATCATCCAATGGCTGAAGGGGACCGTCGGCGTGAAATTCAACGTGCCGGATCTCGCCGCCGATGGGTTGGTCTTCCAAGGCGCGCGCATGTTCATTGCCACCGGCAAACCGGCCGGTCAGTTGATCTACAAGGACCTCGACGGCGACGTCATCGCCATCTGTTTCATGAAAGATGAAGGGGTCGCCGACGACGGCAATTTTGACGAGACCATCAGGGATGATGTGAGCATCGTATCCTGGCATCGCAACGGCACCGCCTATGCCGTCGTCGGCCCCTCCTCCGACGCGATGCTCGACCAGATCGCCGACCGGGTATCGACGGAAATTTGAGCTGAGCCGCCACAGCCCTGCTTGCGACTTTCATGCAGCCCGAGGATACTATCAGTCAGTCCATCGCGCCCGGAGCTTCAGCCGACGGGCGCATTCCCTGGAGATTGACCATGTCCGACATTCTGTTGACCATCCCGGAGATTGACGAGCGCATTGCGGCAATAAGAGAAAATCTCCGCGAGTTGATCGAACAGGCGGCCGCATATTCCGGCGCAGCGGACGAGGAACTCGCATCGACACGCATCGCCGAGCAGGAGGAAGAGCTCGAACGCCTGATGAAACGGCGCGAGGAACTTTCCGGACAAAAGCCCTGACGGCGAGAAGACGGCGTTGACTTGTCTGCCGTCTCCTCTCGCAAGATCAGCGAGATCGCGCCGGCGAAATCGTTGCCGTGGCCTGCTCACTTGAAAAGATGATGAAGGCGAACAGCAGAACGCCGATGAAGATCACGATCGACGCTGCCGCAACGATCGGCTCCATCGCCATATTGCCGAGAAGCATCATATACAATGCCGGCACCAGGACTGCGACGCCGGCTGTGTAGACACAATATTGAATCATCGCCAGCCGCCTTTCCGCCTTTTGCGGGTTCAGCGCATGATAACCGCCGAAGAGTGCCATGGTCACCCAGCCGAGGAGATTGGCATGCGCATGGGCGCCGATGACGCTATGATCCTCGGTAATTGCCATTTTCAGGCCTATTCCAATTCCGATGATCAGAAAGATGATTGCTGTCTTGAAATACAGATTGGCAACGCGTGGCATGACGTTCCCCCCAGATAGGATTGCCGGCAGTTTAAAATATCACGCCGATCCGCCTGCCGGGAATTCAGCTTAATGGACGATAGCGGGGTCGATTTCACCCATATCGGGGGAAGCGCCTTTCTATGGATGCCATTTTTGCTGACATTAGCGCCATCATGCGCTATACAACCGGCAAGCGACTTGAGAGGAGAGCGTTTGATGAAAACCCACGGCACCGGAAACCACCGCTGAAAAGCAGTGCCGTGAAGGGCTGCTTGTTCGGCCCATCCATCAAACTGTCATCTCGCGCCCCTGGAGGGCACTCATGTTTCGTCGCTTTGAAAAGCTCGTCGATCCGTTCCAACATTATGCCGATCTGAACCCGCCATCCGATCCATGGCGGTATCTGAAGGGCAACCTGCATCCGTTCCGCTTCGTCATGGCAATGAGCCTTGCCCTGACCGTCATCGGTGCGGCGATCGAGATCTGGCTCATCGGCTATACCAGCCAGCTCGTGGATATCCTGGCAGCCGCTCGGCCGGATCAACTTTGGGCATCCCATGGCACCGAATTGCTGGCTGCCGCCGCCCTTGTGCTGATTGGACGGCCGCTTGCCGGCTATGTCAGGGAAAGCCTCGACGACATCGCATTTCGGCCGAATGCCGAGACCTTGTTTCGCTGGCGCGCCCATCGCCACGTCCTGCGGCAATCCGTTGGCTGGTTCCGCCAGGATTTTTCCGGGCGCATCGCCAGCCAGGTGCGCGACATCGGCAATTCCGCGACTGGAGCGGCCTATGCGGTGCTGCATACGCTATCCTTCGTGACAATCTATGTCGCCGGCTCGCTCTGGCTCATGGCCTCGATCGATCTGCGTCTCATCTGGCCACTCCTCGTCTGGCTCTGCTGCTATCTGGGTCTGATGGCGTTGGTCATCCCGCGGCTTCGCAGAGCGTCCGAGGACTTTCAGGGCGCCTATGCAGCGCTCACGGGCATGTTGGTCGACACCTATGCCAATATCGACATCATCAAGCTCTTTGCCAATGCGGCCGAAGAAGACCGTGAAGGACGGGAGCGCTTCGCCGCTGCCCGCAAGACCTTCGTGCGCGTGCAGAAGCTCGAAGTCATGGTCAATTCGAACATGCTGTTCCTGGGTAGCTGTCTGATCGTCGGCCTGGTCGGCTATGCCGTGATCCTTTGGCAGGCCGGCAGCGCGCCGCTCGGTCTGATTGCCGCCTCACTCGCCTTGAGTTTCCGCATCACCGGCATGGCGGAATGGATGCTCGACGCCGTCTCGTCGCTGTTCGGTCACCTCGGCGCAATGCGGCAATCGCTGCTGACCGTGACGCAACCGCTCACCGTCACGGATGCGCCTGATGCCCGCCAACTCACAGTCAGTGGCGGCGGTATTACCTTCAAGAAGGTGACGCATCATTATGGCAAGGGTAGTGGCGGCCTGGCCGGCGTTTCACTGCGGATCGCACCCGGCGAAAAGGTCGGCCTCGTCGGTCGTTCCGGCACCGGAAAGTCGACGCTCGTCAATCTGCTATTACGGTTCTTCGATCCGGAAGCGGGTTCCATCGAAATCGACGGACAGAATATTCGCGGGATCACCCAGGAGAGCCTGCGCAGACAGATCAGCATGGTGACCCAGGACGCTGCCCTGCTCCACCGCTCGGTTCGCGATAACATCGCCCACGGCGATCCCCGGTTCTCCGAAAACGCGATGATGGCGGCGGCGGACAAGGCGGCGGCGAGCGGATTTATCGCAACGCTCCGGGATCACGAAGGCCGCACCGGCTACGATGCCCATGTCGGCGAGCGCGGCGTCCAGCTATCGGGCGGACAAAGGCAACGCATCGCCCTTGCCCGCGCCATCCTCAAGGATGCGCCGATCCTCGTGCTGGACGAAGCGACGTCGGCGCTGGATTCGGAGGTGGAGGCTGTTATCCAGGAGACGCTCTATGGCGTCATGGAGGGCAAAACGGTCATCGCGATCGCCCATCGCCTGTCGACCATCGCGCGGATGGATCGCATCGTCGTCCTCGATGAAGGGCGGATCGCAGAAGACGGGACCCATGGCGATCTGCTCGCGCAAAACGGCATCTATGCCGCATTATGGGCACGCCAATCCGGCGGCTTCATTGGCGACGATGATCCCGTCTTGAACGACGGATAGTGGACAAAAAAAATCCCCTCGATGACATCGAGGGGATTTGTCTTCACTAGGCGATGCGGCTGAAATTCAGCCCTGTTTCGCCCGGATATCGAGCACGCGGTTCGCCGCCGAGACGATCGCCTCGAGAGAGGCGGCGACGATGTTGGTATTGATGCCAGCACCGAAGAGCTTGCCGCCGGGATAGGAGGTCTCGACATAGGAGATTGCCGCGGCATTCGAGCCATGCTGCAGCGAATGCTCGGAATAATCCTCGACCGACATCGGAATGTCGAGATAGATCGAGAGAGCATTGATGAAGCCGTCGATCGGGCCGTTGCCGCGGCCTTCGATGCGCTTCACCTCGCCATTGTCGGTGATCTCGGCTGCGACGATCCGCTGCCCCCTGTTCTCGGGATCGGCGAAGGTGTGGTGGTCGACGAAGCGGATGCGCGCGTCGGACTGGGTCACGTAACGCTCGATGAAGTGGTCGTAGATGCGCTTGGACGGCAATTCCTTGCCCTCTTCGTCGGTGATGCGCTGGATCTCTTCGCGATATTCCACCTGGAGATTGCGCGGCAGGTTGAGCCCGTAATCCTGCTGCATGATGTAGGCGATGCCGCCCTTGCCCGACTGCGAGTTGATGCGGATGATCGCCTCGTAGGTGCGGCCGACATCCTGCGGATCGATCGGCAGATACGGCACTTCCCAAACCGGATGGTTGGCGACCTTGGCGGCCTTCATGCCCTTGTTGATCGCATCCTGATGTGAGCCGGAAAAGGCGGTGTAGACCAGTTCGCCGACATAGGGGTGGCGTTCGCCTATCGCCATCTGGTTGGAATATTCGAAGACTTCTTTCATGCGCTCGATGTTCGAGCAATCCAGCTCCGGATCGACGCCCTGCGTGAACATGTTCAGCGCCATGGTGACGACATCGACATTGCCGGTACGCTCACCGTTGCCGAACAGCGTGCCTTCGACGCGGTCGGCGCCGGCCATCAAGGCCAGTTCGGCAGCGGCGATACCGGTGCCGCGGTCATTATGCGGATGCAGCGAGATGATCAGGTTTTCGCGGTTGTCCAGATTGCGGCACATCCATTCGATCTGGTCGGCATAGATGTTCGGGGTCGCCATTTCGACGGTGGAAGGCAGGTTGATGATCAGCTTGTTGTCCGGCGTCGGCTTCACTACGTCGATGACGGCGTTGCAGATTTCCAGCGCCACCTCCAGTTCGGTGCCGGTGAAGCTTTCCGGCGAATATTCGAAGCGATAGCCGCCACCCGCCTTGGCCGCCATGTCGGTGATCATCTTGGCCGCATCGACGGCGATCTCCTTGATCCCCTTCACATCCTTGGCAAACACCACGCGGCGCTGCAATTCGCTGGTGGAATTGTAGAAATGCACGATCGGCTTGTTGGCGCCTTCCAATGCCTCGAAGGTGCGGGTGATCAGCTCCGGCCGGCACTGCACCAAAACCTGCAGCGACACGTCGTCGGGCACATTGCCTTGCTCGATGCACCAGCGGGCAAAGTCGAAGTCGGTCTGTGATGCCGAAGGAAAACCGATCTCGATTTCCTTGAAGCCCATCTCCAGCAACAGGTGGAACATGCGGGCCTTGCGGTCGTGGCCCATCGGATCGACGAGCGCCTGGTTGCCGTCACGCAGATCGACGGAGCACCAAATCGGCGCCTTGGTGATGGTTTTCGAAGGCCAGGTTCGGTCGGGAATATTGATCTGCGGGTAAGCGCGGTACTTCGCCGCTGCGTCGGGCATGCCTTTGGGGGAATGGCTGTTCGCGTCCATGTTTCGTCTCTTCCTTTCCCGTCATTTGCCCCGCGTCTTAACCGATCGTATGCGGCTTGGCGATGACAAATACGGACCCGCTATGGGGTATACTGTCGATTTTAGGGATATGTCGCGAGGAGCGATGGCCGGGCGGGCTCTACGGCCGCCGAGCGCTCCTCAAAGGACCCGGCAACCGCGCGTAAGGCCGAGAAGAAGAAGCGAAGTCAGGGCGCGCGTATTGTCACGCAGGGCAACGCGCCCACGTGCAATCTGTTCGGAAATCTTCGCGCCAGTCGTCTTCATGCCCGCGCTTATAGCCGTGCAGTCAAAAAGAAGCAACCCCTCGCTTATTTCTTCAGCAATTGCACCATGTGCGACAGTGCCATCATCAATCCTCCCGCGACCAGCCCCCAGAAGGCGCCGGAGATGCCAGCGAAGGAAACGCCCGATGCCGTGACGAGGAAAGTGATTGCGGCCGCCTCGCGCGATTCTGCCTTTTGAAAAGCGTTCATGGCCGAGTTGGACAATGCACCAACCAGCGCCAGCCCGGCGACGGCTTCGATCAGGATCGGCGGCGCCAGCGCCACGAAGGCGGTGACCGCACCGGCGAGCAGCCCAAGGATGATGTAAACAACCCCGGCAATAATCGCCGCCCAATAGCGCCGCTGCGGGTCGGCATGGGCGTCCTGTCCCGCACACATGGCGGCGGTGATCGCGGCAAGATTGACGGCATGCCCGCCGAGGGGCGCGCTGAACAGGGAAAACAGGCCCGTGACGGCAAAGAGCGGACCGGGCTTCGGATCATAATGGTGAACCTTCAGCACCGCGATGCCCGGAATATTCTGCGACGCCATGGTGACGATGAAGAGCGGCAGTGCGACGGAGACGAGGCCGGCGGCGGTGAAGGCCGGTTTGACCAGTTCAACGCTCGGCAGCAACGAATGCTGCAGCGATGCCAGCGCTCCATCAGGCACCTTCACGCCGAAAGCCAGCACCAGCGCGAAGGCAGCAAGCGCCGCCGGCACGGCCCAGAGCCGCTTGAATGCGCCGACGACGATCCAGGCGATAATGATCGGCAGGCCGAGCCAGGGATTGAAGCCGATTGCCTTCACCGGTGCGAAGCAAAGCCCGAGCAACACGCCGGCAAGCATGGCATTCGCCAACGCCGGCGGAATAGCGGCAACGGCACGCCCGAGCGGCCGGAACAGGCCGGCAATCACGATCAGCACCGCACAGACGAGAAACGCACCGACCGCCGCCGGAAAGCCGCCCTCAATGGCGCCGGCGCTCGCCAGGAGCGCCGCGCCCGGCGTCGACCAGGCAATGCTGATCGGCAGCTTTGTCGCAACGCTGAGCACGATGGCGCAGAGGCCCATCGAGATCGACAGGGCCGTCAACCCGGACGCAGCCTGCGCAGCCGTGGCACCGACCGCCTGCAGCCCATGCAGCACGACCGCGAACGAACTGGCAAAGCCGACAAAGGCGGTAAGACAGCCCATGAACAGGCTTTGAACGGAGAAATCTTTGAGCATGGCAGCGGCTGGAGACTCGTGGGTACGATGGAAAGCGCATGGAGCATCTCAAGCGTCGGTCATGCAAGTGCAGTTTCGCGAAGATCAGGCAATCCACCCAACCGAGCGCCATTCGATTGACAAAAGAGCACAGACAGGGATTGCGCACCAAACATCAAACCTGTGTAGTCAAATGCAACTAAGAGGTTTCTGAACTCCAGCCGATAGCTCGATTGGCTGAAACCGATAGATCCATAGAGGGGGAACGATCTATGTATTACGCCATCCTGGCCTATCACGAAGAGGGTGTGGTCGAATCCTGGACCAAGGAGGAAGATGCGGCCTTGATGACCGAACTTCTCCAGATCAATGATCGCCTCGTTCAGGAGAAGTCTTTGGGACCCGCCGCACGGCTTGGCTCGACGCAAGGCGCCGTGACGCTGCGAGGCAAGGGTGCCGGCATCGTCACTGACGGCCCTTTTGCTGAGACCAAGGAGCAATTGCTGGGCTTCTATGTTGTGGATTTTCCAACGCTTGAGGCGGCAGTTGCGGCAGCGCGCGACCTCCGCCGCGTCAATCCGACCGCGGTCTACGAAATCAGACCGATTTCGCTTTATATTCCCGGAGCGTCACTGGCATCCCGCGACGAGGAATAGCAAGTTCGGCCATAGCGCATCACCATCGCAACTTCCGCTACCCGGCAACGCAAAACGCCCTCGCCTGCCTTTCGGCAAGCAAGGGCGCCTTAACTCAGCAAAAGCCTTCGCTTAGATGTCGGCCTGCGACGTCACGATCCGGGAAACCAGGCCATAAGCCTTGGCTTCTTCCGCAGACAGCCAGTAGTCACGGTCCGTATCCTTGGCGATGCGCTCGACGGGCTGGCCGGTCGCTTCCGAGAAGATCTTATTCAGGCGCTCGTTCATCTTGATGATCTCGCGAGCCTGAATTTCGATGTCGGAAGCCATACCGCGCGTGCCGCCGGACGGTTGGTGCAGCAGGAAGCGGGTGTTCGGCAGGCAGATGCGGCGCTCCTTGGGGGCTGCCACGTAGATCAGCGCGCCCGCAGAAGCGACCCAACCGGAACCAATCATCCAGACCTTCGGCTTGATGAACTTGATCATGTCGTGAATGGAATCGCCGGATTCGACGTGGCCGCCAGGCGAATTCACGTAGATTCGGATATCCTCATCGCTGGCCGCGGCAAGCGCCACGAGCTGCGAGCAGACCTTCTGCGCCAGTTCCTGCGTAATGCCGCCATAGATGAAGATCGAGCGCGATTTGAAAAGATTCGCCTCCGCGTCCTTGCCCAAGGGCAGCTCTTTCGTCTTTTCTTCCTGTTCGTCTTCGTCGTTCATTCGCAAGTCTCCAGCAGATGTGTCCTACCGCACATAGTGCGACTCAATGCGTAAAACAATGCCGGAAAAAGGCAAGGCGCGAATAGCCTGGGAAAGCATGGCGTTATGGTTGCGGATTACCGAATTGTAACTTGAAGCGGCTTTGAAAAGCCGGAATTCCATCCTACGTCAGGTAAGCGCGAGAATCGCGCCCCGAATTTGCAGCAACAGATAGCCAAGGAGGCCATCATGTCGCCTGAAGAACGTCAACTGCTCGCGTCCCTCTTCGATCGCGTCCGCGCTACGGCCAGCACTCAGCGCGATGCAGATGCGGAGGCCTTCATCAATCAGTCGGTTCGCGATCAGCCCTATGCGCCTTATTTCCTCGCACAAGCTGTGCTCATGCAGGAACAGGGCATGAAGGCTGCCGCTGACCGCATCCAGCAGCTCGAAGCGCGCGTGCGCGAACTGGAACAGCAGGGCGCCGACAATCACCCGCAGCCCCAGAGCGGCGGCTTCCTCGGCGGTCTCGGCTCGCTGTTCGGCGGTGGCCAGCAGCAGCCGCAGCGTGGCCCGGGGCCGCAAGCCGGTAATTCGCAGCAGCAGGGCCGTCTCTATGACGATTATGCCCGCAATGCTCCGCAGCCCGGTCCGTGGGGCGGCCAGCAACAGCCAAGCGGCCCGTGGAACCCGCAGGCCGCCGCTCCCTCGGCAGGCGGCAGCTTCCTGCGCGGTGCCCTCGGCACGGCAGCCGGCGTCGCCGGCGGCGTCATGCTGGCGGAATCGCTCTCCAGCCTGTTCAGCCCCCATCTCGGCGGTACCGCCGGCGGTGGTCTCGGCGGCCTCTTCGGCGGCACGGCCGCCAATGCAGCCGAACAGCCCGTTCAGGAAACGATCATCAACAACAATTATTTCGGCAACGACAGCAATGGCCAGAACGATAATGGTCAAACCAATGTCGACTACGCATCGAATGATCAGGACGACGACAATGACAATGACTACGACGACTCGTCCGACAACGGCGGCGACGACAGTTCATTTGCCTGAAGCCAATCGTCTCTGATTGCAAAAAGCCGCCTCCCTTCGGATGGCGGCTTTTTAGTTTACCCGCGCCCACGATAAGGCTGCACGCCCTGATCCGGCAACCACACACCCTCCGGTGCCTTTCCCGTCTGCCAGAACACATCGATCGGGATACCGCCTCGGGGATACCAATAGGCACCGATGCGCAGCCATTTCGGCTCCAGCAGTTCGACCAGCCGCTTGGCGATGTAGATCGAGCAATCCTCGTGGAAAGCGCCGTGGTTGCGGAAGGAATGCAGGAAGAGCTTCAGCGACTTCGATTCCACCAACCACTCGTTCGGAATGTAGTCAATGACGATATGGGCAAAATCCGGCTGACCCGTCATAGGGCAGAGCGAGGTGAATTCCGGAGCGGTGAAGCGCACGACGTAGTCCGTGCCGGCATGGCCGGACGGCACTTTTTCGAGAACGGCGGCTTCGGGGTTCGCAGCCGTTTCGGTCTGACTGCCGAGCATCGACAGACCGGAAACATCGGTTGTAGGCATCTTAGATCTCCTTGATCACTTTGACGCGGATGCCATGGGCCTTCTCGCCCTCGGGCTCCACGTGAATGGTTATTTCCGCGCCCGCATGGATCGCCCGTATGGCGTCTTCAAGGCGGTCGCAGATGCGATGTGCCTCGCGGACAGGCATGGCCGCGGGTACAACGAGGTGGAAATCGACAAAGGTGACGGCGCCCGCCCGGCGCGTCTTCAGATCGTGCACGCCGAGCGAGCCGTTGGCATGCGTCGCGATCGCCTCTTTGATCACCGCTTCCTCTTCCGGTAGGACGGCCTTGTCCATCAGCCCGTCGATGGAATTGGAGACGACCTTCCAGCCCTGATAGAGAATGTTGACGGCGACGAGAATAGCAAGCACCGGGTCGAATATCGGGTAGCCGGTGCCCAGCGCCAGCAGCAGGCCGAACAACACGCCGATGGAAGTATAGACATCGGACATGATGTGCTGCCCATCCGCCGTCAGCGCCGGCGAGCGATGCTCGCGCCCTGCCCGGATCAAGGTCAGCGCCCAGATCGCATTGATGACACCGGCGGCAAAGTTGATGGCGAGGCCGAGGACGGGCGCCTGCAACGGCTGAGGATTGCTCAAATGCCCCATCGCCTCCTGCACAATCATCAGCGCAGCGACGATGATCATCGCGCCTTCTGTGACGGCCGAAAGATATTCCGCCTTGTGGTGGCCGAAGGGATGATCGTGATCCGCCGGCTTCTGCGCATAGCGGATGACGAAGAAAGCGATGAAAGCGGCCACGACATTGACGAGGGATTCCAGGGCGTCCGACAACAGCGCCACGGAGCCCGTCACCCACCAGGCGAGCATCTTCAGCGCCAAGACGCCGAGCGATAGCGGAATGCCCCAGAGGGCCAGTTGCCGTATCGTCTGGTTGCCCTGTCCGTTCATGCGTTTCTCCAATGCGGATGCGCGCGCCCTGCATATGCGAACGAATTGCAAAAACCGCGCCATTCAAATGCAAAACCGCCCGCGCGAAATTCGCGCAGGCGGCTCAATTGGCGTTCATATGATGCAGAACGCACCGTTTGTCAAAGGACGGCTTGGGCCTCGCGCATCACAATTTATCCCAAATAGCCCGGTTAAACAAAGTCGGGCCGCAAAGCTGCCGCTGAAAGACGATGATGCGACAAAGATGATGGCCGGCAGGTCATATGCTTGCCTGTGAAAATCATGATGGCACCTTCCCGTGCGAGCATGCACTAAGCTATAGGTCGACCGATAACGCCCCAGCGAACGGCATTCCGCCACGAAACGTCGCCGCTACCTCCAAATCCACGGTGGAACATGCCTTCTTTTGATGATCCCTCCCATTCGCACAACGCAGCTTCGGTCGCAGATGTGCCACCCAAAGAAGCGGATCATCTGATCGCGGCATGCGCCTTCTCCGAAGCGGAGCGCGCTGCCGTCTACCGTGCTATCGAAACCCGCCGCGACGTGCGCGATCAGTTCCGCTCCGACCCGCTACCCGACGATCTTGTGAGACGGCTGCTCGAAGCAGCTCATCGTGCGCCGTCGGTCGGTTTCATGCAGCCATGGAATTTCCTCCTGATCCGCCAGCAGGAGACGCGCGAGCGCGTCTGGAAGGCATTTCATCAGGCCAATGAAGAAGCCTGCCTCATGTTCGAAGGCGATCGCCGCGCACAATATCAGCGACTGAAGCTCGAAGGCATTCGCAAGGCGCCCCTCAGCATCTGCATCACCTGTGATACCAAGCGCGGCGGGCCTGTCGTGCTCGGGCGGACGCACAATCCGGCGACGGACGTTTATTCGACGGTCTGCGCCGTTCAAAATCTCTGGCTGGCCGCGCGGGCCGAGGGTGTCGGTGTCGGTTGGGTAAGCATTTTTCACGAGGACGCGATCAAGAGCATCCTGAACATACCCGAGCATGTCAAAATCGTCGCATGGCTATGCGTCGGCTACGTCGATGAACTCTACGATATGCCCGAGCTTGCCGTGAAAGGTTGGCGCGATCGCCTGTCGCTCGACAAGCTGATTTTCGAGGAATGTTGGCAGGATGATCAGGACGCTTTCTGAGCAGCCTTGATCCGCGCTACTCCGCCTGAGTGGATGCAAAACGGTCGCGATCGTTGTGCAGGCTGAGTGACAGCCGCAGCGTCCAAGGCAGCGCCGTCCATAAGCCCGAAGTCAATCCCGCCTGCCTCAACCCGGCGGCTGTCCAGGTATTGCATCCCGTGAGCGCGTTGAAATATCCCCGCGCCTCGAAGAACGCATCATTCGGTCCGTAATTGCTGCCAATCAACGGGCTCGGCTGGTTATTCGTTTGCTCGAAACTGCCGAGAATGAACCGTTTGAGCCGCTCCAGCCCCTCGGTATCGATGCTGATGGCCGTGACATCAGGAGCATCCGCCGGAATCTCGCCCGCCAGCTCGGCGTGGATGACGGCACGATCCAGAGTGAAGCTTTTCAAGACAGGGCCAGCCTTCAAATCAGCCCAAGTTCGCGTCTCCGTATAGAAACTCCGGCCGCCCCAGCCGAAAACGAGATAGCGCACATTCGGATTATCGAGATCAAGCCCCGCTGTCCGCAGGAATGCGAAACGGGAGATGAGATCGCCATCGACCGGTATGGCGATATCCGTATGGATGGGATTGCTGAGCACGAGGATATGTTGCGACCGCTCGGCTCTTGCCGCCTGCCCGTCATGCCAAAGCGGCCGCGGCGCAACGATGCCGAGACCTGCGATCGCCACAACCGCAAGCACGGCGAAAAAGACGCCCTTGAATATCCTTGAGATCACCGACCGAAAGCCCCCGCCAACATCGAATGTCTTCAGCGGTTTGTTGGCTCTTTCAAGGCAAAAAACACCCCTATGCACTTTTTCCGAGTGCATAGGGGCGTTCGAACTCGACGGCTAACGGTTCTCGCCTCACGCAGCCTTCGTCTTCACCCGCCGCGCCAGATGCGCTACGACATTCTCGATCATCCGCATGCCGGCGTCGCCACCAAGCGTCATGATCGATTCCGGGTGGAACTGTACAGCCGCAATCGGCTCCTTGACGTGCTCGATGCCCATGATCGTGCCGTCTTCGCTTTCGGCCGTGATCATGAAGTCACGCGGCAGGCTCGACGGATCGGCGAAGATCGAATGATAGCGGCCGACCGTAACCTCGCGGCCAAGACCCGAGAAGACGAGTCCCGGCTCCAGCACGCGGATGCGTGATGGCTTGCCATGCATCGGAACCGCAAGATGGCGCAGCTCGCCGCCATAGGCCTCGGCGAGCGCCTGCAGACCCAGGCAGACGCCGAAGATCGGCAGGTTGCGCGCCCTCGCCTTCTTGATGGTCGCCTTGCAATCGAAGTCCTTCGGATTACCGGGACCCGGCGACAGCACGACCAGATCCGGATCAAGCCGGTCGAAGACCTCTTCCGGCACCGGCGTGCGCACGGTCGAAACCGTGGCACCCGTCTGGCGGAAATAATTGGCGAGCGTGTGCACGAAGCTGTCTTCGTGGTCGACGAGCAGGATCTTCACACCCTTGCCCACGGAGGCGACGTCACGTTGCTGTTTGCCGGAATTGCCGGTCTTGGCATCACGGATGGCGGAAAGCATGGCAGAGGCCTTCAGTTCGGTTTCGGCTTCTTCTTCCTCGGGAATCGAGTCGTTGAGCAGAGTTGCGCCGGCACGCACTTCGGCAATGCCGTCCTTGATGCGGACGGTACGCAGCGTCAGGCCGGTGTTCATGTCGCCATTGAAGCCGACCATGCCGATCGCACCGCCGTACCATGCGCGCGGGCTCTTTTCATGGCTCTCGATGAAGCGCATGGCCCAGAGCTTCGGCGCGCCGGTGACGGTGACAGCCCAGGCGTGGCTGAGGAAGCCGTCAAAAGCATCCATGTCGTCGCGCAGGCGGCCTTCGATATGGTCAACCGTGTGGATCAGGCGCGAATACATCTCGATCTGGCGGCGGCCGATGACCTTGACCGAACCCGGCTCGCAGACACGGCTCTTGTCGTTGCGGTCAACGTCGGAGCACATGGTCAGCTCGGACTCGTCCTTCTTGGAGTTCAGGAGCTTCAGGATCTGCTCGCTGTCGGCAATCGGATCGTCTCCGCGCTTGATCGTACCCGAAATCGGGCAGGTCTCGATGCGGCGGCCGGACACGCGCACGAACATCTCAGGCGAAGCGCCGACGAGATATTCCTGATTGCCGAGATTGATGAAGAAGGAATAGGGCGACGGATTGATCGCCTTCAAGCGCTTGGAAATATCGGATGGCTTGCTCTCGCAGCGCTCCATGAACTTCTGGCCGGGCACGACTTCAAAAAGATCGCCCTTGCGGAAGCTCTCCTTCGCCTTGACCACCAGCTCGGCATATTCGCCGGGGCGATGATCGCTCTTCGGCGGAATGGTATTGGTGTGGCGGAAGGGCTCGGCAGCGATCTCGCCGGACTTGCCTTCGGTAGTGACGCCTCCCTTGGCAAAATCGTAACGATCGATCCAGGCCTTGGCGGAATAGTTGTCGACCACCAGAATCTCGTCCGGCAGATAGAGCACCATGTCGCGCTGGTCATCAGGACGCTCGAGCTTCAGGCTGATCGCGTCGAACTGGAACGCCAGATCGTAGCCGAAGGCGCCGTAGAAGCCGATGCTGGCATCGGCCTGCGAATAGAAGAGATCAGTGACCGCGCGTAGCACCGTGAAGACCGTCGGGGTCTTCGAGCGCTCTTCCTCGGTAAAGACGCGATCCGGCGTCTTTACCGTCAGGTCAAGCCGGCGTTCTGTCGAAGCGCCAAGCACCAGTTCGGAAACCGTCTTCAGCTTTTCAGCGATGAAACCGAGAATGACCTCGCCACGCTCATTATAGGCCTCGATCCAGACATTGCGCCCATTGCAGGACAAACCGAGCAGCGGATCGACGATGGCGGTATCCCAACGGGTGTAGCGGCCGGGATATTCGTAGTTCGACGAGAAGACCGCGCCACGGCGCTCATCGAGCTTGTCGATATAGGACGAAACCGCATCCGCATAGGGAGTCGGCCGGCGTTGCCGGGTGACGGTGATGCCACCCTTCGTCTCGTAGATTTCCGCACCATCATCCCGAAGGATCGTTACCATTGTTCCTCACTCCGTTGTCGGGCCCGGATGACAGGCGGCCTTTATAACAAAAAAGCCGCCTCGAAATCTCGGGCGGCTCACTCGTCGTCTTTGAACACGATTGGTCGAGGCCGCCTCAGCGTGCCCACCACCAAACTGCAATATTGTTCAAGGACATGTTCATGAGGGAATTGTTAGCGTGAGACGAGATGATGCGCAAGCCGCAATCTCAGGATTACGCAACCGCCTTGTTTTTTCTCCAACGGAAGGGCGGTCCATATTTGTTGGCATCGGCATTTCCCCTTGGAATGCCAACAGCGATGATCATAACTAAACAAAGAAGTATCGGTCCTGAAGTCGCGTAGGATGGCAAACTAGACATCTGGTCCACCCCGATAAGCGAAAACATCGCCAGTGGAATAACAAAACTCAAGCCGACAATGACGCTCCATCCCCAGAAGCCAGACCACCCGAAATCGCGCAGCCGCGCCGCAACAAGCGTTGCCGCGATAGCAACTGCCAGAACGAATAGCGGAAGTCCCCATGCGGTATCCCCATTGTTGCCCCCCTCAGCCGCCGCTCGCGCGAAAAGAACCGCAAAGACGAACACCAGGCCTGCCCAATAGGCGGAGCGGTTCACACGTCGTCTGAAAATAGACAGTGGCGGCAAAATCCAGCGCCGCGCAAATTGCTGCGTGGATTCCGATACAACTATGTTATACCGCGACGGCATTCTATATTTGCTATCCGGATCGCTTGGCGGAAGCCCCACAACTGTGACCAAAGCAAGGAACGGAAGTGTGTCAAATAAGGTAATATAGCCCCCAGCGGGACCATCCACCCATCCATTCGGCAATATCGCCGGCTTTAGTATCGCTATTATTCCAACGGGAAAAACGAAACTAAACAACGCCACGCCCGCCCAACCCCAAAAGGCTGACCATCCAAAATCCCGTAGTCGTGCGCCCATCACGGACGCGACGAAGAAGAGGATGAAGTCCATATGACGTAAGAGATCGGAAGTGTAACCCATCTCGCTCAGAACAACGGCTCCGACCCGAAATCCTAAAAATATGCAGATGAACATCCAGTATGCAGGGCGGTTCAGGCGATCGTTCAGAATCAAGCTCGTCAAGTTGCACCTTCATGAAATGTCGGTTGCATTCTGTATGCTGATATTTCTCGCTGTCAACTCAAAGCTGTAGATGCGTTCACAGTCGATGCTCGCTGCCGATCCGATCGCCTTACCCTACCTCTTATTCCTACCTCCTGGCCGCCTCGAAGAACTCCTCCGGCCCCTCCACTTCCGTCAGCCGCTTCTTCTCAATCAGCCAGAAGCGATTGCCGATGGCGCGGACGAAGCTGCGGTCGTGGGAGACGAGCAGGCAGCTTGCCTCTTGCGTCATCAACTCGCCCTCCAGCGCCTCCTGCCCATCGATATCGAGATGGTTGGTCGGTTCGTCCAGTAGGTAGAAGTTAGGATCGGTCAATCGCAGCACCAGCATGGACAATCGCGCCTTCTGACCACCCGAAAGCCTGCCGATGGCCCGGCCCTGCATGTCGACGCCCATACCGGCGCCAGCAAGCAGCGTGCGCGCCCGCTGTTCGCCGAGTTCGAACAGCCGCGTGATCACGCCGAGCGGGGTGTCGTCATGACCGAGATGCGAGAGCGCCTGATCGCTATAGCCTAGCGCCAGCGATGGCGTTGCCCGGATTGCCCCCGATGCGCTCTGATCGGCAATGGCTTTGTGGATCATCTCGACAAGCCGGGTCTTGCCTGCCCCATTTTGGCCAAGCAGGACGATGCGATCACCCTGGCAGATCCAGCGTTTGCCGGTCTTGAACAACAATGTGCCATCCGGTGTCTCGACGCAGGCATCATCGAGCGTCACCAATATCTTCGCCTGAATGCCGCGATTGGCGAGCTTGATCGCACCGGACGAACGCTCCTGATGACCCGGCCGTGCCGCATCCTCCAGGCGCTCGGCGCGCGCCTTGAGCTGTTTCGTCTTGACCGTCAGCAGGTCGCTGCCGGAATTGATGCCGAGATTGTTGAGCTTGGCTGCCTGCTTGCGCAATTGCTGCGCCGTCTTCATGTCCTTCTGGTAACGCCGCTCATCCGAAGCGTCGGCCTCGTCCAGCGCAGCCCGTGCCCGGCCATACGGCAAGGCGTAGTCCACCGATTGCTCCTGGCGCAGGAACAGGGTGCGGTTGGTGACGGCATCGAGAATGGCGCGGTCGTGGCTCGCGATCAACACCGGCACATCGCGTGGCAGAGCGTTCAACCAATCTTCCAGCAGCGCGATCTTCGCGAGATCGAGGTGGTTGGTCGGCTCGTCCAGCAGCAGGACATCCGGCTCCGTCACCCAAACACGGGCGAGCATGGCCAGCCGCTGCCAACCGCCACTAAGCTCCGCAAGTGCCCTCTCCCGCAGCACCTGCGGCACGTCGAGCGAATCCAAACTGACGTCGACGCGCCAGCCCTCGCTCTCGGCTTGTTCGGCCGGCAGAGCACGGAGAACCGCATCGTAGAAAGAGATAGCAGCCAGATCGGCCGGCACATTCTGCTCGACATAGCCGACCCGAAGGCCGCGCGAGCGGGTAACGTCGCCCGCTGTCGGCTCCAGCCGGCCGGCGATGCAATTGAGCAGGCTGGATTTACCCCTGCCATTGGCAGCAACGATGCCTATACGGTCGCCGGCACCCACGGTGAAATTGAGATTGGAGATGAGCGGCACACCCAAGGTAATGCCAAAATTGCGGAGATTGATCAGAGTCATGGTCTTTTCCGGTCTGACCCAAGCAAGCCACCGTCCATCGATCCAAGGCGCCTTATCGCCATGGGATGCAGGTGTTACCGGCCGTATGTTCGGCTCTTTGCTCGGTAAACTGTCATGACGCAGCCGCGCGAACACAAAAGCTCAGCGCTGCGTTACCCAACAGGGGCAGACCAGAAGGAAATGAGTGAGTGACAGCCTCTGATCAGCCCTGCAAACGCGTTTGCAGGGCATGAGTCGGACCGAACTGGCGATTACGCCAGACAAACGTCATCATGCGGCCCTCCTCTCTCAATCGGTTGAGCCGCCTTGATAGCATTGAACGCTGCGATAGACAATCGCGCGGCATTCGCAGGCAGGCGTTCAGGAAGGCGAAGCCGAGCATGTTTATGCGTCAGCTTCCCCAAAAATGCTCAGGAAAAAGGGCGATGCCGAAGCATCGCCCTCCCTGTCATCACGATGAGATCGCTTAGAACTTCTGCGTCAGCGTCAGCTTGAAGGTCCGGCCAGGCTCCGAATAGAACTCATGCGGTTGCGTCAGACTGGTCGAGGCGACGTTCAGTGCGTCGTAATAGGTCTTGTTGAAGATATTATAGACCCCTGCCCGCAACGTCAGGCCTTTCACCTGCTCCGGTTCCCACCATCCCGTCAGGTCGAAGATGCCGTAACCCGGCGTGCGGAAGCTGTCGCCATCCTTCTTCGGCTCGCTCGTCGCGGTGATGAAGGTCAGATCCGTACCCCAGATCTCGGTGGCATAGCCGACGGTGAAGGCCGCCTTTGCCGGAGCGACGGAATCGAGCCATTCGCCGGTATCGGAGTCCTTGCCATTGGCATAGGCAAGCGAGCCCTTGATATGAATGCCATTGTCGAACTTCTTGTGCGCATTGACCTCGACGCCGAAGATGCGGACGTTGTCGCGGTTGAAGTATTCGGTAATCCCCAACGGGTAAGTACGCGTCGGATCGACGGAAGTCTCGCTGTCGATGAAGTTCTTATACTTGTTGTAGAAGCCGCCGATATGGCCGCCGAAATCATCATCGCCGAGGTTCGCGCCGATTTCGACGCCGTTGCTGGTCTCCGGCTTCAGATCGGGATTGCCGTAGCTGACATAGCCGCCGGGCACGCCGTAATTCAGGTAGAGTTCGCTGACATTCGGCGCGCGGAAGCCCATGGCCCATTGCGCATAAAGCTCGACATTGTTCTGCGGCTGGTATGCCGCACGCAGCTTCGGCGAGAAGCGGGTGTCGGACTGTCCGGACGGCAGGCCGGAATAGTTGGCGCTGTCGCGATAAGCGTCGGTATTCTTTGGCGAGTAGTCATACCAGTCGAAGCGCAGGCCCGGCGTCAGCGAAAAGCTGCTGGAGCCGATTTCGATCTTGTCGTCGATGAAGGCGCCGACGCGCTTGCCGTCGACATCAGGCATATCAGACTGGTTGGTGTGCAGGAATGCGCAAGAAGCGGCCCAACGAGGAAGGTTGCAGCTATCGCCGCCGGCTGAATATTGATGCGTCTTGGTGAAGGCGACGTCGAGGCCGAAGGTGACGTTGTGATGCAGGCTGCCGGTATCGAAGGACTTCGACGCATTGCCGTTGAAGCCGATGCTGCGATCCTCGACCTCGTTGCGGCGCCAATAATCGCCGATGACGGAGGTATAACGATAACCCTCGGCGCCGTTCTCGCGCATCAGGTTCTGCCAGTAGAAGACCGCATTGGCGGTGTCGACCAGCGAGTCGGCGCTATCGGCCTCGTATTTATAATCGAGCGACAGGCGGTTGCGTTCGATATTGTCGGTCGTATCGTAGTTGCCAGGCCGGAAGTTTCCGGTCGGGCTCTGCAGATGCATGGCATCGATATCTGTATCTTTATTGTAGTGTTCGGCCGTAATGCCAAAAGTTCCGACATCGGTATATTGGCGGATCTTGAAGAGGCCATTGCGCTGGTTGTAGTTGGCCGGATCGGCCTCGGTGCGCTTGGTGGAGTAGCCGCCGACATCGCCGTTGTTTTCCAGCTCATGTCCGTGCGTGTATCCGCCCTCGAAAAGAACGGCAGTATTGTCGATGCGCTTGGCAACTGCGGCCGAGCCGCCGACGCTGCGGTCATCGCCGTTGTAGCCGAGTTTGAAGACGCCGCCCCAGGTCGAACCAGGCGTGATCAGATCCTCCGGCTCCAGCGTGCGCAACACGAAAGCGCCGCCAAGAGCACCGGAACCAGCGCGGCTGGAATCGGCGCCGCGCACGACGTCGACCGTCGAAAGCGTATTGAAGTCGAAGCTGTTGACGCCGCCGTCCGCAGCGCGAGCGCCGTCGAGCAGGAACGGGACCTCGATGCCGTCGATCGTCGTCAGCACGCGGTCGTCTTCGAGGCCGCGAATATTGATGCTGCCGCTGGTGCGGTCGAAGCCAACGCCGACTTCGGTGCTACGGCCAAGGTCCTCGATACGGGTAATCTGATTATCGTCGATTTCCTTTGCCGTCGTCTCAGTGGTCGTCGGCGAGTCGGCGAGCACGTCTTTCGACGCTTTCCCCTTGACCACGATCGGCTTCAACTCCGTTGCGCGGCCGCTCTTCGCCGCCGCTCCGTCTGCGGTCGCATCATTCTGATTTGCCGTCTGCGCATAAGAGGCCGTGCCGAGCCCGAGGGCCAGAAACGCCGTGCACGCCAAGAGAACCGAGCGGGATCGCCGGACAACCATAACCATTCCTTTCGAATTGCTTCACCGGGCTGGCTGGTTGGTGCCTTCTGACGCACGCAAGGGGCTGGCTGGGTTCTTTTCGTTGAACGAAGCGGAGCAATTTCCGCCTTCTTTCTGCCGCATAAAAAACATGACTATTATTGTCAATATATCCAGTTGATATAATTATGAATAAAATTGTCATGTTTAAAACATGACCGATAAAGTTGCTGAATTGCAACGAAATCGCTGCATCGAGCGTTCTCCCGGCGTTGCTATTAGAAATGGGTGAAATACTTGATGCTGCTCCGGATCATCTCCGTCACGATCGCCGTCGCCATGTTGACGGCAGCCTCCCTCCCCGAAACCGGCCCTATGCCCCAGTCCAAGCCGGATAGCGAACAAACTCAATCGCCTACTGAGCCGCCGATACCGGCACAAAAACCGGAGACTTCCGAGACCCAACCGGCCGAGACCCAACCGACCGACGGGGAAATGCAAGGGCCGCCCAAGCCGCCGCTAACCGTCGCAGCGGAATCGGACGAAGAGCATCAAGCCTGTCTTAAAGAATTGAGCGCCATGGGTGCGGTGTTCAAGGACATTCCCCGCATCGATGACGGCAACGGCTGCGGCATCGACAAGCCGATTGCCCTCTCCGAACCGCTGCCGGATATCAAGCTGAAGCCGGAAGGCACGATGCGCTGCGCGGCCGCCTTGGCGCTTGCCCACTGGATGAAAGAGAGCGTGATCCCCGCCGCCGCAACTGCGCTGAAGGACAATGGCCGAATTACCGCGCTCAACCAGGCCTCGACCTATATCTGCCGCCTGCGCAATAACGCCACCACCGGCAAGATCTCGGAACATGCCCGCGGCAATGCCATCGACATCGCCAGCTTCACCTTCGAAAACGGCGAGACCGTCGGCATCGAGCCCCGCCACGAAGATCCGACCCTGACAGGTGCGTTCCAACGCAGCGCCAGTGCCTCCGCCTGCCTCTATTTCACAACCGTCCTCGACCCGGACAGCGACGCTGCACACGAGACGCATTTCCATCTGGACGTGCTGAAGAGGAACGGCGAGTTCCGATATTGCCACTGAGCGTCGGGCTTTGGCCCGCTTAGGGGAGCTGGCGCGGCTCGGTCAGCTCTCGGCGCTGGCCAACAAAGTTCTGACCCTCCGGCTCCCCAGTTGCACCGGAATCGGAACTTAAAACAATCCCTCGATATATCCCTGATCATTGAGGAAAATCCGCTCTGCCGCCGGGGATTTCGGCAGGCCTGGCATGGTCATGATCTCGCCGGTGATAACGACGACAAAGCCGGCGCCGGCCGAGAGGCGCACTTCGCGGACTGGCACGATATGCCCCTCCGGCGCGCCGCGGATGTTCGGGTCCGTTGAGAAGGAATATTGTGTCTTCGCCATGCAGACCGGCAAATGGCCGTAACCCTGATCTTCCCAGGAACGGAGCTGATCGCGCACGGCCTTGTCGGCGGTCACCTCGCCGGCATGGTAGATCTTCGAAGCGACGATCTCGATCTTTTCAAGCAGGGAGAGGTTGTCAGGATAGAGCGGCTGGAATTTCGCCTGGCCGGATTCGGCAAGCTCGACCACCTTGTAGGCAAGCTCTTCGATCCCCGCCGATCCCTCGGCCCAGTGGCGGCAAAGGATCGCCTCGGCACCAAGCCGCGCCACGTAATTCTTCAACGCCTCGACTTCCGCATCCGTATCCGAAATGAAGTGATTGATGGCAACAACGACCGGCACGCCGAATTTGCGGACATTGGCGACGTGCCGCCCGAGATTGGCGCAGCCTTTCAGAAGGGCTCCGACGTTCTCCTGGCCGAGATCTTCCCTCCTGACACCGCCATTCATCTTCAGTGCCCGGACCGTCGCGACGATAACAGCCGCATCCGGCGAAAGCCCGGCCTTACGGCACTTGATGTCGAAGAACTTTTCCGCGCCGAGATCGGCGCCGAAGCCCGCCTCGGTCACGACATAGTCGCCAAGCTTCAGCGCCGTGCGCGTAGCGATCACAGAATTGCAGCCATGGGCGATGTTGGCGAAGGGGCCGCCATGCACCAAAGCCGGATTGTTTTCCAGCGTCTGCACTAGGTTCGGTTGCATCGCATCCTTGAGCAGCACCGCCATTGCCCCATCCGCCTTGAGGTCGCGGGCATAGACCGGCGTGCGGTCGCGGCGATAACCGATGATGATGTTGCCGAGCCGCTTTTCCAGGTCCTTCAGATCGGCAGCCAAACAAAGGATCGCCATGACCTCGGAGGCGACGGTGATGTCGAAACCGCCCTCGCGCGGAAAACCATTGGCCACGCCGCCGAGCGAGGTGACGATATCGCGCAACGCCCGGTCGTTCATGTCCATGGCGCGGCGCCAGGTGATGCGACGGACATCGATATTCTGTTCGTTGCCCCAATAGATATGATTGTCGATCAGCGCGGCCAAAAGATTGTGCGCCGCCGTGACAGCGTGGAAATCGCCGGTGAAGTGCAGGTTGATATCTTCCATCGGGATGACCTGCGCGTAGCCGCCGCCCGCCGCCCCGCCCTTCACGCCAAAGCAAGGTCCGAGCGAGGCCTCGCGCACGCAGACGATCGCCTTTTTGCCGATGCGATTCAGCCCGTCGCCGAGGCCAACGGTGGTCGTCGTCTTCCCCTCGCCGGCCGGCGTCGGATTGATAGCAGTGACGAGGATCAGCTTGCCGTCCGCGTTGCCCGCTTTCGAAGCGATGAACCTCGCCCCTATCTTCGCCTTGTCATGTCCGTAGGGCGCAAGATCTTCGGCAGGAATGCCAAGCTTGGCGCCGATCTCGGCGATCGGCAATTTCTTCGCGGCGCGCGCGATTTCTATATCGGATTTCACCGCTGTCATAGCACCTGTTCCCGCCCTGAACATGGAAGCATTCCCCCTGTCGGGATAGCCCAATAAATATCCACTGTGAATAGCTGCATATTGCGGTCGGTCCTGCAACCATGCTGCCTTGCAGCAAAGCGCCGGCGCACCTATTTTCCCGGACGATCTGCAGGACGAACGAAAAGGATAAGGCATGAAGTCCCTGGAACTACTGCTCGAGCGCATCATTCTCTCCAGCCGTTGGATTCTGGTGATCTTCTATCTCGGCCTCGCTGCCTCGCTCGCGATCTATGCCGTCTCGTTCGGCTACAAATTCCTGAAGGTCGCCGCCGGCGTCTTTGACTATGACGAGGCGGACATGATTCTCGCCATTCTCGGCCTTATTGATGCCGCGCTGGTGGCCAGCCTCATCGTCATGGTGATGATTTCAGGCTACGAAAATTTCGTCAGCCGCTTCGACAAGGCCGATGACGAAGTCTCCTTCCTCGGCAAGCTCGATTCCGGCAGCCTCAAGATCAAGGTTGCCTCTTCGATCGTCGCCATCTCGTCGATCCACCTGCTGCAGATATTCCTCAACGCCACCCAATACGAGAACGCCAAGCTGATGTGGCTGACCATCATGCACCTCGCTTTCGTCGCCTCGGCACTTCTGCTCGGCTATCTGGAGCGGATCATGGCTAAGGCGAAAAGCAAGGAGGCCTGAGGCGAAGGCATATTTACTCGCCGACGACAGGCGAAGCGGGCGGCCGGGCGGCACATTCCGCAATCGACTGCTTGCCCTTGCAATCCCTGGCGGCAACGAGTTGATCGGCAGCGGCAAGCTCCGTCGTCAATCGCAGCTTCAGCGCATCCATCTGCGCGATGAGATGGATCGACGTCGGCGCGGTGCCGAGCATCAGATCGACAAGCGATTTGTCGACACCCATTTCCTCCAGGAAATCGACGAGCCTCGCCGTCTGTCGCCTGTCGAGCTTGGTCGTATCGTGCTTACCGACGAATTTGCGCCCCACCTCCCGTTTGGAGAGGATCTTTCGCTTGCCATTCACCATTTCGTATTCGGTGCGGTACTGGACGCGCACCTCGCTGTAGGTCGTGGTGATCTGATGGACGCCGAGAAGCGCGAAGGGACTGGAGACGCGCTCGGCGCCGCCGGCAAAAAACAGCGGGCAGGCCGAAAAGCAGATGGCACCGAGAGAAAATGTCTCACCCTTGATGGAGCCATCCTTAGTGCGGGCGGCCGAACAGATCGGCTCGGCATAGGGACAATCGCGCGAGCGCGTCCTGCCGACGGCGATTGCGAGTTTCTGCTTGCGGATGGCATAGGCCATCTCCATGGCTGCCCGGACATCGCCGCCCGGCGAACTGACAATGATCGGCAGTTTCCTGCCGCCGAGGCGTTTCAGCAGCTTTTGCAACTTCTTCGGCGAATCCGCCATGATCTGCCCTTCGGCGGAGATCCAGTCCGGGCAATTGTTGTCGGCGCGGCACCAGGCCATGTCACCATGCACCAAAACAAAGTCCATGGACTGACCGGCGGCAGCGCCCGAAGCTTCAGCGGAGGTGAAAGAAAGCAACAGAAGAAAAACGGTTGTCAGGAACCACAAGGCCCTTTGGCAACACCGAGCGACACGCTGCGGGAACAAGCAGAAGATCATGAAATAGAAGCCTGGAAGCAATTGCTGTGAAAGACCGATAGCAATCGCTTTTGACCTTCGCAAGGCAAGCCTCGATAGTCTTCCGTCAGCCGTCACCAATGGCGATCAGCTTGGCATTTCCGCCGGCCGTTGCCGGATGTCCGCAGGCCCGGCGCCCATGCCGGAATGGAGAAATCAAGAAAGCAACATTTTTGCTCAAAAAACCACTTTTCGGAAAAGTAATACAAATCAGAACTTTACCATATTAAGACATATGAAAATGGAATTATTTCTGATTGGTGTCGCAAATTTGTCTCTAGCATTCGCCCGGAAATCCGGTATTTGATACCGATAACACGCTGTGGGCGCTTACATCAAAATGTCCTATTTCATCACCGCCGAGAGACAATTATTGCTTTCCGCCGAATTGGCCGCAGCCCGGACACAAACGGCTTTTGCGCAGGCTTTGGATCGTGCGAGCTCCGCTTTCGGCTTCAGCCACGCAGCCCTGATGAATGCTCCGGTTTCCGAAGATTCCATGTTGACGCCGCTGGTCATCGAAGGCTCGATGCCGGTGCAGTTTCTCCGTGATTTCGATCGTAACCAGTTGCTCCGCCAATGCTCGATCTTGATGCGCGTGCGGGACTCGGTCATGCCGCGTTCGTGGCATCTGCTGGAAAAAGGCGCCGCCCACGATGTGGACCTGCCGCGCGAGCTGCGGACGCTCTTCACCAATCACAATTGTCCGATGGGCGTCGTTATTCCCATCAACTCCTCTGACGGACAGCGTCTCGTCTTCTGGTTCATGGGCAATCGCAGCAGTCTCGGGCAGAGCGAGCTCAACGAGCTCACCATGATCATGCTACAGGGGCTCGACACCTACAACTGCATCAAGCGCAACGACGGTGCCGTGCCGCACATGCTTTCCGCCCGGGAGCTGGAAGTGGTTCGCTGGACGGCGCAGGGCAAAACTTCGGTCGAAATCGGCCAAATTCTCTCCCTCTCCGATCACACGGTCAACGCCTATATGACCAACGCGATCAGAAAGCTCGATTGCGTCAACCGCACACAGTTGGTCGCCAAGGCCATCCGTTTGAAACTGATTAGCTAAAGCAATTCCAGGAAAAGTGCGAAGCGGTTTTCCGTCCGGAATTGCGTGAAAACAAAGAGATAGAGCGGGAAAGCGATTCCGTGACACGCTTTCCCGCTCTAATCGTTTCAGCACATTCCCCTGACGACCGCCCGTCCTTTAACGGCCGCCAAGAACGCTACGCATTTCCACCAGATTCGAGCGCACACGCAGGATGTAGAATCCCATGGTCGCAAGATGGCTCGGCATGATCCAGCCATCTTCGCGCCCATTCGAAATGATGGCGGGCTGAATCCGCAAGGCGGCTTGCAACTGCTTCATCGTGCCGGTCCAGAGCGTACCCAGGTTACGCTCGGCGATGACCTGCTGGAAATCGGCACCAACCGCGCTCAGAATGCCGTAATAGCCATAGAGCTGGCCATAGGCGAACCAGAAACGGTCATCGGCGCGCATGTCAAACCAGCCGTAATTGTGGTTCTCCGAGCGCTCCGCCAGAATGTCCGACGTGCTACCGAGATCGTTGGCAACGCGATCGATGAATTGCAAGAGATTGTCGGCCCGGCTATCGAAAACGGCATTGCAGGCGCCGAGATCGGTATTGAACTTGCGCAAGCTGCCGATGGCAGCGCGATAATAGCTCGGCGTCGGCGTCTTCAGACCAAAGGGGCGCAGGCCGAAGTACCAGCTCGATTCGTCGAACTGCAGATTGCCACGAGCGCTCTGCAGGTCGCTGTTGACGCCGGATGTGCCACGCACGCGGACGAGCGTATCGACCAGCTCCACCGATGTGCGCCGCACAGCCTGATTCACGCCGCGCTGAAAAGCCGCCTTATTGTCGAGGAAAGGCGTGTCATCCCAGCTCATGCCGACGAACCCCAGCTTGAAGAGCAGCATCGAGGAGATCCACGCATTCTGGTTGACGTTGAAATCGGTAAGATCGGCCGTAACGTCGACGATCGCGGAGGTCTGGCAGGCCTTCGGCGCATTCGCGGCTGCTTGCTGCCCATTCACAGCCGGCAGTTCCTGCCCTGCCCCGACCTTGCGGTCTGAAAACTTGTAGACGTCGGGATAATTGGCATCGAAGCCGTTCCAGACCTGCGTCTGCCAGATGAAATAGACGTAGAGCACCGCCATCAGCGCCACGAAAGCGGCAATCGGCAGTTTGATCATCCAATTGCGCTGCCGGTACCAGCCGTGAGCGGCAAGGAAGGGCCAGAGTATCCCAACGAAGAGGAGCCCCAGGCCGCGTGCAATGGCGCTGCCGATCCGCTTGAAGAACGCAGTGATCGAATCAAGCATGAACCTCTCCTTTGCCGCGCTGCGCGCCTGTCGGACGAGCAATGAACGCGGGACACCTTGAGCTTCCCTTCTGCGCCGAAAATCGCTTCGGATTCTCGTGCATGTGGAGGCATGTCGTTATTCTCGTTCAAGCAGATATGTGTTCCCGGAGGAGACAGCAACCGGCTGTTGTCATTTTTCAATCAATGATCAGGTCTC
The DNA here is from genome assembly GCF_014200235.1 of Martinezella paranaensis. Taxonomy (NCBI): domain Bacteria; kingdom Pseudomonadati; phylum Pseudomonadota; class Alphaproteobacteria; order Hyphomicrobiales; family Rhizobiaceae; genus Martinezella; species Martinezella paranaensis. The sequence continues at coordinate 132,622 of NZ_JACHBI010000012.1, read as the reverse complement.
CGGCTCGGTCTCTTCCGACGGCTCGACGACTGCCGCAGGCGCTGCCAGCAGATGCGGCTCCAGCCGCCGCGTAAAGATATCATCGGCACGAGCCTTGCGCGCTGCGAGATCATGCCCCGCAAGCACATTCGCTTCGAAGGCCGCAATCAAAGCGGAGACCGCGGCTGGCCTTTCGGTGGCCGGCAGCGGCGGCGCAGCTTCCGATATCACCGCCCGCAGCAAGGCAATCCGCTGCTCGATGTCGATGGCAAGCTTGCCCGCCATCGCATTGACGGCGGCAATTTGCGTGTTCAGGACGTTTGCCAGCTCCTCATAGATATCGATCAGCCGCTGTCGCGCTGCTCGCCCCGGCTGCAATGCCCGCTCCCGCTCATGCAGATCATCCCGCTCGGCGGTCAGCCGGCTATATTCCGCCTCCAATTCGGATCGTGAACCGGCATCGCGAGCCGACGAAATGCTGCTGCGCCGATCGAAAATCCTTGGAATCAAGACATCCGCCTGGCGCTGCACGTCCTCAATCTCGAAATCGATGTGTTGCCGCCGCTCGATGACCCGCACCAGATGCGCCTCGCAATCGCGAAAGGAGCGAACCAGCGCCGGTCGCGCGGTCCTGAACTGCGCATCGAGCGAAGCCGAAGCTGCCAGCGCCGCTTCGAGATCGGCCGCAATCGACGCCGGCTTGGCCTGACTTTGCCCGATCCTGCGCCCGAACAGCCCCGACGTGTCGATCCCGGCCGTCTCATCGAACAGCCGCCGGTGCTGCAAATCAGCGGTCGCGGTCAGTGAATCCAGTTGCTTCACCAGCGACAGGGCCAGATTTCTCCAGCGATCGAGCAGCTCGATCGTTTCACGCACCAGCGCCTCTTCCACCGGGAAATTGATGGCGTCGACGCGCCCGTTGCCCTTGGCATTGCCGCCGAGCCCGGCATTGGCCGCATCCATGCCCTTGATCGCGTCCTCGAGCGCCGCGCGGGCCTTGTCGATCTCGCCGTCGAAAGAGTGGGCCTTGACCATGAAAGCGTCTCTCAATTGCCGTTGTTGGCGAGACTAACCGCTTAAATGCACAAAGAAAATGCCTGAGCGTGCAAACCTGCCTCAGTGTGTGACAGAAGGGTTCTTCAAATAGGCGATCAGATTGTCCAAATCCTTGTCGCTCTTCAAACCGGGAAAGGTCATCTTCGTGCCTTTCACCAGGAATTGCGGACTGGGCAGGTATTTCCGCAGCAGCGCCTCGTCCCAAACCTTGCCATCGGCGCCGAAGGCCTTCATCGCCGGCGAGTAGTTATAATCCGGCACGGTGGCCACGGGACGACCGACCACGCCCATCAGCGATGGCCCGACATGGTTCTCATGTTCGGTTGCCGTGTGACAGACGGCGCACTTCTTGAAGACTGCCGCACCGGCAACTGCATCTCCGTCGGCAAGAGCGGCCGAAGCGGAAAGAAGAACGGCGGCCACGGCCGTCAGACAGCGCAATTTCATGTTTCCTCCACCATCGGATGTCTGGATGCGATTCCGATTGCCACGACCATAAAGAAATTCGCCGCCATCTACCGGATGACGCAATGCCGCGGACGCTTCATTCCCCGGCCATGGCTTCCTCCCAGTGACGGCGGCAGAGAGAAACATATTTGTCGCTGCCGCCGATCTCGATCTGCGCGCCCTCGTGCACCACCCTGCCCTGTCGGTCCAGGCGCACCAGCATCGTCGCCTTGCGGCCGCAGTGGCAGATCGTCCGCACTTCACGCATCTCGTCGGCAATCGTCAAAAGCTCCTGCGAGCCCGGAAACAGCTTGCCTTGGAAATCGGTGCGCAGCCCATAGGCCATGACCGGTACGCCGAGGCGATCGACAATGTGGGCAAGCTGCCAGACCTGCTCGCGCGACAGGAACTGCGCCTCGTCGACGAAGACGCAAGCAAGCGCTTCCTCGGCGTGCAGGTTGTCCACCATTGCAAAGAGATCGTCCGTTTCATCGAAGGGCGTGGCGGCCATCTCCAGGCCGATACGCGAAGCGATCTTGCCGCGGCCGGCGCGATCATCCAGCGCGGCGATGAAGGCAACCGTCCGCATGCCGCGCTCCTCATAATTATAGGCAGCCTGCAGCAGCATGGTCGACTTGCCGGCATTCATCGTCGAATAGTGGAAGTACAGCTTGGCCATGATATTCTCCTTGAGCGTCTCATGGGTTCTCCATCGCCGGAAGGAAAGACGCCTTCGGCGAAAACCACAGGAATTGCGCGGCCCGGACAGGACAGATCGGCTCGGCAATATATGGCTGAAAAAATATTGGGGAGTCGCAATCAGCCCCTACAAACCGACGCAAATACAATGAGGTCGCTTGAAAATGTCAGTTATTGGTGGTTGCTTGGGAACGTTAGACTGGGAGTCACACAATGATAAAAATGACTTTAACCGCATTTGCCTTCGCTTCAGCTCTTTCCGCGCTGATGCTGGGCGCAACCACCGCATCCGCCGCTGAGCCGGCAAGCTGTGGCAACGTACATTTTGCCGATGTCGGCTGGACCGACATCACCTCCACCACCGCGACGGCCTCCATCCTCCTGAAGGCTCTCGGCTACGACACCGACGTCAAGGTGCTCGCCGTGCCGGTGACCTATCAGTCCCTGAAGAACAAGGACATCGACGTGTTCCTCGGCAACTGGATGCCCTCCATGGCCGAGAACATCAAGCCGTTTGCCGCTGACAAGTCGGTCGAAACCGTACGTGCCAACCTCGAAGGCGCCAAATACACCCTGGCGACCAACGAAAAGGGCGCAGCACTCGGCATCAAGGACTTCAAGGATATCGCTGCCCACAAGGACGACCTTGACGGCAAGATCTATGGCATCGAGCCGGGCAATGACGGTAACCGCCTGGTCATCGACATGGTCGACAAGAACACCTTCGGCCTGAAGGGCTTCGAGGTGGTCGAGTCCTCCGAGCAGGGCATGCTGGCTCAGGTGTCGCGCGCCGACAAGGAAGGCAAGCCGATCATCTTCCTCGGCTGGGCGCCGCATCCGATGAACAACACCTACAAGATGACCTACCTCACCGGCGGTGACGACATCTTCGGACCGAACTTCGGCGGCGCGACCGTCTACACCAACGTCCGCGCAGGCTACCTGCAGGAATGCCCGAATGTCGGCACCTTCGTCAAAAACCTCGTCTTCTCGCTGCCGATGGAAAACGAGATCATGGGTAAGATCCTGAACGACAGCAAGGAGCCGGAAGCGGCTGCCACGGAATGGCTGAAGGCAAATCCGACTGCGATCACTCCCTGGCTCGCTGGCGTCACCACCAAGGACGGCGGCGACGGGCTTGCAGCGGTTAAGTCCAAGCTCGGTCTCTAACAACATCCGGGGATAAGGGGCGGCTCAACCGCCCCTTTCTCTTCCGGTGGACGAGAGACTGTTTCCTTCCTATTGCGCCACATATCCGGCAGTGACCGGGTGGCGCCATAGGCCGTTATTCTCCGGCGGCCCTATCCGGAATCATTTAAGACGCCCGGAATTGCCGCCCCAATGGTGGGCAAAGACGTGAACTGGTTAAACGATTACCGCATCCCCATCGGTCCATGGGCCAAGGCCGTCGTGGATTGGCTGACAAGCAATTTCATATGGTTCTTCGACGGCCTTTCCTTCGTTGCCTCACATGGGATCAAAGGACTGCTGTTCCTCTTGCAGGAACCACATCCGCTGGTCGTCGTCGTCATTTTCGCGGCCGTTGCCTACTGGTTGCGCCGGAGCATTCCGGTCACGATCCTGACCCTGGTCGGCCTGCTGATCACCATCAATCAAGGCTATTGGAAGGAAACGACGGAGACGCTAGCGCTGGTGCTGGCCTCGACCTTCGTCTGCATGCTCGTGGGCGTCCCCCTCGGGATAGCCGCCGCTCGCCGCCCCTGGCTCTATGCCTTCATGCGGCCGATCCTCGACCTGATGCAGACCATCCCGACCTTCGTCTATCTGGTACCGGCGATGATCCTGCTCGGCCTCGGCATGGTCCCGGGCCTGATCGCCACCGTCGTCTTCGCCATCCCCGCATCGATCCGTATGACCCGTCTCGGCATCATCTCGACACCGCCTTCTCTCGTCGAAGCAGCCGAAGCCTTCGGCGCGACGCCGCGACAGGTGCTGCGCAAGGTCGAGGTGCCCTTCGCCATGCCGCAGATTATGGCCGGCCTGACGCAGACGATCATGCTGTCGCTCTCGATGGTCTCAATCGCCGCCCTCGTCGGTGCGCCTGGCCTCGGCGTGCCGGTGCTGCGCGCGCTGAATAGCGTCAACGTCGCCAAGAGCTTCGATTCCGGCTCCTGCATCGTCATCCTGGCGATCATTCTCGACCGCATGTTCCGTGCCCCCGGCGAAGGAGAAAAATCATGACCACCGCCGTCGGCTTCAAAAATGTTAGCATTATCTTCGGCGACCGTCCCGAGGCAGCGCTCAAGCTTGCAGATGCGGGAAAAACGCGCGACGAGATCGGCAAGGCGACCGGCCTCGTGCTCGGCGTCGCCAATGCCTCGCTCGAGATCGAAGAGGGCGAAATCCTCGTGCTCATGGGCCTGTCCGGCTCTGGCAAGTCGACACTGCTGCGCGCCGTCAACGGCCTGGCGCCGGTCGTGCGCGGCGAGGTCGTCGTCAACAGCAAGACCGGACCGGTCAATCCCTATAGCTGTAATCCCAAGGCACTGCGCGACCTGCGTATGCATACCGTCTCCATGGTGTTCCAGCAGTTCGCGCTGCTGCCCTGGCGCACCGTCGCCGAAAATGTCGGCTTCGGTTTGGAGCTGGCGGGCGTGCCCGAGGCTGAGCGCAAGAAGCGTGTCGACGAGCAATTGCAACTCGTCAACCTGACGCAATGGGCAAACCGCAAGGTCAACGAACTCTCCGGCGGCATGCAGCAGCGCGTTGGCCTCGCCCGCGCTTTCGCCACCGGCGCGCCGATCCTGCTCATGGACGAGCCGTTCTCGGCGCTCGACCCGTTGATCCGTACCCGCCTGCAGGACGAGCTTCTGGAATTCCAGCGCCGCCTGAAACGGACGATCCTCTTCGTCAGCCACGATCTCGACGAGGCCTTCCGCATCGGCAACCGCATCGCCATCATGGAGAGCGGCCGGATCATCCAGTGCGGCACGCCGCAGGAAATCGTCAAGAACCCCGCTGACCAATATGTTGCCGACTTCGTGCAGCATATGAACCCAATCAGCATGTTGACCGCCCGCGATGTCATGCAACAGGGTCTCGGCCACTCCGGAGCAGGCGGCTCGGTCACTGCTACGGCCACGGCCACGACACCGCTCATCGATATCCTCGACGCGCTGACACATCAGCCAGGCAATATCGGCGTCGTTGACAACGGCGTGATTATCGGGACGATTTCCGCCCAGGATGTCGTGGCTGGCCTCACCAGCCACCGGCGGAGAGAGTAGTCTATCTCAGGCTCTCTCCCGTCTTGTAGAGAGAGCAACTATGAACGACAAACCGTCCGTATTGCGGGAAACCGATGACGAGGCGCGCAAGCAGGCACGTATCCTGCTGCGCGCCGCTCGCTATGCGGCCATGGCCGTCATCGATCCGGAAACAGGCTTCCCTTCCGTCAGCCGCGTGCTGACCGGCACGGATATCGATGGCGTGCCGGTCATTCTCGTCTCCGGCCTTTCCGCCCACACTAAAGCGCTATCGAAAGACCCCCGCGCCTCGGTTCTCTTCGGCGAGCCCGGCAAAGGCGATCCGCTCGCCTACCCGCGCCTCGGTGTTCAGTGCAGGGCCGAGCGCGTCGATCGCGAAAACCGTCTGCATGGACGCATTCGTTCGCGCTTCCTTGCGCGGCATCCCAAAGCCAAGCTCTATGCCGATTTTGCCGATTTCTGCTTTTTCCGCCTTATACCGCTTACCGCCAGCCTGAATGGCGGTTTCGGAAGAGCATATATTTTGCCCGGGAACGATCTGATGATTCTTTCAGCGGCGAACGAGATGCTTGCTGAACAAGCAGACGAGATAGTGCGAGAATTACTAGCCCACTACCCACGTATCATTACAACTATAGTGAGTAGTCTAAGAGGATCGGGCGGCAAAAATTGGCGGATTTGTGGCCTAGATATGGCAGGAATCGACCTAATTTGGGGAGATGAGGCCTTGAGATGGGAATTTGACCCACCTTTGGCGGAGCCGCACGACGCTCATACATACATATCTAAAATAGCATACTCGATACCTTAAATTTAGGTATATACAATCTTTGGCCTGTATTGGTATTGTTACTTATCGGATTAATTCCCCGATTAGAGCAAAAACCCGCAATTTCTGATGTACGCTCCGCATTAGGAAGATTAAAAAGATGAAGACAAGAAATTTGGCCGAACACTCCAACGTGGCGGCAGCATTATTATCTGCTATGGCGAACCCGAAGCGCCTCATGATTCTTTGCAGCCTGGTCAAGGGTGAAGTTCCGGTTGGTGTATTGGCCAATCAGGTGGGGCTCAGCCAATCTGCACTTTCCCAGCACCTTTCGAAGCTGCGCGCCCAGAAGCTGGTGAAGACCCGCCGCGATGCTCAAACGATTTACTACTCCAGTACTTCAGACTCGGTTATCCGGGTTCTGGAAACACTGGAAGACATTTATTGTGAACCGGAAAAAAGTAGATCGGCTGCTTAATAGCCAAAACTGGCTATGAGTATGTCGAGGCAAGGTCCGCAAGGAAAAGATAGTTTCCAACCTTAGGATCAAGCCTCTTTCATCACCACATATATAAATGATTTGGCTGGCAAATTACCCAATTTGCCAGCCTTTTCGTGTTCGGTGCCTTGCTCTTGGGCGAGCGCGGTGCGGCATGCGAGCATTGCGCCAAGCGCTGCGGCACGCGGGGCGGGGCAGGATCCACTATAGACCCGCGCGCTATCCTAACGCCCACCTTTGTCTTGACACCCATGTTTGTCTTGACGCCAAGGGGCCGGCTGATAATTTGACCAGGCAGTAAATAATCACGCGGCCCCACGGCTGCGATCGGGAAATGGCCCCCGAATGGCCATGGAGAACAGCATGTCCGACCGTCAGAATGCCACCCCCAACGATCTGCGCGCCTTTTGGATGCCGTTTACGGCCAATCGCCAGTTCAAGAAGGAACCACGTCTCTTCGTCGGCGCCAAGGATATGTACTATACGACCCATGATGGGCGGCAGGTGCTTGACGGTACGGCCGGCCTCTGGTGCGTGAATGCCGGCCACTGCCGGCCGAAGATCACTGAGGCCATTCGCGAGCAGGCGGGCGAACTCGATTATGCGCCGGCCTTCCAGCTCGGCCATCCCAAGGCTTTCGAATTGGCGAACCGGCTGGTGGACATCGCCCCCGAGGGCATGAACCACGTTCTCTATACCAATTCAGGTTCCGAATCCGTCGAGACCGCGCTTAAGGTGGCGCTCGCCTACCATCGCGTGAAGGGTAACGGCTCGCGTTTCCGCCTCATCGGCCGCGAGCGCGGCTATCACGGCGTCAACTTCGGCGGCATCTCCGTCGGCGGCATCGTTTCCAACCGCAAGATGTTCGGTACGCTGCTGACCGGCGTCGACCACATGCCCCATACGCATATTCCCGGCAAGAATGCCTTCACGCGCGGCCAGCCGGAGCACGGCGGCGACATTGCCAGCGAGCTGGAGCGCATCGTCACGCTGCATGACGCCTCCACCATCGCCGCCGTCATCGTAGAGCCGATCGCCGGCTCCACGGGCGTGCTGATCCCGCCGAAGGGCTATCTGCAGAAGCTGCGCGAGATCTGCACCAAGCACGGCATCCTTTTGATCTTCGACGAAGTCATCACCGGCTTCGGCCGCCTCGGCGCTCCCTTCGCCGCGCAATATTACGATGTCGTCCCGGACATGATCACCACAGCCAAGGGCCTGACGAACGGTGTCATCCCGATGGGCGCCGTCTTCGTCACCTCGGAAATCCATGATGCCTTCATGCAGGGACCCGAGCACATGATCGAGTTCTTCCATGGCTACACCTATTCCGGCAACCCGATTGCCTCTGCCGCCGCTCTTGCGACGCTCGATACCTATAAGGAAGAAGGCCTGCTGACGCGCGCTGCTGAGCTTTCGGACTATTGGGCCGATGCGCTGCATTCCCTGAAGGATTGCCCGAACGTTATCGACATCAGAAACACCGGCCTGATCGGCGCCATCGAGCTCGACCCCATCGCCGGCGAACCCACCAAGCGCGCCTTCACCGCCTTCCTGAAGGCCTATGAAAAAGGCCTGCTGATCCGCACCACCGGCGACATCATCGCACTCTCCCCACCGCTGATCATCGAAAAGCACCATATCGACGAACTCTTCGGCAAACTCAGGGATATCTTGCAGAATAATATCTGAGGCTTAGTCTCGTCAGAATCAGCCCCTCATACCCCCATTGCAATTGCAGAATGGTCGGGCATGAGGGGCAAACTTTATACGAGGAATGGACATGTCGGAAAAACTTGAACGCTATATCGACCAGGGTGTCGGCCGGGAGCCGGCGGATATCGTGCTCAAGGGCGGGCGGTTCTTCGACCTGGTGACGGGCGAGCTCGTCGCCTCGGATATCGCCATCTGCGGCGATCGCATCGTCGGCACCTGCGGCACCTATCAGGGCCGCGAGGAGATCGATATCTCCGGGCGGATTGTCGTTCCGGGCTTCATCGATACGCATCTGCATATCGAATCCTCCCTGGTGACACCGCATGAGTTCGATCGCTGTGTTCTGCCCTATGGCGTGACCACGGCCATCTGCGATCCGCATGAGATCGCCAATGTGCTCGGCACGGAAGGTATCCAGTATTTTCTGGATTCCTCGCTGGAAACCATCATGGACGTCCGCGTCCAGCTTTCCTCCTGTGTGCCGGCAACGCATCTGGAGACGTCGGGAGCCGATCTGCCGATCGAACGACTCCTGCCCTTCCGCGATCATCCGAAGGTCATCGGCCTGGCAGAATTCATGAATTTCCCGGGTGTCGTGCACAAGGATCCCATCTGCATGGCCAAGCTCGACGCCTTTCAGGGCGGCCATATCGACGGCCATGCGCCGCTTTTGCGTGGCAACGACCTCAACGGCTATCTCGCCGCCGGCATCCGCACCGAACATGAATCGACGACCGCCGAGGAAGCGCTCGAAAAGATCCGCAAGGGCATGCATATCTTGGTGCGCGAAGGCTCGGTCTCCAAGGACCTGCATGCGTTGATGCCGATCCTCACCGAGCGCCTGTCGCCCTATCTGGCGCTTTGCACTGACGATCGCAATCCGCTCGACATCGCCGAACAGGGCCATCTCGATTATATGATCCGCACTGCGATCGCCCACGGCGTCGAGCCGCTGGCGATCTATCGCGCAGCCTCCATCTCGGCCGCCCGCGCCTTCGGCCTGCGGGACCGTGGCCTGGTGGCGCCCGGCTGGCGCGCCGATCTGGTCGTCATCGACAGTCTGGAGAACTGCAAGGCGGAGACCGTCTTCTCCGCGGGCCGGCGCGTCACTGCAGAGCTTTTCGCCACCCGCAAATCCGTCGCCCCGGTCGGTCTCGACAGCGTCAAAGCGCGCCCGATCAACGCTGCCGATTTCGGCGTGCCGATGACCGAGGGCGAAAGCTCCGTGATCGGCGTCACCCCCGGAAAAATCATCACGCAGCATCGCCGTTACCGCCTGCCGGTCAAGGGCAACCAGACCGATATCGATCTCGGCAACGATGTCATCAAGGTGGCCGTCATCGAGCGGCACGGCAAGAACGGCAATCATGCTAATGGTTTCGTTCAGGGCTTCGGCCTGAAGAAGGGCGCCATCGCCTCGACGGTCGGTCACGATAGCCACAACATCTGCGTCGTCGGCGTCAATGAAGACGATATGGCTCAAGCCGCCAACCGCCTCAGCGAAATCAATGGCGGCTTCGTCGTCGTCGAAAACGGCGTCGTCACCGGCGAAATCGCCCTGCCAGTCGCCGGCCTGATGAGCCTCGAGCCCTATGAAAATGTGCGCGATACGCTGCATCACCTGCGCCAGGCTGCTTACGCCCTCGGCGCGACGCTGGAAGAGCCCTTCCTGCAGCTCGCCTTTCTGCCGCTGCCGGTCATCCCACATCTGAAGATTTCAGACCGAGGTCTTGTCGATGTCGACAAGTTTATGCTGATTGGGTGATGAAGCCCGCAATCAAACAATTCACGCGCTGGGACTCCAATTGAGTGGCGCGTATTGTTATCTTTTAATCGCAACGCAAAATCACTTGGCAACGGAAAATACTCGTGACGAAGCTTGAGCAGATTGAGAAAAACATCACCGAACTGGGACAAGAGGATTTCAAGGCGTTCACCGAATGGTTTGAAGCTCTCCAGGCGGCTCGCTGGGACAAGCAGATTGAGGCCGATATCAACGCCGGTAAGTTGGACCAGCTAGCAGACGGAGCCCTCGCCGATTTCCGGGCAGGAAAGACTAAGGCGCTGTGAAACATCATGCGGCGCCGACATTCTGGCAAGCTTATGAAAAGCTGCCAAAACACGTCCAAGAACTGGCTGATCGCAACTTCGAACTACTGAAATCGAACCCGAAGCATCCGTCGCTTCACTTCAAGCAAGTGGGACGCTTTTGGTCAGCCCGTGTAGGAATTTCCTGGCGTGCGCTTGCCGCAGCGGATGGGGAGGATCTCATTTGGTTCTGGATCGGCTCCCACACCGACTACGACAAACTCCTGCGCTGATCATCCCACCTGCCCGCAGAACACGTCCAGTGCCGCGAGGGTCACCGCCTCGCTGGCGTGGGCGGTCGCAAAGCCCGGCATCGGCACGGTCTTTGTCACTTTGATCCCCTTTGGCAAAGCGACCTTTACAGGCTCCCGGGACAGGTTGAAGACAAAGAGCAGTGTTTCGCCCCCCTTCTTGCGCGTAAAGGCGAGAACATCTGCTTTGGTATCGAGGAAGGTCATGTCGCCGTCGACCAGCGCTGCGTGCCGCTTTCGGAAGGCCAGCGTCGCACGGTAATGATGAAGAACGGACTGCGCATCCGCCTCCTGCTTGTCGACGGCGAGTGACGCGTGCTGATAGGGCACCGGCAGCCATGATTTCTCGGCCGTGCTGAAGCCCGCATGCACGCGGCCCGCCTCCCAGGGCATCGGCGTGCGGCACCCGTCGCGGCCCCTGAAGGCCGGCCAGAAGCGGATGCCGTAGGGGTCCCGAAGATCCTCGAAAGCGAGCTCCGCCTCGGGCAGGCCCAGTTCTTCACCCTGATAGAGACAAATCGAACCGCGCAAGGTGGAGAGCAAGGAGATCGCCAATTTGGCGACACGCGGCTGCTCGGCCTCCGTTTCGGCAAACCGGCTAACATGACGGTTCACGTCGTGGTTGGAGAAAGCCCAGCAAACCCAGCCGTCTGTGACGTTTTCCTGGAAATCGCCGACACAGCGGCAGAAATGTTCTGGCGTGAAGTCCGGGCCTAGCAGGTCGAAGGTATAGCACATATGCAGCTTGTCGCCGCCGCTGGTATAGGCGGCGACCGTCTGCAGCGAGCGGGCGCCATCGCCGACTTCGCCGACGGTCGTGCGTCCCTCGTACTGATCCAGCAGCTTGCGGAAGCGCTTCAGGAAGCCGATATTTTCCGGCTGCGTCTTGTCGTGGAGGTGGTTCTGCATGCCATAGGGGTTGCTTTCCGGCGCATCCAGTCCGCCAATGGCAACCGCGGCCGGCGGATTGTCCCGCAGCTTCTTGTCACAGAAATAATAGTTCACCGTATCCAGCCGGAAACCGTCGACGCCGCGATCGAGCCAGAACTTGACCGCCGCAAGCACGGCATCCTGGACCTCGCCATTGTGGAAATTCAAATCCGGCTGAGAGGTCAGAAAATTGTGCTGGTAATATTGACGGCGCACGCCGTCCCATTCCCAGCCCGGCCCGCCGAAGATCGACAGCCAGTTGTTCGGCGCCGTGCCGTCCGGCTTCGAATCGGCCCAGACATACCAGTCCGCTTTGGGATTGTTGCGGCTTGCCCGGCTCTCGACGAACCAGGGATGGCGATCCGACGTATGCGAGATCACCTGATCGATGATGACCTTGAGGCCGAGCGCATGTGCAGCCGTCATCATCTCATCGAAATCGGCGAGCGTGCCGAAGATTGGATCGACGTCGCAATAGTCGGCGACGTCATAACCCATATCGGCCATCGGCGAGGTGAAGAACGGAGCCAGCCAAATGGCATCGACGCCGAGTGAGGCAATATGCGGCAGGCGGCGGGTGATGCCTTTGATATCGCCGAGCCCGTTGGCGTCGGTATCCTGAAATGACCGCGGATAGACTTGATAGATCACCGCACCGCGCCACCAATCGGCTCCCGCCGCTTTGTCCGTTGATTTCATGAAACAATCCGCCTCGATTTCCTCTCGCCCTTCAGATTGCACACTAAGCCTTGGGCGGCAAGCTGCAACTCAGGCGAAGGGTGAGCCCGTGCTTATATGAGCAAAAATTTGTGAAGTGATTTCGGAAAACTGCCAATGTAGATATTCACAGCCGCGAGCCCGAGCTTGCTTTAGGACTTGAAAGCGACGTTGCATCGGATAACTTGCGACATTGACCTGCACGTACAGGTCACCTGCGGGATAAAAATAGCCTTAAAAAACAAGGCCCATAGCTCCAGAAAGGTGGGGAAAGATATGACTCATTTTAGCAAGAAGTTCATCGTGTCGGCATTCGTCGGCACGTTGTTAAGCGTCTCTGCACATGCAGCAACCCTCAATATCCACAACGGCGGCGACCCCACGTCGCTCGACCCGCAAAAAATTTCCGGTGACTGGGAAAACCGCATCGACGGCGACATTTTCGAAGGCCTGGTGACGGAAGATTCCAAGGACAACCCGATCCCTGGCCAAGCGGCAAGCTGGACCGTTTCCCCCGACCAGAAGGTCTATACCTTCAAGCTGCGTGACGGCATCAAGTGGTCCGATGGCCAGCCGGTGACCGCCGAGGATTTCGTCTTCGCCTTCCGGCGCCTGATGGACCCGAAGACCGCCGCCCAATACGCCTATCTGCAGTACACGATCTTGAACGCGGAGAAGATCAACAAGGGCGAGATCAAGGATCTGACGCAACTCGGCGTCAAGGCCATCGACGACAAGACGCTGGAAATCACGCTTGAGAACCCGACGCCTTACTTCCTCAATGCCCTGATGCACTACACGGCCTACCCGCTGCCGAAGCATGTCGTGGAAGCCAAGGGCGACGAATGGGTCAAGATCGGCAACATCGTCACCAACGGCCCCTATAAGCCCGTAGAATGGGTGCCCGGCTCGCACGTCGCCAACGTCAAGAACGATCAGTACTATGACGCCAAGAACGTGAAAATCGACAAGGTGAACTTCTACACGCTGGAAGATCAGGCAGCCGCGCTGAAGCGCTATCGCGCCGGCGAATTCGATGTTCTGACGTCGTTCCCCGCCGATCAGTTCGAGTGGATCCAGAAGAACCTTCCTGGCCAGGCACATGTGGTTCCGTTCCTCGGCACCTATTACTACGTCCTGAACGCCACCAAGCCGCCCTTCAATGACAAGCGCGTCCGCCAGGCCCTCTCCATGGCCGTTAACCGCGAGGTCATCGGGCCGAAGATCCTCGGCACCGGCGAGCTGCCGATGTATTCCTGGGTACCGCCGGGCACGGCCAATTACGGCGAGCCGGCTTACGTGAGCTGGAAGGATGAGCCTTATAAGCAAAAGGTCGAAGAGGCCAAAAAGCTGCTGAAGGACGCCGGCTTCGGCCCTGACCATCCGCTGAAGGCACAGCTTCGCTACAACACCAACGACAACCATAAGCGCATCGCCGTTGCGATCGCCGCCATGTGGAAGCCGCTCGGCGTCGATATCGAACTCTACAACACCGAAACCAAGGTGCATTACGATGAAATGCAGCGTGGCCAGGTGGAAATTGGCCGTGCCGGCTGGCTTGCCGACTACAACGACCCGATCAACTTCCTGAACCTGCTGTCCACCGGCGTCGAGATGAACTACGGCCGCTGGAGCAACCCGGATTACGATGCGCTGATCAAGCGGGGCAACGAACAAACCGACCTGCAGAAGCGGGCCGAAATCTACAAGAAGGCCGAGCAGCTCGCTCTCGACGACAGCGCTGCCATCCCGATCTACTACTACGTTTCCCAGAACATCGTCGCCCCGAAGGTCCAGGGCTTCGTCGATAATATCCAGGACATCCACCGCACGCGCTGGCTGTCGATCAAAGAATAATTGGGAACAGGCCCCCTCCCGGACACAACCGGGAGGGGGCCGTCTAAGACCATGTTTGGCTACGCTCTCCGTCGTTTGCTGTCTACAATCCCGGTCCTGTGGATTGCCGTGACAGTGTGTTTTTTCATTCTGCGCCTCGCTCCCGGCGGCCCTTTCGATGGCGAAAGGCCATTGCCGCCGGAAGTCAAAGCCAACCTCGCGGCTCACTACAACCTCGATAAGCCCCTGGTTGAGCAATACCTGATCTATGTCGGCGACGTCATGAAGGGCGACCTTGGCCCCTCCTTCGCCAATCAGGACTTCACCGTCACCCAGCAGATCATGTCCGGCTTCCCCTATACGCTCACCATCGGCGGCGCCGCCTTCGTGCTCGCAACCATCGTCGGGGTGTTTATAGGCTGTCTTGGGGCGCTCTATCAGAACCGCTCGGCCGACTATTGGCTGGGCGGCGGGCTCTTGATCGGCCTGGTCATGCCAAGCTTCCTGATCGCCCCGATCCTTCAGCTCGTCTTTGGCAATACGCTCGGCTGGCTGCCGGTCGGCGGCTGGGGTGATGGCTCGATCCGGTTCCTGATCCTGCCCATCGTCGTCCTGACGCTGCCGCATGCGGCACGCATCTCGCGGCTGATGCGCGGCTCGATGATCGAGGTGATGAGCCAGAACTTCATCCGCACCGCCAAGGCCAAGGGCATAGGCCCGCGGCTCACCGTAATGCGGCATGCGTTGAAACCGGCCATGATGCCCGTCGTGTCCTATCTCGGACCGGCGGCAAGCTACCTGCTCACCGGTTCACTGGTCGTCGAAAGCATTTTCGGCCTCCCCGGCGTCGGTCGCTACTTCGTCGGCGCAGCGCTGAACCGCGACTACGGCATGGTCCTCGGCACGGTCATTTTCTACATGGTCCTGATCGTGGTCCTCAATCTGCTGGTCGACATCGCCTATGCCTGGCTCGATCCGAAAGTGAGAATGCGATGATCCTCAATTCCGCCAAGAGAGAATTGCTGGAAGCGGAATTGCTTTCGGCAGAAGGGCTTGCACCCAAGGGGCGCTCCCTCACCGGCGATGCGATGCGTCGCCTGCTCCGCAACAAGGCCGCAGCACTTTCCCTGATCGTGCTGGGGCTGCTGGTTCTTGTCGCCATTTTCGGCCCGTACTTCCTGCCCTTCAACTATGAGGACCCGGACTGGAACTCCTTTCGAGGCGCGCCAGACTTTGCCGCCGGCCACTATTTCGGTACCGATGGCAACGGTCGCGACCTTCTATCGCGCACGCTCTACGGTACGCGCGTTTCGCTGACCGTCGCGCTCGTCGCCACCCTCGTCTCGGTGGTCATCGGCGTGCTCTACGGTGCCGTCTCGGGTTATTTCGGGGGCCGTGTGGACGCCATCATGATGCGCTTCGTCGATATCATGTACGCGCTCCCCTACGTCCTCTTCGTCATCCTGCTGATGGTGATCTTCGGCCGCAACGTCTATCTGCTGTTTGCGGCGATCGGTGCGCTCGAATGGCTGACCATGGCGCGTATCGTGCGTGGCCAGACGCTCTCCATCAAGCAGCGGGAGTTCATCGAAGCCGCGCGGGCCTCCGGCCAGCGATCGTTCAAGATCATCCTCAAACACATCGTGCCGAACCTCGTCGGTCCGGTCGTCATCTACGCGACGCTGACCATTCCCGAGATCATCGCAACGGAGAGCTTCCTCTCCTATCTCGGCTTCGGCGTGCAGGAACCACTGACCTCCCTCGGCACGCTGATTGCGGAAGGCTCGGCCGGCATGGAGACGACGCCCTGGCTGCTGTTCTTCCCGGCCGGCTTCTTGGTCGCGCTGTTGATGAGCCTGCTCTTCATCGGCGATGGCCTGCGCGACGCTTTCGATCCGAAGGATCGCTGACATGACAGATACACTTCTCGAACTCAAAGACTACTCCATCACCTTCCGCACCCCGGAAGGCGAAGTCGCCGCCGTCTCAAAGATGAACCTCAAGATCGGCCGTGGCGAACGCATCGCCATCGTCGGTGAATCCGGTTCCGGCAAGAGCCAGACCTTTCTCGGCCTGATGGGCCTGCTCGCCAAGAACGGCCGCACCAGCGGCCAGGCGCTGCTCGACGGCAAGGACCTGCTGACGCTGAAGCCCCGCGAACTCGACCATGTGCGTGGCAAGGACATGGCCATGGTCTTCCAGGACCCGATGACGGCGCTCAATCCATCGCTGCGCATATCGCGGCAATTGACCGAGCAGCTCGAGGTCCATGGCGGGCTTTCGGCGCGTGCGGCTTCGGCGGCAGCACTCGACATGCTGAAGCGGGTCGGTATCCCTGACCCGACGCGCCGCTTCAACCTCTATCCGCATGAGCTCTCGGGCGGCATGCGCCAGCGCATCGTCATCGCCATGGCGCTGCTCACCAAGCCGAAGCTCCTGATCGCCGACGAGCCGACGACGGCGCTCGACGTGACGATCCAGGCGCAGATCCTTGATCTCTTCAACGAGCTGACGGCGGAAATGCACACGGCGCTGGTGATGATCACCCACGATCTCGGCGTCGTTGCCGGCCTCGCCGACCGCGTCGCCGTCATGTATGCCGGCCGCATCGTCGAGGAAGCACCGGTCGAGGAGCTGTTCGAAAATCCGGCCCATCCTTACACCGCGGCGCTCCACGCCTCCATCCCGCGGCCGGATCAGGATGTCGATGATCTCGCCGTCATTCCTGGCCGGCCGCCGAACCTGATGCATCTGCCACGCGGCTGCTCCTTCTCGCCGCGCTGCGCCCATGTGCAGGACGACTGCCTGGACGCACCGCCGCCGCTCGACCGGCTTGCGCCGCAACGCTGCGCCGCCTGCTTCCATCCTCTTTCCGCCCAGCAGGAACGGAGCCTCATCCATGGCTGAACCCACGCTTCTGAAGGTCGAGCATCTGACCACCGAATTCGAGCTGCCATCGAAATCCTTCTTCAAACCGCCGTTGGTCCTGACGGCGGTCAACGACGTCAGTTTCGAACTGAAGACCGGACGCACGCTCGGCATCGTCGGCGAATCCGGCTGCGGCAAGTCCACGCTCGGCCGCTCCATCCTGCGGCTGATCAAGGCGCAGAAGGGCCGCATCATGTGGCAGGGCGGCAACCTGCTAGATCTTTCGGAGGAGGAAATGCGCGCCGCCCGCCGCGACATGCAAATCATCTTCCAGGACCCGATCGCCTCCCTCGACCCGCGCATGACGGTCGGCGACATCATCGCCGAGCCGCTGACCGTCTTCGAGCCAAAGCTGACGAGAGCTGAGCGGCAGGACCGCGTCCGCGAGATCATGGCAGCGGTCGGCCTCGTGCCGGAGATGATCAATCGCTATCCGCACGAGTTCTCCGGCGGCCAGGCGCAACGCATCGGCATCGCCCGCGCTGTGGTGACGCGGCCAAAGCTGATCGTCTGCGATGAGCCGGTCTCGGCCCTCGATGTTTCGATCCAGGGCCAGGTGATCACGCTGTTGCGCAAGCTGCGCAAGGAGTTCGGTCTGACGCTGATCTTCATCAGCCACGATCTCTCCGTCGTGCGCCTGATCTCGGACGACGTGCTGGTGCTTTACCTTGGCAAGGTGGTGGAAGCGGGCGACGCTGCCACCGTCTTCGACCATCCGGCCCATCCCTATACGCAGGCGCTGTTCTCCGCCGCCCCTATCCCCGACCCGAAACGGGCGCGGGGCCGCGAGCGCATTCGCCTGCAGGGCGATCCGCCTTCGCCGCTCAATCCACCAGCCGGCTGCGTCTTCTCGCCGCGCTGCTGGAAGGCGACGGATATCTGCAGGACAAAGATGCCGCCGACCGAACAGGTTCGCCCCGGCCAGACCGCGGCGTGCTATCATATGGACAGGCCGTAAAGCTCAAAAAAGGTGGACGGCGCAGCCCGCCGTTCGCCTTGCTCAAGCAGCCACATACGCGTATGCAGCAGCGAAGGGAAAACGCAGGAGGACGTCTTGGGCGGGCATTTTCTATCGATCGGCGAATGCATGGTGGAGCTGTCGCAGGCCCCGGACGGGCATCTGCGCAAGGGCTTTGCCGGCGACACCTTCAACACAGCCTGGTACGCCCGCGCCTGCCTGCCGGCGGATTGGTCCGTCGATTATTTCACCGCGCTCGGCGATGACCCGATGTCAGACGAAATGCTGGATTTCATGAAAGCGCATGACATCGGCATTTCGAATATCCGCCGTCTCCGTGGCAAGACGCCTGGCCTCTACATGATCAACCTGAAGGATGGCGAGCGCTCTTTCAGCTATTGGCGCGATAGTTCGGCTGCCCGCCAGCTTGCCGCCGATGGCGACCGGCTTCGCACCGCGATCGAAGAGTCCAACGTCCTCTATTTCTCCGGCATCACCCTGGCGATCCTGTCGCATGAAGACGCCGAGACGCTGCTTGCCGAGCTCCGCCGCGCCAAGGCCGTCGGCAAGCTGGTGGTCTTCGACCCCAACCTGCGCCCGCGTCTTTGGTCGAGCTTCGACGCGATGCATACCATGATCGGCGAAGGCGCACGGGCCTCGACGCTAGTGATGCCAAGCTTCGACGACGAGGTCTCTCATTTCGCCGACGACTCGATTGCCGGCACCATCCGCCGCTATCGGCAGCATGGCGCCAATATGGTCGTCGTCAAGAATGGTCCAGACGGCGCGACCGTCGGAACCGATGCCGGCGAAACGCTTGTTCCAGCCGTCAAGGTCGCCAAGGTCGTCGACACCACCAGCGCCGGCGACAGCTTCAATGGCGCGTTCCTCGCGCATTATCTGGAGCATGACGACCCCGTTGCCGCCGCCCATTTTGCCGCAGGGATCGCCGCAAAGGTCATCCAGGAACACGGTGCCTTGGTGCCGCCGGAAAAGCTGCAGGCCGCCGGCTGAACACTGTAATATTTCCATCATAGACACCCCGCACAATAAGGCAGGCGCGGGAATCATCTTTACTGCACCGGAATTGGTTGTACCGACACCATGAGGGTGCGGTGCGGATGGAACGTTTTTGGATATGTTGCAGCGCTTGTCGGACATCGATCACAGAGCATGGGCCGAAGCGGCTACCCCGGTCGCGACGCCGGAGCGCTTGCTCATCGTCAGCGATGCCTGGCACCCGCAGGTGAATGGCGTCGTCCGCTCCATCGAAAATACCAACCGCGAACTGGCGCGTATCGGCGTGGATGTCGTCATGATCACGCCGGAAGGTTTCCGCAACGTCCCCTGCCCGACCTACCCGGAAATCCGCTTGTCGATTGCAAGCTACCGCAAAGTCGCCGCCAGGATCGAAGCGGTCCGGCCAACCTATGTGCATATCGCGACAGAAGGTCCACTCGGGCTGACGGCCAGGCGCTGGTGCTTGAAAAACGGCATGCCGTTTTCGACGAGCTATCACACCCGCTTCCCCGAATATGTTGCGGCCAGGCTGCCGATCCCACAGAGCTGGCTCTACGCCTTCGTCAAATGGTTTCACAATGCCGGCTCCGGCTGCATGGTGGCGACACCGAGCCTTGCCAGTGAGCTCAAGCAGAAGGGCATCCATAATCTGCTGCCCTGGAGCCGCGGCATCGACTCGACGCTTTTTCGCCCCCAGCCGCTCGAGGAAAACCCCTTCGGCCTGCCTCGCCCGATCTTCATGACCGTCGGCCGGGTAGCGCTCGAAAAGAACCTGCCGGCCTTCCTCGATCTGGACCTTCCCGGTTCGAAGGTGGTCGTCGGCGACGGACCGGCGCGCGCCGAGCTGCAGAAACTTTATCCAAAGGTGCTCTTCCTCGGCTCGAAGTTCGGCGAAGCGCTAGCGCATGCCTATTCGCAAGCCGACGTTTTCGTCTTCCCGTCAAAGACCGATACGTTCGGCAACGCTATTTTGGAGGCCTTGGCGAGTGGCGTCCCCGTCGCCGCCTATCCCGTCACCGGCCCCGCCGATATCCTTGGTGGCAACGATGCAGCCGGCGTCGTCGATGAAGACCTGGCGAAAGCCTGCCGTGCCGCACTCTCCTCTTCCCGCGAAGAGGCTCGCGCGCTGGCACTCAACTACTCCTGGGAAGCCGCCACGACGCAATTCATCAGCAACGTCCGTCTCGCCAATCATCGCGGCCGGACGTTGCCTCGAAACGACTGAGTGTGGGCCATTCGCCGTCGCCCGACGGCCGCTGTTGCGTGTCAGGCACGCATGAATTCACGATTCTCTTCGATCTTTAGCTGACAAGGAATGAGGTTCGCATCGCAACCGGCTCTGGCCGGCGCAGGCGTGACGTCATATTGCGCAATGCGGCGAGGGAACAGTTAGCCGGTCCACCGCGTTCACTGGCACGCATAGCGACGTTTTGCCTTCATCCGCGAACGTCACAACATTGAATTCTTTGGCATGTTCCGCCACAGACTTGGCATCGGCACCAATGTTGGTGACCATCCGCGAACCGCGTGGCCGGCTCTCCAAGGCAACTTACATTGCGCAGGACTCTTTATCGCTAAAATCAAGAAAATGCATAGCTGTCATGCATTTTTATGTATACGATTATTTATCGCACGATTTAAGTAAAGTCGCTTATGGAGTGCTAAACATGACAGACGACCCGCTGAAACTGGATACTTTCATATGCTTCGCCCTTTATTCGGCGAACCATGCGATGAATCGGCTATACAAGCCCATGCTCGACGAGCTGAACCTCACCTATCCGCAATATCTCGTCATGGTGACGTTGTGGGAGGAGGATGGCCAGACCGTCGGCGGCATCGGCGAAAAGCTTTTTCTGGAATCAAGTACGCTGACGCCGCTGCTGAAGCGCCTGGAAGCCGCCGGCTTCATCCGGCGTACCCGCAGCAAGGAAGATGAACGCCAGGTGCTGATCCGCCTGACGAGCGAAGGCACGGCTTTGAAGAAGAAAGCCACAGGCATTCCCGCCTGCATTCTCGATGCATCGGATACGACGGCGAACGAGCTGACGCGGTTGAAAGTGGAAATCATTAAGCTGCGCGAAGCACTGAGCAAGAACGCGGCCTGATCCCTCAGCCACTGATCCCCTGGGCCGTCACCGCTTCTTTTTGCTCTCGTACGGATTTTCCGACGAGCGGAAATGGATGCGGATCGGCACGCCCGGCATGGCGAAATCTTCGCGCAGGCCGTTGATCAGGTAGCGCACATAGGATTCCGGCAGCGCATCCGAGCGCGTACAGGAAATCATGAAGGCCGGCGGGCGCGCCTTCACCTGGGTCATGTATTTCAGCTTGATGCGCCGGCCGGAAACCGCCGGTGGTGGATGCTGGACCTGCTGCGTCTCCAGCCAGCGATTGAGCCTTGCGGTGGACACGCGCTTGTTCCAAACCTTATCGGTATCGACGACCGCTTGCATCAAGCGATCCAGCCCCTCGCCCGTCTGACCGGAAATCGGGACGGCGCGAATGCCGCGAGCCTGCGGCAGCAGCCGATCGGTCTTTTCGCGCAGATCGGCAAGCACCGCCTGGCGATCCTCGATCATGTCCCACTTGTTGAAGGCAAGCACGGCGGCCCGGCCCTCGCGGACGACGAGATCGACGATCTGCAGATCCTGCTTCTCGAAGGGAATGGTGGCGTCGAAGACGATGACCACGGTTTCCGCGAAACGAATGGCGCGCAACGCATCGGCGACGGAGAGCTTTTCGAGCTTTTCGGTCACCCTGGCCTTGCGGCGCATGCCGGCGGTATCGAACATTTTCACGGTGCGGCCGCGCCAGCTCCAATCGACCGAGATCGAGTCGCGGGTAATTCCGGCTTCCGGACCGGTCAGCAGCCGGTCCTCACCAAGGAAGCGATTGATCAGGGTCGACTTGCCAGCATTCGGGCGGCCGACGATCGCGACACGCAGCGGCCGCGTGTCGTCATAGGCCGGCTCCTCGTCGATCTCTTCACCGTCTTCGCCGACGGCAGGACGCGGAATGTTGACATTCGTCTCCGCCTCATCATCCCTGGGCGGAAAGGCGCGCTCATGGCCGAGCGCCTCGACGATGGCATCGCGCAGATCCATCATGCCCTGGCCATGTTCGGCAGAGATCGGGCAAGGCTCGCCAAGGCCGAGCGTGAAAGCATCGTAGAAACCGCTATCCGAACCGCGTGCTTCCGACTTGTTGGCGACGAGCACCACCGGGCGTCCGCGCTTGCGCAGCATTTCGGCCAGCGCCTTGTCGACATGTGTCAGGCCCATCTTGGCGTCGACGACGAAGAGCGTCAGATCGGCTTCGTCGATCGCAGCCTCCGTCTGGGCGCGCATGCGGCCTTCCAACGTCTCCTCGCCGGCTTCTTCAAGACCAGCGGTATCGACAATGCGAAAACGAAGATCGACGAGGCGCGCATCGCCGGGACGGCGGTCGCGCGTCACACCCGGCGTGTCGTCGACAAGCGCCAGCTTCTTGCCAACCAGACGGTTGAAAAGAGTGGACTTACCGACATTCGGGCGACCGACGATCGCAACCGTGAAACTCATTTAGTGATTTACCCTTCAGCCTTTCGCGACCGGTGCCTTGCCGGATGCGGTAATGAGATCAAGCAGCATCTGGGCGCGGTTGCCGACATTGCGCGGGCTCTGGGGATCGTCGACGATCGCCTGGAACCATTGACGCGCCTTGGCAAAATCGCCGGCCTTGTAGGCAGCAAGACCGAGCACGTCACGTGCGGAATGCCGGAAGGCATTGGCCGGCACGGCCAGTTCCTGGGCTTCCGCGGCAACTTGGTCGTACGTGCCCGTATCGACAAGCAAATAAGCAGCGCGCAGGCGAGCCGCATCCTGGATAACGGCCGGAACGCCGGATTCCTTGCCGATCGCCGAGAAGGCGGCGATCGCGCCGGCCGTATCGCCCTTCTGCGCCTGCAGCGTAGCGGCGCGCATGCGCGCCAGCAGCGGATAAGAACCGCTGCCGCTCTTCTCGATGGCGGCCAATGCAGCCAGCGCATCGTCCGTCTTGTTCTGGTCAGCCAGCGTCAACGCGGCGATGAACTGATCGCCGCTGCTGCCGGCCTGACGACCCGACCAGTAGCGGTAGCCGCTAAAGGCCGCAGTGCCGAGAACGATGAGCACGGCAGCACCGATGATAAGCCGGCCAAAACGGCGCCATACGAACCGCAACTGGTCCGAACGCAGTTCCTCGTTCACCTCGCGGATGAAGCTATCGTCGTTGAATGCCATTCTCGTCTCCGGCCCAGGCCAAAATATTGCAAAGAGCTTATGGGTAGTGGGGCCTTCTACTCCATTTTGCGGCCGTTGTAAGGGGGAATGGCAGAAATCGTCACATAACGAGCGGCGAAACCCCGATAATCCACGCGTGCAGCTTCCAAATGATCAATCCCCAGACCACGATGCCGATGACGATGGCATAAAGATCGTATTTCGCCGAAACGAAGGGCCGCAGGGAAATCTCGCCCGCGCGTTCGCGCCGCTTCAGCGATATCCGCATGATAACGCCCCAGGCCAGGAAGGCGGCAAACAACAGCATGGCGGCGCCATCGCCATTGGAAAGCAGATGCGCGAAGGCCCAGATCTTCACCGACAGCACCATCGGATGCTTCGTCCTGACCGCGATATGCCCTGCCGGCAGCAGAGAGGCGACAAGACAGATCAGTGCAAAAAGCATTAGCAGGATGGTGATATGGCTCATCCAGAATGGCGGAGACCAGATCGGGGTCGAATCGCGCGCTTGCCCGAAGCCGTAGATCAATAGAATCAGCGTGACGATGCTGGCAATCGAATATCCGATCTTCCAGCCGCCCTCGCCGAGACTCTCGATCATCGAGCGGCGGAAGCCGGGTATCACGACGCGGATCAGATGAATACCAAGGAAAAGGATGATGCCAAGGATGAGCAGTGACATGAGTGAAATCCTGTTCGTGTCTTATAGAGACACCAGTATCGACTATGGCGAAAAATTGCCAGCGGGACCGCAGCTTTGCCGCATTTGACCGGCAGGGAGGCAAGAAAGCTAAGCATCTCTCCCGAACCGCATGTTCACGCTGCGAAAAGCGTGAAGCGGATTACGGACAAGATCATGCCCACCTCCACAATTTTCACGGTGCCCATGTTTCGTTTTGTCTCTTTCACCTCCCTCGCCCTCTCCTTTGCCTTGCCGGCAATTGCCGAGGCTCAAGAAAAGCCGAAGCAATTGGTAATGATCTCTTTCGACGGCGCACATGACAATGCGCTGTGGACGAAGAGCCGCGAGATCGCTTCGCGCAACGGCGCACATTTCACCTACTTCCTGTCCTGCACCTTCCTGATGAACCGCGATCAGGCCAAGGTCTATCAGGCGCCGGGACAGAGAGCCGGCAAATCGAATGTCGGTTTCGCCAAGAGCGAGGACGACGTGCACACGCGTATCGCCAATATCTGGGGCGCACATCTCGAAGGCCACGATATTTCCAGCCACGCCTGCGGCCATTTCGACGGCAAAGCATGGACATCGGCAGACTGGCAGCAGGAATTCATGAATGCCCGCATCGCGCTACGCGATGCCTGGAAGAACGTCGGCGAAGCGGACAAGGAACCACCGGGCTGGCAGGAATTTGCGACGAAAGACGTCAAAGGTTTCCGCGCGCCCTATCTTTCGACCAGCGACGGCCTGATGCCCGCCGAAAAGGCCGTGGGTTTCCAGTACGACGCCAGCCTGGTGACCAAAGGCCCGGCATTGCCGCAGGTGGTCGACGGCATCTACCGCTTTGGCCTGCCGCTGATCCCTGAGGGTCCGGACCACCATCCGGTGATCGGCATGGACTATAATCTCTATGTTCACCATTCCAAGGGCGTCGAAGACAAGGCGGATTCCAAGTCCTTCGAAGACCGCACCTTCGATGCATTCGAAGCCGCCTTCGCCAAGCAATATAATGGCGACCGCATCCCGCTGCAGCTCGGCTTCCATTTCGTCGAAATGAACGACGGCGCCTATTGGCGCGCGCTTGATCGCTTCGTCAGCGACGTCTGCCACAAGGACGGCGTTGCCTGCGTCAGCTATTCCCAGGCGATCCCATTGATCGCGGCGCGAGGCAAAGCGCAACAGGGGTGAGGAGCGGTTGGGCGAGCCCGAGCAAAGCTAAGGCCGGTGGTGCGGCAAGCGGAGGCTCCTCGATTAGCCTAACGCTCCCAATTTCCCGCCATTGGTATCATTGAAAAAGGCTCCGCTTCCGGAGCCTTTTCCTTGTTTCATTACCCATCGACATGCACGATGCCGGTCTCACGCTCCAGATAAGTCTGGTCGATCTTCGGTAACGGCTCATCATCGATCGCCGCTTCGAAAGCCTTGAGGCGCTTGTGGATCGACAGGAGCTCGATGATCGTCGTCCAGGAGTTGACGAGATACTGGAACGAATTGCTGACCTGGCCAAAGGCGGTCGCGATCTGCTGATAGATGCCGTAGGTGATCGCGCCGGCGACAAAGGTCGGAACCAGCATGAACAACACGAACATCGAGTCCGCCTGCAGATAGAAATAGCGGGCGACGTTGAAATAGACGTAGTGGAAGTAAATGCGGTAATAGTTCCGCCTGACATTCGCGAAGAGCTCTCCGACGGTCGCCGGCTGCGCACGCTCGCCATTGTCTTCGCCGTAAACGAGCTCCTTGCGGTAAGCTGCTTCCACACGCTGGTTCTTAAAATTCAGGCCGGGCAGCTTGATGCCGGCAACCGCCAGCAACACCGTGCCGAAAGCCGACCAGAAGAGCGCCAGCCAGAAGAGCGAATGGGAAATCTTGCCGATGATCGGCAGTTCGGTGACATAGCTCGAAAGCGCAAGCAGAATCGGCAGAAACACGATCAGCGTCATCACCGAGTTGATCAGGCTGATGCCCAATCCTTCCAGGGTGCTGGAAAAACGCATCGTATCTTCCTGCACACGCTGCGAAGCGCCTTCGATGTGACGCAGCTTTTCCCATTTCGACATGTAGAAGCTGTTCATCGCCGTACGCCAGCGGAAGATATAATGGCTGGTGTAGAAATCCGTCAGGATGGAGACGAACATGCTGAGGAAGGCGATCTGCGCGAAGATTATCATCAACGTGTAGAAGCTCTCCACCGTCACCCCAGGCTGTTTCGTGAGCGCAGCCTGCAGGAGGTCACCGAAAGGACGGCGGAAGTTGTTGACGACGACGGACACCTGGACACCGAAATAGGTGACCAGAATGATCAGCGCCGAGCCCCAGATCGACCAGAGCTTCCAGGGATGATCCCAGGCTTTGATGTGCCATGCCCCGCAGAAAATCGCGGTGCATAAAAAGAAAAACCCGTAGAACCAGAGATTCCCCCACAACACGAAATAGCTGAGGTCATAGGGCTCCTGCCCTTCCGCAGGCATGACGAAACCGAGATGCGTCCCCAAATCGGAAAGAGACGCATACCAGACTGCTATGCAGAGAATCGTCCAGACCACCATCGAGGTGAAGAACAGCTTTGGCTGGGGGAAGAAAGAGTGAAACACGGGAGGCAAGCTTTCTTGATTGGGTCAGCGACCGCAATGACGTTTATTCGCGGCGAACCTAAGGCACTTCGCTGGAGGCGGCAACCGGCCTTGGCTTATTCTTACATAGATGTAATCGCTTATCCCATGATCGTGATGCGATTGTTCAGCCACGGTTTCCCTTTTTAGGAAGGCCACCCTGTCGCCGTTCAGAGATCCGGCAACCCCTTCACTGCAAAAATCCCGTGCCCTCTTGCAGAATTCTATCTTACGATATATATCGTACGACATGACGAACGATATAAACCCTCGTCATCAAAGGAGATACATTATGAGAGGCTTTAGAGATCGCATGTGCGGCGATAGCTTTGACACCATCGAGGCATATATCCTACGACATGGCGAAAGCCGTGATTCACACGGGAGGCACAGGAGAGACTTCATGAGAGGCTTCAAGGGCGGCATGTTCGGCGGCGGCTTTCGCACCGGCCGAAAATTCGATGCCGCTGATCTGCAGCTCATCAT
This sequence comes from Martinezella paranaensis, assembly GCF_014200235.1. Taxonomy (NCBI): domain Bacteria; kingdom Pseudomonadati; phylum Pseudomonadota; class Alphaproteobacteria; order Hyphomicrobiales; family Rhizobiaceae; genus Martinezella; species Martinezella paranaensis. The sequence goes on along the minus strand of NZ_JACHBI010000012.1, from coordinate 105,463 downwards.
TCTCGCCCTGCTTTCCGAGCAGCCGCGGCATGGCTATGAACTGATCAAGACCCTGGAAGAGCGCTCCGGCGGCTTCTATGTGCCGAGCCCCGGCGTCATCTACCCCGCCCTCACCTACCTGGAAGAGACGGGCCTGGCCGAAGTCGAAGCGAGCGGCACGAAGAAACTCTACCGCATCACTGAAAACGGTCAGAAGCGCGTCGAGGAAAACCAGGCGCTGGTCGAGGCGACGCTCGCCAAGCTCAGCGCCATTGGCGAGAAGATGGCGCATGTCAGGCGCGTCTTTGGCGGCGAAGATGCCGGCGACGATGAAGGCCGCGAAGGCCCGTTCGGCCGCGATGCCGGCGATGTTCACCTCGCACGCCAGCTTCTGCGCTCGGCGCTGCGCTCGAAATATCCATGGAGCAAGGCTGAAGGCGCGCGCATCGCCGCAATTCTCGAACGCGCCGCCGCCGATATCATCCGCGGCGAGACGAAGGCGGAAGACTAAGGTCTAGCCGCTTAGTTGTCCGCCAAGGTCAGGATGACAGGCCCGTTGCGGGTGGCGACGACGGTATGCTCGAACTGAACCGTGGGCGCGCGCGGATCGGCATAGAGCGTCCAGGCATCATCGCCGCCCTCCGCCCAGCTTGCGCCGAGCGATAGGAACGGCTCGACGGTGAAGACGAGGCCGTCCTGCATGATGCGGGTCTCGTCCGGATCAGCCCAGGTAGACACTTCCGCCGGTTCCTCATGCAGCGAACGGCCGATGCCATGGCTCGCAAGATTGGCGATCAGCGTATAACGGTTCTTCTGGGCGAAAGCACCAACGGCGTGGCCGATCTTCGAGAAAGGCGCGCCGCTGCGCACCTGGTTCAGCCCAACCCAGAGCGCCCGCTTGCCGTCGCGGCAAAGACGTTCGATCTTCGGCTTGACCGGCGGCACGGCAAAGGACGAGCCGGTATCGGCGAAGAAACCATCCTTCTCCGCGGAAACATCGAGATTGACGAGATCGCCGGCCTGGATCACCCGCGGACCGGGAATGCCATGCGCCACTTCCTCATTGACGCTGATGCAGGTGGCGCCGGGAAATTTGTAAACAAGTTCCGGCGCCGAGCGGGCGCCGGCATCGTCCAGCACCTTGCGGCCAATATTGTCGAGTTCCAGTGTGGTGATGCCCGGCTCCAGCGCCGCAGCCATCGCCTGTATGGCGTTGGCGCAGATGCGGCCGATTTCTTTCAGCTTGGTCAGTTCGTCGTCGTTCGAGATGATCATTCAAAGCTTCCGGATAGCATGCGTCTGTTCGGACAGGCGTTCAAGCCGTCGCTTTCGCCTCTTCGCTTTCTTCAGTCAATGCCTTTCTGACAAGCGGCGCGACTTTCGTGCCGTAAAGCTCGATCCCGCGCATGATCTGCTCATGCGGCATTGTGCCGATCGCCATCTGCAGCAGGAAGCGATCATTCTTGAACAGCTTGTGATGAGCGACGATCTTCTGCGCCACCACTTCGGGATCGCCGACGAAGAGCGCACCATGCGGCCCGCGCGATTGGTCGAAATGTGCCCGGCTCGTCGGTCCCCAGCCGCGCTCGCGGCCAATCCGGTTCATCACCTCGGCCTGCGGGCCATAGAACTGATCGGCGGCGGCCTCAGTCGTACCGGCTACGAAGCCGTGAACATTGATGCTGGTTTTTAGCTTGGCTGCATCCTGCCCGGCGCGGCGGGCGGCCTCGCGGTAGAGATCGATGAGCGGCGCAAACCGGCGCGGCTCGCCGCCGATGATGGCAAGTGCCATCGGCAGACCAAGGGCACCGGCGCGCGCAACTGACTGCGGCGTGCCGCCGACTGCCACCCAGATCGGCAAGGGATCCTGCAGCGGTCGGGGATAGACCCCTCGCCCATGGATCGGTGGGCGGAGTTCGCCTGTCCAATTCACCTGTTCGCTCTCACGGATCGCCAACAGCAGGTCGAGCTTTTCCTCGAAAAGCTGGTCGTAATCTTCGAGATTGTAACCGAAGAGCGGGAAGGACTCGATGAACGAGCCTCGTCCCGCCATGATCTCGGCGCGGCCGTTGGAAATGAGGTCGAGCGTCGAAAACTGCTGGAATACGCGCACCGGATCGTCCGAACTCAGCACCGTCACGGCACTGGTCAACCGGATGTTCTTCGTCTTTGCCGCAGCCGCCGCAAGGGCGACGGCCGGAGCCGATGCTGCGTAATCCGGGCGATGATGCTCGCCGAGCCCGAAGACATCGAGACCGACCTGATCGGCCAGCTCGATCTCCGCGATCAAATTCTTCAGGCGACGCGCCGCTTCCGCACCCTTGTTGAGGGCGGGATTGGGATCGACGTCCGCGAAGGTATAGAGACCAAGTTCCATGATAAAAATCCCATCTGTCATTGACGGACGAAATAGGAAGGCAAGGCTGATACCGCAAATATGAATTGTCGAACGGTTTGTTCGACAATGTTGATACTAAGCCTCTAATTCGAATCCGAATTCAACAGCTTGTCCGCCGCTTCGGAATCGACATCGGAAGCCCTTGATGCTGGACATCAAAGGCGCGGATCGTCCGACAGCAACGCCCAGCGTTCATGGTCGCACCAGACGCCGCCGATCCTCAGATATTTGGGTGAGAAACCTTCCTTGCGGAAGCCGAGCCTTTGCACCAAGGCGATGGAGGCATGGTTCGCGGGCTGAATATTAGCCTCCAGCCGATGCAGGCCGATATCGTCGAAACCATGGGCGACTGCCAGACGTAGTGCCTCGGTCATGAAACCCTGGCCGGCAAAGGCCACCATGCCGTGATAGCCGAGAAAGGCGCTGCGGAAACCGCCCCAAACCACCTGGCTGATATTGACCACTCCGACGATACCGCCCGAACCGGCATCGCGCGCAACCAGGCCGATATTGGATCCGGTCACGGTTTGCCCGAACCAGGCATCGAAGCCATCCCGATCCAGGAAGGGATAGGCCCATGGCGTATGATAAGCGCGGCTCGCTATATTCGCCGCGATCAGTTCGCCAGCATCGGATTGCCTGACTGGTGCGATGGTGACTTGCGGCATGGCTCGCTCCACAAATAGATGTGGCAGCGAGGCATAGCAAATCGAATCCAAAATCAACAGCTTCAACGCAGGAACGGAATCATTTTCCGAACCGCTTCATAGCGAAGATAAAGTCCGCCCCAGGCGATGACGCCGAGGTAGAAACCGAACAGCAGATGCGAGAACACCGGGCTGCCGACCCTGAGATGCGTCGCCATCGCCCCACCGAGCAGACCGGTGAGAAGGATCGCGCCGAGAACCGATGTCTGGGGAATGGCGTATAGAACTGCGCAAAGAAGCGTGATGGCACCGAGCAGCCGCGCCAATGCCGGATCGGCGGAATAGCCGAGAGCTTCCATAGTCTCCGTAACCACAGGCAAAGGAATGAGCTTGATCGCGCCGTCAAAAACAAGAAAGGCGACGATCAGGCCGCTGAGGATCGTGCCGGCCACACGCTGCACCCGAGAACTGGATGGTGATTCCATTGCATAAAACATTGCTGTATCCCCCGGAATTGAATCAACAATTCAGATCTTCGACGCCAGCGCCGCGAGCTGGTCGGTGCACTGGCCCCACCCCTCGTGAAACCCCATCTTCTCATGCGCCTCGCGATCCTCCGCCGTCCAATGCAGGACCGTCGCGGTATAGCGTGTCTTGCCATTGCCGAGATCGTCGAGCTGGATGGTGCCCACCATGAAGGGTTTGGCCGAGGGTACCCACGCGCTGGTGAAGGCATCCGTGAACACGATCCGCTCGTTCGGAACGACCTCGAGATAGACGCCGACGTTCGGGTACTCCTCCCCGTCCGGACTGCGCATGGTGATGGAGCTTGTGCCGCCGGCGCGAACGTCGAGTTCGGCCGCCGAAATCGTCCAGGGCAGCGGCGCAAACCATTGCTTCACAAGGTCCGCTTCCGTCCAGCATCGATAGATCTTCTCGCGCGGAGCATCGATGATGCGGGTAAGAGAAAGTTCGAGGCGTGCATTCTGTTCGGTCACGGCGTGTTCCTTTCTTTCGCGTGAAACGGCCTGATCGGCCTATGTCTCAAGGACGTTGACGTCAGCCTCTTCCCGACATGGAAGGACGGATTTTTTGATTATTTTGCAATTGCCGGAACCGCGGCGCTGAGGCGGTCGAGCTGATGACGGATATGGGCGGCTTCGGCGGGCGAATGGGCCAGCGCGATTGCACGGTCGAAGGCAACGTGCGCCTCACGCGGCCGCCCTAATTGGGCAAGAAGACCGCCCCGAAGCCCGTGAAAATAGAAATAGCCATCGAGTTTATCCGTGAGCGCCTCGACCAAGGCCAGCGCCTCCTCCGGCCCTTTAAGCTTGGCAACTGCGACGGCGCGGTTCAGCGTCACGACTGGCGACGGGTGCAGCCGCTCCAGCGTTTGATAGAGCAGATCGATTTCCGCCCAATCCGTATCCTCGGCTCGCTTGGCGCGCGAATGCAGCGCGGCGATGGCGGCCTGAAGCTGGTAGGGTCCGGGGCGGCGATGGCGGATTGCCTTGTCGAGCAGAGCAAGCGCCTCATCGATCAATTGGCGGTTCCAGAGCGACCGGTCCTGGTCCTCCAGTAGAATGATCTGGCCGTCCGCATCGAAGCGGGCAGCATTCCGCGATTGCTGCAGCAGCATCAGCGCCAGCAGACCCATGATCTCAGGTTCCGCCTGAAAGATGCGCAGCAACAACCGACCCAACCGGATTGCCTCATCGGCAAAGGCGGACGCCTCGCGGCCCGGTCCGCCGGCGGAATAACCCTCGTTATAGATGAGATAGATCATGGCGCTGACAAGCGCCACGCGCTCGGCCCGCTCGACCGCACCCGGCGTCTCGAAAGGCACGCCGGCGGCCGCAACACGCGCCTTGGCGCGGGTGATGCGTTGCTCCATCGCGCTTTCGCTGACGAGGAAGGCACGGGCGATCTGGGTCACCGAAAGGCCGGAGACGACGCGCAGCGCCAATGCGATCTGCTGCGTCGCCGGCAGGTCGGGATGACAGCAGATGAACAGCAATCGCAGAATATCGTCACGATAGTTGGAGCCGTCGAGCCGCTCGGCAATATCGCTTTCGGCGTCGCCGGTATCGGAGATCACCTCCTCATCCGGCAAGCCCTGCGTCTTCGACTGTTTGCGCACGGCGTCGATGCCGCTGTTGCGGCCGACGAAGATTAGCCAGGCGACGGGATCGCGCGGCGGCCCCTTATCCGGCCATGTCTTCAAAGCTCTAAGACAAGCCTCCTGAAACGCCTCCTCGGCAATATCGAGATTACGGAAATACCGCAGCAACGCGCCGAGCACCTGCGGCCGGGCATTGGTGAATGCGATATCGATCCAGGCGAGGTCCGTCATGTTGCGATCGTCCCTGGTCTAAAGACATAAAGCGGGCGGATTTCATAGGAACCGGCGCCGGGATTGGCGATGGCCAGTTTCTTTGAAAATTCAATCGCTTCGTCAAGCGTCTCAAAGTCGACGACGTAGAAGCCGAGCAATTGTTCCTTCGTTTCTGCAAAAGGTCCGTCGATGACGAGGGGTTCGTTCTTGCCCTTGCGCAGCGTCGTTGCCGCCGTCGTCGGCATCAGCCGCGCGACCGGACCGAGCTTGCCGGCTTCGCCAAGCGGCGCCTGCACCGCCAGCAACCGGTCCATCGTCGCCTCTTCCTCCTCCTTGGACCAGGAAAATACGGCGTCTTCGTCGTTGTAGCATAGGATCGCGTAGAGCATGAGGACCTCCTTCTCATGTAAGACGAGGGAGTATCGCCCGCGCCGACAAGCCGCGTCAAAAAATTATCGCAGCAGAAAGCTATGCATCACCGCGGCGGACCGTCAGCGTCCCCGCTTTCGCATCGAGAATGGCAGCCGCGCCGATCGGTACGTTCAGCGGGCTGTGCCCATGCCCCAGCGGCAGGCCGCCGAGGACCGGCACGCCGAGCGCATCGAGATGCTCACGCAAGATATCGATGACCGAGAAGCGGCGATCGAATTCGAAGCGGGTGAACTGGCCGACCGCAACGCCCGCCAGACCGTTCAAATGCCCCGCCTTGCGCAGCATCGTCAATTGCCGGTCGACCTGCCCGCGGTACATGTTGACCGCTTCGAGCAACAGGATGGCACCGCGCAGATCCGGCAGAGCCCAGCCGGCGGCTGTTGCGACCATATCGAGATTGCCGCCGATCAAGCGTCCGGTAACCGTACCCTCGGTCGTCAGCGCCACCGTCGGTTCCTCCGGGCGCGCGCGAATGACGATGTCCTCTGATGTCATCAGCACCCGGCGAAGGGACAAGCTGGTTTCCAAACTGACCTCCTGTTCGCCGTCACCGACGAAAAGCGCGCCGTGGACACCCACCTGCCGGCAGTGCATCCACAGGCTGAGATGCAGTATGGTGATATCGCTGAAACCGACGAGAAACTTGGGATCACGCCGGACGGCTTCGAAATCCAGCCGGTCGGCGATACGGTAAGACCCCTTGCCGCCGCGCGTAGCGAAAATCGCCCGAACCTCCGGATCACGAAGCGCCGCATTGAAATCCGCCAGCCGCTCCTCGTCGGTTCCGGCAAGATAGTCGTGCTTGCAAAACGCATGTTCGCCGAAATCGACGTTGAGCCCCCACTCCTTCAGTATCTCCACCTGCTTCAAAATGAGGTCCCTGTCGGGCGGGCTTGCGGGCGAAACAAAACGGATTTTATCGCCCAGCCGGAGCAGCGGCGGCGTCAGGACGAGATCGGTTTCGGCGCGATCGGGTGATTCCATGCGGGGATTTTGGCATGGAACGCTGATGGGCGTTAGCCTCTGGCTGCGCATCACGCGGCCGCCTGGATTGAGACCGGAATTCCCCTCTTCAGGGAATTGCTGACCATGCATCTCGCCTTGGCTTCATCGATCACCGGCTGCGGATCGGAACCATCGAGCGTTTCGCAGGATACCGTCATCATCGCTGCCTTGGTAAACGACAGATCGCTCTCGAGTTCCACCCGCACGGAGATCGCGATTTTTCGCAAGCCGACACCCATTTCGGCTGCGATGTAATACAGGTCGTTGCAGAAACATCCGCCGATCGCCAATCCCAGCAGTTGGGCGCCGTTGAAGCCGAGCCCCTGCCCGCCGGCACGGCCTGGCGGACGGTCGACGGCAAGCGTATGGCCGCTGGCCCAGCCCAGTGCCGCCTGCGTATCCTCCACATTGCGCAATTCAACGGTCACGGACACCATGGCTGATCTCCTCATTCGCCGGAAAGACGAATGATTGCGCGATCAACGCAGCGATGGAGTCAAGTGAGTAGCCCCTTTGGAGGTCAGCCCTTCAGCATTCGCGGAGGCTTGCGTCTCCCGCCGGGCCGACGCCTTGCCCTGCCACAAAGGCAATCCGAGGGATTCCGATACGGTTGGATCGGCCGTAAAGACGGGGTAACCCTGCTCCATCAACCGCAACAGAATTTCCCTGTCCTTTTGAATATGCAGCCGGGCCAGATTGACCTGGTTGTAAATGTGACCGCCGGAAGCTGGATTGATGCCGGTAATGATCACCGCCGTCGCACCGTTATAGAGCGCGAAAAGTACCGCATTGATACCGTTCGAACATTTGTCATCCGCACCCAGTTCGCTGCATTTTACGCCGCCGATCCGGTCGAGAAGCGCCATCCGCTTATAGCGGTCGACGATTTCAAGATCGTCATATTGGTACTTGAAGGCCTTCAGCCCATTCTCCAGCCGCTCACGGCTCTTTCGCCACAGGAGAATGTAAAGCTTCTTCGTGCGCTCGCCATTGAGAACGCGGCGCACTTCGACGGCGTTCGTATTCGTCCCCTCGATCTGGTTGAATTGAACGAACGAGACATCCGGCACCTCAATGCCCCATGCCTTGGTGACGACCTGAGAGCCGTTGATGGTGATAACCTTGAAGGTCTCGTCGAAATCCGCGGGCTTATGAGACACCGGCGCCGATCCGACCACAAGAACGGGTCCGCAGAAAGGCTCGGCCAGCGTCGGAGGTTTCGGCCGGCAAAGCCAGTATTTGACACTCCGATAAAGGTGTCTCTTCAATTCCGTATAATTAGCAGCCATGCCTCGCCTTGATGTCCCCAAAAGGCGTTCATCGGAAAACAGTCGAATCCAGCCCCCCACTCGAAGGGCGCACTATCACCGCTTCGAACTACATTAGGAAAATAAAATTATCTTACATAATCAAACCGTAGGTGATCTGCCGGCTGGCTTCTGCCGCCTTCAACCCGCACTCAAGGTGCGCGCCACGGCGTTCTTCCATCCCTTGAGCTTCGCGCTTCGCGTCTTCTCGTCCATATCGGGCTCGAAGCGCCGGTCGCGAGCCCAGGCCTTGGCAAAGCTCTTGCGGTCGGGCCAGACACCGGCACGGCTGCCGGCAAGCCAGGCGGCACCGAGCGCGGTGGTTTCCAGGATGGTGGGGCGATCGACGGGCGCGTCCAGCAGGTCGGCGAGCCGCTGCATCGTCCAGTCGGAAGCGACCATGCCACCGTCGACCCGCAAAACGGTCTCCTTGCCGCTGCCGCTCTTCCAATCCTTGTGCATGGCGTCCAGCAGGTCGCGCGACTGATAGCAGACCGCCTCCAGCGCAGCGCGAACGATTTCCGCGGGGCCGGTATTGCGCGTCAGCCCAAAGATCGCACCGCGCGCATCCGGATCCCAATGCGGCGCGCCGAGACCGGTGAAGGCCGGCACGAGATAAACCTCCTGCATCGGATCAGCCTTTTCCGCAAACCCATCGGAATCGGAAGCGCGCTTGATCGCCTTCAGTCCGTCGCGCAGCCATTGCACGGCCGCGCCCGCGATGAAGATCGAGCCTTCCAGCGCATAGGTCGTCTCGCCGTTCAACCGATAGGCGATGGTGGTCAGCAGACGATTTTTCGAGCGCACCATGTCCGTGCCGGTGTTAAGCAGCGCGAAGCAGCCGGTGCCGTAGGTAGATTTCATCATGCCGCGCTCGAAACAAGCCTGGCCGATGGTCGCCGCCTGCTGATCGCCAGCAACGCCGAGGATGGGGATTGCCGCCCCGAAGATGGATGGATCGGTGATCCCGAAATCGGCCGCGCAGTCCTTCACCTCCGGCAGCATCGCGGCGGGAACACGCAGGATCTCGAGCAGATCCTCGTCCCATTCATTGCTGCCGATATTGTACATAAGCGTCCGCGAGGCGTTGGTCGCATCGGTGACGAAACTCTTGCCGCCGGTCAGTCGCCAGATCAGGAAGGTGTCGATCGTGCCGAAGCAGAGTTCGCCCTTGGCGGCACGCGCGCGGGCGCCCTTCACATTGGCCAGCATCCACGAAAGCTTCGTGCCGGAAAAATAGGGATCGAGCAGCAGGCCTGTGTGGCGGGTGAAGAGCTTTTCCAGATCCTGCCGCTTCAGCTTGTCGCAATAGCTCGCGGTGCGGCGGTCTTGCCAGACGATGGCATTGTGGATCGGCTTGCCGGTCGCGCGGTCCCATACGACGACGGTTTCGCGTTGGTTGGTGATGCCAAGAGCGGCGATGTCCTTTGCGGTGATCCCAGCAGCTTTGATCGCCTTATTGACGGTCGCAACCACGGAAGCCCAGATTTCCTCCGGATCATGCTCGACCCAACCGGGCTTCGGATAGTGCTGCGTGAACTCCTTCTGGTCGACGCCGGCAATCTTCATGTCACCGTCGAAAACGATAGCCCGCGTCGACGTCGTTCCCTGGTCGATCGCCAAGACATAACCGCTCATGCATTCCTCCCCGATTGTTCCTGTCCTTGAAACAACAGATACGGCAGCAAAACGAATGTGAAAAGAAAGCAAAACGAAATTTTTGACGAAAATTCCTTATTCCAGCTCGCGGATATATGAAGGGAACTGTCTCCAAAGAGTCTCGCCGGGATGCGATTGCCATATCCGCCGGTTTGAGACTAACCTCAAAGCCGCTATTGCGCTGCAACAACAGCCGCGCCGTCCAAGGAGAAAATCATGGCAAGAACAGTTGTTGTCACCGGTTCTACAAGCGGCATCGGCCTCGCCATTGCGACCGCCTTTGCCGCGAAAGGTGAAAACATCGTCCTCAACGGCTTCGGCAAGCCTGAAGAAATCGATGCCATCAGAAACACGCTCGAAGCCTCCGGCGGCGGCAAGGTGATCTACCATCCGGCCGACATGACCAAGCCCGCGGAAATCGCCGACCTGATCGCGAGCGCCAATTCAACCTTCGGCAGCGTCGATGTCCTCGTCAACAATGCCGGCGTTCAGCATGTCGAGAAGATCGAGGACTTTCCGATCGAGAAGTGGGACCAGATCATTGCCATCAACCTCTCAAGCTCGTTCCATACGATGCGCGCCGCCATTCCGCTGATGAAGGCGAAGAAATACGGCCGCATCATCAATATCGCCTCGGCCCACGCCCTCGTCGCCTCGCCCTTCAAATCCGCCTATGTCGCGGCAAAACATGGTATTATGGGTCTGACCAAGACTGCGGCACTCGAGCTTGCCGAGTTCGGCGTCACCGTCAACGCCATCTGCCCCGGCTATGTCCTGACCCCTCTCGTCGAAAAGCAGATCCCGGATACGGCCAAGGCGCGCGGCATGACCGAAGAGCAGGTGAAGACCGAGGTCATCCTCAAGGCGCAGCCGACGCGTGAATTCGTCAAGGCCGAAGAAATCGCGTCATTGTCGATCTATCTTGCCAGCGACGATGCCCGTCAGGTCACCGGCACGCACGTCTCGATTGACGGTGGCTGGACTGCGGCATAACCATAGACGGTCGAGCATGATCCGAAAAGTGCGGAGCGGTTTTCGGATCAGATTATGCTCAACCGAACAGATGGAACGAGATGACGGTTCGAAGGAAAGTTATCTCGTTCTAGAGTCCGGACTGGGGTTATCCCGTGACCGGCCTTGAAAGACCAAAATAATTGGGAACGACATGAACGACAGCATCCGCCTTATCCTCAACGGCGAGGATATTTCACTTTCCAGCCTGCGCCCGACCGAGACGCTCCTCGATTTTCTGCGTCTCAACCGGCATTTGACCGGCACGAAAGAAGGATGCGCGGAAGGCGATTGCGGCGCCTGCACTGTGCTGGTCGGCCGGCTGATCGATGGCGGATTGCATTACGAGTCGGTCAATGCCTGTATCCGTTTCGTCGGATCGCTGCATGCCACCCATGTCGTCACCGTCGAACATCTGGCCGCCAAGGACGGCACGCTACACCCCGTACAGCAGGCCATGGTCGACTGTCACGGCTCGCAATGCGGTTTCTGCACGCCGGGTTTCGTCATGTCGCTTTATGGCCTGTGGCTCGCGACCGAAAAGCCGAGCCGGGCACAGATCGAAAAAGCCCTGCAAGGCAATCTCTGTCGCTGCACCGGTTACGAGCCGATCGTCAAGGCGGCCGAACAGGTAAGCCAGGCGCGTCCGAGCGCTCTGTTCGATCCTCTTGAAAAGACAAGGGCGGACATCATCGCCCGCCTCTGGGCCATGCAGGGCGGCGATACCATCACCATTGCCTCCGGCGAAGATCGCCTGATCGTGCCGGGCTCGGTCGCAGCCCTTGCGCAAGTGTTGGCCGACGAGCCGAAGGCGACCGTCGTTGCCGGCTCCACCGATGTCGGCCTCTGGGTCACCAAGCAGATGCGCAAGCTCGACCCCGTCGTATTCATCAACCATCTGACGGACTTGCAAAAGATTGTTATGGAAGACACCGGCCTCACCATCGGCGCCGGCGTCACCTACACCCAAGCCTTTGCAGCCATGGCCGAAAAGATCCCGGCGATCGCGAACCTCATCAACCGCATCGGCGGCGAGCAGGTGCGCAACATGGGCACGATCGGCGGCAACATCGCCAACGGCTCGCCCATCGGCGACACGCCGCCGCCACTGATCGCGCTCGGCGCGACCGTGAAACTGCGCTCCGTTGCCGGCACCCGCACGCTGCCGTTGGAAGACTTCTTCATCGATTACGGCAAGCAGGACCGTAATCCCGGCGAATTCGTCGAAAGCATTTTCGTGCCCTATCCCGCCGAAGACATTCATTTCGCCGTCTACAAGATCTCCAAGCGCCGGGATGAGGATATTTCGGCGCTCTGTGGCGCTTTCCACTTGGCACTGGATGCAGCCGGTAACGTCGCCGATATCCGCATCGCCTTCGGCGGCATGGCCGGCACGCCGAAGCGCGCCCGCACGGTGGAAGCCGAACTGATCGGCAAGCCCTGGACGGAAGCAACGGTCACCGCCGCCCGCTCGGCCTTCGATGCCGATTACACACCGCTCACCGACTGGCGCGCCAGCGCCGAATACCGGCAGTTGACCGCCAAAAACCTGCTCATCCGCTTCTATCTTGAAACGGCTGGTGCGCCGCAGGAATTGAAGCGCTTCGCAACGGTGGAGGCATAATCATGGACAAATCCACCTTCGAAGAACGCAAGGTCATCAACGGCTCGATGCATGGTTCGCTGAAGCACGACTCGGCGCACAAGCATGTAACGGGCGCCGCCGACTATATCGACGACCTGCCGGAGCCGGCGGACCTTCTGCATGGCGCACTTGGCCTTTCCGACCGCGCCCATGCGGACATCGCCGGCATCGACCTCTCCGCCGTGAAAGCCTATCCGGGCGTCGTCTGGGTGTTCACTGCAAAGGACATTCCCGGCGCCAACGACACCAGCTCCAACGGCATGCATGACGAGCCGCTGCTGGCCGACACCAAGGTCGAGTTTCACGGCCAGCCGATCTTCGCCGTGATCGCCGAGACCCGCGATGCAGCCCGTCGCGCCGCGCGCCTTGCCAACATCGACTATCGCGATCTGCCCCATTGGAGCGACATCGATGGCGCGCTCGCCAATGGCGCACCGGTGGTCTACGAGCCGATGACCCTGAAGCGCGGCGAGCCGGAAACCGAGATGGCCAATGCCAAGCACCGCATCAAGGCGCAGATGCGCATCGGTGGCCAGGAGCATTTCTATCTCGAAAGCCACATCGCCATGGCGATCCCCGGCGAAGACGACGAGGTTGCCGTTTGGTCGTCCACCCAGCATCCGAGCGAGATCCAGCACATCGTCGGCCATGTGCTCAACATTCCGTCCAACGCCGTCACCGTCAACGTGCGCCGCATGGGCGGCGGCTTCGGTGGCAAGGAAACGCAGGGCAACCAGTTCGCAGCCCTCGCCGCTGTCGCCGCCAAAAAGCTTGGCCGCGCCATCAAATTCCGCCCCGACCGCGACGAGGACATGGCTGCCACCGGCAAGCGCCACGATTTCCTGGTCGATTACGAGATCGGCTTCGACGACGACGGCCGCATCCACGCCGTCGACGCGACCTATGCCGCCCGCTGTGGCTTCTCCTCTGATCTCTCCGGCCCGGTCACCGACCGCGCCTTGTTCCATGCGGATTCGAGCTATTTCTATCCGCATGTCCATCTCGTCTCGAAACCGCTGAAGACGCACACTGTTTCCAACACCGCCTTCCGCGGCTTCGGCGGCCCGCAGGGCATGGTCGGCGGCGAACGGTTCATCGAAGAGATCGCCTATGCGCTGGGCAAGGACCCGCTGGAGGTCCGCCGTGCGAATTTCTACGGCCAGCCGGGCTCCGGCCGCACGCTGACGCCCTATCATCAGGAGGTGGAGGACAACATCATCCACCGTATCGTCGACGAGTTGGAAGAGAGCTCCGACTATCAGGCGCGGCGCAACGCCATCATCGAGTTCAACCGCTCCAGCCGCTTCATCCGCAAGGGTATCGCGCTGACGCCGGTGAAATTCGGCATCTCCTTCACCATGACCGCCTTCAACCAGGCCGGCGCGTTGGTGCACATCTATCAGGACGGCTCCATCCATCTGAACCATGGTGGCACGGAAATGGGCCAGGGCCTCTATACCAAGGTGGCGCAGGTTCTGGCCGACAGTTTCCAGGTGGATATCGACCGGGTGAAGATCACGGCCACCACCACCGGCAAGGTCCCGAACACCTCGGCGACGGCAGCATCCTCCGGCTCCGATCTCAACGGCATGGCAGCCTTTGACGCCGCCCGACAGATCAAGGAGCGGCTGGTTGCCTTTGCCGTCGAGAAATGGGGCGTCGCCGCCGAAGAAATACAGTTCCTGCCGAACCGGGTGCGGGTCGGCGACATGGAAATTCCCTTCCCGGATTTCATCAAGCAGGCCTATTTCGCGCGCGTGCAGCTTTCCGCCGCCGGCTTCTACAAGACGCCGAAAATCCATTGGGACCGCAAGGCCGGCCGCGGCACGCCGTTCTATTACTTCTCCTATGGCGCCGCCTGCTCCGAAGTGTCGATCGACACGCTGACCGGCGAATATCTGATCGACCGCACCGATATCCTCCACGATGTCGGCCGGTCGCTGAACCCGGCGATCGACATCGGCCAGGTCGAAGGCGCTTTCGTGCAGGGCATGGGCTGGCTGACGACCGAAGAGCTTTGGTGGGACGCCAAGGGGCGGCTGCGCACGCACGCGCCTTCGACCTACAAGATCCCCCTCGCCTCCGACCGGCCGAAGATTTTCAACGTCCGCCTTGCCGAATGGTCCGAAAATGCCGAGGCCACCGTCGGCCGCTCCAAGGCCGTCGGCGAACCGCCTTTCATGCTCAGCATCTCGGTGCTCGAAGCCTTGTCCATGGCCGTCGCTAGCGTCGCGGACTACCGCGTCTGCCCGCGGCTCGACGCGCCGGCAACGCCGGAACGGGTGCTGATGGCGGTAGAGCGGCTGAAGGGGATGTGACCATGGCGGTCCGCGAAGTGCTTTCCGGCGTCATACCCAGGAGCGACTTCCGCGCATTTCTCGCGACACGCCCCTCTTCCATCCTCATCGAGATCGTTGAAACACAGGGTTCAACGCCGCGCGAGGCTGGCACCTTCATGCTCGTTTCCGAACGTGCCATCTGGGGCACGATCGGCGGCGGGCAGTTCGAATTTTTGGCGATCCAGAACGCCCGCGAATTGCTGGCGGGCAACGGCGTCGAACTGATGGACATCCCGCTTGGGCCGGAGATCGGCCAATGCTGCGGCGGTCGCACGCAACTGTGCTTTCAGAAGATGACGGCACAATTGCTCGAAGAACTCGAAGCCAAACGGGCCAGCGAAGCGGAACATCGGCCCGAGACCTATCTCTTCGGCGCGGGACATGTCGGCCATGCTCTCGCGGCCGCGCTGGCACCTCTGCCGCTTGCGGTGACGGTGATCGAGACGCGGAAGGAGGAATTGGCAAACCTGCCGGCAGAGACGAAAACTGTGCTTTCGCCAATGCCGGAGGCGCTGGTGCGAGATATTCCGGCCGGCTCGGCCATCGTCATCCTGACCCATGATCACGCCCTCGATTTCCTGATCGCCAAGGAAGCGCTCGCTCGCACCGATCTTGCCTATGTCGGCATGATCGGCTCGGCAACCAAGCGGGCCACCTTCTCCCGTTGGCTGACCCGCGAAGGCGGCGACAAGGCCTCGCTTGAGCGACTGACGCTGCCGATCGGCGGGGCCACGGTGAAAGACAAACGTCCGGAAGTGATCGCCGCCATGACGGCCGCCGAGCTGCTGACGGCCTTCGCGGCTTACCCCATACGATCATCCTCATAACGCGGCTCGCGCCCGTCCAGAAAACCCAGATCGCGCTTAAGCCGATCCGGCATTCCCTCCAGATCCAAGTGTGGCGAAGGCTCTGTGCCCCTCATGAAGACCTGCGCCAGTGTTTCCAACATGCGGGCCAAGGCTGATGGCCCGGCGTTCGTCTGTTCGACGGCATAGCAATCCATGACAATACCTCAATCCAATCGGTGATGTGGATTGCAGTTTGCCGCTGAAAATGCTGAAATTCCAATCGAACAATCGTCTGCATACATAAAGAGAACTTATCCATGAAGCTCTCGAAACAGTTTCCGCTGAATGCGCTGCGGGTCTTCGAGGCCGCTGCCCGACACGGCAGTTTCACGCGCGCCGGTAAAGAGCTCGGCATGACGCAGACGGCCGTCAGCTATCAGATCAAGCTTCTGGAGGAGAATGTCGGCGAGCCGCTGTTCCTGAGGCGGCCGCGCCAGATCGAGTTGACCGACGCTGGCCAGCGCTTGGCGCCGAAGGTAAGCGAGGCCTTTGGCATGCTGCATGAGGCGATGGCTTCGGTCAGCAGCGATGCCGAAACCACGCTCCTCATTCACTCGACACCGACCTTCGCCTCACAATGGCTTGCTCGCCACCTGGGCTCATTTCAACTGCTGCACCCGAATGTCGCGGTACGGCTTGCCACATCAGACAAGATCATTGATTTCTCTCGCGAGTCGTCCGACATCGCCATTCGCAGTGGCCGCGGAACTTGGCCGGGGCTGCGCGCGCATCTTTTGATGAAAATGAACTTCACGCCCATGCTGAGCCCAGCGCTCGGAGCCAGCATCGGCGGCGTCCATACGCCGGCCGATCTTCTCAAACTTCGGATCATCGATGCCGGCGACCCGTGGTGGGTGCAATGGTTCGAAGCGGCTGGGGTTCCGGATCCCGGCCTGCAAGGCCGGCCGAGAAGCAGGCTTGGGGCACAATCCTTCGAAGCAAGCGCCGCCATCGCCGGACAAGGCGTCGCCGTCCTGACGCCTGAATTCTATGCCGACGACCTAGCCGCCGGCCGGCTTGTCCAGCCCTTCGATATCCTCTGCAACGATGGCTCGAATTATTGGCTCGCCTATCCCGAAAACAGACGTCACATGCCAAGAATCCGCGTTTTCCGGAATTGGATACTCGGCGAGTTCGGCATGCCGCTGGAATAGGCGTCGTTCAATAGGCCATATCCGGCGCATAGAAGCAGCGCGGCGTGTTCTCGTCCGGAAACAGACAGAGATGATAGGCTCCGTCCGGCGAACGCATCGTCTTGCGCTGTGGCAGCGTGAAGATATGGGCGTGCGTCACGTAGCGATGATCTCCGGGATAGAGTGTGATCCGATAGCCGCCCGGGATAACGGTAACCGTGCGCGAGGGGATCATCTCGCAATCACCGGTCTTGCTGTCACCGTTGCAACAATAAGGATCGTAGGACCAGCCGGAGGGCGCATCGTGCGCCATGGCGGAAGTTGCGAAGAGGAATAGTGCAAACGCCAGTATACCACGCATGGGCAAATCTCCGACGATGCGGCGAACCGGGGGCTCCGCTGCCCGTTTATCGCCGACGGCGCTGAAAAAAGCGTCCGATTTTGATCTATGGCGAACTTAACGCTCGACAAGAGCGGCAGTATATCGGTCACGGAAGTGTGTGATAATACGAAAAGTAGTCCCTCGCTCAAACTCCGCTTCCCTCTGCGCCCAACATTTTGCAAGGTGTCGAGTCGGAGGAAGAAAAGGGGACCTGAATGTATGAATACGCCATAGCGTGGGAATGGCTGGCCTTTGCTGCCCGCTGGTTCCACGTCATAACCGCCATTGCCTGGATCGGCTCGTCTTTCTATTTCATCGCGCTTGATCTTGGGCTGGTGAAGCGCCCGCATCTTCCGCCCGGCGCCTACGGCGAGGAATGGCAGGTGCATGGCGGCGGTTTCTACCACATCCAGAAATATCTGGTGGCGCCGGCCACGATGCCCGAGCACCTGACGTGGTTCAAATATGAGAGCTATTTCACCTGGCTTTCAGGCTTCCTGATGCTCTGCATCGTCTATTACGGCGGCGCAAATCTCTTCCTCATCGACCGGCATGTGCTCGATGTCAGCGTTCCCGTCGCCATCCTGATTTCGCTGGCTTCGCTCGCTGGCGGTTGGATCGTCTATGATCTGCTCTGCAAGTCGCCGCTCGGCAACAATACCTGGGGCCTGATGGTGGTGCTCTACGCCGTCCTCGTCTTCATGGCGTGGGGCTATACGCACCTGTTCACCGGCCGCGCCGCCTTCCTGCATCTCGGTGCCTTCACGGCGACGATCATGTCGGCCAATGTCTTCATGATCATCATTCCCAATCAGAAGATCGTCGTCGCCGACCTTATCGCCGGACGCACGCCCGATCCGAAATATGGCCGCATCGCAAAGCAGCGCTCGTTGCACAACAACTACCTGACGCTGCCCGTCATCTTCTTCATGCTGTCGAACCACTATCCGCTGGCCTTCGGCACCGCCTATAACTGGATCATCGCGGCGCTGGTGTTCCTCATGGGCGTCACCATCCGCCACTGGTTCAACACGACCCATGCCCGCAAGGGGCGGCCGACCTGGACCTGGATCGTCACCTTCATCCTCTTCATTCTCATCATATGGCTCTCGACCGTGCCGAAGATTCTGACCGGCGAGAAGGATGCCAACGCCATCGCACCGGCTTTCCAGCAGTTCGCATCGGATGCACACTTTCCGGCCGTGAAGCAGATGATCTCGACGCGCTGTTCGATGTGCCATGCCGCCGAGCCGGCGTTTGAAGGCATTGCGCGGGCGCCGAAGGAAGTGATGCTGGAAAACGACGCGGAAATCGCTATGCATGCCCGAGATATCTATATTCAGGCCGGCCGCAGCCACGCCATGCCTCCCGGCAACGTCACCGATGTGACGCCGGAGGAACGCAAGCTGCTGGTCGCCTGGTTCGAAAGCTCCGTCGGAGAAAAAGACCAATGATTACCCTTTTGCGCGGCCGCCTGCTCTCCTTCAAGCGTGCGCCGCAGAGCCTGAGCGACACGGACAGCTACTCGTATGAAAGCGATGGCGGCCTGCTGATCGAGAATGGCATCATCGCAGCCGTCGGTCCCTATACGGAGGTCAAAGCGAAAGCGCCCGCAGACGTCGCCGAAGTCGACCACCGGCCGCACCTGATCCTGCCGGGCTTAATCGACATGCACCTGCATTTCCCGCAGATGCAGGTCATCGCCTCCTATGCCGCAAACCTGCTGGAGTGGCTGAACACCTATACCTTCCCCGAGGAATGCCGCTTCGTCGAAAGCGCGCATGCTGAGCGTATCGCCACCCATTTCTACGATGAGCTGATCCGACACGGCACGACGACGGCAGTTGCCTATTGCTCGGTGCACAAGACCTCCGCCGATGCTTATTTTGCCGAGGCCATGCGACGCAACATGTGCATGGTCGGCGGCAAGGTGATGATGGACCGCAATGCACCGCAGGGCCTGCTCGACACACCGCAGATGGGCTACGACGAGACCCGGCAGGTGATCGCCGACTGGCATGGCAAGGGCCGCAATCATGTCGCCATCACCCCACGCTTCGCCATCACCTCAACGCCTGAGCAGATGGAAGCGACCGCCGCACTCGCGCGCGAATTCCCGGATCTGCATATCCAAACGCATCTTTCCGAGAATGACGACGAGATCAAATTTACCTGCGAGCTCTATCCGGAAGCGATCGATTACACCGATATCTATGCGCGCTACGGCCTGCTCGGCCGCAAGAGCCTGTTCGGCCACGCGATCCACCTTTCCGAACGCGAAGCCGACGCCATGAGCGAAGCCGGCGCCGTCGCCGTCCACTGCCCCACGTCCAACCTCTTCCTCGGCTCCGGCCTCTTCCCGCTGAAAGCGCTTGCTCGCCGCGAAAAACCCGTCCGCATCGGCGTCGCCACCGATATCGGCGGCGGCTCCAGCTATTCGATGCTGCGCACGATGGACGAGGCCTACAAGATCCAGCAGCTTCTCGGCGAACGGCTGAACCCATTGGAAAGCTATTACTACATGACCCTTGGCAATGCCGAGGCCCTGTCGCTGACCGATAAGATCGGCACTCTCGATCCCGGCACCGACGCCGACCTCGTGATCCTCAACGCCTCGGCAACGCCGGCCATGGCGCTGAAGATGGAAGTGGTGAAGAGCCTGACCGAGGAGCTCTTCCTGTTGCAGACCATGGGGGATGATCGGGCGATCATCGAAACCTATGTCGCTGGAAAGCCGATGAAATCGATCCTGCAATAAAGCGATCCGACCTCGCCGCAATGTAACCGCCCAGAGGACAAACAGCCATGACCGCGCCGCTCACCATTGCCGAACTGAAGAAGCTCGCTCAGCGGCGCGTCCCGAAGATGTTCTTCCAGTATGCCGATTCCGGTTCTTGGACGGAGTCGACCTACCAGGCGAACGAGGCTGACTTCGCCAAGATCAAGCTGCGTCAACGCGTGCTCGTCGACATGTCCGACCGGTCGCTGGCAACCAGCATGGTCGGCCAGAAGGCTGCCATGCCGGTGGCGCTGGCGCCGACGGGTCTTACCGGCATGCAGCACGCCGATGGCGAGATGCTGGCGGCTCGCGCGGCGGAAGAATTCGGCATTCCTTTCACGCTCTCGACGATGAGCATCTGCTCGATCGAAGACATCGCCGCGGTCACGAAGCAGCCCTTCTGGTTCCAGCTCTACGTCATGAAGGACCGCGATTTCGTCTTGAACCTGATCCAGCGCGCCAAGGCGGCGAAATGCTCGGCACTCGTGTTGACGGCCGACCTGCAGATTCTCGGCCAGCGCCACAACGACATCCGCAACGGATTGTCGGCGCCGCCGAAAATGACGGCGAAAAATCTCTGGCAGATGGCAACACGGCCCGGCTGGTGCATAGGCATGCTGAAGACGAAGCGTCATTCCTTTGGCAATATCATCGGCCATGCCAAGGATATCTCCGACATGACGACGCTGTCGCACTGGACGCATTCGCAGTTCGATACCAAGCTTTCATGGAGCGATGTCGGCTGGATCAAGGAGCGCTGGGGCGGGCCGCTGATCATCAAGGGAATCCTCGACGTCGAGGATGCGAAGGCCGCCGTCGCTACCGGTGCGGACGCGATCATCGTTTCCAACCACGGCGGCCGGCAGCTTGACGGCGCTCCTTCGTCCATCAGCATGCTGCCGAGGATCGTCGACGCCGTCGGCGACAGGATCGAGGTACACCTCGATGGCGGCATCCGCTCCGGCCAGGACGTGCTCAAGGCCATGGCCCTCGGCGCCAAAGGCACCTTCATCGGCCGCCCTTTCCTCTATGGTCTGGGTGCCATGGGTAAGGAGGGCGTGACCCTCGCGCTTGAGATCATCCGCAAGGAGCTGGATATCTCCATGGCGCTCTGTGGCAAGCGGGATATCAAGACGGTGAATCGATCGATCCTCGCCGATCTCTAACGCAACCAGCCCGTCGCCAGACCGCTAGCCCATTCCATGCGGCCATTCTGCGCCGCCAGCTTCGCCATCGCCATGTGATCGTAGGCCACCTGCCGGAATATAGGCAGCCACATGCCGTCCACCTTCTCCAGAATGGCATAGGAGGCGAAGGGATGGCCTGCTTCAACCTTATGAAAATGAGGCAGATCGTCGTCGTAGGCGGGGCAGCCGACGCTGCCGGGATTGACGATCAGGCGGCCATCGGCAAGCCTGACAACGCGCTGAATATGAGTATGTCCGCACAGGATCAGTGGAAAATCGATGCCGGCGGCCAGTGCTTCGATTTCCTCGATGGGCTTCTGATAGACATGACCGTCTGGCGAGACGGATTCGAGCCAATAGGTATTATCGTCTTTGGGCGTCGCATGGCAAAGATAGGCCTCGTCCCTATAGACGGCACTGAAGGGCAAGCTACGCAGCCAATCGAGATGACGCTCGGCCAGTTCGGCATGGGCGGCACTATCCGAAGCGTGCATCTGCTCGGGCATCTGCTCGATCAGATACCGATCATGGTTGCCGCGAACCGTCACGGCATCAAGCGCAAGGAGAATATCCGCTGTCTTTCCCGCCGTCAGCGGCCCGCTAAAGCAGTCACCGAGATTGACGATGTCGGCAATGCCCTCCCCGCGGATATCCGCAAGCACCGCCTCCAGAGCCAGATGATTGCCATGTACATCCGCAATCGCCGCAAAACGCAAGTCTCAGCTCCCGCGATAGGTGGAATAGCCGTAGGGCGAGATCAGCAGCGGCACATGGTAATGCGCCGTCGTATCGGCAATGCCGAAACGGATCGGCACAAGATCGAGGAACGCCGGCTCCGGCAGCTTGGCGCCGGTTGCTCGTAGATAGTCGCCGGCGCGGAAGAGCAGCTCGTAAGTCCCGGCGATAAAACTGTCGTCGACCAGGATCGGCCCGCCGTCGACGCGCCCATCCGAATTGGTCGTGACCGTCTTCAGATGCCTCCGCGTCTCACCCTCGATCTTGAAAAGATCGATCGTCAAGCCTTCGGCGGGCTTACCGAGAGCAGTGTCGAGCACATGGGTGGTCAATCCGGTCATAGCGTCGGCGCTCCGATGATGAAGGGGGTGTCGAAGAAATATTCCTCGAGATTATTTCCAGGCCCGTCGCGATCCACGATGAGAAAATCACTCCGCTCGCCGAGCGCCATGAGGGGATAGTGCCAGACATTGCGGTAATAATTCACGCCCTGATCGCCTTGCGCCAGGAAAACTTGCGGCCTGCCGGGCTTGCCGCCCTCATCACGCGCGACCACAACGAGGAACGGCCAGCCGTTCAACGGTACGAAGCACTGGCTGCCGAAGGGATGACGCTCCATCATGTCGATCGAGAAGGGAAAGGCACGCGGCTGGCCGCGAAACAGATTGATGATGACCCTCGCTTCGTCGCCCACGGCCTCCGCGCTCGAAAGCGCATGAAACCGCTCCGTCGTGCCGCCATTGATGAATCGCATCGTGGTCGGATCAGCCTCGATCACATCGCCGAACGGCGCGAATGCGGCTTTTGTCAAAGGCTTGATGTCCAGATGCTGTGTCATTGAATGATCATTCGCCTTCCGCGCGCCAATGGCGAATGGACTCCAATCGCAGGAGCAGCTCCGGAAGAGATTTCTGTGCGATGTCCCATAGGGTCGTCAACTCGATGTCGAAATATCCCTGCATAATCCGATTCCTGAAGTCGCGCATCTCATCCCAAGACAACTCCGGATGGTCAACGACAAACTCAGGATAGTCCTCCGCAATGCGCGCAGCCGCCTCGCCGATCAACATGAGATTCATGCCGGTAGCACGCTGCTTCTCAACATTTTTGAAAAACGCTGCTTGATCGACTCCTCGAAGGAATTGATCAATTTCAGATGCAGC
This sequence comes from Martinezella paranaensis, assembly GCF_014200235.1. Taxonomy (NCBI): domain Bacteria; kingdom Pseudomonadati; phylum Pseudomonadota; class Alphaproteobacteria; order Hyphomicrobiales; family Rhizobiaceae; genus Martinezella; species Martinezella paranaensis. Next base: position 82,479 of record NZ_JACHBI010000012.1, on the reverse strand, counting down.
CCGCTGCATGCGCTCAAGGTAAATGATCAGCCGATCCAAACTCATACCGGCTTCACTTCGTCGACAATGGTCTGCCGTCTGCTTCCAGCTCTATCCAATGCTTTCCAAAGCCTCATCACAGCACCCTACCGAGCGGATACTAAGCCATGAACGGACCGAAACATAGCGTGCAGGCCGCGCATCAGCCTTCAGGAAGCATGGATTGCAGCCGCAGCAGGGCGATCTTCTCCACCTGCGCCGTCGCGGTCGCAAATTCCGCGTCCCGGTCATTGCCGATCCGTGTTTCGAAGGCGGCAAGAATGTCGTCTTTGCCCAGCCCCTTGACCGCAATGATAAAAGGGAAGCCGAATTTCGCTACGTAAGCCGTATTGAGCTCGGTGAAGCGCGCATGCTCGGCCGGTGTCAGCCGGTCAAGCCCGGCGCCTGCCTGCTCCTTGCGGCTGTCTTCGGTGAGCTTGCCGGCGATTGCGAGCCGACCGGCGAGATCGGGATGCGCGCGCAAAACGCCAAGCCGCTCGTCAGCGCTGGCAGCGCGGAAGATGGCGGTCAGCGCGCCATGGACACCGCCCGATGTCAAAGGCTCGGCAATTTTTCCGGTGTCATAAGCGCGTTCGGCGATGAACGGAGAGTGCTCAAAGACGCCGCCGAAGTGGGTCACGAAATCATCACGCGATATCATCTCAGGGCGCGCCTACGGGAAGGTGATGCTGGTGCCAATGGTTGGCGATCTCGATGCGCTTGGGTATCCAGACCTTGTCGTGCTTCAGCACATATTCAATGAAGCGCCTGAGCGCCGCTGCGCGACCCGGTCGCCCAACCAGACGGCAATGGAGGCCGACCGACATCATCTTCGGGCTCCCCTGCTTGCCCTCTTCATAGAGCGTGTCGAAAGCATCCTTGAGATAGGTGAAGAACTGATCGCCGGAATTGAAGCCCTGTGGCGTGGCGAAGCGCATATCGTTGGTTTCGAGCGTGTAGGGGATGATCAGAAATGGCTTACCGTCGATGCCATCGACCCAATAAGGCAGATCGTCGGCATAGGAATCCGACGAATAGAGGAAGCCGCCTTCCTCCATCACCAGCCGCAGCGTATTGTCGGAGGGCTTGCCCTGGTACATGCCATAGGGCCGCTCACCGGTCAGCTCTGTATGCAGGCGCACGGCTTCGAGGATGTGCTTGCGCTCCAGATCCTCTGAAAAATCCTTATATTCCAGCCAGCGATAGCCATGACTGGCAATTTCCCAACCGGCTTCCTTCATGGCGGCGACCGCTTCAGGATTGCGCGCCATGGCGAGCGTCACGCCATAGACGGTCGCCTGTACCTTGAGTTCGGTAAACATGCGCCACAGCCGCCAGAAGCCCGCGCGCGAACCATATTCGTAGATCGATTCCATGTTGAGATTGCGCTGGTTTGGCCACGAGGCCGCACCCACGATCTCGGAGAGCAGGTTTTCGGAGCCACCATCACCATCGAGAATGCAGCTTTCCCCGCCCTCTTCGTAATTGATCACGAACTGCACCGCGACGCGGGCGTCACCCGGCCATTTCGGATCGGGTGTATTGCGGCCATAGCCGACGAGATTGCGGGGATAGGTATCGGACATCAAAGCACCTTCTCGAATATGCGAGGACGGTAGCATTCACGGCCGGAATGTCGAGACGGAAAGTGTGAAATCTACTTTCCTTTCAACGTCGAGGTCTCAGGCGATCTTACGGGCGCTGACCTTGCCCATGGGATGCAGCGAGTGCACCCGGAACGGCCCGCCCGTGCCCTCTTCCATCATCAGCGCGATGTTCGACACCGGCATCGGCTCGGCAAGCACCGGCTCGAAGAAATCGCGCAACACCCGCTCCATCCGCGGCAGATCGGCGGGGCTGACCGTGCCGGTCAACATCATCTGGAAGCGGAATTCGTCCATCACATGCGGATGGCCCCATCGATGCAAATTGGCGAACTGCGCTGCCGACAGGCCGTCGGGATCGCTGCGCTCGATTTCCGCTTCGGTCAGCGGCGCGCGATAGTGATCGAAGGCCTGGATCAGCGACGCCGCCAGGAAATTCATCTGCTGAGATGGTTCTGATGGCACCAGCCCGAATGCACCGCCGAGACGCGCGACCTCCATCCGCGGAATCTCAAACGGCGTCACGGTGCCGGAAAAACGCATGAGATCGCGCAGAAGCGCCGCCTCGGACATATCCTCAGCCAGGCGAAACGGCGCTTTCAAAGTGCCGTTGAAGCCATAACGGCGCGGCACGGCGGTATGGAAGGCGATTTCATGAATGCCGAGGCCGCGAATAGCGGGCGGATCGACCATCTCGCCGGAATAGACATTGCGGCCGAGCCAATTTGCGGCCACGAGCGTCAGCGGATCGCTCGCAGACGGCGTGAAGCAAATGGCGTAGCGCATAAAATCTCCTCCAGAGCGCGAAAAGCCGGCCGACCGATCCAACCGGCAGCCGATGGGCAAGGAGATAGGTGATTTGCGTGACAGATTAACGACCTGAACGGCGTTTATATTCACGTTTTATGTGATGCTACCATAATGTGATGCGAAAGGGCGAAGCCTTCGGGCAGCTTGAAAGAACAGGGAATTTCCATGGCCTCCCGGATCGCTGCTTCGGCCAGGCGATGCGCAAGGCCGAAGCTGACCTTGAAGCCGCCGGTCAGCGCGATGAGCCGCGGATGGTCCGGATGCGCTCCCACCATGGGGTCCCGATCGATCGCCTTCGGCCGCAAGCCGGCCCAGCGTTCGACCACTTCGGCATCCGCCAGTTCCGGCGCCATTGTTCGCGCAGCGGTCAGCAGCTTATCCAACTGACCATCCGTCGATACCGGATCGTCGAAGCGGTTCTCGCTCGTGCTGCCGACTGCGACCAATCCGCCCTCATGCGGAACGATATAGAGCCCATCGCGGAAAATCACCGGCGAGCCGAGATCGACATCCGCTTTCAGCAGCGCCGCCTGACCCTTGACCGGCTGACCGAGTAAAGAATGACGTCCGGGCGTCAATCCATCCAATAGCGGAAAGGAGCGATGCCCGGAGGAGAGGATGCAACGGCTAAAGCAAATGGTGCCTTCGCGAGTCGTCGCGATACCGCGATCTGGATCGATACTTTGGATTTCCAGACCTTCGGCAAGCCGGACATGCTTCGCCCTATCAAGAAAGCCGGTAAGAACCCTTATGAAAGCTCGCGGCGCCACGCGGGCGGCGAGCGTGTCGAAGACGAATCCGCTGTCGCCGGCGGCCGGATCGATCCAGCCGTCTACCGGCGCAGCTTCGAGCACATGCCAATGAAATCGCCGCTCGCCATGATGCCAATGCGTTTCGGCATCCTGCGAGTGGCCCAAAGCGATCTTATGTAGATGCGGCTTCGGCAAAGGCATCAGCCGGCCGGAACGACGGTATCCGGCGGCAAGCCCGGTTTCCGCTTCCATCGCGGCAATCTCGTCCTCGAGAGAAACCAGCGCATCGAACTGGAACTGCTTCTTCTCAGACCACTTATCCGGCATATGCGGCATCAGCGCGCCCAGCAGGCCGCCGCTTGCCCCCTGCCCCAGCCGACCTGCGTCGACGAGCAGAGTCTCGATGCCCAGACGCTCCGCATGCACCGCCGCCCAAAGGCCCATGATGCCGCCGCCGACGATCAGCAGTTCGACGGATGATTGACCGGCAAGCCCCGGAGGATTATCGGCTCTTCCCATGACAGATCCAGTTTCCGATCAGACGCCCGCGGCAAACACTAATGCGGCAAGCCAAACGCTGGAATGGCGCGACGGCGATATGCCCTATTCGACCGCCTTTGGCGACCATTTTTATTGCCAGACCGATGGCCGGCTGGAATGCGGCCATGTCTTTCTCGCCGGCAACGGTCTGCCCGCGCGCTGGGATGAGCAACGGAGCTTCCTGATCGGCGAGCTTGGTTTCGGCACCGGCCTGAATTTCTGCGAGACCTGGCGGCAATGGCGCCAGCACCGCAAACAGGGTTCGCAACTTCACTTCATGTCCTTCGAGCTCTATCCGATGCGCGCCGCGGAGATCGACCGCGCGCTGTCGCACTGGCCGGAAATCGATGTCGAACGTCGGGCACTCGTCGCCGCCTGGCCGGAAGAACCGCGCGACATCGTCACGCTCGCCCTCGATGCTGAGACGCGCTTGAGCGTCGTCTGTGGCCCGGCGATCGACGGCGTGCGCCAAGCTGCAACAGGCTTCGACGCCTGGTACCTCGACGGCTTTGCCCCTTCCAGAAACGGCGATATGTGGTCGCCGGAGCTGATGCAGTTCCTCCATGACAAGACCGTCGCCGGCGGCACCTTCGCCACCTATGCCGCCGCCGGTTTCGTGCGTCGCAACCTGCAGGCGGCGGGCTTCACGGTCGAGCGGCGCAAAGGATTTGCGGGAAAACGCGAAATGCTCTGCGGCGTCAAATAAGTTTACCTGGTGGAACGCTCGGTCTGCAGCATGGCATCGCCGAGCCAGCGGCGGGCTTTGGTTTCCAGGAGTTCCGGGCTGATCGGCTTGGACATATAGTCGTCCATGCCCGCATCCAGACACATGTCGCGGTCGACATCGAGCGCATGCGCCGTGACACCGACGATCGGTACGTGCCAGCCCTGTCCCGCCTCCGTTTCCAGTTGCCGGATCATGCGCGTTGCCTGATGGCCGTTCATGATCGGCATGGAGACATCCATCATGATCAGCGATGGCCGAAGCCTTCGCCAAGCCTCCACGGCTTCCTGGCCGTTCGGGACCACGAGGAAACGCAGGCCCGTAACCTGCAGAATCTGCGTGAAGACGATCTGGTTGACCTCATTGTCCTCGGCAACGAGGATATCGATAGCGCTAACCGGCTTCGCCGCCACTTCGCGCTCGACGGCATCGATGGCGGCAACGGCCTCGGCCTCGATCGACTTCGAAGCGGCAGCGATTTCATCGCCGCTCATCCGCTGCCGGCGTGCCGTGCGCACGACATCGATGATGGTGTTACGCAGCACATTGGCGCGGGCTGGCTTCATCAGATGTGCTTGACCGTTCAGCGCCGCAAATTCCTTGTCGCTGCCGGCGACGTCCATGGATGTCAGGAAAATCAGCGACACCTTGTCGAAGCGAGAATCGGCGCGAATTGCACGCGCGACTTCATCGCCGTTCATGTCCGGCATGTGATAGTCGAGGATCACGGCATCGACCGGCACGCCCATGTCGAAAGCGGCATGGAGGATCGCGAGCCCCGTCTTGCCATCCTCGGCCGCGTAGCCGTCAAAACTCCATTGCTCCAACTGCTCGGTCAATATCCGGCGGTTGATCTCATTGTCGTCGACGACAAGAATACTCGCGCCCTTGACATTGACCGGCACCGGACGCGCTTCGTTGCGCATGGCCGCCGGTGGCATGGGCAGATGCACGGTGAAAACCGAACCCTTGCCCCACTCGCTCTCGACTTCGAGATAGCCGCCAAAGAGATCGACCAGCCCGGCAGTAATGGCAAGGCCAAGGCCTGTGCCTTCGTGGCGGCGCGTCGAAGAAGCGTCGACCTGCGAAAACTTCTCGAAAATGGAATCGAGCTTCTCGTCGGGAATACCAATGCCGGTGTCTTCGATACGCAACGTCAACATGATCTCGCCATTGTCGACCGGCCGGCTGTCCACCTCGACCAATACGTGGCCGCGCTCGGTGAATTTGACCGCATTGCCGACGAGGTTGGTGACGATCTGGCGGAAGCGGCCGGCGTCTCCCAGCACCATGGCCGGCACCTCGGGCGCGGTGCGCACCAGCAACTCGATGTCCTTGTCCGCCGCCGGCGAAGACAGCAGCGTCGCAACATCCTCCACCGCCTCGGCCGGATCGAAGGCAGCCTTGCGCAAGCGCATCTGCCCAGCATCGATCTTCGAGAAATCCAGAATATCGTTGATGATCGTCAACAGTGCATTGCCAGACTTGACGATGATGTCGACAAAGGTCTTCTGCCGGGCGTCGAGATCGGTCTTGGCGAGCAGCTCCGCCATGCCGAGAACACCGTTCATCGGCGTGCGGATTTCATGGCTCATGTTGGCGAGGAATTCGGACTTGGCACGGTCGGCGGCTTCGCTGCGCGAAAGCAGCAGTTGCAGCTCGGCCTCGCGTTCCTTCATCTCGGTGACATCGGTCAGCACCACGGTCCAACGGCGGCTTTCGCTCATCGTCGCTTCGAGCTGCATCCAGCGCTCGCCAGCGACCTGGAACACCGCCGAAACCGGCTTGCTCGCCGCCATGCTTCGGCTCCAGATACGCCGAACTGCCCCCGGATGGTGACCGAAATCGCCGCGCGCGGCGCAATGATGGAAGGCGGCGGACCAATGCTTACCGACCTCGAGATCGTCTGCCGGAATGCGCAGCATGTCCCGCACGGCATCGTTCGCCAGCATGATGATGCCGTCTTCGACGATGAGCAGTCCCTGCGACATGGCATGCGTCGCGTCCGTCATCAGCTCGCCGAGGCGTTCCAGCGCAAGACGCGCCTCGGTGATCTCACGGGCTTGCTGACGCACGGAGGAGATGTCCGCATAGGCGACCAGCATGCGGCCGTTCGAAATGCGGCGTGCATCCGCGATGACGGATTTGCCGTCGGCAAAGTTCATCTCAGTCTGGAAATGCGGTCCGGCATTGCGGAAGGATTCCAAACGCGCCTGATAAATATCGTCGATACTGCCGGCATCGGCATCGTATCGGCCAAGCTCAAAGTGCTTGGCGACAAGATCTCGATAAGACCGGCCTTCGAAGCGTTCGTCCTTCGGGAATTCCCAGATGTCGTAAAAGGCATCGTTGGTATATTCCACAACATAGTTGCCGTCGTGGATCATCACGCCGATCGGCATCGAGCGCAGGATGTTCTCCAAATCCTGATGCAATGTTTCGGCGTGCGCCTGCGCCTCGATCAACTCGGTCTCGCGCAGCTTCAACACCGAAATATCGGTCATGGACCCGACGGCATAGCGCTTGCCGTCAGAGGTGACGACGCGGTTGACGCGCGTCATGATCGGATGCGTCACATGCTCCCGATCGATCACCGTACCTTCGAATGCGAGTGCGCGCCCTTCGTTCAGCACCCGCTCGTTTTCCGCGAAGTAATCGTCGCCGCCGGTTTCGAACATTTCCTGTTCGGTCTTGCCCAGCACCTCGGCGCGGCTGAGCCCCGTGATGGCCGCATAGGCCTCGTTGGAATAGATCAGCCGATGGCTGGCATCGCGCACGAAGGCGGCAACCGGCAGGTCTTCGAGAATTGTGCGGTAAAGTCCGATCTCGTCGACGTCACCCGGGATATCGCCGCTTTCCCGATCAGAAGAGGCACGCGAAGGCACGGCCGGCGCGTCGAGGAACATGCCAAAGACATAAAGGCGGTCTTCAGACGGCGAAAAACTTTCGATCTGCACACGGGAACGTTCCCGCCCCGTCGGGTCGAAGCATAGCGCCATCTCTTCCGAGCCGAAGACCAGCGCCCGGCGCTCCTTGTCTTCGCGGTCGGCTTCCTCGCCGCTATCGAAGAGATCACGGCTGCGATTGCCGATGAAATCGCCGATGTCGCGGCGAAAAAAGCGCGCATAGGCTTCGTTGACGGCGACGTATCGCAGATCGCTGTTCTTGACATAGGCCGGCTGATCCAGATCTGCGATCCGGCGGCAGGCCATCTCCAGCAATTCACCGTCCGAGTTCAACGGGACCCCTCTTCTCACCGCTCGCTATAGTTTACTGAACCCAAGCTTTATCACAAATCGCTTTAACAAGCCGTTAACCATATTGCGAAGATGCAGAACGTCGCGTTCAGACCATTGACTATCCCAGAACGGACGTCCTTTGGTCGCAAACGACGGCAGCATTTGAGGTCGAACTCTGCCAAGAATCATATGAGCACAATGGTGGAGCGAGAGCATGAGCGACGATAGAAACACGGCCTTGCACGAGACTGACACTGCTGCCATTCCCGTCGAGCGCCGCCGCCGGGCCGGAGGTCGCGGGGCCGAGCGCAGCCGCAAGCCGAGTGGCACGAAATACCTCAACCTCGTCAACAATCTCGCCCGTACCGAACTTCTGTCGCCCGAGGCGCTCGACGATATCCACGAGGCGTCGCTGACCATTCTCGAAGAGATCGGCATGGACATCATCCTGCCGGAAGCGCGCGAGCGCATGAAGGCCGCCGGCGCCGATGTCACGCCGGGCAAGGAGCGCGTCCGCTTCGACCGCGGCATGATCACGGAGCTGATCGCCTCCGTCCCCTCGACCTTCACCTTGCACGCCCGCAACCCGCTCCGAAACGTTCAGATCGGCGGCAGGAACCTCGTCTTCGCCCAGGTCGCCTCGGCGCCTTTCGTCGCGGATCGCGAGGGCGGCAGACGCGCCGGGAATCAGGAGGACTTCCGCAAGTTGATCAAGCTTGCCCAATCCTACGACGTCATCCACCTGACCGGTGGCTATCCGGTCGAGCCTATCGATATTCACGCTTCGGTCCGCCATCTCGATTGCCTCTCCGATATCGTGAAGCTGACCGACAAGGCATTTCATTGCTATTCGCTCGGCAAACAGCGCAATCTCGATGCCATCGAGATCGCCCGCATCGGCCGCGGCATCAGCATGGAGCAGATGGAGCGGGAGCCGTCGCTCTTCACCGTCATCAATTCCTCCTCCCCGCTGCGCCTCGACGGACCGATGCTGCAGGGCATCATCGAGATGTCGTCGCGGGGTCAGGTCGTCATCGTTACGCCTTTCACGCTGGCGGGTGCCATGGCGCCGGTGACCATCGCTGGCGCGCTGGTGCAGCAGAATGCCGAGGCGCTCTGCGGCATTGCCTTCACGCAGATAGTGCGCAAGGGCGCGCCGGTCATGTATGGCGGCTTCACCTCGAACGTCGACATGAAAACGGGAGCCCCCGCCTTCGGCACGCCGGAATATATGAAGGCCGTGATTGCCGGCGGCCAGCTCGCCCGCCGCTATGGCATCCCCTACCGCACCTCCAACACCAATGCCTCCAATACGCTGGACGCCCAGGCAGCCTATGAATCGGCGCTGTCGCTCTGGGCGCTGACCCAAGGTGGCGGCAATTTCGTGCTGCATGCGGCCGGCTGGAGCGAGGGCGGCCTCACTGCCTCCTTCGAGAAATTCATTCTCGATGTCGACATGCTGCAGATGGTCGCCGAATTCCTGACACCGCTGGATGTCAGTAGCGAAGCGCTGGCGCTTGATGCCGTGCGCGATGTCGGCCCCGGCGGCCACTATTTCGGTACGGCGCACACACTCGCCCGTTACGAAACGGCCTTCTATTCGCCGATCCTGTCGGACTGGCGCAATCACGAGACCTGGACGGAAGCCGGCCGGCCAACGACCTATGATCACGCCAACCGCATTTTCAAGGAAACGCTCGCCCATTACGAACATCCGCCGCTCGACCCGGCGATTGAGGAAGAGCTGGACGCCTTTGTCGCCAAGCGCAAGAAGGAAGGCGGAGTCCCCACCGATTTCTAGTTGAAAATCAAAGGCTTTCACCTAGCTATCGTGAACAAAATTTAATGTCGAGACCCTCTTTTTAGCCGCGACTTCGCCCGCTTTCCTCCGCACCTTCAAGCTCGGCGTCGGCTGGGAGCTGTGTTTTGGGAAAGGGATTTCGATGTCTTTGCTTCGCACTTTAACGACGGACGGTTTGATCGCGCTGACGCTTGGCAGCGCCGCCGCCGTAACCACAACGACTGCCGGCGCCTCCGAGCGCGGCGCCTTCTTCGGCGGTCTTGCCGCCGGTGTCGTCGGCGGCGCCCTGGCTGCCGAAGCCGTGTGACCGGCCTACCCGGTCTATCCGGCTTATTATCCTGCCTATCGAACCTATTACGCTCCGGCCTATGTACGCGCCTATCCCGACTGCTACTGGGCATGGCGTCACGATGGTTGGGGTTGGCCCTACCGCGTCGAGGTCTGCCGCTAAGCCTATAAAGATCGGCCGCGACGCCGCCGGATTTCCGGCGGCACTTTCGCCGACCTTCCGAAAAGCTTTTGGCTTCACCTCTTGACTTCGGCGGCGAATAAGACCAAATGCGCGTCAGCTTTCACCTTCCGGCCGCCGCGTGAGCGTGCCCTGCGGGACTAAACGTACGCAAGAGAGGGACAAAAGCGCTTTTGAAATGAGACCGCACCCAAGGCGGTCGGATGCGCTGGAAAGCTTTTTCCAACTTACAAGTTCCCACTTCACGCGGGGTTCTTGACGCCAGAGACAGACCGGACCGCATGGTGCGACCCGGCCTATTCGCTTTGGCGCCCCGAAAGGTATTGAATTGACCGATTTTCACTCGCTTGGTCTCTCCAAGCAGATCGTTGACACGCTGTCGCAGAACAACTTCGCGACGCCGACGCCCATCCAGGCACAGGCTATCCCGCTTGTTCTCCAGGGCCGCGATCTCATCGGCCTCGCCCAGACAGGCACCGGCAAAACGGCCGCTTTCGGCCTGCCGATCATCGAAATGCTGCTGAAGGATGCCAAGCGTCCCGACAACCGCACCGTCCGCACGCTGATCCTCGCCCCCACCCGCGAACTGGTGAACCAGATCGCCGACAATCTTAAGCTGTTCGTCCGCAAGACGCCGCTGAGGATCAATGTCGTGGTCGGCGGCGCCTCGATCAACAAGCAGCAGCTTCAGCTTGAGCGCGGCACCGACATCCTCGTCGCAACCCCCGGCCGCCTGCTCGACCTCATCAACCGCCGCGCCCTGTCGCTCGGCCATGTCAGCTATCTCGTCCTCGACGAAGCCGACCAGATGCTCGACCTCGGCTTCATCCATGATCTCCGCAAGATCGCCAAGCTCGTCCCGGCCAAGCGCCAGACCCTGCTGTTTTCGGCCACCATGCCGAAGGCGATTGCCGATCTCGCTTCCGACTATCTGACCAATCCGCTGAAGGTCGAAGTCTCGCCTCCCGGCAAAGCTGCCGACAAGGTGGAGCAATATGTCCACTTCGTTGCCGGTCAGAACCACAAGACCGAGATCCTCAAGGAAACGATTTCAGCCAATCCGGATGGCCGCGCCATCGTGTTCCTGCGTACCAAGCACGGCGCCGAGAAGCTCATGAAGCATCTCGACCATGTTGGCTTTGCTGTCGCTTCCATTCACGGCAACAAGAGCCAGGGCCAGCGCGAGCGTGCGCTCAAGGGTTTCCGTGACGGTGAAGTCCGCGTTCTCGTCGCAACCGACGTCGCCGCCCGCGGCATCGATATTCCCGGCGTTTCGCATGTCTACAATTACGACCTGCCGGAAGTGCCGGATGCTTACGTTCACCGCATCGGCCGTACCGCGCGCGCCGGTCGCGACGGCATCGCCATCGCCTTCTGCTCTCCCGATGAAATCCGTCTGCTGCGCGACATCGAGCGCCTGATGGGCATCGAAATCGCCGTTGCCAGCGGCGAAGCTCCTGCCGATCGCGCCCGTCCGGCCCGCGGCAACAACCGAGGTGGCGGTCGTGGCGGCCAAGGTCAAGGCCGTGGCGCAGGCCAGGGTCGCTCCGAAGGTCGTCCGGCTCGCCCGGCTCGTCGTCCCTTCTTCGACAAAGAAAATGGCGAAGCCCGAGGCCAGACCGGCGAGCGCCAGGAGCGTCGTCCGCGCGAAGATCGTCCGCAGCGCGAAAACCATCGCAATGCCGATTTCCGCGGCCAGCGCCGCGACGAGCGGACACCGCGACCGGAAGCAGACAACGATCTCGTTTCGACGTCCGACTTCCGCCCGGCCAAGAAGCCGCATCACAACGGCCCGGCAAACGCTAACGGCGCCGCCCACGAAGCTGGCGCCCATCGCGGCCCCCGCCACGCCCATGGCCGCCCCTCGGGTCGCCACAATGAGGAGCGCGGCCACGGTCACGCCCACGGCGAACACCGCGAAGGCGGCAACGGCGGCATGAAGCGCCGCGGGCCGCGCAACGGCAACGGCCAGCGCCGCGAACGCGCTTGATCGAATGAAGAAAGGGGGCGAACAGCCCCCTTTTTTGTGAGTATTCCATAAGCGTTGGATTTCTTCCGACCATCCAAACGCTCGCCCTTTTTGGAGTGCCACCCAAGCAAACGGCAGCGATTTCGAAATCGCGTGGTTCTGCTGAAAATCTCGTTTCCAATGGCCTAGAACATTTGGATGTCTGTTCCGCCTCAATCGGGTCCCGTGCGAGTAGGATATTCGGGCATTCGCAGAATTCCCAACGTTGTAAGGCGAGACGTTGCGTGCGGCAGGATCAACACGGCCGATGTCTGCAAGCGACTGGGGGCAGCTCCTGCTTCTCGGCGGTCTTTGGGGCGGCTCGTTTTTCTTCGCCCGTATCGCCGTAGCCGAAATCCCGCCGCTGGCGCTTGTCCTCTACCGCGTCTCGATCGCCGCGCTTGTTCTGCACCTGTGGCTGCGAATACGCGGCATTTCGTTCTCTCCCGCCTTGGCCAGACCTGCCTCATTCCTGTGCCTGGCCATGCTCAATAACGTCATCCCATTTTCCCTGATCTTTACCGGGCAAACGAAAATCGGCGCGGGTCTCGCCTCCGTGCTCTATGCGACGACGCCTCTCTGGACGATCCTGGTGGCAAATCTGCTGACGGCAGACGAGAAGCTCTCGACCACAAAACTCGCGGGCGTGGGGCTTGGGATCGCTGGAGCGGCCGTCATGATCGGCCCCGGCCTTCTCTCCGATTTCGGCAGCCCGACTTGGGCGAAACTCGCCGTCGTCGGGGCAGCGATTTCCTATGCGTTTGCTGTCGTCTACGCCAAGCGATTCAAGGATTTAAAACCATCCGTCGTTGCAGCCGGCCAGCTCACCGCCTCCACCGTTCTGATGGTGCCGATTGTCCTTCTCGTCTACAGACCCCAGGATATCGTCACCTCAAGCCTTTCCATCTGGATGGCCATCGGTGTTCTTGCAGTCTTCACAACCGCATTCGCTTACATTCTCTATTTCAACATCATCGCCTCGGCAGGAGCGACTAACGCCTCCCTCGTGACGCTGCTGGTGCCCGCCAGCGCGATCATGCTGGGCACAGCCTTTTTAGGCGAGCGGCTTGAGCCTTATGAATTCGCCGGATTGGCGTTGATCATTTCCAGCCTGATTGTCGTGGACGGCAGATTATTTCGCCGCTGACGGGCGGATAACCGCCTGCCCCTACTCCGGAACCACGTCCGCCGTGCGTCGATTGGTAAGATAGACGCCGATCACCACGATCAGCGTGCCGATGATGATCGGCGGTGTCAGCGGTTCGCCGAAGACGATGGCCGCTTCGATGGCGACCGCGGGCGGCATCAGGTAGATCAGCGACGCAGCGCGCGATACCTGACCACGGCGAATGAGGTAGAGCAGCAGGCCGACCGCACCCATCGACAGGCCGAAGACCGACCAAGCGAGGGCAAAAAATGCTTCGTGCGTGCCGTCGAAGTGCAGATTCTCGAATATCAGCGCCAAAGGCGCGGTGACGATGAGAGCACCGACATATTGCAGCGTCGCGATGGTTCGGAGATCGCCGGTCTGCAGATGACGCTTTTGATAAAGCGTGCCGTACGTCACCGAGACCATCGACAACAGATTGACGCCGAGCGGGATCGCCGATTGCCAGAGATTGGCGGTATCCGATGCCAAAAGCTTCGGCGAGATGGCAATCGCTATGCCGACGAAGCCGAGCAGCAAGCCAAGCCGCTGCGCCGGCTTCAGGCGCTCGCCGACCAGATAGGGCGCGGCCATCGCCGTCATCAGCGGCTGCAGCGCCGCGATGATGCCCGAAATGCCCGCTGGCACGCCGCTGGCGATCGCCCACCAAAGACCGCCGAGATAAAACCCATGCAGAAAGATGCCGGAATAAATGGCGCGGAAGACGCTGGACCAATCACGCGGCCATCTCGCGCCGGTGAAAGCGCAAAACAGGACGAAAGCGAGCGCGGACAGGCTGTACCGGATCAGGAGAAAGGTAAACGGACCCGAGTGCATCGTCGCATATTTCGCAACGATCCAGCCTGTAGACCAAAGAAAGACGAAGATCGCCGGCGCGAATGTGTCGAGGGACATGGGGCTCTGACTGAAATTGATGTGGCAGGCTCGGTCCGGGCCTGAATTGAAACCGGGACGTCGCGTGCACAGGGGCAACCGCTGATAACCGAAGACGGCCAAAGCGTCAAAATCGAACCGCTGAAACCAATCATCAATTTTTCTTCATGTCCGCTTCCCGACCGTTGGCCTGAGGACTCGGCACACCACCATGCGCCGACGACAAAATAAGCACACGCTCAGATTTTGATCGCGGCGCCGCGGTAGTAAACTTTCATTTACGGATACGTCGGCTCAAAAAGCCCGGAATTCCGCCATTTTCGGCGGTTTCGAAATTCGTGCGCGCAAATGCGCATACTTCTTGCATTGTCAAAATTGTTGTATTCAAATGGGAAAAAACACGGGGACCGCGCCTTTGGCATTTGATGAAATGATTACTGCGGACGAAAATCCGCGCGCACCTTACGAAAAATATTTCGAGTGGTACTCAGGCCAGGACAGAGGCCACCTCATTGCCAAATCCCGCGATGCGGAAAACATCTTCCGAAAGACGGGCATTACCTTCGCAGTCTACGGGCACGCGGACTCCGCCGAAAAGCTCATCCCCTTCGACATCATCCCCCGCATCATTTCCGGCCGAGAATGGCGCAAGCTCGCCCAAGGCATCGAACAGCGCGTCATCGCGCTCAACGCTTTTCTCGACGATATCTACCACAAACAGGAAATCATTCGTGCCGGTCGCGTCCCGCGCGAGCTGATCGAGAGGAACGACGCTTTCCTGCCGGAAATGATCGGCTTCCGCCCGCCGGGTGGCGTCTACACCCACATCGTCGGCACCGATATCGTGCGCACCGGCGAGGATCAGTTCTACGTGCTGGAAGACAATGCCCGCACGCCCTCCGGCGTCAGCTACATGCTGGAAAACCGGGAAACGATGATGCAGATGTTCCCGGAACTGTTTCATCAGAACAAGGTGCAGCGCGTCGAGGACTATCCGCTGTTGCTGCGCCAGAGCCTCGCCTCGCTCGCTCCCCGCGGCTGCAACGGCAAGCCGCGCGTCGCCGTTCTGACCCCCGGCATCTACAATTCCGCCTATTACGAGCATTCCTTCCTTGCCGACATGATGGGCGTGGAGCTGGTCGAAGGCTCGGATCTGCGTGTCATCGACGGCAAGGTGAAGATGCGCACCACGCGCGGCTATGAGGCGATCGACGTTCTCTATCGCCGCGTCGACGACGACTTCCTCGACCCCCTCACCTTCCGTGCGGATTCGGCCCTCGGCATCCCCGGCATCATGGATGTCTATCGCGCCGGCCACATCACCATCGCCAATGCGCCCGGCACCGGCATCTCCGACGACAAGGCGATCTATTCCTACATGCCCGAGATCGTCGAATTCTACACCGGCCGCAAGCCGATCCTCGAAAACGTGCCGACCTGGCGCTGTTCCGAGCCGGCCAGCCTGAAATACGTACTCGAGAACCTGGCCGACCTCGTCGTCAAGGAAGTGCATGGTTCGGGCGGCTACGGCATGCTCGTCGGCCCGACCGCCTCGAAGAAAGAGCGGACGGAATTTGCCGAGAAGCTGAAGGCCAAGCCGAACAATTATATCGCCCAGCCGACCCTTTCGCTGTCGACCGTGCCTATCCTGGTCAACAAAGGCATCGCTCCCCGCCATGTCGACCTGCGCCCCTATGTCCTCGTTTCCGACAAGGTGCAGATCATTCCAGGCGGCTTGACCCGCGTGGCACTGAAGGAAGGGTCGCTGGTGGTCAATTCCAGCCAGGGCGGCGGCACCAAAGATACCTGGGTTCTGGAGGACTGAGACGGACATGCTTGGAAGAACCGCGAATGGCCTCTACTGGATGTTCCGTTACATCGAGCGCGCCGAAAACATAGCCCGTCTGGTCGATGCCGGCCAACGCATGTCGCTGACCCGCAGCGGTGCGGTGGAAGACGATTGGGATGGTGTATTGCAGAGCGCCGGCGTGCGTGAAGCCTATAACGAAGTGCACAGCAAGCTGACTGGCGCGGACGCGATCGATTACCTGATACGCGACCGCTCCAATCCGTCGAGTGTGATGTCCTGCATCGATTATGGCCGCAACAATGCCCGCATGGTCCGCACGGCGCTGACCCGCGACACCTGGGAAGCCACCAACGAATGCTGGATCGAGCTGAAGACATTGCTCGCCAAGCGCCTGAAGACCGCCGAAGTGCCGGAGATGATCGAGGTCATCAAGCGCCGCGCCGGATTGATCCGTGGCGCATTTCACGGCTCGATGCTACGCAACGAACTTTACAACTTCGCCCGCATCGGCACCTTCATCGAACGCGCTGACAACACGGCGCGCATTCTCGACGTGAAATACTACGTGCTGCTGCCGTCGATCTCGCATGTCGGCTCGTCGCTCGACAATGCGCAATGGGAATCGATCCTGCGCTCGGTCTCCGCCCATCGCGCCTATAAATGGGCGTATGATCCGGAGTACAAGCCGGCCAACATTGCCGACTTCCTGATCCTCAATGGCCAGATGCCGCGCTCGCTCGCCTATTGCTACGAAAAGATCGTCAGCAATATCGGCTATCTCGGGACCGAATACGATCAGCGGCTCCCCGCGCACGACACCGCCGATGCCATCCGCAAGATGCTGCAGACGCTCACGGTCAAAAGCATCATGGATCAGGGATTGCATGAGTTCCTGGAGGATTTCGTTTCGCGCAACAATAAGCTCAGCGCGGAAATCTCCGACGGCTACCGGTTCTATCAGTAAGCGGATCACACTATGAGACTGACGATCAGCCATACCACCGAATACCGCTACGACGAACCGGCGCAGTTTTCATTGCAGCGCCTGAGGCTCACGCCGCTCACCGGTCCCGGCCAGACCGTCCTCGATTGGAAGCTGACGGTCGAGGGCGCCCATCCGGAAGTGGAATATGAGGACCAGTTCGCCAATCGCGTGACGCTTGTTTCGCTCGACGGCGCACAGGACGCAACCCGGATCGTTGCCACCGGCGTGATCGAAACGCAGGACCTGAATGGCGTGACCGGCCAGCATACCGGCTTCAGCCCGCTCTGGCTCTTCCTGCGGGAAACGTCGCGCACCAAGGCCGGCAAGCTGGTGAAGGAGCTGTTGCGCGGCCTTTCCGGCGACAACGAACTCGGCAAGATGCATGCGCTGATGGGCGCAATCCACCAGACGGTGGAATACAAGCCCGGCACCAGCGATACGGAAACCACCGCAGAACAGGCGCTGGAAAAGAAGAGCGGCGTTTGCCAGGACCATGCCCACATCTTCATTGCCGGCGCCCGCGCGCTGCGCATACCGGCCCGCTATGTCTCAGGCTATCTCCTGATGGAAAGCAAGGCCGAGCAGGCCGCGACGCATGCCTGGGCTGAAGCGCATATTCCGGGTCTTGGCTGGGTGGGTTTCGATCCGGCCAACGATGTCTGCCCCGATGCGCGCTACGTTCGCATCGCGACCGGCCTCTGCTATCGCGACGCTGCCCCGGTCTCCGGCATGCGCCTCGGCACACCGGGCGAAAGCCTTTCTGTCAAGGTGACGGTGGAGAACCAGGGACAAAGCCAGAGTCAGAGCCAAAGCTGAGTTCAGAGCAGTTCATCGCTTCACGGAATCGCTGAACTGCTCTATCTCTTTGTTTTCACGCAATTCCGGACGGAAAACCGCTGCGCACTTTTCCTGGAATTGCCTAGTGCGCCTCGCCATCGGGCAACAGGAATTCCAACCCGTTGCGCCGCCCGATCTCAACCACACGCGGCATATCCTGAGGGTGCCCACCCGGCGGTGGCAGGTCGCGCGTGCCCACCGGCATCGCCTCGCCTGCTTCGGTAAAGAAGCCATCGTGAACGCGGCCGGGCGAATTGATGATCAGCAGCCGGCCCGGCGTCGAACCGATATTGCGGAACGCATGAATGGCGCCTGTCGGTATCTTGACGAAACTACCGGCCTGCGCCTGGACGGTCTCACCATCGACCATGAATTCGAACAGGCCCTCGAGGATATAAAACGCCTGGTCATCATCGGGATGCCTGTTCGGCGGCGCCCCCGCCCCTGGCGCCGTCAAAGTCTCGATGAGGCAATAGGCCCCGCCTGTGTCGGCGCTGTGAGCATGAAAACAAAAAAGATTGCCAAAGAGATAGTAGGTATCGGCCTGCAAGGCTGACATAGCGATCCCCCGGATGCCAGATTAAGAATGCAATCCGGAAGGAACTATATCATGAACTGCTGATCAAAGCAGCGCGGCCGGAAACAGGCACCGACATACGCCGCACACTTAGAGCGGTTCAGCGTTTCACGGAATCGCTTTCCCGCTCTATCCCTTTGGTTTGACGCATTCCGGACGGAAAACTGCTTCGCACTTTTCCTGGAATTGCTCCAGCGAACGGCCGCAACATACGAAAAGGGCGGAACTTTCGTCCCGCCCCTTTCCAATTCCAGTCGCCAAACTTAGTGGCTGTCGCGATTGTTCGGGATTTCCGAGCCGCGTGGGCCGACGAGGAAGTCGAGGTCAGCGCCGGTATCGGCCTGCATGACCGACTTCACATAGAGGCCGCCGTAACCGCCGGTAAGCGGCTTGACCGGGGAAACCCAGGCGGCGCGGCGCTTTGCCAATTCCTCATCCGACACTTCGAGCTGGATGGTGCGGGCAGGAACGTCGACGGCGATGATGTCGCCGTTCTGAACCAGTGCCAGCGGTCCGCCATCGGCAGCTTCCGGAGCCGTATGCAGGATAACGGTGCCGTAGGCCGTACCGGACATGCGCGCATCGGAAATGCGGATCATGTCGGTGATGCCCTTCTTCAGCACCTTCGGCGGAAGACCCATGTTGCCGACTTCGGCCATGCCCGGATAACCCTTCGGGCCGCAGTATTTCAGCACCATGACGCAGTTCTCGTCGATGTCGAGATCCTCGCGGTTGATGCGGGCGTGATAGTCCTCGATGCTTTCGAAGACGACGGCGCGGCCTTTATGCTGCATCAGATGCGGAGAAGCGGCCGACGGCTTCAAGACAGCACCCTTCGGAGCGAGGTTACCGCGCAGAACCGCGATACCGCCCGACTGCGTCAGCGCCTTTTCGCGCGGCACGATGACGTCGTCATTGTAGTTGACGACATCCTTGACGCCGGCCCAGATCGTGTCGCCGGTCACCGTGATGGCGTCCTTATGCAGCAGGCCCATTTCGCCGACTGCCTTGATGACGACGGGCAGGCCGCCGGCATAGTAGAACTCTTCCATCAGGTGCTTGCCCGACGGCTGCAGGTTGACGATCGTCGGCACTTCGCGGCCAAGGCGGTCCCAATCGTCCAGCGACAGATCGACGCCGACGCGGCCGGCAAGCGCTAGCAGGTGCAGAACGGCATTGGTCGAGCCGCCGACGGCGCCATTGACGCGGATGGCGTTTTCGAACGCTTCCTTGGTCAGAATGTCGGACGGCTTCAGATCTTCCTTGACCATGTCGACGATACGGCGGCCGGAAAGCTGCGAGATGACGCGGCGGCGCGCATCGACAGCCGGGATAGCCGCATTGCCGGGCAGCGTCATGCCGAGTGCTTCGGCCATCGACGCCATGGTCGAGGCTGTACCCATGGTCATACAGCTACCGGCCGAGCGAGCCATGCCCTGCTCTGCATCCATGAATTCATCCAGCGACATCTCGCCGGATTTCACCATTTCCGAGAACTGCCAGATTGCCGTGCCGGAGCCGACATCCTTGCCGCGCCACTTGCCGTTCAGCATCGGGCCGCCGGAAACGAGGATGACCGGGATGTCGACCGAAGCCGCACCCATCAGCAGGCTCGGCGTGGTCTTGTCGCAGCCGCCGAGCAGCACGACGCCGTCAACCGGATTGCCGCGGATCGCTTCTTCAACGTCCATAGCCGCCAGGTTGCGGAACATCATCGCCGTCGGGCGCAGCGTGCTTTCGCCAACAGAGAAGACCGGGAATTCGACCGGGAAACCACCCGCTTCGTAGACGCCGCGCTTCACGCGCTCCGCAAGATCACGCAGGTGCGCGTTGCAGGGCGTCAGCTCCGACCAGGTATTACAGATGCCAATGATCGGCCGGCCGTCGAAGGTGTCGGCCGGAAGGCCCTGGTTCTTCATCCAGGAGCGATGCATGATCGCGTTCTTGCCGGTGCCGCCGAACCAGTCATAGGAACGCAGCTTGCGCGGCCATTCAGCTTTCTTTTTCATGTCTCAGTACCTTTTGCGTCGCCCAGGCCGCCTCGTTCGCGCCTGGGCTTTGAAATCGATGGTCAGGCCAGCGTGTACGCGGTCTTGACGGTGGTGAAGAACTCGGCGGCATATTTGCCCTGCTCGCGCGGACCGAAGGACGAACCCTTGCGGCCGCCGAAAGGCACATGGAAATCGACGCCGGCCGTCGGCAGGTTGACCATCACCATGCCGGCTTCGGCATTGCGCTTGAAATGCATCGCGTGCTTCAGGCTGGTCGTGGCAATGCCGGAAGACAGGCCGAATGGCGTGTCGTTGGCCGTTGCCAGCGCCTCTTCGTAATCCTTCACCCGGATGACCGAGGCGACCGGCCCGAAGATCTCTTCGCGGCTGATACGCATCTGGTTCGTCGCTTCGGTGAACAGCGTCGGCTGCAGGTAGAAGCCGGGCGTGTCGCGGCTGACGAGTCCGCCGCCGAAGGCGAGCTTGGCGCCCTCCTGTTTGCCGATCTCGATATAGTCGGTATCCGTCTTCAACTGCTTGGCGTCGACGACCGGACCGATATGGGTGCCGGACTTCAGCGCGTTGTCGACATTCAGCGTCTTCAGCTTCTCCGTCAGCGCCGCCACGAACCTGTCGTGGATGCCTTCGGTGACGATCAGGCGTGACGAGGCCGTGCAGCGCTGGCCGGTCGAGAAGAAGGCGGAATTGGCAGCGGCCTCGACGGCAACGGTCAGATCGGCATCGTCAAGCACGACCATCGGGTTCTTGCCGCCCATTTCGAGCTGGTACTTGCGGCCATGCTCGACGGAGGAAAGTGCGACGCGCTTGCCAGTGCCGACCGAGCCGGTGAAGGTGATGCCGGAAAGAACCGGGCTGTCGAGCATTGCCTGACCGACGACCGAGCCCTTGCCCATGACGAGGTTCAACACGCCCTTCGGCAGGCCGGCGCGATGGAGAATATCGACGATCGCCCAAGAACAGCCGGGTACGAGATCGGCCGGCTTGAAGACGACAGTATTGCCGTAGCAGAGCGCCGGCGCGATCTTCCAGGCGGGAATGGCGATCGGGAAGTTCCAGGGCGTAATCACGCCGATGACGCCGAGCGGCTCGCGCGTGATTTCGACCCCGATGTTCGGGCGCACCGAAGGAACGACTTCGCCCGCCAGCCGCAGGGCTTCGCCGGCGAAGAATTCGAAGATCTGCGCGGCACGGATCGTCTCGCCGATCGCCTCGGGCAGCGTCTTGCCTTCTTCGCGGGCAAGCAGCGCACCGAGTTCATCCTTGCGCGCCAGGATTTCCTCGCCCGCCTTCTTCAGGATCGTGTGGCGCTCGAGAATGCCGGAACGCGACCACGCCGGAAAGGCTGCCTTGGCCGCGGCAATGGCGTCGGCAACGTCCTGTACGCTGGCGCTGGCATAGAGGCCGACAACTTCGTTGGTATCGGACGGATTGATATTCTCGGCGCCGGTCGTACCGGTCCATTCGCCGGCGATCAGATTCTGATGAATGGTCATGGCTTCATGCCTTCCTGGGTCTTCTTGGAGACGACCGGCCACTTAAGGAGTAGCCGGCCTCGATACACTAGAGCTGGCGAATGGCCACTTTCTCTTCGGCGGCAATAGCAAGTCGATTGCGCAGCGGCAGGCCGAAGTCGGCCACTTCGATTTCGAAGACATCGCCGGCTTCCGGCTTGATGCCTTCCGCGAAGGAGAGCGTCGCTGTGCCGAACATATGGACGTGGATGTCGCCGGGAATGCGGAACAGGCCGTACTTGAAATGATGGTATTCGAGATTGGCGAAAGTATGCGACATGTTCGCCTCGCCCGAGAGGAAGGGCTTTTCGAAGATCACCTTGTCGCCGCGCTTGATGCGCGAAGTGCCCCGGATATCTTCCGGTGCGGCGCCGATACGGATTTCCGGGCCGAAGCTTGCCGGGCGCAGCTTGGAATGGGCGAGATAGAGATAGTTGATCCGCTCGGTGACGTGATCGGAAAATTCGTTCGAGAGCGCGAAACCGATGCGGAACGGCGAGCCATCCTTGGCGATGACGTAAATGCCCGCCATCTCCGGCTCTTCGCCGCCATCAAGCGCGAAAGACGGTGACACGAGCGCCGCGCCGGGTGCCGTCGCACCAAAGCCGTTGCCCTTGTAGAACCATTCCGGCTGCACGCCCTTCTCGCCGTCCTTCGGCTTGCCGCCTTCGAGGCCCATCTTGAACATCTTCATCGAGTCAGTCAGCGTCTCTTCAGCAGCCTCCGTCGTCTTCTTGTGCATGGAATCGCGGGTTGCAGCGGAGCCGAGATGGGTCAGACCGGTACCGGTCAGATGCATGTGTGCGGCATCGGGATGGGTGATCGGCGGCAGGAAACGACCTTCGGCATATGCTTTTTCCAGATCGATCTCTTCGCCAAGCCCATGTGCCTCAATGACCGCGACGAGAGATTTGTCGTTGTCGGCGGCTTCCATGGCCAAGGCGTAGACGCTGCCGGCATTCAGAACAGCCTTAGCGGGGGTGCCCGGCCCATTGCGCACGGCGACGACGATGCCACCGTTCGAACCCTTGATCTGGGAAATGAGCATGTTTTTCATCCTTTTCTAACGGACAGAGATCGGATGCAGTTTCCCGCTCCGGCTCTCAGCGAGAGCCGGACTCTGTCATGGATTTGGTTTTAAAAGCCCGGCTGATCGCGCTGCGATCAGCCCTTGTTCTTGTTGTAGACGTCGATGAACACGGCAGCGAGAAGGACCGCACCCTTGATCATCTTCTGCGAGTCCGTCTGATAGCCGAGGATGGACATGCCCTGGTTCAGCACGCCCATGATCAAGGCACCGATGACGGCCCCCGTCACCTTACCGACGCCGCCGGATGCCGAAGCGCCGCCGATGAAGCAGGCCGCGATCACGTCGAGTTCCAGACCGTCGCCGCCCTTGGCAGTTGCCGAGTTCAGGCGCGTGGCGATGATGATGCCGGCAATGCTGGCAAGGATGCCCATGTTGATGAAGGTATAGAACGTCAAGCGGCGGGTATCGATACCCGAAAGCTTCGTCGCCTTCTCATTGCCGCCCATGGCATAGATGCGGCGGCCGATCGTAGTGCGCTGTGTGGCGAAGCTGTAGAGAGCAATCAACAGCAGCATCAGAACCAGAACGTTCGGCAGCCCTCTGTATGAGGAAATCTGGTAGCCGATGAAGATGGTCGCAGCCGCAACCACCAGATTCTGGCCAAGAAAGAAGCTGAACGGCTCGACGTCAATGCCGTGCTGCTCGTTAACATTGCGGCGACGCCATGAGAGGAGGAACATAACGATCGGGATGGCGATGGTCAGGAAAATCGACGTCGAACGGATGGTACCCATATCGACAAAGTCCGGAATGAAACCAGTCGCGACGATCTGGAAAGCAGGCGGGAACGGACCGATGCTGCTGCCGTTGCCGGTCGTATTGATGATCGTATAGGTCAAGCCGCGGAAAACCAGCATGCCCGAAAGCGTAACGATGAACGACGGAATGCGGTGGTAGGCGATGAAATATCCATGCCAGGCACCGACCGCGGCACCCATCAGAAGACAAATGACGGTCGCAAGCGCCAGATTCATATGCATCTGCACAACCAGCACGCCGGCAACGGCACCGACGAAACCGACGACGGAACCGACGGACAGGTCGATATGACCGGCCACGATGACCAGCAGCATGCCCAACGCCATGATGACAATGAATGAATTCTGCAGCACGATGTTGGTCAGGTTCTGCGGCCTGAACAGAACGCCGTTCGTGAGATACTGAAACAGCAGCATGATGACGACGAGCGCGATCAACATGCCGTATTCGCGAATATTGTTGCGGATATGGTCGCCGATGGAAACGACGTGGCTGCTTTCCGTAGCTGGGCTGGCCGTAGTCATTGATGCTTCTCCCCTGAGCGCATGATAGCGCGCATGATACTCTCCTGGCTTGCCTCTGCCTTCGGCAGCTCGGCAACGATTCGACCCTCGTTCATGACATAGATACGGTCGCAGGTACCGAGAAGCTCCGGCATTTCCGATGAAATCATCAGAACGCCCTTTCCGTCGGCGGCAAGCTGGTTGATGATGGAATAAATTTCGTATTTGGCGCCGACGTCGATGCCGCGCGTCGGCTCGTCAAGGATCAGGACGTCCGGATCAGAGAACAGCCACTTCGACAGCACCACCTTCTGCTGGTTGCCGCCGGACAGGTTGCCCGTCTCCTGGAAGACGCCTGCCGAGCGAATTCGCAGCTTCGAGCGATAGTTCGTCGCCACCTGCAGTTCCCGAACGTCGTCAATGACGGTCGCCTTGGAGACGCCCATCAAATTGGCGAGCGTCGTATTGTGCAGGATGCTGTTCGACAGCACGAGACCGAGCTGCTTGCGATCCTCGGTCACATAGGCGAGACCGGCATCGATCGCCCTGCGCACCGTGCTGGTGTCCACCTGCTTGCCATCGACGAAGACCTCGCCGCTGACCTTGTGACCGTAGGACTTGCCGAACACGCTCATGGCAAATTCGGTGCGGCCGGCGCCCATCAGGCCGGCAATGCCGACAACTTCGCCCTTGCGCACATTGACGTTGATATTGTGCAGGACCTGACGATCGCGATGGTGCTGGTGGAAGGCGTTCCAGTTTTTGACTTCGAAGATCGTCTCGCCGATCGGCACCGAGCGCGGCGGATAACGGTCGGCCAGCTCGCGGCCCACCATGTTACGAATGATGATGTCTTCGCTGATCTCTTCTTCGTGACAGTCCAGCGCCTTCACCGTCATGCCGTCACGCAATACCGTGATCTGATCGGCCACCTTGCGCACTTCGTTGAGCTTGTGCGTGATGATGATCGAGGTGATGCCCTGATTGCGGAACTCAATGAGGAGATTCAGGAGCGCATCGGAATCGCTTTCATTGAGCGACGCCGTCGGCTCGTCGAGAATGAGCAGCTTGACGCTTTTCGACAAGGCCTTGGCGATCTCGACGAGCTGCTGCTTGCCGACCCCGATGTCGGTGACCAGCGTATTCGGAGATTCCTTGAGGCCCACCTTGGCAAGAAGCTGCTTGGTGCGGGTGAAGGTTTCCTGCCAATTGATCATGCCATTGGCGACGACCTCATTGCCCAGAAAAATGTTTTCCGCGATCGACAGCAGCGGCACGAGCGCCAGCTCCTGGTGGATGATGATGATGCCGATCTCTTCGGAGTCTCTGATGGTTTTGAACTGACGGACGGCGCCGTCATAGAAGATATCGCCATCATAGGTGCCGGCCGGGTAGACGCCCGAAAGCACCTTCATGAGGGTGGACTTGCCTGCCCCATTTTCCCCGACCAAGGCATGGATTTCGCCCTGCCGGACCTTCAGATTGACATTTTCCAAGGCGTTCACACCAGGAAACGACTTGGTGATGCTCCGCATTTCGAGGATGGTATTGTCCATTGTCCGTATCCAACGCCGCGATCAAACATAACAGACCGGGCGATCGTCTTAAATATCAAAGCCAGGGCCCGCATTTCAGCGAGCCCTGACCGGTATGTCGGAAGATTACTTCAGCTGATCAGCCTTGTAGTAACCGCCTT
Organism: Martinezella paranaensis; assembly: GCF_014200235.1. Lineage (NCBI taxonomy): Bacteria > Pseudomonadati > Pseudomonadota > Alphaproteobacteria > Hyphomicrobiales > Rhizobiaceae > Martinezella > Martinezella paranaensis. The sequence continues at coordinate 56,693 of NZ_JACHBI010000012.1, read as the reverse complement.
CTACGAGGATCTTCTCATAGTTGGTCTTGTCGACTGCGACCGGGGTCAGCAGGTAGGACGGAACAACCTTGACGCCGTTGTCGTAGGTCTTGGTGTCGTTGACTTCAGGCGTCTTGCCTTCCATCAGAGCGTTGACCATGTTGACGGTGACCTTTGCGAGGTCACGGGTGTCCTTGAAGATCGTGGAGTGCTGCTCGCCAGCAATGATGGACTTAACCGACGGAATTTCGGAGTCCTGACCGGTAACGATCGGCAGCTTCACGCCGCCGCTGCCATAACCAACGCCCTTGAGCGAGGAGAGGATGCCGATCGACAGGCCGTCATAAGGAGACAGAACGGCATCGACTTTAGCGTCGGTGTAGTAGGCCGACAGCAGGTTGTCCATACGAGCTTGGGCCGTTGCCGGGTCCCAACGCAGCGTACCGACCTTGTCCATGCCCATCTGGCCGGACTTCACGACCAGCTTGCCGCTGTCGATGTAGGGCTTCAGGACAGACATTGCGCCGTCATAGAAGAAGAAGGCGTTGTTGTCGTCCGGAGAACCGCCGAAGAGTTCGATGTTGAACGGACCCTTGCCATCCTTGAGGCCGAGAGCGTCGACGATCGAGCCAGCCTGGAGAACGCCAACCTTGAAGTTGTCGAAGGTCGCATAATAGTCGACATTGCCGCTGTTGCGGATCAGACGGTCATAAGCGATGACCTTGATGCCGGCATCGTGAGCCTTCTGCAGAACGTCGGACAGCGTGGTGCCGTCGATCGAGGCAACGACGAGAACCTTGTCGCCCTTCGTGACCATGTTCTCGATCTGCGAGAGCTGGTTCGGAATGTCGTCGTCGCCATACTGCAGGTCGGTGCCGTAGCCGGCTGCCTGAAGCTGCTTGACGATGTTGTTGCCGTCATCGATCCAGCGAGCCGAAGCCTTGGTCGGCATAGCGATACCGACGGTACCCTTATCTGCCGCGAAGGCAGGCGCAACCAGCGTAGCGACGCCGAGCGCTGCGCCGGCCATCAATGAGATAATGGATTTCATTACTCTCTCCCTTAGTTAATAATGCGGCGGACGAAAAAACGCCCGCCCGAGACTGCGGCAGGTTCCGTAGAAGGAATGGTTACTTCTAATTGTGAGAAACGAAGTAGGTCTCCTCCACGCTCTCACGTGCATGAGCTGCACCCAGCGCACGACCGGCAAACTCGTACGATTTCGTATAACTGTCAAATAGAATAACTGGCGCGACATATACCTAGTTTGGTATAATGTTAAAAAATAGTACTTTTTTGCCGACGAACAGGAAATTTGGCCGTGATGGAGAAAATATATAGCGATTATCCGAGCGAAAGCATCGAGATTCATTCCGACAGTTTTCGTGACGACACGCTGCTCAAGGCCGGTTTGAAACTCAATCACCTGCGTATGATCGTCACAATCGAGGATCATGGTCAGATTTCGGCCGCCGCTGAGTCGATGAACATCTCACAACCTGCAGCCTCTCGCATGCTGTCAGAAATGGAGTCGATCGTCAAAAGCCCCCTTTACGAACGTGTCGCACGTGGCGTCGTGCTGACACCCTTCGGCCTGGCACTGGCCAAGCGGGCACGCAAGATCCTGCTCGAACTGCGTGAAGTCAGCCGCGAGATCGGCGAACTCAGGACCGGCAAAGGCGGTTCGGTCTTTCTCGGCGCCGTCACCGCACCCGCGATCAGCCTCGTTGTGCCGGCGATCCAGCGCGTGACGCGCGCCTATCCCGGCATCGAGATCAATATCGAGGTCGAGACCAGCAACGTGCTCGCGCGTGAACTGCTCGCCGCCCGCCACGACTTCATCATCAGCCGCATTCCAGACGAGCTCGATCCCCGCTTGTTCAACGCCCACGAGATCGGGGTGGAGAAGGCCTGCCTGATCGTCCGCAATGGCCATCCGCTGCTGGAAAAAGGCGTTGCCAGCCTCGAGGACCTGCCGGGCTATGACTGGGTCTTCCAACCGCCCGGCACGCTGTTGCGGCGCAAGGTAGAAGACATCTTCATCAAGGCCGGCGTGCCCCTGCCGGAAAACATTATCAACACCTCTTCGCTGCTCCTGACGCTCGCCATCGTCTGCAAGACGGACGCCATCACCCCGATCGCGCTCGATATGGCGCAATTCATCTGTGGACAGACATCGCAAGCCGGCGAATCCTGCATCCTGCCCATCGATTTCGATATCGAAGTGAAGCCTTACAGCCTGATTACGGCCCGCGAGCGTGCCATGCCACCAAGCGCCCGGCTGCTGCACGACATGATTCTGCAGGAAAGCAGGAACCCCGATCCGGCCATCGGCTTGCAGCCATAAGCTCCGCGCCAACTTGCACGGCTATCCCGAACACTTCTGGAGGCAGGCATGTTGTTCGGGCAATCGCTGTTTCAATCCGTCCTCGATCGTCTCGATGCGGAGGAAGAAAAGTCTGAGAAGAATGAGGCGGCGCATCGCATCCGCGGCCTCAACGTGAGCTTTGCCGCAACCGTTTTCGGAGGCGAGCCGGCGGCATCCTCCCGTCCGGACGATGCCTATGTCGACAATCTCGGCAACGACATCCCCTCGCGCGAGCCAATGCGGCCGGATTCTAAACCGAAAGAGCCGGAGCCGGCGGTCATGCCGGACTATCTCGCACGAACCTCGCGGGAAGACGTGGCGGCCGAACTGGAGATCTCTTCGCAGACCACCCTTCAGTCTCTTCACGAAAAACGCCGCGCGTTCGCCAAGGCCAATCATCCCGACGGCGTCGCCCCGCCCTTCCGCGAGCAGGCGACGACACGCATGATGATTGCCAATCAATTGATCGACGAGGCCATACGGCGTCTCGCGCGATAGCTACTTCTTCTCGTCCGTCGGCGCGTCGTCTTCCGCCTCGTCGCTCGCAGCGGCACGTTCAGCCTCGGCCTTGGGCGGCTGCGGATTGAAGCTGAAGAGCAGCATCCAGGCGGCATAGACGCCAAGGCCGCCTGCGAGGACCGCCCAGAAAGGCTGCGGCCCCAGAGCCTCGACGATCGCCCAGCCTAAGCAGACGGCAACGATCAGAACCCGCACCCAAAGCGGCTTATAGATAGGATGGTTGGGATCGATCAGTTGCATGGGCCTCGTTCGCCTGTTGGAGAGAACTTGTCTTTAGCGCATGATCCCGAAAAGTGCGAAGTGGTTTTGAAAGAGACTATGCCGATCAAATCGGGCACAGGGCGCCGATTTCAGAAAAAGCCATTTTCGCGACATGAATTTCAGAATTGTGAAATGCTAGCGGCTTGACGCCGCCATTGGAAAATGGAATGAAAATTCCATACGGATCATTATTCGGTTTATTTGTTCCGAATTAGGGAGGTAAAGATGACTGTCAGATTTGGTCTGCTCGGCGCCGGGCGCATCGGTAAAGTGCACGCGAAGGCCGTGAGCGGCGATGCCAACGCCAAACTCGTTGCGGTGGCGGATGCGTTCCCGGCCGCTGCGGAAGCGATTTCCTCCGCCTACGGCTGCGAAGTCCGCACCATCGAAGCGATCGAGGCTGCGAAGGACATCGATGCCGTCGTGATCTGCACGCCGACCGACACCCACGCCGATCTTATCGAGCGCTTTGCGCGCGCCGGCAAGGCAATTTTCTGCGAAAAGCCGATCGATCTCGATGTTGCCCGCGTCAAGGCCTGCATCAAGGTGGTCGAAGAGGTGAAGGGCAAGCTGATGGTCGGCTTCAACCGTCGCTTCGACCCGCATTTCATGGCGGTCAAGAAGGCCATCGACGATGGCCGCATCGGCGCGGTCGAGATGGTGACGATCACCTCGCGCGATCCCGGCGCCCCGCCGGTCGACTATATCAAGCGCTCCGGCGGTATCTTCCGCGACATGACCATCCATGATTTCGACATGGCCCGCTTCCTGCTCGGCGAAGAGCCGGTCGCCGTGACCGCCACCGCCGCAGTCCTCGTCGACAAGGCGATTGGCGAGGCCGGCGATTACGACAGCGTCTCCGTCATCCTGCAGACCGCATCCGGCAAACAGGCGATCATCTCCAACTCCCGCCGCGCCACCTATGGCTACGACCAGCGCATCGAGATCCATGGCTCGAAGGGCATGGTCGCTGCCGAAAACCAGCGCCCCTTCTCCATCGAAGTTGCCAACGGCGACGGCTATACCCGCCCGCCCCTGCACGACTTCTTCATGACCCGCTACACGGAAGCCTACGCCAACGAGATCGCAAGCTTCATCGCTGCAGTCGAAAAGGGCTCTGCGATCACGCCATCCGGCGCCGACGGCCTCGCCGCGCTCAAGCTTGCGGACGCAGCGGTTCAATCCGTCAAGGACGGGAAGCTGGTTAAGGTCGATTAAGACCGCGCTCAGCGTCCAGAAAATCAAAAATGGCCGGGTTGATCGCCCGGTCATTAACGTAAATGTGGAATCATCAAAAATGTTAAGGTTCCACATTTTTGCGATAACCGCTAACGCTGCCGGCCCCAAGCGCACGGTCGACTCATGTCGCTCACATCTCCGGAGTTCAAAGAGAAATACCGTTATTGCTCGCCCAGGCGAGGAAATACGTTCGGGCTGCAGGCCGAAGTCCAATTGCCTCTCGCAGTCGCCGAGTTGCCTCGTCTCTATCGCCCGACAGCAAGGCTGCGCTGAATGACAGCAAAGAGGGGCTGTCTTTCAGGGCCGCTGCAAGGCGCGAGGGATCGAGGTGAGATTCGAGCCATGGAATGCCAGTGGACTGCATCTTCTCAGCCAGATCAGCCGCGACCAAATCCAGGTCCGATGCCGCCGTAACCTCCCACCAATGATCTCGGCCATACACGAGTGTCCCCAACCTAGTGCGAAGGGTCGCGCTCGGCTCTGAAGGTTTTCCTTCAATGGCGTTCTGCCCTGCCATGGAGGCCACCGCAGCCACGAAGACGCCGAGGTTAACGGTAAACTTGCCGTTCTCTTCCAAATTCCAGCGGCTCGCTTGCAGGTTTACGATCAGCCAATCTTTGCCTTGAGACCGGTGCCAGTTGCGTCCCGACTTTTTAAACCCCTCACTTTTGAGCAATTGCGCAAATCCGCGCTTGATAACTTCATCTATGCTTTTTGCAGCGCCGCCCATACATTATCTCCAAGCTCGCAGACCACTATATGGATAGGAATTCGATCCTGTCACCGAGCAACTAGGCGAGAGCAATCATTAAACGGTTCGATGACCGCAATTGGCGGCTAGTTGCCATCAGGGGGAAGAAATCGAAACCGCGTTGGGCGGAGAAATCTTCGGGATACGCAACACCCCTCTTAACTGGCGTTACAAGGTTTTGGTGAAGGTTGGCCGGTCGATTCCACATTTAGGGCTTAATCGCCCGGCCATTTTTATTCGCTCATATCACTTCGTCGCCGGCTGATCGGTCACCGGTTGAGCGGTCGGCTCAGCCGCAGCGGCCTGATTCGCGTTTGGCGGCGACGCGAACCAGTATTTGGCCGATGTGGTACCCCGCTTGATGACGACGTGTTGGTTGGCGAAGATGCGATAGGGCTGGCTCCATTCTCCGTCCGGCCACTGCACGCGCACCACGGCACGTTCATTGGTTCCAAGACCGAAATGCGTGAAGCCGACATGGCCTGATGCGTGGCCACCGCCGATCTGGACGCGCTGCACCTGCGTCTGCGTGCCGGCCCGGACATTGATGGTGGCGCCGATGCCCATATGGTTGATCGGGCCGTTGTCCAATTCGATTTCGGTCCAATTGCCGAGGGGGCGATAACCCCAGTCGGTCTTGGCGCCGAGATTGCGGAACAGGAAGGCGCGCTGCATGCGGTTGACGACGAGGATGTCGAGCATGCCGTCATTGTTGAAGTCCTCGACCACCGCGCCGCGCCCCTTGCCGGGAAGCGCAATGCCGGCCTCGTCGCCCTTCTCGGTGAACTTTCCGTCGAAGCCGCCGAGCAGCAAGTTGTCGGGATCGCTGCTGGCGAAATCCGGCATGGCTTCGACATTGCCCTTGGTCAAAAACAGATCCATGTTGGTATCGTTGTTGATGTCGGCGAACTGCGCATGCCAGGCCGTCGACGGCCTGTGGTCCTTGCCGATATAGGGCCGATAGGCGGCTGCTCCCTTTTCATAGGCGGTGTCGCGATAGGTCGGGCTGTTCTCGTCAGCCTCGTCATCGAGTTCTTGCAGCTTGTTGTCACCCATCGATGTGATGAAGTATTCCGGCTTGCCATTTGCCTTCGGATCGGCCTCCGCAAGGCCCATGCCCCAGATCTTCAACGGCGCCCAGCCTTCTGCAGTCGTATATTGCCGCGGCGGCCGTCCCGGCGCGATGTCCCAGAGCTGCTCCTGTCCGCCGCGATAATATTGCCGGTCGTTGGCGACGCGCAGCGAATCCTGGCCCGAATGGTTCCAATCGGTGAACAGCATCGACAGCGTGCAATAGCTCGGCTTCAGCGGCAGCGGATTGGAATAGTCGACCTTGTCATTACTGACAGGACGATCGAAAACATTGTCGCTGCAGGTGCCGAAGGGCGTTCCCGGCGCATAGCGGTCGACATAATTGCCGAAAGCAAGCGTCGGATATTTATTGCCGGCTTCCCAGGTGGCCGCAAAAGCGACCGTCCAATCCTTGCCGCCGTCGAAGGCGAAGGTGCGATTGGCTTTTTCGAAGATGCAGTCCGGACCGCCCTTCAGGATGATATTTTCACCGAGCCGCAACAGCACGACATCCGTATAACCGTCATTGTCGATATCGATCGGATAGACGCCGAGGACGGACCGGAGATCCTTGTCGGAAAGATTGATCGGCTTCTCTTTGAATTTCAGAGCGCCGCCCGTCTCGCTTTCATTGACATAAAGCGCCAACGGGCTGGTGCCGCCGGCTATCATAAGATCGGGCTTGCGGTCGCCGTTGCAGTCGAAGCTGGCGACGCCGCCACCGACGAAATATTCCCAGCCGCCGGTATATTGATGATCTATGCCGGCGGCGACCGCTTCCTCCTGGAAATGCGGGACATCCATCAGAAAAGGCGCCGGCGCGGGCGTGTCCTCGGCGAAACCGCCGGGCGCGAATGAGAACGAAAACAAGCCGGCAACGGCAAGGAGGGCTGCGATCTTCTTCATTTATCCACCCCTGCCTGCTCGATAACCAGCGTCTTGAGGAAAGCGACGATGCGGGCGCGATCGTCATCGGACGCGCCGACATAGGCGTCACGGGCAGCGCGGCCGTCGCCGCCATGGGCGCGGATCACGCCGTCAAGGGTCGTGATGTCGTTGCGATGGCCGTAGGGCGGTGTCGAAGCCACACCCCAAAGCTCCGCCGTCATGAAGATATTGCGATCGACGAAGCGTTGCGCCAAAAGTTCGTTGCCGAGCTGGTCGACGGTGTTGTCGGTCATGGTGTGACGCTTGAGATCGCCGAACAGCGGCACCAGCACCTGCCCCTTATCATTGCGCTTCAGCTTCTTCGTCCAGTCGAGCTGCGACAGGTCGTAGACAGCAGGGTCTTTCACCTGCGAGACGTTCAACGTGCCGGCAACGTCGTTCGGACCGGGATCGGAGAAGGAGAGACTGTCGAGCGGCAGGCTCGTCCTGTGACAGGCCGTGCAGCCCATGCCATCGAATAGCTTCTCACCGGCGGCCGCCATGTCGCGCCATTGCGCGTTGTCCGGCACCTTCTGCACCGGCGCCGGCAAGGTTGCCTGCCAGGCCACCATCGCCGAAACGTCGCCGTCGCTGATCTCGTCGGCATGTCCGTCACCATCGAAATCCGTGGCCCCCGTCCAGCGGCCGCCGAAGCGCTCCACTGGCTCCATACCATGATGCTGGTTCAACGCGTTGACCGTGAACTGCCGGAGCGAGGTCATCACGCCCTTCTGGCTGAAGGGCCGGATGACAAGATCCATGTCGACGCCGTCGAGTTCCTGCATATCGACCAGGCCATTGGGCTGCGCGGTCAACCAGCCGAATTTGACGCCCTTGGTTTCGAGCGCGATGCGCTGGGGCTGGCCGGTTTTCGCCGCAAGCGTAATTGCCTCGGCGCGCTGGTGCTGCAGATCGACGGTCATCTCGCGCGCCAGAAGCTCGACCAGACCATCGCCGAACAGGCTGTTGGTGCCGCGCTCATTGGAGAATTGCGGATCGGTCGTGTCGAAATCCGCGCTCTCGAAACCTTCGGACACGAAGACATTGGTGGTGAAATCGCCGGCGCCGCCCGGAAAGGGCATGTTATGGCAGGAGGAACAGGCATTGGCGTCGACACCGGCCGTCCGGCTGAATTCGTTCATCACCGGGTGCTTGCGCTTGGTCGGCACGATCGCCTGCGTGGCGCCGGGGCGCCCTGCCCCGTCCTCCACCGTGAAGCGTGCCGTAAACAGCGCCTCGCCGATCTCGATGAGATTCTTGAGTTGCTCGACCGTCTGATGGCCGGAAACATCGGCGCCGGCCTGGCCCAGCGCCGCGGTCTTCTCCTCCCAAGGCTGCGCCGCGATAGCGGGCAATCCCGTCGCAGCAAGACAGAGGCACATCAGTGCCATTCGTTTCATAGTCCCCTCCTCAACCAGTCTGGCCGTTCAACTCCGTAACGACACCCGATCTGACGATATCGTCGTCCATCATCGCCAGCGCGCGGTTGAGATGCCCTTCGAACACCAGCGTCGGTTCGTCCGCCATCACCCGCAGCTCCGGCATGCCCTCCATGCGTACGACATGCGATTCCGCCAGCCCCTCGGAAATGCCCTCCAGCAACAGGTCGTAATAGCGCGTCCCCGGTCCGGTGATCGCGATCGGCATGCTTTCGTGCAGGCTGAGGACACGCGACAGGCCGATACCAAGCGCCAGCCCCGCCTGACGGAAGGCGAAAATGTTGCGGCGGCTGCCTTGCCGGGCGCTGGCGGCGATCTTGTCGAGTTCGGCAACCGGCACGAATTTCGCAGGGATCGTATCCAGCGGCACGTCGAAGGCGGCACGCAGGATGGCGTAAAAGCCGGCATAGGCTTCGATGCAGCCGCGCGAACCGCAGCGGCAGAGACCGCCGCCCGACATGTGCAGCATATGGCCGAAATTCGGCGCCGATATTTCGTGCTTTCCTTCCTCGCCGCGGCGCACGATTCCGAGACCAATGCTGTGGCCGAGCGAGAGAGCCGCAAGCCCCCGGAAGTCGCGGCCCTTTTTATTCTCTTCCTGCCGGCCGACGGCAGCGGCCACGAGCAGCGTCTCGTTGCCGAGGATGACTTTCGCCGACCATTCGTCGCGCAGCACCGCGGCAAAATCGATCTGCTCGCGCCCGAAGATCGGCGACCAGCGCAGCACCGGCTCGGAGCTCTCGACCAGGCCCTTGCTGCTGATCGAAATCATCAGCACCTTGTCCCGCGGCAATCGCGAACGGGCGACGATCCGGTTCAAGGCATCGCACAGCCCCGTGACGAAAGAGCCGACACCCGAGACGTTCTGCTGCCTCTCCTCGGTGAAGCGGTCGATCAGCCGGCCGGCATAATCCACAAGCGAATATTGCACTGCATCCGAGGAAATAATGACGACGATGAGATAGCCGCAATCGCGCCGCTGCGAGAAGAGCACGCGCGGCCGGCCGCGGCCGCTGGCGGCCTGCTGCTCTGCCTTTTCGATGATCTGCGCCCGCTCCAGGTCGGTGGTGATGACCGATACCGTCGCCGAGGAAAGCTTGGTGAAATCAGAGAGTTCCGTATGGGCGAGCGGGCCGTGACGGCGCAGTGCCGTCAGCACCAGAACACTGTTTTTCTGGCGGACCAATTCGGTGCTGGATTTGGCCAGCATTATCAAGCCTCCCGCTCATGCCATCCTCCCCTCCGCATCTCCGGCCGGCTTTTGTCAGCGGCGATTAAACCTGGAGATGCGGGTGTTGACAGGTGAAAAAATCTCTGACACTAAATTTCTCGACTGTCGAGAAAAAAATCCGAACCTTTCTCGTCAGCGTTATCGCGGCGGCCGGCGGGAGCTTAGGGCACGTGCGGTCGCATTCACTCGGGAGGATAATATGAGAGCTTTTATTAAGCTGGCTGCGGGCGCGGCCATCGTTTTGACCATGCAGACGACAGCCTTCGCGAAGGATCTGGTCGTCGGCGTTTCCTGGTCGAACTTCCAGGAAGAGCGTTGGAAGACCGATGAAGCAGCCATCAAGAAGGCTCTGGCAGCAGCCGGCGCCAAGTACATTTCCGCTGACGCTCAGTCGTCGGCTTCCAAGCAGCTCACGGACGTTGAGTCGCTGATTTCTCAGGGTGCCAACGCCCTCATCATCCTCGCACAGGATTCCGACGCCATCGGCCCGGCCGTTGAAAAGGCTGCCGACGAAGGCATTCCGGTTGTCGGCTATGACCGCCTGATCGAAAATCCGGCTGCCTTCTACATCACCTTCGACAACAAGGAAGTGGGCCGCATGCAGGCTCGCGAGATCCTGAAGGCGAAGCCGGAAGGCAACTACGTCTTCATCAAGGGCTCGTCGTCCGACCCGAACGCCGACTTCCTGTTCTCCGGCCAGATGGAAGTGCTGAAGCCTGCCATCGACGGCGGCAAGATCAAGAACGTCGGTGAAGCCTATACGGACGGCTGGCTGCCGCAGAACGCGCAGCGCAACATGGAGCAGTTCCTGACCGCCAACAACAACAAGGTTGACGCGGTCGTCGCCTCCAACGACGGCACCGCCGGCGGCGCCGTTGCAGCCCTCGACGCACAGGGCCTCGCCGGCTCCGTTCCGGTTTCCGGCCAGGATGCCGACAAGGCAGCTCTGAACCGTATCGCGCTCGGCAAGCAGACCGTTTCGGTCTGGAAGGACTCGCGCGAACTCGGCAAGCGCGCCGCTGAAATCGCCATCGACCTCGCTGGCGGCAAGACGATGGACAAGATCTCCGGCGTTCAGACCTTCAATGGCGGCCCGAAGCACGTTCCGATGAAGTCGGTCTTCCTGACCCCGATCCCGATCACCAAGGACAACCTCAACGTCGTCATCGACGCAGGCTGGATCAGCAAGGCTGAAGCTTGCCAGGGCGTTAAGGCCGGCAGCGTTGCAGCCTGCAAGTAAGCTGTCCTTGAACGGTTGACCCGACCATAACACCGACGCCGCAACGGCACCCCCGTTGCGGCGTCGAATGCGGATCAGGAGCAGACAACTCTCCCTTGCAGGTGGAGATGGAGCTTCCCGCATCCTTGCTGCGCCATCGCATATCCCATTGGCCTGCCGGATGGCGGTCATCGGGACCGGAACGAAGACCGGCCACACAGGCGATGACGCATTTTTGAGATCGGCGCGATATTGCCAGCGATTGCCCAGAATGCATCGCAGGCCGCGCCCAACAGTGGGAGAACGGCAAAGCGATGGCCGACATGACACAGTCCACCACATCGAGCGGTCCCCGCAATGCAGAAGCCGGAGCAATCACCCGGTTCCTGCGTGCCACCGAAATCGATACCCGCCTGCTCGGCATGATCGGAGCGCTGCTGATCATCTGGATCGGCTTCGATCTTTATCTTCGGATATTCGACGGCCGGGAATTCCTCACCGCCAGAAACCTTTGGAACCTTTCGGTGCAGACCTGCGAAATCGCGGTCCTCGCCACCGGCATGGTGCTGGTCATCGTCACGCGCAACATCGACCTTTCGGTCGGCTCGCTGCTCGGCTTCGTCGCCATGATCATGGGCGTCATCCAGGCCAAGTGGCTGCCGCAATATCTCGGCTTCGACAGTTCCTGGACCTGGGTCATCACACTGCTCTGCGGCCTGGCGATCGGCACGGCCATCGGCGCCTTCCAGGGCGCGATCACCGCCTTCTTGAATGTTCCCTCCTTCATCGTCACGCTCGGCGGGCTTCTCGTCTGGCGCGGCCTTGCCTGGTATGTCACCAGCGGCCAGACCGTGGCCCCGATGGACTCCACCTTCCTCGTCATGGGCGGCGGCGGCGCGACCGGTTCGATCGGCGCCACCTGGAGCTGGGTGGTGGGTGTGATCTCCTGCCTGCTGATCATCTTTGGCATCATCAGCTCGCGCCAGCAGAGAAAGCGCTTTCACTTTCCGCGCCGTCCGCTTTGGGCCGAATATTTCCTCGCCGCCCTCGGCTCGCTGCTCGTCCTCGGCACGGTCTATCTCTTCAACAGCTATTATTGGCCGATCGGCATCGCCAAGCGCTACGCCACGGATCATAATATCACCTGGCCGGAAACGGGATTGAACATTCCCTACGGCATCGCCGTTCCGGTTCTCATCGCCGTCTTCATCGGCATCGTGATGACCTTCATCGCCACGCGCCTTCGCTTCGGCCGCTATGTCTTCGCGATCGGCGGCAATCCGGAAGCTGCCGAACTCGCCGGCATCAAGACCAAATGGGTCATCGTGAGGATCTTCGCGCTGATGGGCTTCCTCGCCGCCGTCGCGGCCGCTATTTCCACGGCGCGCCTGAACTCGGCCGTCAACTCGCAGGGCACGACCTACGAACTCTTCACCATCGCCGCGGCCGTTATCGGCGGCACCTCGCTTGCCGGCGGCAGCGGCACGGTTGCCGGCGCCATGATCGGCGCCCTCGTCATGCAATCGCTGCAATCGGGCATGGGTCTCGCCAATGTCGATACGCCAATTCAGAACGTCGTCGTGGGCATTGTCCTGGTGGTCGCCGTTTGGCTTGACATCGTCTACCGCTCGCGCGCCAAGTAAAAGGAATTCGGAACCATGACGGACCAAACCACTCCGCTTGTGGAAATGAGGAACATTTCCATCTCCTTCGGCGGCATTCACGCCGTCGACAACGCCTCGGTCGACCTCTACCCCGGCGAAGTCGTGGCGCTGCTCGGCCATAACGGCGCCGGCAAGTCGACGCTGATCAAGATTCTCTCCGGCGCCTACAAGCGCGACAGCGGCGATATCCTGATCAACGGCGAACCGGCTGATATCCGCACGCCACGCGACGCCAAGAAATACGGCATCGAGACGATCTACCAGACGCTCGCCGTCGCCGACAATGTCGACGCCGCCGCCAATCTCTATCTCGGCCGCGAGCTGCAAACCCGCTGGGGCACGCTCGACGACGTCGCCATGGAGGCTTCGGCCCGCAAGGTGATGGGACGCCTGAACCCCAACTTCAAGCGCTTCAAGGAGCCGGTGAAGGCGCTCTCCGGCGGCCAGCGCCAGTCGGTGGCGATCGCCCGCGCCATCCTCTTCAACGCCCGCATCCTGATCATGGACGAGCCGACGGCGGCTCTCGGCCCGCAGGAAACCGCGCAGGTGGGCGACCTGATCAAGGAGCTGAAGAAGGACGGCATCGGCATCTTCCTCATCAGCCACGACATCCACGATGTCTTCGACCTCGCCGACCGCGTTTCGGTGATGAAGAACGGCCAGGTCGTCGGCCACGCCCGCACCGAAGACGTCACAAAGGACGAAGTCCTCGGCATGATCATCCTCGGCAAAGTCCCGCCCAAAGCCATCCCCGGTCCCGGCGCGATGAAGAGCTGAGCCCGATATCCTAAGCAAACAAACAGGGCCGCGCCCCCAGGGGATCGCGGCCCTTTTTCATTCTGAGATACCGATATGCGCTTTCCCGCATTTTCCGCATTGAAGCCAAACGCTTCCTAGGCTAAGAACCACCTCATCGGACAGGCGAGTCAACCCGCCTCAGGCATGCACCCGTAGCTCAGCTGGATAGAGTGTTGGATTCCGATTCCAAAGGTCACAGGTTCGAATCCTGTCGGGTGCGCCAACAATTTCAACTACATATGGTCATTTCGTTAGCAAAGCGCTCTTTCCACAGGAAGCATATAGGAAGCAAGCGCTTTAATCGTAGCTTAACTGCCATTGATGCGGATGTATGCGACTCGCGCGTTAATCATAACGCCACCATCTCAGGACTGACGCAACGTGCACCGGCATTTGCTCTAGGTCGGGTAAAGCCTGCGTGAACCTTTAGCGCTCTGCGCCGTCATAACGGCTTGTGCATTGTCATCGGATTTGCGCCAAACAGTCTACTATAAAACTCCATCGCATACCGATCAGTCATTCCGGCAATGAAGTCACAGATAGTGCGAGTCTTGCCGAGGCCGTCACTGTGACGAAAAATCTCGCGAAAGTCGGGAGGCATCAATCGTTCACCATTGGGCGAAGCTATCACCTCAAATATTTTCCTAATCACGTCCTTACCGCGATATTCGACCACCTGAAGCATCGGAGACCTGATTACCGCCTCGTATGTTATGTTCTTCATTACCTCCACAGAAACAAAGGTTTTGATATCGAACCTGGCTTGGTGAAGCTGCGGATATTCCTTGTGGGGAACAACTTCAATGCCATTGAGAAAAAGCGATATTAAGTTGGCTGTGAAACGGGTTCGATGATATCCATTTCCGGCAGTCAGAGAGGATAGTTTCTGTGCAGCTATAGAGGAATACATTTTTCGCTTATCAGGAGCTATCTTAGTATTTCTAAGAAAGGTCTGCTCATCACTGCCGATCGCGAATATTTTGCTGAATACCTCGTACAGAACCTCTTGAACGTCCGAGACACTCACTTTGGATTCATCTTTATACTGTTTGTCGATCCGCTTATTTATTGTTTCGACGACCGCCTCGTATATCGAGTCAGAAAAGCTGAAGAGATCGAGAGGTCCGTGAATTCCGCTTTTAAAAATATCCTCAAGATCGTATGTGGAGTATGCGATGTCGTCCGCGATATCCATTATTGAGCATTCGATCGTTTTGAAGTCGGCGATCTCGCTGACTCCGAGCACGTGCGACTTTATCTCCTGCACTAGGTCGAAGTCCGATTTGTAGAATCCCTTCATGGGAGTGGTCGCTTTGTCTTCAGGACGCTCCTTGCTCCCTATGGGTATTACCCGGTCATATTTCAGAACGGACGCCAAAGACCGATAAGTTAAATTCAACCCGCGCCGTAGATCCGTTCCGCGGCTAACTGGCGGCCCTGCTTCATCGCCATCAAGTGTCTTCTTCTCCAAGGTGGATAGGATGCGCAATGTCTGCGCATTTCCTTCGAATCCACCGGCATCGCGCATGCACTCATCGAGAGCTTCTTCGCCATTGTGCCCAAACGGCGGATGCCCAAGGTCATGAGCAAGACCTGCGAACTCAACAATGTCGACATTAATGGGTGATTTTTGGAAGAAATCCGAAGTGTTATTGAGTTTAATTGCTATCGACTTAGCAATCTGAGCCACTTCTAATGAATGAGTGAGCCGATTTCTAAAAAAATCGCTTTCATGACCGGGGAAGACCTGGGTTTTCCCTTGTAAGCGTCTGAAACTTGCACTGTGAATGAGGCGCGCATAGTCACGCCGCGCCTCCTCTCTGTATTCTTCTGGATTGTCCTGCGTTACGGGACGCTCGTCATCACCAGCAGAATACAATCCTTGCATGTCAATCTCATGGCTACTTTTTCACCTTATGATTGACGGTATGCTGCGATTTGTCATTGGTCAAGCTCCACTTGCCAGTGGATTGCTCGATCGCAGTCCTCAATGTTTTCAGTTCGCTAACGGCGGTGCGGTAAACCGGATCGTTGTCTGTCTTGACCGCCGTTACACTCCGACCAGATTTTAATGCCGTTGTAGCTGCCATAACGCTCTCCCCTTTGTGCCAACGCGTGAGCGCGTGCGCATGAAATGCGCACTCTATATGCTATGGGATTACCCATTGCATATAAGTTAATCCGCCGGCAAGTTGAATAACGCCGCAACTTCGCTTCAGTTTCCATCTGTAGCGATTCGCGTCGAAATTGCCGGTGGATCTTGATCGAAAGGTACGTGACCCGGCTGGTTTATGCAAGTGTGCCGGATTGCCACGCCATTAGCTGCTCATCAGAGCCGCGCTAGCGGAAAGCCGATTCTCCCACCTCTTAAATACCATGCCCGTGCCGACAGAGATCGGCCTTGACTCCTCGTTGACCCAGAACATAATAAGAACAAAAGGCGGCACCAATGAGGAAACGAGGAAGATTTATGCCGCGCGATATCCGTTCCGTCACACCTGCTTATGAAACCCTGCGCTTTGTCGCTTCAGTTTGCATGGAGAGAATCAGTAAACAGACGAGGCGAGACTTTGCGGGCTATGCCGTAGGAAAGCGCCGCAAGCTCTCTGTCGTGCCTTACATCGCGCACGACATGGCGAAAGAGCTTGTGCGTTCGGTGAAAGTTGCCAAGGGAGGGCAACTCGCCGCCCCGGAAGAGATCGCCGAAAAGATTGAAGCAATATTGCTCGGCATTGATGAGCAAACGGCCTTTAATTTGGCAAGCGTCTCAACCGAAGAAAAGGAAGCGGTTGTTGATCTGGTCGCCGATCAGGTGCGGGCGAAGATGCTTTCAGACTATTCGGTAGCGGAAATCGAGAAAGAACCGGAGCCGCCAAAGGCTATCGAGTGGAATGGATGGAAAGGTTTTGAATCCATCAAATCCGACGAGAAGCCTCAATACAAATGGCGGCATACGTGGGCAGATCGAAGCGGAAATGACTTCGTTGGCTACAAGTGCGGCGCCTGCATTGGGCGCATTTTTCAGATCGACTATACGGCCCAGCGGGATAAATGGTTTTGGCTGGTCGAGCATGTGCCGCTTGAGCGTCCGGAGCGGGAATGCCGTTCTGCCGGTTGGGAGTGGTCGGCCCGAGAGGCGGCATGTCGAGCAGAGAAATGCTATGACGCCATTGCGAGACTTAATGGACGGCAGGCTTAGGGAGAGAAGGCATGTGCGGTCGCATTTATATCAAAGCATCATTGCGCGAGCTGCTTGCGAATTTTTCATTCGCCGGCCCCGGTGATACGGAGCCGCTGTCAAACAGCTTTCCGAACTACAATGGCGCACCGACGCAATCCTATCCCGTCATTATCAGGGATATCGTCGGAGAGCCGGATATCACCGGCCCTATCTTTGCATCGGCCAAATGGGGATTTGTGCCCGAATGGGCAAAAGACGAGCAGCCCGGCAAGCCCGCGCCGATCAATGCCAAGGCGGAAGGAATCCAAACGAACGGCATGTTTCGGCAAGCCTACAAGTCAAAGCGCTGCCTCGTCCCGATCAATGGTTTTTTCGAATGGAAAGACATCTACGGGACCGGCAAGAACAAGCAACCCTATGCCATTGCCATGAAGGACGGCAGTCCCTTTGCGCTTGCCGGCATCTGGTCGCTTCGGCGAGATCGAGATACCGGCCTCGATAAGCGGACCTTCGCTGTCGTGACCTGCGCTCCAAACGAAATAATGGGAAAGATTCACGACCGAATGCCGGTCATCCTGCACCCGGAAGACTATGAGCGTTGGCTGTCGCCCGAGCCGGACCCTGCCGACCTTATGAAACCGTTTCCCTCCGATCTGATGACCATGTGGAAAATCGGCAAGGACGTTGGGAATGTAAAGAACAACCGGCCCGACATTATCGACCCCATTCCCAACGATCCGGAGCCGCCATTGCTATGAGCGACGAAACCCGCACCGATACCCATCCATTCCGTTGAGATTTGTTTAGAGGAAGGCGAGAACGGGCGTTGGGGATATGGCCGCGACTTGGGTGGACCAGACGAATGGAAGATTGCTATTGCATCGGCATCACGCCCGTAAACTGCAAAGCAACAGAAAATGAGCGAAACCATCCGTCAAGGCGACATTGTGCGCACCACAGGAATACGGTCTCCGGCAATGCTTGTGGTAAAGCTCCATCTGCAAGCAGACGATAGCGAGCTTGCGGAGCTGATCTGGTTTGATGCGAACATGAATGCGCGACAGTTGACCCTCGACACCGGATTCCTTGAACATGTCCCACGCGCCGAATGATCAAACGAAACCTGTACCCAAAACATCGGCGCAGTATGCCATGGACGACGCTTACCAAGCGCTGATTTACCTTGAGGCCGTGAGGAGAGTGCTCGGCCCAAGGGCGAACGGCCCATACAGCGATTTCGTTTACGACTACCCTATGTTGCATCCGTCGAGCTTTCTTCTCGCACATGCGATCGAGCTTTCGCTGACATCTTATTTGCGCGCTTCAGGAGAGAAGCGCGGCCAGAGCGGCCACGACCTAGTTCGCAGGCTTGAGGCAGCCGAAGCCATTGGCTTCACACCTAGCCAGTCATTTAGGCGATGCGTGATTGCTATCGCGAAGTCGCACAACACGATGCAATTTCGATTCGCCAAAAGCGATCCGGCCCCGTTCATGAGCCCAAGAGACGCTCTTGCTCAAGTGTTGCCCGATATGGAGGCGATTTACTTTTTCGTTGTCGACAAAGTCACAGGATCCGCACCTGGGGGCAATGCCAGTCCAGTAGGACCGCTTTAAAGCAAAGGCCGCCTTGCATGCGCAAGGCGGCCTCTCAATTAGGTAGCTATTTACCCGCAATCCGACGGGAAAACCATTTCTGAAACAACACTTCCGTGCCGCGTGGCCCGAGGTAGGCCAGCCCGGCAATCAGGCCCGTTGTGGCCGGCGGTCCGACGTTCAGATAGGAGGCAATCCCCTCCCCTATGAACGCCATTCCGAAGGCAACCGGGATTTCCCAAAGCAGTTCGAGGCCGAAGAATTTCCGACGCCCCTTGCGCGCTTCGTTGCTATGCCACATGGCCCGGCCAACCATCGCGCCGACGATAGTCGAGAGCGCGCCGCCACCCCAAGCATCCAGCAGCTCATAGAGCGAATTGTATTTGTCTGACATCAGCCGGGCTTTCCGCAATTGTATTGAGCAAAGCGCCCGCGATGGCGAGCGATATTGATGGCAACCGGCCTGTCATGGCCGACAAGATAGCTGTTGGTCTCTGGCATCGGGTCCATAGGCACCAGAAGATCGCACGGCTCAATTGCCTTGGTTGTCGGGCTGCACGCAGCCGCCGAGCAACAAGCACAAATCAACATCGTCAGCCTGAAATACTTTCGCATCGATCTTTTGTCCGTCTTTAAGGATGGTGACACGGCTTTCCTGAAGGCCTGCCGCAATCTCGGTTTTGGCCGCGCGCTTGCCGACCAGATAGGCCGGCGCGGACGCCAAGGCGGCACCGATTACGATGCCGCCTCCAATCTTGATAATGTCGAATGGCGTCATGAGAGCTTCCGCCAAGCGACGTAGAGGGTGAGGCCAACTACGACCACGGCGATAGCCATCCGCAGCCAGTCGCCGGACGAGAGATCGCCCTGTTGGGCCGAAACGACTTCGACGGCCTTCACAAGCGGCTCTTGAGCGATAGGTGCCGCCGCGCCGACGCCGCCGGCAACCAGCGCCACCGCCCTGGATTTGGCTTGCGTCTCCGTCTCCGCCGTGTACTTGGCGCCAGCAACCGGCCCCTTCGAAGGGTATTGCTTCCAGGGCAACTGCCAGTGCGGGCCATCCTTAAACGTCTTCCAGTCTCCGCCCCACTCGACGGCAATGCGGAGTTCCTTTGCCGCCTGCTTCATGGCCTTGGCGATCTTGTGATAGAGCGGCCAATCCCAAGAGACGGAGCCGTTGACGACCGGCGCGAGATCGACCGCATGGCCGTAGCCGTTTTCCGCCCGCAGATGCCGCGAATTCATCGTCGTGGATGCGCCGGATGATACCATCTCCTTTTGGCGTCCGATGTCACGGACGCCCTCAAGCACGGTGAAATCAACCTCTGTGATCTGGATTGCGCGACGCACGACGCGCACAAGATCAGGGTGGACGCAAATAAGGCGCGAATTGCTCCGCGTCGACAGCGTATAAGCCATAATTTCTCTCCATATTTTGGGGTAAAAATTGCACCACGTATCTTTACATAGTGCATAATATGCCCTATGTTTTACCCATCGAAGCGAGGGGTATATGGGCAAACTGGTTCAAATCGGAAACATCATCATTCGGGTCTATGCGAACGACCATTTGCCCCCGCACTTCCACGTCATCACCCCGGATGGGGATGCGCTGGTTGAGATTGCCACGCTGGAAATCCTGCGCGGCAAGCTGGCCCGCAAGGCACACGACACCGCCCTTGAATGGGCAGCAAAGAACAGGGCGGCGATTGCCGCCGAGTGGAACCGGACAAACCCCCGCTTTCCCATCGCTTGAAGAAGGAAAACAGATATGGACACGCCCCGCATTGAAAGCGTTACGCCAGCGTCGAACATGACGCTGGAAATTCAATGGAAGGACGCCCCGGCATCCGCCGCCAATCTTGTCGGCTGGATTGCAACGGGCGGCGAACTTCTGGCTCCGCTGAAGTCCGCGGATGTCTGGAAAACCGCGACTGTTGCGGACTATGGCGCAACGGTCGAATGGGCCGGCGACGATCTGGCGATAGATGCCTTTCACCTTTTCCAGATCGCAGAGGACCAACGCGATTTCGCGGTTGAGGATCTGCGCAAATGGCAGGAGGAAATCGGCCTTTCCAACAATGAGGCAGCAGATTTTCTTGGCGTCAGTCTGCGTACATGGAAGAATTACCGCGCCGGCGCACCGATCAGTCATGCCGTCAAGATGCTGCTACGCGCGAGCCAACGCGACCCGCTTTTGATGCATGCCCATTACCGACCGCGTCAGACTGGCAGGCCGAAAGCTGCCTAGCCGCCTCGGCACCGAGGGAACCTGCCTTCGCAGGTAACGGTATCCGTCACGGCCGATTTATCGTCCTCATACCAACGTTAGGCATCTCCCGACGCATTTGATAGAGAACCGTCCGCCACTTCAAGGCGGGGCGCAAAGAGGGAATCAGCGATAACTTCAAGCACCAACTCAGGTAACGCAGCTTCAACATACGTCTGAGCCGCATTGATATTCGGCCATATTGCGTCTCCCTTCTCACCTCCCATCAATGCACCCCAGTGCGTCGGGAAATATCGAGCCAACATTCCAAGGATGAAAGAAACCATATAAGTTATGGATAGCTGAGAAAACCAAGCGTCTGGGGAGAATCTCGACACTAGATGCGGGCTCGGATTGCCGCCCATCGTACGAATAACTCGCGTGTCTAGTACTTGTGGGAAATATTTTTTGACTCCGGTTTCATCTATCTTGAGAACGGTTCTTTCAGCGCTAGCGTCATAAGGGTCCTCTTCTGGCGAAAGCTCAAATCCGGCACCCGCATATTCGATACATACGGGATGATCAGGCGTGCCGTGAACAGTAATCGTCGCACCGGAATCGGGAGAATAGACAAAGTTCTTGAGTCGGATCCATCGTCGCGGGCGTTCAGCTGAAACATCAGTGGATATGTCGGGAAGCCGATCCAGTATATCCGAGAGCGACGTTTCCCGCCCAAGGCGCTGTTCTTCATTATCGAATGGGACAGGGATAGTGCGATCATAGACCCGCAACATCGTGCGTTTGTGGGTTGCCGCGACGAGGTCTGAGAACAGTCCTCCGCATGTGCGTACGCGAAGCTTACTGATCGAGGCTAGCGCGACAGGTAGATCGCTCGATAACGTCGCGGACCACGCTATCGCTTCTAATCCGTGCCCCTGCCTCAATCCCTCCTCGCCAGAGTCCCTACGATGCAATAGCGTCAACGAACGGCAGAGGGAGGCAACACCATAAAAAGCGAGAAGAGGTCGAACGGCGAACGACGCCGTAGATGCGCTGCGAAAATACTCACGTCCCTGTCGTGCGGAAGCGATAATTTCCTTCGCCCGTCGTGCGTTCAGTTTCCTTCCGTGAATCCTTTCAAACCAATCGCTGACGATATCTCGGCTTTCCAAATGTAGTAAGCTTTGCCAAACATCTGAGTTCATTAATATCCCCTCGGTCAGAAGTGACCATACACAAGCCGTTTCGGTATGTCGTTATGCCAAGCCTCGACAACGCAGGCCACTATAGGAAAACGGGACAGTGACCAGCGTTTTCTGGTGTCCGCTTCGCGGTGAAAGCGGTAACGAACCCGCCCGCTAATGCGCTGCCAACTAGTTCTCGTCCGTTCGGCCGGACCGGCGGGGCGTGAGGAATGCCGAAGGCGTGGCGGGAGTGCCCGGCGCGCTATTTGGAGCAACCTTTCCGCCGGCGTCCGCTGATTCGGACGGGTCACCAGCTTCGGCCGCTCTCTCCATACTGCCCTCGCCTTCCGTCGCCGACTTGCCGTCATAAAGCCGTCCGGACACTTCAACTTCGAAGCCCGAGGTTTTCGTATATTTGGACCGCGCCGTCTTGATGATGTACGGCACGCCGTCGAGCCCAGGACGAACGCCTGCGAATAGCAGAGGCAAGCCTGCCTCAATCTGCGGATCGCCCACCACCGCCACCGAGACGTTGCCCTCCCCGCGCGCAAGCTCTTTCGCCTTGGCACGCGCCGCCTTGTCAGCTTCTGCCGGCGAAGAAAACGCTTCGGGTATGCGGTAGATGCTATCGCCATCGGCATCCGCGGCCGCCTCGATTTCGACCCGCTTCGCCTTTTCCGCATCCTGATAGTAGGACACAACCTTGCTGTACTTCGTGCGGTCGTTGATATCGACTTTCAGCGTGCCGGTTTTGATGACGGCAGGCGTCAGGATGATCGAGCCGAGAGACGAGCCGGAGGCCGACAGGCCCGAGCCGCGCCGGGCAAACAATAACCGCCCCTGCTTGATCGCGAAGAGGGCGTTATGCCGGTCAGCCAGCCGCCGCAGGAAATGGATATTCGTCTCGTCCTGCTGCCCTATCCATTCGTAGCGATGTGCCGCTAGATCGGTGTCCACGGCGGGTGTCAGCCCGCTTTCGCCGGCAATGTCGGATATGAGATCGCCGAGCGTGACCTTATCCCAAGCGCGTTCCTGCCGCTCTTTCAACTTGCCGCTGCGCAGGTCCGCCGCCCTGCCCGCTATCGACATCTTATAGGGCAAGCAATCGAGGCTGATCTTGTCAGCCGTGAATTGCCCCTTTGGCACGAGGTTGTTGCCATATCCCATTTTGACAGAGATCACGGCACCCTTGCGCGGCAGAGCAAGGAAATTCGGCGGGCCGTCGTTCAGCTCGATATCGACCGTATCCGACTTCAATCCCTCTTCATCCGTCACCGTGACCGAAATCAGTCGCTCATAGAACTGCCCAGCGACGGGAACGCCATCGACAGTAATTTCGACACGAGGCTCCATGTTCAATCCCAAAGGCTAATCAGCCGACGTTCCACGCTCGCGCTCGGCATGTCGGGCATGATGATTCCCATGCCGAGCGGCAGGACGGGACCAAGGGCGGCAAGGCCGCGATTAGCGGCAAGCACCGCTTCGACAACGCCCGCCGTCCGTCCGTAGTGAGCGAGGCAGGCAAGATCGACCGTCTCGCCCTGTCGCGTGGTGTAAATGGTCGCCATCTGATCACCGAAAAAGTTTGGAAAGCAAAGAGCTTGCGCTATCGACCAACCCGGCGGCACCCGCCGCCGTTTCCGTCCGGTTCCGCTTGAGCGAGATTACGTAGGCATTACGGCGAGGCGCACCCTTGGCATCGTGGAACGATTGATCTTCCTCGACGGATTGCACCGTGAACATGCCGCGAATAATGCCTTCCATCGCATCGCCACTGACCAGCATCATTTCAGTTCCGGCCATTGACGCCGCTATGATGCCGTCAAGCTGCGATTGCCCCCCGAATTCTTCCGGAAATAAAACGCCCTGAATCGTCACTTCGTCGGACGTTGGTCCGGTCCATTGCTGCGGATTAAGGGTTTGGCCCACGGAGATCTCAACCCAAGGGGTATTCACCTTGCGCTTGATATTCTGATAGCCAAAGCCCAACGCCTCGAAGGCATAGCCTCCTAGCATCATCGATGTTACACCCGTCATAATCTACCTATAATTGAGCTGTTTTTGTAGCAAGCAATGAACGTCGGAGAGAATGCATGGGCTCAAACGTCAACTGCGAAGGCAGTTAGTTAGGCTATCTTCGACGCTACTGCGATCTGCCCATACGCATAGGGATCCCGTGTCCGTGCAACCTTTATCCGGCTTCGGCAGACCGTCCACTTCAACGCCCTCTACCTCTTTCTGATAGGGACCACAACCGCCGCGTTTAATGTATGATAAAGACGGTCGGAGATGGGGAGGACCAAAGATGTTACACATTAGGCATTATTTGGTTGCAGTAGCAATTTGCACACTGGTTCCAATCAACTCCTCTGCGCAAGAGGTGTGCTTCAAGGATGCGAGCAAGAAGTTCGAGGATTGGAGAGCAGAGAATGGAAAGACTTTAGATAGTCTTTCTGCCAAATTCAAAGCTTCCAAAGACCCCTATAAGGAATTAGTTGACTACGACGGTATGAAAATACCAATTGCTGCTGCTCTCATCATTGAAGGTGAAAAGTATGGGAAGAAAGCAGATGTCGAGGTTAACCTAGTTGTAGGTGACGCGCAGGGATGTTCGAAGCAAACGCAGGTGCCTCGCGGTGTGTATGATTTTGCGCGGGAAGTTCTCGGCATTACAACTGTCCTGCCTGAGAAGGCAACCAGAATTGACTTCGAAGAGCTTCGGCGCGGCAACATTGCAGGGGGTAAAGAATCGGTCATCAATAAAACAGGGCGCGATATTGACAAAATATTTAACCCCTTCAGATGGTGATTAAGTATCAACTGCGTATATGAGCGACGGGAGAGCGGGCCATCGAAGGTCCGCCTTCCATCAATTCCGGTCCTCTGCAGGCCAAGAATACTGGCGGCCTGAGCCTCATGCCGACGGCTGATTTTCGTTCGTTTATGATCCTGAGCCTAATCGCTGAATTGCGTATCGGCCGCATTCTTTATTGCCGCGCCGAGCTGAGCAATCGCGGCACCGGCCGCCACTTGCGGGTCAGCAACTCCGGTTATCGAGATCGGCGCATGCACCGTGATATTTGGCGGCTGCTGATTAACGACTCGAACATCTTGCGTTCCGCTCGGTCGGCTCATCGCCGCAATGGACGATGCATCGATACGGGCAGTTATCAAGCCAAGATCGTCGGCCGTCTTGCCGGGCAGGGTTTCCGTGGCTGATCCTCCCAAACCGGCGGCGCGGGCTGCACGCGCGCTATCAATCGCAGATTGTGCATAGACGCCAGTCGGAGCCGGGCCATTTGCGGGCATGGCGAATGACTTCAGATACGAACCGATGCCATGCAAAGCATCTTCCGGGCCGGGCAACCAAGCCTTTCCCTGTTTGTAAAACGTGTCGCCGGTATAGCTCTGCTCGCCAAACTCCCACGCGCCCGCCCCGGCCATGCCATATATCCCAAGACGCGCAAACCCTTTAAGCATTGTCGACCAGCCGCCTAGCAAGCCAGTAGCAGCACCGCCCGCAGCAGCTCCGGTTGCAGCTGTTGCCGCCACGCCGCCCGCAGTCGCCGTTCCACCACCGACAATCGCCGCGATGGAGCCGACCGTCTTGAGCGCACCAAGCAACGTGCTTGCACCCGACAGCAGAAACATCGCGGTTGCCAGCTTGCGAACAGTGCCGGCGAGAAAGGCAAAACCCGCTCCCCACAGCATGAGCTTGAAACCATAGCCCGCCATTTCCGCAAAGAACGTGGCAATAGGGTTTTCACGAATGGCGTCCGTCAACTCACGAATGGATGCCCCCCATTCCTTCGCCTTCATAAAGAAGCGGCCAAGGTTTTCGCCTGCGTTCGGATCGACCTTCCCAAGCATCAGGTCGCTAACGTCGTTGACCAACTCGCGGATACCGCCATCGTAGCCGAAGCCTTTCGCAAAGCCCTGCGCCCCGACTTTGATTTGATCGAAGATGGTCGCCCGGCTTCCGAGCGTATCCAAGACATCACTGATTGCTTGCGCGCCTTCCCGGATCGAAGGCAACATGCTGTCCCCAACTTCCCAAAAGATGTTGGATACCTTGTTACCCAAAAGCTCGAGCGCATTGCCGGTAGTGCTGGCACGCTGCTTATACTCGTTCATGGCAGAGCCGGCATACTTCGTGCGGTCGCTGACGCTGGCAAGCGCATCGTCCAGAAGCTTCACGTTGCCGACCAGCGGAATGAACGCTTTGGCCTCGTCACCGAAGAAGTCGGAGACAATGGATATCTGTTGATCTTTCGGAGCCTTGGCGATGGCGGCGAGAACTTTTTTTAGCGCCGCCGGCGCATCCTTCTGCATTTCCTTGGCGATCTTCGGCAGGTCGAGACCGAGCCTTGCCGCCACTTCGCGCTGACTCTTTTTCGCGGATGCGCCCCGCGTCAAAGCCTTCGTTACGTTCTGCATCGCGGTCGCCGCCACTTCCGGTTCCGCGCCGGCTGCGATCATGGCGCTACCGATGCCGGCAACCTGTTCTTTCGTAAAGCCGGCGATCTTGCCGAGCGCACCGACGCGCAGCATGAAGTCTGTAATTTCAGACGCCTTGCTCGCCATGTTGTTCGACAGATGGTTCATCACATCGGCGAGGTCGCCAGTTTCGGCAACCGTCAAGCCGAACTGCGTTTTCAGCTTAGCCAGGCTAGAGCCGGCCTTTTCCGCCGTGATGTCGAAGGCGATGCCAACGCGCGAGGCCATTTCGGCAAAGCCCTGCAAATCCTGTGTTGCGATACCGGACTCACCAGCAGCGGCGTAGAGGGCCGCGATGTTATCGGCGGACATCGGGATTTCGCCAGACATGCGCCGGATACTACGGCGCATGGTCTCGAACTGCTCGCTTGACGCATCGACCACCTTTTTGACATCGGCAAATGCGGACTCGAAATTGATCGCCTCGCCCGCCGTGGCACGCAAACCCTCCCTCACACCAAGATAGCCAGCACCAAACACAACCGCCTGCCCGACCATACTGCGAATAGGCGCAAAGGTCGCCCGCTGCTGCGCCCGGAGGCCGTCGAGCGCTCGCGTGATATGCTTGGCGCGAGCCGTCACATCGTCCAGAAGCGAAACCCGGAGGGTGCTTTGAAGTGTGGTCATGATATTCCCTCCAGCGCATCACGCAGGGCGCGAGCCGTGTCGAAATAGGCGATCAATTTTTCAGGTGACCACCGCTCGATAACATCGAGCGGTGTGTGGGCGAAGCGGGCAACGAACAGGGCGACTAAGCGCCAATCGTGTTGATTTATGCGTTTCCCAAAATGTCCTTGGTCGCATCAAGAATGCGCCGATAATCGGCGGCGCAGATCTTCTTGAAGGCCGGAATCGGCACGTCTGAAATCGCGGAGAGAACGGCGACGTTCTGCGATATCTCGCCCTTGAACTGATCGCCGGCCATGAAGTCGCCCACGGTCGCCTCTCGGAAAGTCAGATCGGAATAGGCGATTTCGTTGTGGGTGACGGGCTTGGAAAGAGTGAGTCTGACAACTTCGGTCATGATGATTCCTCGAAGAAAATGGCCCGCATAAAGCGGGCTTGATAAAGGGAGATTGTCGGGGGGAAGGTGCCGCCTTACAGCAGCAGAGCGTTGCGGATATCGCCGTATTGCGAGACGCCGCCGACCTTGAAATCAAAGTCGTCCATCTCGTAGATTTCCTCGCCGTCGATTTCGAGTTTGTAATAATTCACGTCAACGGCATAGTCGTTCTCGGCAAGGTCGCCGGGCTTCCATGTGCCGTGATCGGGCTTATACATTTTGCCGCGAATGGAGAGCACCGCGCTATGCGTGGTGCCGTCTTCATCGACGAGTGCGCCGGTCACCATGAACGGTGTGTCAACGCCCGGCTTGACGCCGTGGAGCTTCAAAATCTGCGGGTCGAGACCCGGCATCTTGAACTTGAATTCCAGCGCCTCATAGCCGAGGTTGACCTTGCGGGCTTTGATCATGCCGGCGTTGCGCACGTCTTCGCGCTTGGCTTCGGGCACGGGCACGGTGATGTCGCCGATCTGGCCGAGTTTGCTTTGACGGTCGGCCCACATCATGCAATCGCGGATGATGTAGCTGGGTAGGGTCTTTTCTGCCATGTCAGATTGTCCTTGATCAAGCGGCGAGCGAAAGCGGGCCGGTTTCGATGGCACCATTCACCTCGTCCAGCAAAAGCCGGTAGTAGAGAATGTTGCGGTGTGTGGTGACGTGGATTTGCTCCATCAGGCCGACCGGCTCAAACTCCACGTCGAGGAAGAGTTTGCCGGCGGCGAGCGTGGTCGGCTCATTGATATCCGCCAGCCAGACACGCCCGCCAAGGATGTCCTCATTGTTTTTGAAGACCCGAAGCGCGGCGTTACCGTCCTCGATCAGCATCTTGAGATTTCCCTTGGTGAACTTGCGGTCCACATAAAGGAAATAGAGGTCTTCCAAAGCCTCATTCACCATGTCGGCGGTCGCGCGCACGCTATCGAACTGCCAAAGGTCGTCATCGGTAGCGAGGCGACTGCCCCAAGTGCGGAAGCCGCCGCGCTCATTGATGATGGTGGCGACCTGCTTTTCGTTCAGATAGTTGCTGTCATCCGGGTAGGAGATTGTCCGGGCAACGCCATCGATCGTGCGAATGATCTTGTTCGAGACCGAACCGGACACGCCCTCCGACGAAGCAACCACGCGGGCGCGCACCCCGGCAAAGACGGCCGCCACCGGCTTTGTGACCGGAACGCCGCTGACGTTCTTGATGGTCTTCGGATCGATGATGAGAATGCGACCGCCGTTGATCGTACGGCGGAAGCGGACGGCTTCTGCGTTCGTGGTATTCGGACCGGTGATGTAGGCTCGCGCCCGGATTTTCGGGCAAATAACGTTGAGTGCCGAGACAAACGGATTGGCAACATCGCCCACATTGGCCGTCGCCGCCGGCAGAACCTTGTCGGCATCGTCGCCACCGCCGGTAAAGGTGATTGTCGGCGGCTGCGACAACGCCCTGCCCGGCTCGACAACCCGCACGGCAACAACCTTGTCGGCATTCGCTCCCATGCCCATAACCGCCTCAAGCTTAGGCAAAACCTTGCCTGGATCGTTGCCGCCGCCGGTCGCTTCCACAATGGGCGATTCCGTCAGCTTTGCGCCCTGCTCCGAAAGCGAAATCGAAACGACGCCACCTTCCACCCAGGCGCCGGTATTGCCGGCAGTGATCACCACGTGCGGCTGATAGCCGGTAATCGCCTTGGCGCGCAGCGCGGCATAAAGGCCGGTACGGGCGACCGCATCGCCAAGGAGATTGCTTTGCAACGTGGCAGCGTCGGCGCTATCCGGCACACGGTTGACGATGCACCACGAGCCACCTTCGTTGAAAACGGTGGTCACATCTTCCAGAAGCGTGCCCGCCGCGCCGAGCGCTGCCGCTTGCGGCAGAGACGTAATCAGCGTCGGATAGTTCGCGGGAAAGGCGGCGGCGTCCGCGTCGGGTGCCGTACCATTGATAAGGGTGATGCCGTTACGTTGGACACGCAGAAGCGACGGGGTTTCCGCGCTTTCGGCAAGTGTCACGCCATGGGCATAGGACAGGTCGGCCATGAATGGTCTCCATTAAAAGTGACAGATGAGTTTGAGAATTGCGCCGCCTGCCAAAAGCAGCACGGCCGAGATGGAACAACCCGCCGAAACCGGCGGGCTGAATTCAGCAAGGAAGAGAATGTTGGGCGCGGATTGGCGTGCTATCGGTACGTTGCCGCCGCCCACATGGCATCGATCGCATCCGGGGAGAGGCTGAACGAAGCCCCGATTTGCTCAAGCAATTGGTCCGTACGCAGAAACTCGGTCGGATATTCCCACGCATTGAGCGCCTTCGCCCTCGCCTTGCTATCGGCAATCTGATTGATAGCAGCCGTCACGTCGTCCGGCATGATATCGTTATCGATCAGAGCGTCACGGAACTGGCGTGGCGTGAGAGGCGGCATAGCCGCGCGCCTCTCTTCCGGGGACATGAGATCGATTGGATTCACGATCCGGTTGCCGCTCCACTTCATCCCGTAGACAGTTCCGCCGGGACCGCGCGTGAAGTCGCCGGCCTCCGCCTTGCTGATACCTATGATCCGATAGCCGGCGATCTGTGAATGTTCCGGGTCCGGCTCCATCGAAACAACGCAATCGTTATCGTCCAGTGCCACATAGAAATCGAATGGCGGCAGCGATTTGTATAAATCATGCCATTCGGTATTAGCAGCGTCGTAGAAGACATAGATTTGAACCACCTGCCCGCCCGCAAGCTCAACCGCTTCAACTTGCCCTGTTAGTTTTCCGAAATCGTGCATAGCATCCCTCAGAATGGGAAAGCGGCAAACCAGCCGCGATTTTGAATGTAGAGCTGCGGCTGACGAGAGCCGAACCTGTATTGGTCGCCGCTCACGCGCTGCGCCATGGTCAAAACATAAGCACCGTTGTTGATGACCGAGCCGTTGGACATCAGCACCTCGACGTACCCCGCCATCTGTGAATTGGTGACTGCATTGGCAACGTGAGCTTGTGCCCATGCGCTGGCGCGATCTTCTATCCGCTGATTGAGGTCGCCGAACTGTTGGGTCCAGACGGCTCCGTTGGCAGTAATATAGAAATGGATTTGGCCACCTTGGTCCTGCCAAATAAGAGAACCATTGCCATCAACCACCCATCGCCCACGCTTCACATTCGGATGATGCAGCCAAATGCTGGGATCGGTCATCCTTATTTCGAGGGAGCCGGACATGATATCGCCAGTGCGATTGACCGGTGCATAACCAAGGCTGGCCTGCTTGGTGTCCAACGTTGTCTGGAGGTTCGTTATGTCCGCGATAGCGTGCTTGTGGCCGGTATCGGATTTCAGGTTCAGAGCCGTTTGGGTTGCGTTCGAAATTGGCTTGGCCGCATCCGACGTATTGTTGACGTTTCCAAGTGAAAGGGCGGTGCGTTGAGCCGCGCTGTCGGCGGCAGTTAGCAACGCCTTTCCCGGCGCCGTCGCGTCCGTCAGATCGGCCGATGTCAGCGTGACCGCACCTTGCCGGCCGGCAACAGACTGCACAACGTCGGTTGGTGTGCGCAGCTCCTGCCAGTTCGCCAGCACGTTCGCCGGCTCGGCCTGCAAGATGAAGCTTTTGTTGAGATCGGTGCGGATCGCGACATCGCCCCTTTGCACCGCCAGCGCCAACATTGCGGCCTGCGTTGCAACGACAAAGGTGTCGGTGATCGCAGATGCGGGCAGTTGCGTTGCCGGAATTTTGCCCGCCCCGTCTAGCGAGGCGTAGCCGTTCGCGACCCCTTTGTTGGCGATGTTCTCCGCCGAATAGCCAAGGCTCGCCTGTTTGCCGGCCAGCAACGCATCAACGGTGGACACTGAATATGCGTCGGCAATGCCATAGCCCGCCAAGCTGGTCGGCTTGCCGGCGACATCGGCAAAGTCCACGAAGCTCCACGTCATCGACCCGGCAGCACCGCCGGCAGTCAGGACCTTTTTCGAACTACCGATACCTGTGGCCGGCACATGCAGGTTGCCGTCCCCGGTCGGATGGACATAGTTATTGGCTCCAGCCGCAACGCCGTTGAGTTTGGTTTTGTCGCCAGCCGACAGAAAGCCGCTGGTCGTGGTTGTTGCGTCCGGATGAGCGGCAACTCCGCCGGCCCCGACATGGGAAGCGGCAGCAAATGCCGTCGATGCCTGCAATGCTGCGGAACCGAGTTGCAGTAAAACGCGGGTCGCGCCGGCATCTACTGCCGCAGCCAAAGAGCGGCCATATACTGACGACGCTCCCTCAAATGCGGCTGTCCACGCCGTCGAGAAATCCGGCAAATCGGCGACGGCAAGCGACAACGCAGCCTTCGCCGCTGCCACATCGCCCGCCTTGAGGATCGCGCGACCGGTTGCGCCGCTGTCGGCAATGTCGCCGGCATTCAGCGTGATGACGCCTGTTTTTCCAGCGACCGAGGAAACAGCGGTGAACGTCGGAACACGCTCCCAACGAGTTGGGCCACGGCGCAACTGGTCGCCAGCCGAGACGTCTCCGACATCATCGGCGGCGACCTTGCCGGGTACAGAGACAACCCAAAAATCACCCTGATTTCCCGAACCGGACGAGATGGCCGGCGTGTTCGTCGCGGCGTCGTAAACCCCAAGAAAGCTGCCATCGACGGGAAGAAACGTCCCGGAAATCTTGCCATCAGGGCCGAGCGGCACATATCCGTCGGGCTTCCCCTTATTGGCAACATCTTCGGCAACGTACGAGAGCTTGTCCTGCTTGCCAGTCAGGAGGTTGAAGATTTCGGCTTTGGTGTGAGCATCGCCAATCCCATAACCGCCAAGCGTCGTCGGCTTGTCGTCAATTTCCGACCACGGATGGCGATGCCGGTCATAGTCCTGCGCCTTCACATAACGGACATCGCTATAAGCGAGGTCGAGCGATAGAGTAAGGTCGCTCACCATCTCGCCGCCGCCCCTCAATCCGGTCCCCGCAGTGATCGAACGCGTTTTCGGCACTGTCAGGGAAAGGACTTCCCGAAGGGCATCTTCGACGGTCGTGGACGCCAGTCCGCCGCCGGCCTCGCGATAGACTCGGTCGGCCTGATAATCGATATGGGACGTGGCTGAGATAATCCAGTTGGCGCGGATGGGATCGCCCGCGCCAAAGGTCCGTTCGATATCGACGGCGAGCGAACCGCTGTCACGATTGTAGGAAATCAACCGGCCCAACATCACACCATAAGGAGCATCGCGTGTGACCAGCGCCAAGTAGGCAGCCGGGGAATAGCGACGCTTGTTGGTCGAGCTGATACCGATGGTCATCGGACCGGTCTTCACCTCGATAGCAGAGTTGCTTTCCGCGATGAAGACGGCCCCAAGCTGTAGGTCCTCCTGCAATTGCGCAATGAGCGGCGACACGGCTTCATCGATCCGCTTCAATCCGTTTTCCTGCAATTCGCGAACAGCCGACCGCCAATCCTTTTCGATTTCCTCCTGTCCATGAAGGCGCAAATCGACATCTTCGAAGCGCCTGTTCCAGTAATCGGGATCGCCGAGATCATCGCCGACCCTGATTTGATATTGATCCAGTCGGCGCATAACCGGTCACTCCTGTACTGCGGTGATTTCCTCGAAGGAGAGGATTTGATTTTTGATCTGGTCGGCGAGAACACCCTTGATGGTGCCGCCCTGGCTTGGGCGAATAGTCAGCCCCGCGACCTTGACGACGGTTGCGACTTGGACGCGGTAGTCCGCGTCCGGCTTGAAGGCCGGCGTGGTGCTTTTGGCAGGCATGTTTCGTCTCCGGGAAATTTAGAGCGCTACGTCAACGCGCTCTTCGACATGGAAAGGAACGAGGGCATTGTTTGTGGTGCCGTCGATCTGGATTTTGTAGGCGTTGATTGCCGGGGTGGCGGTAAAGCTGTAGGTGCGTCGGAAACGACCGGGATCGATGGGCTGATCCACAAAGCCGCTGCTTTCGATCAGCGTATTGTCATCCTTGCGCAACTTGACCGTGATCGTGTGCCGATCCGCTTCGAACTTGGCTATGATGAGCTGAACCGTGATCGTCGTCGCCGAGGTAGCAAGCGTTCGGCGCGTCGAAATGTGTTTCAGCGTGGTCCGCTGTCGCCAGATGCGTATGCGGCTGCTCGGTATCTCCAGAGCGGGCGCAACGGCATTCGTGCCGGTCATCACCACACGATGGCGGAGCAGCGGCGGCAAGCCCACCAGCAGATTAGGCGTTAACACGTTCAACGGCTTCCATGCGCCGTTGATCATCACCTGATGTTCAATCTCGCAGGATTTCGGCTTGATCGTTCCGGCAAGGATATCGATGGAAGCGATGCCGCCCGAAAGCGTCAGCGCGGCCAACTCGATTTCGACGCGAGACGCCTTGAAGACCAGATATTCCATCTGGAAATACAGGTCTCTCGTCAGATCGCCTTGATAGTAGGCGCCGTCTGTCGAGTAAAACAACGTGCCCTGCGCATACTTGTTGCTGTCAACGACCGCGACCTTGTGGTTGCCAAGCGTGGTGATAATCAAAGCATAGCGCTGCCCGGCTTCGAGAAACACGGGCGGGATGGCAACATAGGTATCGTTCGGCGCAACCTTGATACTGGCGTAGGGGATCGTGACATGCGTCACAAGATGCTCGGGGTCAGGCGATCCGCTGGCCGTGGTGTAGCCGATGGAAATGTGCACATCGCCATCCGCGCCCTTTTCCGTGAAACGCAACTTCAGGCCAGAAAGCCAACCGTCCTGCGAGTTGAGGAACGTCTGCGCGATCTGCGCGCCCGATACGGTCCGGTCGGTGACCTGCGCAACCCAATAGTTGTCGTTCCATTCGTCCTCCCAAAACTGCTGGACGCGAAGGAGCGTGTGCGCGTTCAGAGGATCCCACCACGATTGACCATAGACGTTATCGAGAATTTGCGTACCGGTAACGAGGAAGGTTTCGCCGTTCTTCTTAAAGGTGTTGGTGGCGCTATCGTAGACGCCATCGGCCCACCACTGCGAATTGTTGCAGACGTTATAGGCAGGCCCATAGCGCAGGCGCGAACGGGCAACCGACAACTGTTTCATCTCATGCGTCTGAAAGCCGTACTGCGCAATGGCAATCGAACCATCGACAGCGCCCGCCGAAGACGCCAAACGGATTTCCCGCCCCGAGATCGCCGGCAGCAGCAAGCCGTTGCCCGGCACGTAGGCGTTGAGATCGAGCGGGTTGTAGAGGGAAATCTGCGTTTCATTCCGGTTCTCGTGGGAAAACCGAACGCCCTCTTCGACAAGGCAAAGCAGGTCGATATTTTCGTTGTCGGTTTCGTTGGTCGTCAGGAAGCGGTCCGACGCCCAATCGGACGCGTCGTCCGGTATTTCCATTTTCTCTTTCAGGCGGGCAATGTCACGCATGACATTGATCAGCTCGCCCGAGCCGGCCATGCCCGCCATGCCCTTTTTGAGCGCGGTGATATCACTGGCAATCGTGTTGATGCGCGGCTCAATCTGCGTCCGCCAGACTTCGAGCGAGCGAATGCGGGTGTCGTTGCGCGTGACAGATGGCAGCGCGTTGGCAGCTTCCATCGCAATGGCCTCGATACCGGTCGTGTTCAGCGTCACCCAGGCGATGACGATCAACGATTGGTCGATGACCGGGCGCGGCAGTGTCGCGCTCTCCTGCCCCGGAATGAGGTCAATCTTGGCCGCACGCTGGCGTTCCACCACCATCATGCGCGGTTCGGTCGTGTCGCTTTCCAGATCAACGAGGAAGTCGCGGGTCTCATTGCGGCTGTCTTCCTCCTGACCGTAGGCGATAACGGCAACCAGCCGCTTCGTGGCCGAAGGCAGGATCGAGACGATATTGCGGGTCGATGCCTGCGCCATTTCGAAGATGGCGCCATCGGGCCGATAGATGCGACCGGCCGCGACCTGCAATTCGGTGGCGCTGTTTTTGGTGACAGCAAAGCCGGCATAGCCGGGTGCATCCGCCGTCACCGCATCCTTGACCAGCGTGTCAAAGGTCGTGCGGGCGGATGACTGGATAGCGTTGAGGTCGCTGTGACGCGCCTCCATGCGATCCTGAAACGGTACTGTTTTCAGCATATGTCAGCTCCTGAGAAGACGGCCAGCAATGAAGGGCGTTCCAGCAACGATGAGCTGGCCCGCCTGCGGGCTGCGGTAGGTTTTTGTGTTGATGAGAATCGTATCCCGCGCCGATTTCGCGGCGCGAAGGGCTCGCAGGGTTTCGCGATATTTTTCCCCGTCCGAGGCGGCAAAAAAGCTTCCGAAGAAACCGCCTACCAAGAGCGCCCGGCGTGGTTTGACGGACGGCACATGCACCACGAGCTCGGCAGTGAATGGCGCGACACCAAAGCGGCTCACACCCAAATAGGAAGCACCGCGACGGCGCGGGACCATTTCAGGGTCCCAAATGACAATGCGCTCAAACACCCGTGTTTCGGATCGCATGTTCGACCAGTAACGACGGTGCAATGGTCGCCCGAAAAATGCCGCCCGCCCTGCCCTTGCTGCGGTATATTCTGCTTCGGGCTGGACCGTCGCCGGGCGCATCCCATAGCGAATGACGGACGGCGCACCATCCGCCCGCCGGAACGCAGCGACCGAACGGTTGTGATCGAGCGATACGAGGAAGCGCAAGCTTCTGCCGAGATAGGTAACAGAGCGCCGACGCGGGCGCCGAAGCAGCGCCCGTTCGTATAAGGCGTAGCCAAGACCCGGAATGATGTCTGTGATCTCTTCGACATTGATGGGCTGCTCTATGCCGCGCTCGACAAAAGTAATGCGCGGGCGCGTTCGATCTGCCGCCTTGCTGTCGGATATGAACGACGCGCCGAGCGCCGAATATGCCCGCGCCGAGAGAAACAGCCGCTTCCCGGCAAAGGACCGCGATGCGCGGGTGTAGATGCGAATTTGCGGCATGCGATCGGCAAGTGCCGCACGCTGCTCTTCCGACATGCCACCCGAAAGAAAGAAGGTTCCAGGGGGCCGGATTGCCCTGACAATCTCGCTGCCGACAATGCCGGCATAAGCTTCAAGGCCGGCAAGCGTACCCTTGATCCGATGATGATAGATCGCATCCGCGATCACTCGGCGCTGATGATGCACCGGCCATTTCGGATTCCAGATATCGACCGAATAGGCATGCGCGAGCGCCGGCAGGAAATGCACGGGCGTTGTCAACGGATCGAGGTAGGCTTGCCAATCGATTCCGATTGCATCCGTGCGCTCACCGACCGCAGCAAGCGCCTTTTCCAACGGCAATGAGCTTTGCGGCAGCAAATGCGTCTCCGCCGGGATCATGATTGCACCCGGAAGGTCAGGTTGACGCTCGTCAGATAGGGCGCGACGTTGGCGCGGGCGGGCATATCCGAGAACACGGCATTTTCAATCCGCATGACATTCGGGACATACGCCGCCGCCAGCAACGCCGTGGCGGGAATTTCAGCTCCGATATGATAGCGGGCCACGCCAAACGACCGAACGCTTTTAGCCGCGGCATCCACGACCTGCGCAGGATCGGGACCGCGCGGCACGATGAGCGTTGCCGAGAGGGAGTAGCGGTCGATCTGTGCCGCCGAAACGGTCACATCGTCCGTGAGCGGTCTTATGTGCTTGGCGTCGAGCGCCTTCGCGACGGCAAAGACCGCATCGAGTGGGGCCGCAACTCCTTCGGCACCAAGCAGATAGACGAGAACCTTACCTGCCCCGCCATTGGCGATTCGAATGTCATGCGCTTGCGGCCAAGCCTTCAGGGCCGCAGCCAGATATCCATCTTCCGAACCTGCCGCCGGGGCGGAGAAGGTCGCGAGATAACGGCGCAACAAGGCGCTGTCATCTTCGCGAAAGATCAGCTTGCCACGCCCGTCCAGCGTAATAATGCGTTCGACGCCTGCCTTCGATACCGCGTGGTCAAGATCAGCACCCTTCGCGAAAGCTGGCAACGTCGAGCGCAGGCCGTCATTGACGCGGGCGCGCATCAGCAGTTCGCGGTAAGCATGAGCCTCCTGATCGATCTTGAGCGGATCGGTTTCGAGGCCACCCACATCATACTCATAGCCGGCCTCTTCGGCTCGCTTCTCAAGATCTGACATCCGGGCCGCAAGGATTGTCTCGAAGTCGAGTTTTTCAATCGCGTCCGGTTCCGGCAGGCGTGAAACATCAATGATCGTTGGCGCGTAGATTGCCATGGTCAGCCCCCGCTGTAGACGACGCGGACGCTTGCGCTCTCCGAAACGGAGTAGTCGCCGCGATGGCCGCGTGGGTAATAGGTTCCGAAGATTTCCAGCATGATCGAGCCGTCCGCATCGGCTCGCGTGACCCGACCCGCCGTCATGCGATAACGTGGCTCCCATTCGAGGATTGCTGTCGCCGCAGCGGCGTAGACGGCAAGAATGGTGCGCCGGGTCATCTTGGCATCGATCAGATCGAGCAAGTCGCTGCCGAACGTTCGACGCATAACGCGCGAGCCCTTCGGCGTGGTCAGTATCTTCCGAATGGACTGCTCAACATGGCCCCAATTACTGAGCTGCTTTCCGCTTGCGGCGCTTACGCCCGTCGAATCCGGCATTGTCCGAACCTCTTTCTGATTTGACAGGTGACACGACATCGCCAAACGTTGGCGTAAGCTCCCTCGCCTGATGGCAGGTCAGCGAGATAATTTCGCCGGACGCACGCCATTGCGATCGCGCCAAGATCGCGCCTCTTGCAATCCGTTCGATTCTCGTATGATTTGCACTTAATGCGCGTAATTCGTCCGCGCGGGGAGATAGAAATTGAAACCAATTCCCATGTTAGTTGTGACGGCACTAACCTTTTCCGGTTGCCCTGGCATCAGCAACGCAGCCGTCGCCGAACCTCTCCCAATGCCTGAATTTGATACACTGCTTTTCTGCCGGAATCTCACATCGAAGATGCTCGTAAAATCCGAGCAGGCGGTGGAAACCGCCAAATGCGTCTATCAGGAGAGAATCGCCAAAGGGCAATTGCAGAACCACTGGAGCCTTATGACTCCCAACGCTGTCAAAAACTGCATGAAATACCAAGAGCCAGGTAGGCAGAGTTATTTCACTTTTCGCGGGTGTGTCAGTTATTCTATAGGTCTTGAATGCATGAAAGACGCCTATCGCTGCTCACTCAAGTAATGAACTTTTCATCGGCAATGACTCACAATCTAGTCTTTGGCGAACACACGAGACGAGCCCTCGACAATCGGCCATAGCCCCTTGGACGAGCCTGCCCCAACGTCCACCTTGTCGCCGATGCGGGCAACCCGTTTCCCGCCCTCGCCGCCGAGCTGCACGTTGGGCGATACCACGATGACGGTCGCGCCCGTTACCTTGACCAGATCGGCCGAGGCTTCAACAACGGTATTGCCGATCTTGATATGCAGCGGCATATCCTTGTTCTCGCGAGCGTTGGCATCGCTGTAGGTCGAGAAATCTATCTGCGCGTCCGTCATGTCGCCGTTCTCCGATACGACATCGACTTGCTCGCCCTTCTCATAAAGCACGTCCACCTTGACGCCACCTGCCGCCAAGGTTCGCGCACCGATCCACGGCGTAAGGTAGGGCTTGCCGTTCTGATCGGACAGTTTCACCCGGTACTTGCTCTTGTCGTCGCTGACTTCGGCAATCGTCCCTTTCCTGCGGCGGTTGCGGTTCCGCCGCTCAAGCTCGGCAATGCGATGCATCATATCCGCAAGCTGTTCGACCAACGTGCTCATCACGGCATCTCGAAGGCTGGCGTCATCAACATGGCATCGGCTTCGCCGTAGACCATGCCATACCGCCGCATGGCGGCCTGCAGTTCGTCGACATCGCCCGAAATCTGCGCGCGCATGAGTTCGATATTCTTCGCCATATCTGGCGACTTGCGAATTAGATCGGTCTCGCATTTGGCGAAAAACCGCGCCAACGGCGTGCCGGGACCGAGCGCCGTACCACGAACAGGGTCGGCAACAACCTCCGTCGTGAGCTTCAATCTATGGGCAGCAAGCCGCGTTCCGTTCGCATCCGCGCTAACACGGTCGCGCTCGACACCCACAAGACGAAGACTAAGGCACCGAAAGAGGTCTGCCCACTCGTTCTGCGGATCGTTGAGTGCATCACCAATCTGACGCATGGTCATATCAAGGTGAAACTCGAAATTCGCGTCTGTGGCCGGAAGCCCGCCATAGATAACGCTTTCGTCCGTTTCCGGGTCGGTCACGACATGCGGCGACGCAATCCCCGCTTCAAAGATGATATCGACGTTTCCGTTTTTATTGAGTGCCCGCGTCTCAAGTCCTTCTGTCACCTTTGACGCGCCGACATAGACCGAAATGAACGGCCTTTCCTTATGCGTTCTAAGCGCGCCATCTGCCCCGATGTCGAGCGTGCCGATTTCACTGTCGAGCACATTGTCGCCGACCATGGTGCGCCCGATTAGGGCTTGCACGGCGGCGATGCGTATGGCGATGCAGGCAAGCGACATGTGGCGTTCTCACTTTTCTCGAAGGACGGCGACAATCAAATTGCTGTAGCGGTCGGAGATAAAACCGACTTCCCACACCGGTTCACCCTGTCGATCGATCGCGCGCACGGCATCGCCGGGTTGAAGTTTCGGACCGTCATAGGAACCGCGATCAAGGAAAAGCTCCGCCTCCCCCGCAGCAAGGCGACTGCGAAAGACGCCGGCCTGTCCGACTCCTATCGGCTTGGAATCGTCGCCGCCCTCGCAGAGCGTTTCGCAGCGAACAATGATTTGCGGGCGCTCCGGGTCGAGCTTCCCATTCTTCATGAAGGACAGCCGCACCCGCTCGCCAAAAGCGCCGCCGATCTTACGATCAACGGCAGCTTCCAGTTTTCGCCAATCGACCATGTTATTGATGCAGAACTACATCGCCACGGTCAGACGGATTTTCGGCGACGTTGGCGGAGTAACCGATCTTCGTCTTGCCGCCAGTGGCGTCCGAAGTCACCAAACCAGCATCCCAATAAACCGGTATGCCTTCGCCCCACGCCTGCGCAGCAACTTTAGGTAGACTGTAGACGCCTTCGCGGTCAAGGTTGACGCGCTCGCCTTGATTGGCGGAGTGTGCAGCGACACCGAAGAGCTTGCCAACAAGCACGCCATCGCCGGACTGAACATCGGTGGGCGCAGTCATTTCGAGCGTGTCGCCTTCCTGAATATAGTTTTTCATCGTGAGCGTTCCTTATGAACAATGAGGACGTGAGGCGGACCCGAAGGCCCGCCCATGTTGATCCGCGCCGGTTAGGACAGCTTGCCGGGATTGTGATAGCCGAACCGGAAGTCGGTCGCGCCACAGCCGAAATCGTGCTCCACCGACATGCTGAAACCCTGCCGACCGAACGGCTCGTCCATGCGCACGCGCGGCGCTTCGTATCCGTCCAGATAGCCCCAGCGATAATTCGAACCGGTCGAGGGGTCCGCGAACAGATCCCAGGACGGCCCATCGATCTGCGAGGTTTCGACAAGCTCAAACTTGCCCGAGAAAATATTGACGGTCGAAACCGTGGCTGGCGTGATCGAGGCCAGGAACTTTTCGGCGTTCGTAAGCTGATCAGGACCAACGAGCATGATGCGGGCCGGATTCGCCAACATCGGCTTGTCATCGATAGTCTTCTGTTTACTCATGGCCTTGCGGCCCAAGCCCACGCTATCGACAGTTATCGCCGCGTCGGCACCGACGTTGGCATGGTCGGCGTGGAAAACGGTCTTTCCATCCGCCAGCTTGCCGTTGTAGGCGCCGGCATAGAAGGTGACTTCCTCAAACAGCGCCACCGATGCGCCGTAGCTGGTCAGCAGATCGGAAATCGCGCCGAGATCGTCATTGATAAGCATCTGACGGCTGATGTTGAGCGCGATGGCATAGCTGAATGCCTGCACCGATTCCTTGCCTTCACCGAAGGTCCCATATTTGATCTCGCCGTTTTCCAGCACCTTCTTCAGCATCGGGAAGTCGCCGACGCGGACAATCGTATCAGGGCGGAAGTCGCGGAAGTTTTTCTTCCGGGCGAACTTGCGGAACGTCGGTTGCGCGAGCGCATAGCGCTGCTCAAGCGTACGATTCACAGCGCCCTCAAAGATGGCCGGGAAATCGGACGTTGCATGCGATGCACGCGTAAAGATGTCGTCGATGTCGCGGGCATTGAGCATGCGGCGACCACGGAAGTCGACGATATCGGCGGCGATGTCGATCAGTCCCTGCCCCGTGAATTGGCGTGCAGCAGCCGACGGACCGTCTTTCGGCATCGGAGCACCGAGGCCGTAAGCGAGCGCTTCGACACGGGCCGCACGGATCGTCTCGGTTTCATCCTGCCCAACCTGCGCACGCACGTGGCTGTCAGTCTTGACCGACTGGTCCTTATCGAACAGCTTTTCGAACAGTGCCGAGCGGAAAGCATCAACCGTCGTTCCGGCGCGGATATGATCGCGCCCAAAGTCGGCAAGGCCGGCGCGGCTGGCGAGGTCGTCAATGGTCGCGGATCGCGTCCGTTCGGCAAGAATGCCTTGCTGCTCGGCGTCGGCATTGTGATTGCCCGGCTGCGAAATCGGGGTGCCGCGCGTGGCATTTTCAAGCGTGGCAATCTCGCCGCGAACCTGCTCGATTTCAGCAAGGATGCCGGCATGATCCTGCTCGATAGCACGAGCGGCCTCGCTCGACAGACCGTCCACCAACTCGCCCCGCTTTTTCTCGGCGCGGCTGGTCAGATCGCTCAATTTGCTGCGCAACGCAAAAATTGCCGGCGAGGCTTGCAGCATGTGGTTCAAGCCGCCACCTCCCAATAAGCTGTCGTGCCCGATCAGCGGAGCGGCATGGGAAGGGTCGGCGGAGATGATAGCAAAGGCGAGGCCGAAGCAAAGAAATGCGGCGACGGTCGCGAAAACATATGCAGCCTTTTTCATGGCGTGCGGTTCCTTATGTAGAGTACCGGGCAAAACAAGCGCCGTCGCCCTGCGTCCCGGCGGAGCGCAGGCGGCGAACTTCAAAAAGGGGGAATTGGGATTAGGCCAGGCGAAGCGCGGCTTCGGCCATTCGCATGCGGGTGGCGCGGATCAAATGGCTATCCGGCTCGCCGATAAGCAACGGAAAGGTTGCCTCGCTTGAGCGAACCTGCGCGCCGGGATCGGCGGGCACCGTCACAAACGAAACCTCGTTCGGCGTCCAGCGCTCCACGAAAATCTTTTCAACGTCGCCCTTCTTCTGAGCTTCCTCAATGCGGATTTTGTCGATGGAATAACCAACCGATACATTCTTGATGATCTTGTCAGAGACCAGTCCGAACATGCGGTCGGCGGCTACATCGATTCCGGGCTTCGGGAAACGTATCGTGCACATGCCCTCGCTACCCTCGACCCATGCCCGGTCCACGACGGCCACCTGAGAAAAGGTGGACCAACGGGAATGACTGTCGAGAACAGGAGCGCCCGCATTCATGCGCGAGAGGTCAATCGCCCGTTCGCTGACGACAAGGATTTCGTCAAACGGCACGGCGGTATCCCATCCCGTATAACGGAGACGGCGAACCGCCG
The DNA here is from genome assembly GCF_014200235.1 of Martinezella paranaensis. Taxonomy (NCBI): domain Bacteria; kingdom Pseudomonadati; phylum Pseudomonadota; class Alphaproteobacteria; order Hyphomicrobiales; family Rhizobiaceae; genus Martinezella; species Martinezella paranaensis. The sequence continues at coordinate 14,004 of NZ_JACHBI010000012.1, read as the reverse complement.
ACCCAGTCGTAAACGCCAGCGTCACCGTGCGCGCGTCGGTGTTGATAGAGCTGTTAAGAGCCTCGCCTCGAAACTGCATCGGCAGGCTGGTGGGTGCCTTTCGCACTTCAAGTCTCGTCATCGTCTTGGCTTTCTTCTGCCTTGTCGGGGGGATCGTCATCCCATCCCTGTTGCAATTGCCCCGCCTGCGAAACCCGGCGGGCGTCCGTGTCGAAGACAAGTCCGAGCTTGTCTATCTTCCGCTGGAATTCCGCGATTTCGGCAATCACCTCGTCGGGGTCTTCGCCGGACTCGGCAATGACGGAAGCGTGCGACCGGAAGCCGGCGCGCACTTCCTTCACTTTTGCGTTAGTGTCTTTCAGCGGATCGGCCGAATAGAAGCGCGGCGGCGACCATTTCACCGGAACTTTCGGCGACTTTATCAGGCCCGCGAAATATGCTGCCTCGCAAAACCAGTCCCAAATTGGCTGCAACAGCATCGGAATGATGAACTTCCACTGCAGCTCAGAGATGATCCGCTTGAAAGTTTCGATGCCGATTTTGCCCGACGAATAGTTTACCTTGTCCAGCCTACCGGCCAGAATGAAATAAGGCATCCGCCAACCCGCCGCGATAGTATGCAGCATCGAGACTTTGTAAGGATCGTAACCGCCGGTCGCCGCCGGCTGCGAGAAGTCGAGACGCCGGCCACCGACCGCATTGTAGAAGGAGCCCGGCTCAAACTTTTCGACGCGCTCACCACGCGCATTGTAGACGCCCGGCTGAAGGGGCTTTCCCGTGCCTTCTTCCACCGGGGTTCCGAGCGTGTCTTGCTCCTCGCCGCCGCTCATCACGCCGACAAGACAAGACTCAAGCCGCTTTCTGACCAGCTCCGATTCCTCGTATTTCGCGAGATCGTGCATGTCATCCATTGCCGGCACGCCCCAGGGCGTACCGCGAACCTGCGTTCGCTGCTTTTCAAAGACATGGGCGATTTCGGAAGCGAGAACCGGCTTCGATATCACCGACGACATGGGATCGAAGAAGCTGTTACCGGGATGCGAACCAAACATCCAATAGGCGCGCTTGCGGCCAATGGCGTCAAACTCGATACCCTGTATGACCTTCCCGCTCCCGGAAAGAATTCCTTCCCTAGAACTGTCGATCAGGTCCGTTTCGAGAACCTGCAACTGCAACGGAACCGGCAAGCCATCCTCAAGCCTGCGACGGCGACGACGTACCAAGCCATCGCCGCTTTCGAACATGCCTCGAACGGCCAAGGATTGGAGGCCGTAGAAATCGAGATCGCCATCGGCATCGCAAACTTTGCTCCATTCGTCAAAAAGCTCGTTGACCTTTTTGTCCTTGGCGCGCGGCACGATGCCATCGCCAATCGCATGCGAGACGAGCTGTGCGACGGCATGCGCTGCATAAGGGTTGTTGCGAACGAGATCGCGCATGCGGTCGCGGAGCGTCCGGCCAGCGCGGGAAATCTCCGCGTCCGCCGATGTCGAGCGTGCGCGCCTGCCGGATTTCAGGCGGCTGGTTTCGGCTGCGGCGTAACCGCGCGACATGATTTCCATCGCGGCGCGGTTTTTAATCCGGCGAAGGCCAGATTCCGGCGCAAAATAGCCAATGGTCCGGTCGATGATATTGGCAACACTCATCAGTCGAGCGCCGCGCGAATGATGCGTGGGCGTGTCGAGCGGCTGGCTTTCAATGCCGCAAGCGTTTCGCGCATCTCTTTCAACGAGTGATATTCGACTTCGCGGCGTGTTCCGCCCGAATGAAATATCACCTTCCTCGCGCCCATGAGAATGGCCTCTTCGAGGGCGGCAATCTGATCGTCTGTTGTAGCCATCGCTATAACCACTCCGATTTTGCGATTTTCGGTGCATGTGAAGTTGCCGGCACTTCCGGCGGCGTGGACAGTTCGCCCTCACGATGCGCCCAATTGGGATTGACCATCTGCCGGGCGGCAAAGGCATAGACCGTGCAGTCAAGCGCCTCGTGGCGACGACCCGGAACCGGCACGAACTGGCGGAAGGTCTGACCGCGCACATAGCGAACCACCATCTGTTCGCCCGTGATCTGCTCATACCAAACGTCCGGCAGGTCTTTCGAAAAACGCATAGACTTCGGGCGAACAAGCCGACCGAAAATGTTGCTCTTGATGCCGTCCACGCCGACGATGAAAAGCCTTCCGCCTTTGACCGAAGTCTTCGAACGCTCGATCCAGGGCCGATTGCCTGCCGCTCCCTTGATCGCCAGTACACGGCGATTGAACCGAGGGAACGCGAAACGATAGACGGTCTCCATCGTTTCGCCGTCCGAGCTGTCGATGCAGACGGCATCAACCTTGATCTTGCCGCCTAGCGGGTGATCCCACCGGGTCGATATCGCAACGTCCAGCTCGGTCCATGTCGAATGATCGTCATAGCGGCCCCATATGACCGTATGCCCGAGAATGTAGGGAATGCCCGCCTTGTCCCATCCGACAAAGGTCGCCTCAAGTCGGTCATCCTGCACGTCTACGCCGGCGGTGATAATGAGAACGTCCGCCGGGATAGCCTCAAGCCCAAAGTCTTCGGCACGCGTAGCAAGCTCGATGTCGTCTAGCTCGTCGCCTTCCTCTTCCCATCCTTGGGCGAGGATTGTGTTGACGAACGTTTGCAGCGTCGTCGGATCATTTTTGACTGACACAAATTCCCGCGCCAAACGCCCCCAGGACGCATTGGGCAAAAGCGAAATCAGAGCGTTCATCCGAAAGCCGGCATGATCCTTGATCTCCGGCCGCAGTGCCCGCCAACGCCCGGCGGCGACCATGGCGGGCTTGTGCCGCTCGTCTATGGCGCAACCGCATTCCGGGCAAACATAATAAGCCTTTTCCGGCTCACCTTCCGGCCAATGGATATCGCCCCATGTTATTTCATGGAAGTGCCCGCACTCCGGGCAAGGCAGTTCATAAATCCGCTTGTCCGATTGTTCGTAGGCGCGCAGCACATGGCTGGTCGCCTTGTAGACAGGCGTAGACCCCATAACAATCTTGCGGTCCGCGAACGAAAGTGTGCGCCGCTCGGCAAGCAAGATCGGCGAGCCTTCCTTCGTCGCATCCATGCCGTCCGCCTCGTCAATGAAGAGGATACGGACATTGTGGCGACGAAGGTTGCGCGGTGCCTTTGCTGCAATCACCTTGAGGAAGCCGCCGGGAAAGCGTCGGGCGAGAAGCGTGTTACGCCCGCCCTCGTCGGCATCGCCGGTCAGCAAACCCCGAAGCGACGGGGACGCGTCAAAGATCGGCTCGACATCGGACACCATATAGTCGCGGCAGTCGGCCTCTGTCGGCAACAATGAAAGAATGGGCGATGGGTCGTTTGCGCAGAAGCTTGCAAGCGCGCTGGTCAGCAACGTGGTGAAGCCGACACGAACGGGCTTAACAAGCGTGACGCGCTCAATTGCAGCGCTGCCGATCGCATCGGCAATCTCGATCTGCGGCGGCCAGAGCTGGACCATGCCCGTGAGCGACGACACGCCTTCGGGAAGATAGACGTTCTTTTCAATCCAGTCCGATAGCCGCAGCTTCGGAGGCGGAAGCAGACTGTCCCACAGCGCCCGCCTCAATGTCGCCAGTGCTGTCGCCATCGTCTTCGTTACCAAGCTCGGTAAGTGCCGACCGTATTTCGCGGTCGATCAGGTCAACGTCGTAAGTGGTGAGATGCGGAAGCTTCTGCCGGCATCGCGACGGGACCGACAGCATGCCGTTGCGAATGCGGCGACCTATCGAGGTCCATTCGTTGCGGACATCGACAATGGCGATCAGCTCCCGACGAAGCGCCGCGTTTTTCAATGCGGTCTGGTCTGCCTGTTCTCTTGCCAGCCGCGCGCGTTCGGCTGTCAGCGCGTCGGAGCCGTCGCCTGTCCGGCCCGCTGCCATCATGCGCAGATGTTCGCAATAGCGCTGGACCGACCCGGCCATGTCGAAGCGATTCCGATCTGTCTTCACCACGATTCCACGCTCGACAAAATCGGAGATCGCCCGCTTGGACACCCCTAACAAGTCAGCGAGTTGGGCGGCGGTCATTTCGCCGTTGCTCGCGTCTTCCGGCTCCGATGCAGCAGCTTCCGCCTGCGCAAACAGCGTGGTTTCGGCCGCAGTCGAGTGTTTCTTGTGCGCCTTGGCCGCGAAACTCGCGCTTACGCTGAATTTCTCGGCGGCTTCGCGAACCGTATGGCCCTCGTCTAAGTAGGCGATAACCTGCATTCGGAGTTCGTCGGGATAGCTCTTTGCCATCTGATTCCGATTCCACCGAAAGAGCGGTGGAATCCCCCTATAATTTTCTTCACAGAGCGAAATCCCGCAGTCGCGCGCACCCGCTATTCGGACTCTTTCGGGGGAAGGACCCGACCGAGGGGGCCGGGAGGCCGGCGGCGATGAGGGGTCGAAGGCAAGGCCGTCAGGGCGCGAGCTTGGTCAAGGCGGCTTCGACCCGTTCCTTGAGCAACGGTGCCGCGACACGATGGAAGGCCGCAGAGGTCGCGCCCGTGGTCATCTCCCTTGGGATGAACACACCCGACCGGGCAAAGGTGATCTTTGAGCCTGATCGGTTCAACCGATAGAAGACGTGTCCGTTGAAGTGAGGCACGTCGATGCGGTCAGGAAACAAGCCGCCACGCATGAAAGCGCCCGGATAAAGCGTCGGCTTGCCGAATGGTCTCGCCACGACACCCGATGGGGTTTCCTTGGGGCGAAGATACTTTAGGCGAATGTTACCGCCTCGCGTCGCCATGTCGTAGTAGAGCTTGCCCGGTCGCGCCGCGGATGGATTGCCTACCGCCTTGACGATGGTGGCGCGCGGCAGGCCGGTTTGCTTCGTCAGCTCGCGTATGACAACCGTCTTGGCGCGATTGCCGACCTGATTGACAACGCGCGGCAAGACTTTCGGAAAGCGCTCTTTCAGCTCGCCTATCCGCTTGCCATATTCCGTCAGGTTGCGGTCAACCCATTGCATGGACAGTGCAGTCATCAGCAAGCCCTACCTGCGGGAAACAGAAAAGGCGATCACTCTGGACCGCCTTCGATACGATGATGATTTTGGCAATGCAGTAGCACCGGCCTTGAATCGCTGCTCTCATTCGAGAGGGTCAAGGCAGGGTCCACCCGGCTTAACAGCGTGGGAGCTTTCCGCTCCGCTCGCCAGCCTCTGAGGCGGCGCGCTTGCACATGGACGGTAGATCATCCTGCCCATTGCTTCTCACAACTTTTCCAAGAGCGCAAGAGGGGCTTCTATGAGGTGTTCCTTGCCGAAAAGCTCCACCTTAACCACCGCTCCGGTCGCCACTCGTTTGCCGTCTATGGTGCGATCCTTGCGCATCTTGCAGATCAGGCCGTTGAAGTTCGCGAAGGGACCAAAGGTAAAGCGAACGGTCATCCCGCGCTTGAACACCATGCAGTGCTGCGCGTCGGGCGCTTCATCGAATGCCTTGAATCTTTGCACTTCCTGATCGGAGACACGATGCGGCGATATCATTCCGCCGACGAAGCCAGCGACCCCATCAACACGGCAGATGCCGCATACCGCAGCCGGCGAATAGACGATGTTGACCAGCACATATCCAGGCAAAAGTGGGCGCATTACGTTGGCAACGATCTTGCCACGAATGACCTGCTGGCCGATGTTTTCGAGCGGCAAAAACACCTTCACGCCCGCCCTCTGAAGGGCATCTTCAACAGCTTTTTCCTGCTTGTGCTTCGTCTCGACTACGAACCATTCACGCTTTCCCGGCTGATTTTCCGCCGCCATGGAAAGCATCGTGGCCTTGATTCGCTTGCGGCTGCGCATCTGATCGAACAACGATGCAAAGCGTGTCAGGTCGTAAAGCTCCGGGTTAACCGGTTTGCTGGCGGCATAAATTTTCGCGTCATGCATCATTGGAATTTCCCTCGTTAACTTGCCGTTCAAAAGCAGACCACGCCTCACAAACCGCCGCGTCCAAGTCCGTGATGTCGGATGGGACAGGCGGGAAAAAGAACCACTCAACGCCCGCCGGAATGGGCAACCATGGCAGACCGCTGCGGGCAAAGAACCGCTCCCAGGCCTGCGCAAGCTCGCCGTTTCGGTGTGTGGTTTCGAACTTCTCGGAGATCCGGAAAACGTTGGGAGCGACACTCACGCCCTTATGGTCCGTCGCCCGCTCGTCCATGGTGTTGACCTTTGGCCAGCCGTATTTGCTGCGGCGCTCGCGAAGGATCGCTTCCGCTTCCTCGCCACCCGCAGCTACCATTCGGCGTTGGAAGGGCGTCAGGCTCGGCATCGCCGTGAAGAGAGGCCGAAGCAGCTCGGCACAACGGCCTGCATGCCACGCTCTGGTGTACGGGCCGTGGACGATTGGCAGTGCAACGTCCGACTTCGGGTCCTCAAGCTTTTCCCAATCGCGGCCCGTCAGGAACGCGCCGGCCCACGGAACTGAGATTTTCGCTTTCTCGGCACGCTCGATGTAGGTCGGCGATTTGGTGATGCATGCGGTGCGCTGTTCTGGCGAAAGCTTCTGCCAAGCCTTCCGAGCAGCATATTCGCTGTCCTTGTCCCGCGTCGGCCATTTGGCGTACCAGCGACGGAAAGCCCGCTCGATCGCTTCCGGCTTTTCCTCCGAACCGTCGTCGCGCGCATCTCTCTCTTGCTGATAATCAGTATTTTCTGAATCTAAGTTATTACTAAGTGCCGATTTTGCCGGCGACGGTAAAACCGGCGCCGGTTTTGCCGGCGCCGGCATTTCAGTCTGCGGTAAAAATGCCACACCTTCGGAAGGCTCCGATTGGTCCTCTTCCGCCGAACGCGGCTCATCGAAAATGACCAGATTGGATGCGCCGAATTTGCCGTCCGCACGAGACTGCTCGCGCTCGGCATAACCGTACTCGACAAGTTCGGCGATCATCTTGCGCGCCTTATCGCGCCCGCAACCGCCCTTTTTGATGATGTCCCCAATGACAACAGTCCAGTTGTCCGGCTTGGAAAGCAGGTAGCCGAGCAGCCACCGTGCTTCCATGGAAAGACGGTCATCCTCGAAGACGTGATTGGGAACGGCGGTATAGCGGGCATTTCGCGCGCCGCGCCGAATGGTAGCTTCGACAGTCATCGTCCACCGCCTTTGCGCACGATGTCGCGCAGGAACGAGCGAACCGCATGTAGGCCAAGCACGACGGTTTGCGGTAATCCGCCGTCAGGCAACCGAGTGGCGTTGATGGCGGCAAATTCCACGTCCAGCGCGTCCACACCAAGCCTGAAGTGCGCTTCCGTCAGGACGCGCCGGATTGCTGCGCAATCGCGAAAGATGACGCCTGCGGGCACGCGCAAGAGCCACGCCGCGCGTTCAGCATCCGTTTCGCAATCGGCAAGCTCTTCAACAATGGGGAGAAGCTGGCTCATCGGCCCACCTCGCGCTCCACCTTGCGCGCAAGAACGCGATAGGCGTCCATCTGCTTGCAGAGATCAGCATGCGCCTGTTTCTGGCTGGCGATGGCGCTTGCCGCGTCCGCACAGATAGCCTCGAAGCTGCGGAACGATGCGTCCAGCCGGGCGGATTCTTTCAGAAACTCGTCAAACAGCGGATTGGAGCCTGCCGGGCCAAAGAATTGTTCGCGTACCTGCGCAACCCAATCGCGTGGCACGCCCAAATCCTTGGCAACGGCGGCGTCCGTCCAGGGTGCTTTATAGGCATCCTTGCCATAGACCTCGTCCAGCTTGTCATTGATGATGCGCCGATCCTCGCGGGTCATCTCGCGCGGCTTATCTGCTGTGGAAGGGGCGCATTCACTCGCCATGATTTTTGTTCCTTTGCGCTTCGCCGGGCTGGCGTGAATCGGGCAAAAGTCCTTGCGCGGACCGTTGCCGACCACCCATCCCTTGTTCTGGAAAAACTGAATTGCCGCGACCGGCGGCTTTCGATTAACCCCTGTCTGAAAGGGGAAATAAGCGACAGCGCCACAGCTCGCGCAGTCGATCCGCATAGCCTTGGTAGACTTGTCGCCGTAGGGAATGGAAACTTCTGGAAAGACGCGTTCGCTCATTGGGAGAGGTTCCCCGAGCCTTCGGCAGGCAGGTAGTCTTTCCAGTCAACGCGCCGTGTCACCGTGCAATCGCCATAGGTGCCGTCTTCCTGCAGCTCCCATACGAACCAAGCCGTATTCATGCGGCTGCTCGCTTTGTTCCCCTCCCACCCGTCGCGGTGCATCATTGGCAACCTGCGTTTGAAGACGTAGGCGCGGGCCGGCGGACAATCATCCATAACGAAATTGCGGTCATCATCCGCAAAGCCGCAGAGGAAATTCAGGTTGAGCAAAAGCGCCATCTTGCGCGGTCGGAAGACGCGCAGTGCATGGGCGACGAAGGCGTTGAGAACGTCACCATAAGGCGGGTTCGTCACGATGTCGTAAGACCCGCATTCCGCAGGCTGCGAGGTCAGAAAGTCTTGAACTGACTGCAATTCGCCGTGTTGGTCCGCCGTGCCGTAATCGATCAGATCGGCGAGGACGACGCCATAACCGGCGAGTTCCAGCACATGGGAAATCGCCCCGCGCCCACAGGCGGGCTCAAGCAACATTGCCGAAAAGGTTTCGAGTGCCAGAAGCGTGAACATGGCTTCGGGCGGCGTTTCATAAAGATTGTTGCCGCGCTCGTCCTTCGTCGCGCTCGCCGTGCCCACCGCTGCGCGGAGATTGGCGCGTGTTGGCGCGAGTCCGGCCGAAATCCTTGCCTGAATAGCACGCTCAACTATGCCCGGTTCGCGTTGCTCAGCAGCCGCATATTTGCGGGCTTCATGAATTTCCTTTCGGGAAAGACCGGCTTGATCGGCGGTAAAAGCGTTCTCGTTGGGAACGCTTTTCGGGCGTCCCTTAAAGGTCCTGCCCGCCGATTGCGCCTCGTCCCACTTGTCGGCGATCAAAATTTTCGCGCGGGTCTCAATCAGCAAGGCGTCGGCCTGCATTCGCCGCGCCTTGGCGATCAGCTTTTCCGTTGCGCCGATCTGCTCCGCAAACTGCGCCGCCGTCTTTGCCTGCGCGTAGGCAACAGACGCGACAATCCGGGCGTTGACGATATCGCCCTCATCAAGCAGTGCCCTCGCCCGTTCGACGGTCGCCACTAGCCCAGAGGCGTCGGCAACCGACACAATCTCCGGCACAACCGCAACTGTCGGCCCGTCGGACGCATCAGGCAAATCGCCCGGCTCCGCTATACCCTGCAGCGTTATCAGCAACTCGCGAGCGCGGTCAGTGGGGTAGTACGTCTTGCCGTCTTTCTTATCGCGGGAGAGATAGCGATTGCTGACAGCCTTGTTTGCCGCCACGATTTGCTTTTGCTCCGCAACGATGACAACGCCGTCATGCACCGCCGTCATGATGACCGCGAGCCCGTTCGGGCCGGGCTTGGGAAGCTTGACCGATTCATAAACGCCCATCAGTTCGCCCTCATCAAACGGTCGAGATAGGCTTGACCGAGGCCGGTCAGCTTCGCAGCGCGCTCGTCTTCGCAGATATGGAGATAGCCGCAGCGGTGGCATTCCCGCGCGAGCTGGCGACGCCCAAGCCCAACCGAAATATCCACGCGCCCACCGGCAAACTGCACTTCACGCAAAAAGCCCCTTGCACGTTCGGACAAGGGGCGGGCCATCAGCTCATCAATGGCGGGGTCGGTTTGGTGTTTCATTGCCCACCTCCGACAACCTGAAAGCCAACCTTCTGCCCACCCCTCGCCTTTACGGCAGCAAGTGCTTTTCGCAGCACCGCCAGCCCCGCTTCTAGTTCGGCGGCATCCCGATCCATCTTCATCGCTTCCGCAGGCGTCACCACCAAATCGGCAATCGCAACCGCTCCGCCGGAAATCAGGTCGCCAGCCTTACGCACCGTGTCGGAATAGGCCGCGACAAGGCAGTGATCGGTTCCGTGCGAACCCTCAGGGTCCACGAGCCGCTTTCCACTCAGCTCGGCCATGGCGGAGGTGACGACCGGCACACCACATTCCGATTCGAGGGCATAGACCGCATGCAGCGGCATCAATTCCGGATCGGTGGCGTTGTTCATCCGCCCGATGTGGCTTTTCGAGATAGAGGAAATCTCCGCAGAGCGCTCGATGCCGCCGGCAAGGCGAATAAGATCGCGTTGCGCAGCCTTGATGCGATGAAACCATGCAGTTGATATCATGAGATAAAGCCTTTCCCGCGCCGGGAAATTCCCAGCGTTTTTCCCGTAGTGGGAATTGATCGAAGGTGAGAAATTCAGGGCGTTACGAAGCTACGGAGGCCCACATGCAAAACGAGAATTCCCCGCGCGCGGCGGCAGAAAGGAAAGCGCCACGGCGCGGGCTGCAGCAGGCCGGGAGGATTGGCCGCGCGAAGATGAAAAGAGGCGCTTCATTCTGCCGCCTCCAATGGGATTGCTGCCAGCTCGGCAAGACGCTCGAACGTGACTCCGTCGATACCTCGACGCCGGCCGGCACGAACAACCCGTACCCAATAGCAAGACGGTATCGAACCACGCCGACGCATGGCTTTCGCGGATTCGTACGGCACGCAGATATCAAGGGCAAAAGCCGCCGTTGAAGGCCAAAGAATTATGATCGTCGCATGGGTCATGCGTGATAGGTGCATTATACCCCTATTTTTGTCAACCCCGTTTAGGTCAGACACCGACCCATAAAATAGGTACAAAATACCCCATGATCCAGCGGCAAGAACAATTCGAGCGCGAGCAGCGCGCAGCTAGGCTCCGCGAAGCTCAGGAGAAATCCGGACTTGGCGGATACCGAAAGCTTGCCCAACGTTTTGGGTGGAACGAAAACACGGTCAAAGGTCACCTCCAGGGCAAAAGCAGCTTTGGAACCGTAGCCGGGAAGCAGTATGCGAAAGCATTTGGTGTTTCTTTCCAATGGCTCTACCACGGCACAGGAAACCCCGATGACATCGATATCGAACCTGCCTCCATTATTGACGTGCCACTAATATCGATGATCAGCGCCGGGCACTTGGCTGGACATGAGGGAATTACGGACTTTTCGGAATTTCCTACGGTATCGGCGCTGGACTTGCCCGAGGGTGATTGGATTGCGCTGAGGGTCGAGGGCGACTCGATGAACAAGATATCGCCTCCAGAATCCATTATCTTTGCCAACCGCAGGGATAAAAGACTGGTCCACAACGCTTGCTACATCATAGCCGACGAGCAAGGCAACGCGACTTACAAGCGGTTTAGGAGCGACCAAGAACCGCCCTTCCAACCTGCATCATATCTCGACATACCCCCGCCAACGCTGACCGGCACCATTACCGTTATCGGAAGAGTGAGAAGATCCGTCATTGATATGTAATCAGTGAACAGCAGGATGCCCGCCACTTCAAATTGCATGTATTCAGACCCCGCCGAGCGGGGTTTTTTTGTATCCGATTCGCCCCTAAAAATTGACTGATTCCTGTATGGGTGTAATTTACCCCCATTTTTTTCTTGCGCAATATAGGTGCATATTGTACCTACTTCTCACCCAAGCCGAGAGACCTTCAGCGGTACGGGCAAATAGCCGGGCGAACTCCTCCAATCGCGACGAGAAGCCGGCCCCATGAAATGGAGAGAGAACAGTGCGCAATATTCCAAGGGAAATGGCTGATCTGGCACGCGAACGCGGCGTCGGCATGACCGAAGCCGATTTGAAAGCCGAAGGCTTCACAAAAGACGAAATCGAAAAGCACGCGCCCAAAGCGGCGGAGATACTGCGCGCCGCGGAATACACACGCGCCGCCTGACGCTCGCATCCGCTCCGGTCTCCGGCCTTCGGGCCGGTTTCCCGAACGGATGAACGGAGATCACCTCATGTTCCGCATTTCCCCAATGACAGAGATTCCCACTGGCCTGCCACAGCTCGATAGGGACGTGCGTGTGCTCTGCGCTGCAATCGGGCTCATCACTGCCGGCATGGCGTTCGCCACGCTGACAATCGTGCTGCCGCTCTGATTGAGGCGAAGCATGGCCAAGATAGAGGTTTCACCAAAACTCAAAGACGACGGCACGCACGCGGCTATAGCCGCAACCCACATCGGACAAGCCCACATCGCGGGCACGGGACCGAGCGGCGCGACCTGTGGGCAATGCACTTTCTGGCATGCTTGGCGGAAAGCGAAAGTCAATGGCGAAAGCCAGCTCGTCGCCGTCGAGCCGGGCACTTTCAGCATGCGCCATAAAAGCCGCCCGAGCGAGCGCAAAGACGCGCTCTGCAACAAACCTATCATCAATAAGGCGAGACGAACCATTCCGGCCGCAGCCACCGCATGCCGCTTCTTCACGCCACGAACGACCGAGATCTAATCAGCAATGCTGTCGCCAAAGGCCATTCAGATCGCACCCCGGAAAAGTTCACTGTTTCGCGTCCGCTTCTATGGCGGCGCCACCATCACCACCACCGCCGCCAACGCCCTGCAAGCCGAGCAGAAAGCTCGCCGCCAGCGCCCTGGCTTCATCGAAACTGTCCGTATTGTGAAAGGAAACCGCTAGAATGATGACCGCCGAGACGACCAGCAGCAACCCGATGCCTATGCAGCGCCCGCGTCTGCGCCGCAGCGATGTGCCGAATTACCTTGCGTGTAAGCACGGCATCGACATTGCCGTTTCAACGCTTGCTAAAATGGCAACTGTTGGCGGCGGCCCGGCCATGCAGTACAGCGGGCGCATTCCGCTCTATCACGTTCAAGATTTGGATACTTGGGCGGAAGAGCGTCTGTCGAAAGCCGTTCGCTCAACATCGGAGCGCAGCTTAGTGGGCAAGCAGTGCCTATCAGATCAACGGTGAAGCATTAGCTTTGAACCATCCGCTTGGAATAAGCTTGCCTTCAAGATGGTCTGGACGGTTTTGCAAGATGCGGTAACTTAGGTGCAAGATTCGTCACAAGTGTGAGATATGGCAAAAACCGATTGGATTGCAAATGCAGTTGTGGTCTTGATGGGCCTGATTACTGTCGGCGGCGCCGTTTGGTTGGGCCTATATTTGCAGGGACGCGGACCAATACCTCCAAAGCAGCTATCTGCTGAGTATATAGGGCCTAGCGATCCGCTACAGGACCTACAAAATACAGGCACAAATATTTCCGTTTCTATCTCCAGCGGCGGAAAACCTGTCCCGAAAATCTACATCTACCGAGCGTCACTAGAAAATACTGGCCATGCACCGATACTACCGTCAGATTTTTTTGGGGACCTCAAGCTGTCGGCGCTCCCCGATTGGCACATTGTTGCTGTCGGGAACTCACCTTGGCGCGGGGCGCAAAGCGTTTCCGTAGATTGGAAGCGAACTTCTGATAACTTGTATACCGCCTCCCCTACCCTGCTCAATAGCGGCGACGAGATCGCGATAAGCGTTTACCTCACGGCAAAGGAAGACGTTGAGACGGCCGCAGTGCTTAAGGGCGCGAGTGCCCCGATAGCCTTCGAAACAAGGGTTGCAAATCTTCCTTCCATAAGTCTAAAGCCAAATATTATTATGGAAAAAGCGCAGCCGGTTGCCGGAGGAATTACGGTGGAGATTCGAAATTGGGGTGTTTGGTTTTTTCTCGTAATTTTCGCCATATACTTTGCACTTCATCTATTCCTATTAAGACGCTTTGCGAGCGTCTCGAAGCTTAACTATGGCTACCTTGTTCTCATTTTTATTGCTTCAATATTTAGCATTTCAGCGGCAGAGGCGACTACTACATACGTTTTTGGGCCATACGCGGGCTTACCTGATGTTCCGGCAGATGGTTGGCTAAATATACCGCCTCTAGCGCTAAACTTCGGCCTTCTTCTTTTATTCTACCTTTTCCCCATTCTTAGGCCGCAGTACCTTCGCTCGGGTCCCTGATACGCCTTTGCCCGCCGGACAAGTGGACAATCTCAGAGCGGTTTGAACGGGTCAGATCTCAGAGTCGGATTCGAAAAGGGTTCAACGATATCCATACCTTGCTAGCCGTCTGGTGATGAGACGAATGTGGGCGATCATGATCCACGCTTCG
>NZ_JACHBI010000011.1:0-219892 GCF_014200235.1 Martinezella paranaensis | reverse complement strand
ATGATTCAGTTATGTGGAGTGGTATCGTGGGAAAGTCGCGCGTTTGCGGGCTCTTGCGGTGTCAGCTCCACATCTCTGCGCAGTGCACGTTAGTCCAGGATGAGGAGATCGGCTTTGCCCAGGCTCTTGAGCATCTTTGCGTAGCGACCGTCGCCTCGTGCCAGGGCGAGCGCGGCAAAGAGCCGTGGCACGCGGTGATAGGCGACGGCAAGATCCTCCCGGCACGCCTTTTGACCGAGAGCGCAGGCCAGCCAACTTTTGCCGACGCCGGCAGGACCGATCAATAGCAGGGAGTGCCGCTGTCTGATCCAGTCGCAGGTGGAAAGCTTGAGGAAGAGGTTGCGATCGAGACCACGCGCTGCTCGGAAATCGGTATTCTCGATTTGGGCGTCATGGCGCAGCCTGGCGGCACGGGCTCTGGCTTCGAAGCGCTTCTGGCGACGCGAGGTCTGTTCCCGTTCGAGCAGGATCGCGAGCCATTCGCCGTGCTGGAGGCTTCTCGCTTCCGGTTGCATTTCCAGTTCCTGGAAGGCGGAAGCCATGCCGGAAAGGCCGAGTTGGCGCAGCGTATCTACAGTGGGATTGGTCAGCATTCTTGATTGTCTCGTTAATGAAAGTAGGCTTTGCCGCGAAGATTGGCATGCTCGCCGACGGCGGCAGGTTCGGCGGAATGTCGTGGTGCCTTGTAGGTGCTGATGAGCGCGGTGATGCTTTTGCAGGTCAGTCCGCCGATCTCGACGGCACGGGCGGACACCGCCTCGGCCTGCATCGTAGGAATTGCCCGATAGAGCTTCAGCACGCCGAGGCAGGTTCGAAAGCCTTGTTCCGGATGAGGACGGCTGGCCAGGATAGCGATGATCAGCCCCTCGGTCTGAGGCCCAATGGAAGCGCCCCAGCGCTGGAACCTTGCAGGCGACCATTCGGCATAGCGCCGGTGCGAGCTGGGCATATGGTCAGGATCGGTTCCGTAGCGTGATCCGCCGTAACGACGCTGGTGGACTGCGATCCTCTTGCCCTTGAAGAAGACCTCGATCGTGCGGCCCGTGGCCCTGATATCCACCTGCTGTCGGATCAGGGTATGGGGCACGGAGTAGAAATAGTGCTCGAACTCGACATGGTAGTCGGTCGAGACCCGCGCCAGCTTCCACTCGGCGTATTCGTAGTCCTCTGCCGGAAGAGCCGCGAGTGCCGGGCGTTCCATGGTCTTGAACATCTCCTGGCGGGTTTGGCCCAACCGCTTCATGACGTGCGTGTTGATCCGCTCGACGGCATCCCGGATGGCGGCGTTAGCTTCCTCCAGTGAAAAGAAGGTCTGATTGCGTAGCCGGCCGAGGATGCAGCTCTGGGCGAAACGTACGCCGGCCTCGACTTTTGGCTTGTCTTTCGGCCGCTTCGGTCGCGCCGGAAGCACGCCGACGCCGTAATGGGCAGCCATCCTGCCGAAGCTGTGGTTGATCTCCGGATCGTAGAAGCTCGCCTTGTTGACGCCGGACTTCAAATTATCCGGATTTTGTGTCCCGAACGGTTATGTGCCCCGCAGCCTGGTGATCCAAGCGCTCTCGCCGACACGGGGCACATAACGATCAGAGGTCGGCGAGCCATTCGAGAAGCTTTGGCTCGCTCTGCCAGACTGGCTTTCGGGGAGGTCCCACCGAAGAACTAGCAAGTCCCTGGCAAGCCTCAAGCGCCTCCTGCTTCATCCTGATGCTAATCTCGGCATATCGGTTGGTTGTATCGAGGCTGACGTGGCCAAGCCAGCCTCTTATGACGTTCACGTCGACGCCGGACTCGAGGAGATGAACGGCCGTCGTGTGTCTCCAAACATGTGGAGATATGGACCTCTGTCCATTGCCAATGCGAATATTCGAACCATGACGCCGGACAAGCTTATATAGGCCGAACCGCGTCAGCGGCTTCCCGACGTTGCTGAGGAATACCGGACTTTCTGTAGCGGCTGGGTGGCGTCGGTTACGCAGCATCTCGCCAAGCAGGCGGGCAGTCTCGGGCCATAGTGGACAGGTCCGCCACTTGTCGCCCTTGCCGTGCAGGTTCACCCGCGGTGAGGAGGTCAAAACCAACTGATCGACGATCAGTCCGGTGACTTCCGTTGCGCGGGCGCCCGTATTGTACAGGAACATGAGCAGCGCCTTGTCGCGGATGGCCAGCTTTCCGCTGCGCGGCAGTTTGTCGAAGAGCCGTTCGACCTCGTCGCGCTCGAGATAATAGGTGGCTGCTGGCTGCGCACGCTTCCTTGGGATGGCGGCGACGCGTTCGGCCTCCGGCAGCACTATAGGTTCCTGGCCCCCGGCATTGGCGAAGAAGGTGTGCAGCATTGCTAGCCGGTGGTTCCGTGCTCGGATGCCGTTGCCGCGCTCGGATTCAAGATGGGCGAGAAATGCCCGCACATTGTCGGCGCTGAGGTTCTCAGCCTGAGCTTGCTGATCGGGGTTCGGTTCTCCCGGGCCAAGAATAGGAGAAACAACCGGATCCCGTCGCGGTAGCTCCGGATCGAGGTGGACGCCAGACCCTTCTCGGCTTTGAGATGGTGTTCGAAGAACTGATAGACGAGGCTGCCGACGGTTCTCATGGCCGTCCTCCATACGAAAGCGGTGCTGCAAAGCGTTCGAAGCGCTGGCCGGCGGCTTCAAGGAGATCGGCTGTAACGGTGAGATAGACGGCGGTGGAAGCGGGGTCCACGTGGCCCATGAAGGTCGACAGCTTAACGAGCTTGTCGGTGGGATTATGTCCGTCGCGATACCACCGCAGAAGTCGCCCGACCGCAAAGCTGTGTCGCAGATCATGCACGTGAGCCGGCGTTCCTCCCGCTGGGATTGGTATGTCCAATTGATCGGCCAGCGAACGGAAAATGATACTGATCGTGCCGGGGTTCACCGCTCGACCCCGCAGGAAAGAAAACAGCGGCGTGTCGGGGGTAACCGAAACTACGTGCTGTGATCGCAGCGTCATGAACGCATAAAGGCGCTGTGCCAGCTGCGGCCCCATGGGAATGAGCCTTGACTTGGAAAACTTCGTCTCGCGAATGGTGAGCACGTCACGATCCCGATCGACATCCCGCCAGCGCAGGCGCGCAACCTCGCCGACGCGCAGACCAAGCCCGAACAACAGGCTGAAGATGATGGCATAGGCAGGCCCGCGAAGCGGGGCGTTGTTCTGATCCGGGAGCTCGGCGGCGCGATCGATGAGCTGTTGAGCGGTCCGCAGATCCAGGATGCAGGGCGGTCTCGGATTACCTCGGCGGCGCGGCTTCATCGTGACAGGAGAACGATCAATAAAGTCATGCTCGACCATCCACTCGAACAGCCGGCCGACGACGCCGATCAGATGGTTGAAGCTTCGAGGCCGCGAGCGCGGACGGCTCAGGAAGAATGCATCGAGGAGCGCCGGGGTGATCTCGGTCAGGTTCGTCACCGCTTGAGCGTTGAGGTAGCCGTCGAACATCCGCAGCACCTTGTCTTCGACGTCATAGCGCCGGTTGAGCGCGCGCTTGTGGCGAAGGAAAGCGACGATGTAGGGTGCGATCGGGCTTGAAGGCTCGGGAAGACGCGGGCTCATTGCAGATCCTCCCCATCACCCAGAGCTACTTCCCGCAAGCCATCGACCTGGACCTTCGCGTAAATCATGGTCGAGGAGGCAGCGCGATGCCCGACATAATCGCCGATGGTCTTGAGCGAAAACCCCGTGTCTACCAGGCGCTGGACGCAGGCATGACGGAGAGTGTGTGATCCTGGACGGCTAACCGGAATCCCCGCGCGATGAAGATACTTGCTGGCAGTGGCCGACACCGCAGAGTGTGTAAGTGGCGATTGTGGGGCCAAATGCCGCCAGAAAAGCAATCGGCTTTGAACGTCAGGCCGCCCGTTCCTGAGGTAATCCACGATCGCCTCACCAACGACGGGGGCCAGCGGATAGGTGGTGCTGTGCTCGGCCTTGCGCCCGTGCACATGCAGCCGATCGCGCTTCCAGTCGACATCGTCGAGCGTCAGCAGCGCTACTTCACGGGAGCGCAGCCCATAAACGGCCATCAGCAGCAGCATGGCGTAGTCGCGCCGGCCAACCACGGTGCGCCGGTCCACCTGATCGAGCATATCCTGGACCGAACTCCAACTAATCGATCGAGGGATATCGGCCAGCCGATAACGTTGAGGTATCTCGACCAGCTTGCTGATGTCGCGCTGAAGGACGTGTTCCCGATGCAGGTATCGCAGGAAGACCCGCAGGATGCTGGCAAGACTGATCATCACGGTGCGGCCGAAATGCGAGGCCTGTGTCGTGATGAAGGTCGTCACCACCGGTAATGTAAGCGACTTCGGATCGCATCCTATATCGCCGAGATGTCGCTCGAAGACGCGAAGGTAATGCCGGTAATGCGCGATGGAGCTTTGCCGCAACCCTCGCTCATCTCGGAGATAATCGAAGAACCCTGGAATCTGGATTGCAAATGGATCGGGCAGCGAAGGTCTGGTGCGGTCATCGCCTGCCTTCCATACGACCAGGCTGAAGAAATGCCGCATGATGCCAGTGACAAAGTTGCGGTCGCGTCGACGTGCATCAGCCGATCGACCGGAATGACGATTTGACAACCAATCAGCGATGAACGGCTCGAAGAGCCCTTCCGCTTGTTCTATACGTTCGACATTCTGGCCGGCAGTGAATGCCGCAAACTTCACCAGCACGGGAACGCGGCGATAGATGCTTCGAGGCGTATAGGCACGTTCGCACAAAGCCTTCACATACTGCTCGATCTGCGGCCCTAGCCAGCAATCCATAATCCGATCGATAGTTTGTGGTTTGACGAAAAAGTGTTCCAACATGACAACCTCCATTCTGAATTAAGGGGAATAGGAGGGTGCGCTCGTTGTTCGCCAGAGATGTGCCGCCACAGACAATCTGGTCGTTTGATCACAGAAACTTACGCCCGCCGGGGCGCATAACCGTTCGGGACACAAAACCCCGATTACGTGCCCGGGCACGTAATCGTAGACGATAAGGCGCGGCACGCCGCCGAAATAGGCGAACATGCGCACGTGCGAGCCGATCCAGTCCGGCAGGGTCTGAGTCCAGGTGGCTTCTGCAAAGGCATAACTCGATGCACCGAGCACGCCGACAAAGATCTCCGCCTCGCGGATCTCGCCGGTCTTGCGATCGACGATCGGCAGCTTCTTGCCGGAATAATCGACGAACACCTTGTCGCCAGCAATGTGGACCTGCCGCATCGTTGGCGTCAGACGCCGCTCAAAGCCGCGGAACAGGTCGCAGAACCGACTGAAGCCGTAGCCATCAGGATAGACGGCTCGATATTCCTCCCACAGGATCGTCAGGGTCACGCCGGGCTTCTTCAGCTCGACCGCAATGACACTCCAATCCGGCTCTGGTAGTCGCCGTACCCCTTGTTTGGTGCCTTGCCGGGCGAAAAGTTTACATTCCAGGACGTCGTCCGTCAGATCGGCAGGCAAAGGCCAGGATAGCCCTGCCGTCGCAGCTCGCCCGATCCCGTCCTGCACCGTGCTGCGGGCAATCCCGAGCAGATCGGCAATATCGCGAACGCTCACGCCATCTGATCGCAGTCGAAGTAAATGTCGTAGTTGTCTCATGGTCAGCCTTCGTCTCTTCGACATGCCATCTCCTCAAGTTCAAAAGGAAATGCATGCCAAGGTTGCTGACCCAGGGGCACTGCTTACGTTGAAAAACGTCCGGTATCAAATCGGAATCGCGTCCGGTTAATTCTCGGAATCGTGTCCGGTTTTTGATCGGAACGCCGTCCGGTAAATCATCGGAATCTACACTCAAAGGTTTTGCCCGGGCGCCCGCCTCGGCACCCGTCCCACCATCTTTCAAAACAATAACGGCGCTGCAAGTAGCAACGCCGCTCATAAAATGCTGATTCCCGAACAGGCCGCGCCCGCAGGCCGAAGGGCGTATATGATCCACGCCATTATCACGTTCTAATTCAGCGGTCGGAAGTGTGCCTCCGACGATTGAAACAGAGCACTTCATGGAAACTGTGCCCCTATCCCTAATCGGATAGGGGCTTTTTGCTTTTGGGTGCCCGCTTGGGCGTTGCTGTGCGAAACACCGTTGTCATGAAGTCCGAAGAAACAACGCATTACCAGGTCTGTCGATTGTACCGCGCGAACGAGCTTCACGCCCGGTGAACGGCTCAAACTCATCATCGCCGTCGAGATATTCCAGCTCGTGGTCAATATGGTCGATCGCCCAGCACAGCGCCTCGATCTCGCTTCTCAGGTGCTCCGCCAAGTCCTCGGTAATGATGGCGATATCGGCAGCAGGCAGGGAGGCCTTGCTGTTGATGATCTTGATCGCATCAGCCTCAAGGCCGGCAAGATGATGCTTCGCCCGCTCGATCTGGAACAGTAGCGTGCTGCGCTGATCCATCAGGTATTCTCTGGTTTCGTCCATCATTTCGGCACCCGGCACGGCTCAGCACAAAGGAAAGCCCTGAGGGGGAATCCGCAGGGCCAGAGAAGTGAGAGATATCGGATGGAAAGGAGCTCCGATAACTTTGGTCTAAAGGACGTCATGTCCTGACCACGATGGCAGAAGTTTGCCAGAATTCCGCCTCGCCGTAAAGTTCAGACTAATGGTTGGTCACCAAGCGGACGCTGAAAGCTTCGTGCGTCAATGAAGAAGCTGCGCCACCATCAGCACCAACGTGCTTAGGCCCGCGCACACTGTCAAAGCAGTCAAAATCGAAGTCGACATCATATCGCTCCTCAAATCAGATTTTGCGAGCTGACTACTGCAGCGGTGGGGGCGGTGTTCTCATGGGAGGGAAAAGATGAGAGCGACCCGACCTGTGGTCGCCGATGACGTCGCAGCTTTCTCAAGCGTCGCCGGCGTTTCTTGGCGATATCGTCGGCAACCGTCGAGACGTAGCCACTATATTCGGGAAGTTTGCGGTCATGGAGCGTATTGCGCCTGATCTCACGATTGATGGTCGATCGGTGACGG
Organism: Martinezella paranaensis; assembly: GCF_014200235.1. NCBI lineage: Bacteria > Pseudomonadati > Pseudomonadota > Alphaproteobacteria > Hyphomicrobiales > Rhizobiaceae > Martinezella > Martinezella paranaensis. The sequence continues at coordinate 212,902 of NZ_JACHBI010000011.1, read as the reverse complement.
CCGAGCTTACGTGCTATCTCGTTGATCGGCACCTTGCGCTCGACTAAATGATGCAGGCGCCGCCGATCGGCGAGGGTCAATTGCGAATAGTGCATAACGACAAGCTGTGGCGTAATCAGGAATATGAAACTGGAGAGCGGTTTTCCGGTGACGCTCGAAGCTTTCCAAAGAAAAATAGCCACCAATATAGACCCCGTTGGGAAGATGTCTGCTGACATCCCTACTTCTGCGAAACGTATGGCACGGGCGCGGACTTGCGCGCAGCCGTCGGGCGCTCCACCAGAATGGTTGTTCGCGGGAGGTCGTACGCCACGCTCAACGCCTTGAGCTCGTCGTCCAGGCGCTTGTCCGCTTCGTTGAGGCGGTGATGAAGGCGATGGTAATCCGTCCAGGTCGGCGTCCGGAAGGTCTCGAGCCATCGCGAAGGCTGCTGAACGTCGCGCGTGAGTGTCCACTGGCGTGCACCGACGCGGCTTTGAACCAGCCGACGCCTGCGCATGATTTCAAGAAAAAGGTCAGCATTCTCGTCCGCCACAGCGTATTCTGTCGTGACCAGGATCGGGCCACTTCGCGGCTTCAGATCAAGTGCCGGCACAGGCGCATCGAAAGCGCCGGAGGCTTCGAGCTCCGACTCTAGGCGGTTGCTGATCGGGAGCTTGACCCCAAGTGCCGCAACAACCAAGGAGGACGCAGCAGAACATGCCAGGGACAGGGAGAGGGAATGATTTTCCGCGATAATTCCCCAGAGCCAACTGCCCCCGGCAATCCCCCCATAGGTGAAGGCGCTGTAGATGGAAATCGTGCGACCCACGACCCAACGTGGGCTTGCCAACTGCACATTGACGCCGAACCCCGACCATCCCGTCACCCAGCCTGCGCCCCCGAAGGCAAGGCAGACTGTTGCGATGATAAGGGAGGACGTCAGAGCAAGTGAGATGGCACATGCCGCACACGCGACGCATGCCAGAACGATCAGCAGCTCCTGCGTGACCGCGCGCCTGAGTGGCGGGTTCACGAGCCCCGCGACCAGCGCGCCGGCGCCAAAGCCCCCCATGAGAATACCGTAGTCGATCGGGCCGCCCTTCAAAAGGTCTCTCGCGACGAGCGGCAGGAGCGCCAGCATTGAGGTTCCGGTCAGCCCAAAGAGCGTCCCGCGGACAATGGTCGCCTTGATTTCGGAGGATATCGCGGTGAAGCGCAGGCCATCATAGATGGCCGTCATGAGCGCTTCCCGGGGGAGGGGCGACGCTTTCACGGTCCACTTGTTTCGCCACAGGGCGGTGAGGGGCGCGACGAAGCCGAAGGTGGTGAGCGCGAATGTGACGAGCGGCCCGAATACAGCAACGATGATGCCGCCGAGGGCGGGACCGACGCTACGGACCGTGTTGAAGCCGACATTAAGAAGTGTCACGGCCGACGGCAGATGGCGGCGCTCCAGCATATCGCCAAGCGAAGCGCGCCAAGCAGGATCGCTCAATGCGATACCGCAGCCGTCAAGGAAACTGAACGCCAGGATCATCCATGGATCGGTGATGCCGAAGGCCATGAGGATCGTCAGCATCGCCGAGGCCGCCATCATCAGGCTTCGACCGACGATCATGACCATGCGCCGACTGTAGTTGTCGGCAATCGCGCCAACGAAGATCGCAAGAAAAAAGGCTGGCAGCGTGGATGAGGCCTGAACGAGGGCAACCATGACATCGGACGTCGAAACCGTGGCCATGAGCCAGCTGAGCGCTACCGTCTGCATCAGCCAGCCCAGGCTGGAAAGCTGCGACGCGAAGAAAATCGAACGGAACGTCGAATTCTTCAGTGGCGCCAATAGCCCTATGGATGCTGTCTCTTCTTTTGAAGGCATGTCATTCAGTCTCTTTCGGGCGGGTCACTTCGGCCGTGCTTGACGGGCGTATTCGGCGATGAGGGAAAGGAGTCGTACTTCGGTCTGCCATCATTTGTCGCTTGCCCAGTCGACGCTTTGTCCAAGAGTTCGCGGGCCAGGCATCGGCGCGTGGCGGCAAGGCCGGAATCGAAAACCGAGGGAAAAGCGGCTGTCGTCGAGCAGGGATCGACGACAGCCGAGCGAACCAGGATGGCAGGGGTTGATGCCACTCCCAGGCCAGGAGCTGTGTTCGGCTTGCGGCTAGTCTCCACAGTCTGAACCGTGAGGTTTTGTTTCTGGCCGACGCCATTATGGGACCGTTGCCGCTGCTCGATAAATGGCCTCATCGCAAGATCACCTCATGGACGCGAAACGCGCGCGACCGGTTGGCTCCGGGTCCGTCGCGTGTCTGTTGTGCGCTCAATCACAAGATCAGTTTCCGGAGGCTTGTCACTCATATGCAAAGCGGCGAGAAGCTGTACGACTTCCTGATCCCACGGGGAGAGACGATGATGCAAACGCAGGAAATCCATCCAGGTCGGCGTGCGGAATGTTTCTGTCCAACGGGAAGGCTTTCGAAGATTTCGCTGGAGCGTCCAGTCACGTGCGCCTGCCCGGGCCAGGGCGTATCTTCGAGTGCGCATGTGATCGAGGAAGATGTCCAGGTCGCTGTCGTCTATGGCATATTCCGTCCTCGCTGCAATCGGGCCGCTTCGGGGCTTCAGATCAAGCGCCACCGTTGGCGCCGGATAAACCGAGCCCTGCTGGTCTGCCTCGGCCGCCAGATGCACCGGCAGGACGAACCCTGATGCGGCGACGAGTAACAGGGCCGCTGCGGCAAGTTCGAGAGAAGATGCAAGCGAATAGGTCTGGGCGACGGTGCCCCAGATCCAACTGCCGGCTGCCATGCCGCCGGAGAGGAATGCGTAATAGATGGAGAGCGTACGGCCGACGACCCAGCGCGGACTTGCCAATTGCACCCAGACGTCGAACCCGGTCCAGGTGATGACCCAGCCGGCGCCTCCGATGACAAGCGCAAGTGTCGCCAAAGGTACTGAGGAGGTGAGGGCAAGTGAGATGCAACAAAACGCGCAAGCGATGGAAGCGATCGCCATCAGCCATTCCTGAGGAATCAATCTCCTTAAGAGCCGGTTGTTCAGTCCGGCGATGCAAGCGCCTGTTCCGAAACCGGCAAACAGTATGCCGTAGATGATTGGTCCGCCGGCCAAACGATCGAGGGCGACAAGCGGCAGAAGAGCAAGTATGGCAATGGCGGCAAGGCCGAAAAGGGTGGCACGTATGATCGCCGCCCGGATGTCGGAAGAAAGCGCCGTGAACCGCATTCCGTCATGGATTGCTGTTGAAATTCGCTCTGCAGGCAGCGGAGACTTGCGGACGTGCCACTTGTTGCGCAACACCGCGCCGAGAGGCGCTAAGTTGCTGCAGGCGGCAAAGAGAAAGGCCGCCAACGGACCGAGGAACGCGAGAATGGCTCCGCCCAAAGCCGGTCCAACGCTGCGCGTCATGTTGTATCCGACCGACATAAGCGTCACCGCAGCCGGAATATCTCGCTTGTCGAGGATATCGCCCACCGAGGCATGCCAAGCGGGGTCATTCAGCGCAAAGCCGCAGCCTGCGACAAATCCCAGACCTAGAATCAGCCAGGGACTAACGAAGCCGAAGGCGGCAGCAATCGCCAGTACGATGGAAGCGAGCGCAATCAATGAGAGCCCGGTGATCATGACCGATCGACGGCTATAGGTGTCGGCGATTGCTCCGGCGGGAATGGAGAGTATGAATGCCGGAAGCGTCGTTGAAGCCTGCACAAGCGCGACCATCAGATCCGAAGCGGAGATCGTCGCCATGAGCCAACTGATCGTGACGGTTTGCACCAGCCATCCCAGGTTGGCGACTTGCGTGGAACTCCAGATCGAACGGAATGCTATACTGCGTAGCGGATCAAGGGTGGTTGGCCCGCGCGCGGTGACGTCTTCGATCTGCATTCTTGATGGCTCTGAGCTTCGCATTGACACCGTGACGCCACAGATTATCCGCAACTCGGATACGAATTTCGGCGTTATTGGAGTTCTTGGCGCAGGAACCCTGCGTTGAGCGGGAGTGTATCAGGCAGTCCGACCAGTTCTAGCACGTTGCTGGCTTATTATTGAGCTTGTATGCCGTTTTTCCTTCCTGAACGATTATCCCTTCGGAAGTGCGTACCGGAGCACGCGCAATTCGTCCTCATCGCCGAGGGAAATTTCCAACACACGATTGGCGAGATCGTCATCGTCGTCGAGTTCGGCCATAGCCTGTTCGAACAGCTCGATCTGCATATCGAGGTCCATACCGGGCGGGCGGTTTAGGTAGACAGCCCGGCATGGATGGCAACGTCTGCATATTGCCCCTTCGTCCCGGGCTTGTCTTTCGGCCCGCGGAAGTCGACCGAGTTCTTCGTGACGAACGTCCAGTCGCCCTAAAGAATGATCGGTGTGAGCTCCCAGTCTTTCAGGCCACCCAGTTTTCATCCAGACGACATGGCTCGTTTCGCCATAACCTTTTTCCAGCGCCATCTTAGCCAGTTGAGGACTGAGGCACTCATCAATCAGAAACTTCATCCCGCCTTCGTGCGACGGGGGACGCGACGATCTGTGAGGATGACCGAACCTTCGGGAAGCTCGCCCAGCACGCGGGGCCGCCCGCGCAAGGGATTAGCTTCCGCATAGATTGTCGCGAGCCTGATCTTCTCTCTGTCCAGGCCAGGCCAGGTTTCGAGAATGCGCTCCGTGGAATTGCCCGCGGATACGGACGCGGCAACATCATGGACAGGAACGCGGGTGCCTCGAATGACAGGCGTCCCACCAAGGATGTCGGCCGACGATGTGACGACCTCCCGTGCTGCGGCAAGGTCGTCCAGCCGCTCGCTCGCGCCCCTCATAAAGGGCATGAGATCGATCGTCAGAAACTCGTGGTGCACGGTCCAATCTTCAAGCAACAGGGCGGACCACGGGAGGGTGCGGGCTCTCGCAAGCCGGGCCTCCGCCGTCCGGATAGTAGACAGGCGTTCTTCCGAGGTAAGGCGGCGGGCGCTTTCGAAGTAAAACGTGATAAGCGAGCAGGCTCCGGCGAGGACATGACGACCGTTGTCGAGCGATATGAACGCTTCCGGCAAGATGTGCTCGTCGATAACGCGATTGACGTCGCGCAGGCTCACGCGCGAGACAACGGCAGCCTCGCTCGCCTTCAGCATCTCGGCAACTGCTGGCATGGTTGAGCCATCGGTATTAATTCTTCCGATGGGTCGGAATATATAACTTGTTGGGGGCGATATCAAGGCCTGGGACGGATCGGCGGTCGCCGGTTGGACTTGAGGCATTGGGTTGATGAGGACGAGCCAAGATCGAAATCGCCGCTGGGCAATCGTTATATTGGTGCGCTATTTCGCTCCTTATGACGTCCTCTAGCGGAATTCCGCATTTTGCTTTATCTTAGAGTCATACGAAATTCCGGACACCGGCCAGCAGGCGAGCGATATTCCGCATGAGCACTACGATTTTCAATACTCTTGGCGAGCAACTGCTGGCCGCCCGCAAACGACGCGGTCTCAGCCAGCCTGCACTTGCGACAAGGCTCGGCCGGGACCGGGCACGAATATCGGAACTCGAAAGGGACCTTGCAACCGATCGACGGGGTAGGGATCGACTGACGCTGTTTGCCGAAATCTGCGATGCCCTCGACCTTGTGCCGGTCCTGCTGCCGAAGTCCCGGATGGGGGAAGTGAGGCAGTTGATTGGCGATGCTAGAGAACACCAGAATAAAGGTACGGCGGCCAGCGCATTTGAGGAACTTTTCGTCGATCTCGATGAAGACGACAATGGGGAACCGTGATGGCGAAATCTTCGGCGATCCTTGGCGTCCATCTTCTGGATCAGAACATCGGGAAGGTGAGGGTAGGGACCCTGACGCGCGATAGTGACGGCGCGGTCGCGTTTGTCGTTGCGGAAACGTTCCTGCGGGATCCAAGGCGGCCAATTTTGAGCCTGGGCTGGTTCGATCCTGACGATGACGAGGGCACACGCAATCGTCTGGCGCGGCGTGGGGACAAAATTGGGCTTCACGGCACATTGCCACCATGGTTTTCAGGATTGCTTCCAGAGGGCGCCCTCAGGGACCTCGTGTTGAACGAGATGGGGCCGGGCGATCACGATGAGTTCGACGTCCTGACCCGCCTCGGCGGCGATCTCCCCGGCGCAATCCTCGTCGTCCCCGAAACAGCGGTTCCAGCGTCAGCCGGCCCGATCACCATTGAAAAGAAAGATGGTGTGGATGTCCCGCTGCCCGATGGCACGGTCAAATTCTCGCTCGCCGGTGTGCAGCTCAAGTTCACGGCCAACGTCGAGGGCGACAGATTGACGGTTCCCGGTCGCGGTAACACCGGCCGCTGCATCATCAAGGTGGCAAGCGAGCGATACCCAGGGCTGCCGGAAGCTGAACATGCGGCCATGCAGATGGCAAGGACGATCGGCGTGCGGACAGCAAACTGCCGGCTTGTCTCCAGCACCGCGATCAGCGGCATCCCTGCGGAACTGTTGGCTCATGGTGAGCGCGTTCTCGTCGTCGATCGCTTCGACCGTGCCGACGATGATCGTCGCATTCACATCGAAGACGCAGCCCAAATTCTAGGAGCGATCGGCGATCGAAAATATACGATGGCGACGACCGAGACCATCATCAACATGGTGCGCCGCTTCAGCACCGACCATCGCGATGACATATTGGAAGCCATCCGCAGGGTAGTTGCAGACGTGCTTTTAGGCAATGGCGACAACCATCTCAAGAACTGGTCTTTCCGTTTCCCGGCACCTGGCGAAATCCGGCTGTCGCCGGCCTACGATATTGTCCCGACCGTTCTTTACATGCCGTCCGACACTATGGCGCTGAGGTTCGTCAAAACCCACAGCTTCGAAAGCGTGAACCTGCATCGCTTTGAGAGGGTCGCAAGTTTTCTTCGCCTGGACGCGAAGCTGATCACACGCGAGGTCGTTGCGACAGTCAGGCGTGCGCTGGAGCATTGGCCGACATCGGCGCCTAAACTACTGGGGGAAAAGAAAGCAAAGCAGCTTCTTGATCGCCTTGGCACGCTGAGCCTGGTGGACGAAGTGCGGCGTCAATCGTAGTCTTTGGCTCACGTCGGTCCGGGCCTTGCACTCTCTCTAATTCACCCCTATGTTTGGGGGTGGATTAGAAAGGGCAATAGGATGGAACATCTGACAACGGCACAAGCGGCTTTTGTGGTTGATGCGCCTCTAGACACTTTCAAAAAGGTTGTCGAGCGCGCGCCGATCAAGCCGCAACTCGTGAAGCGAGGCGGTCGGAATATTAGGCAGTTCGGTCAAGCCGAGCTGGTATTTCTCCATGCCTATGACGAACTCAAACAGGCGCTGACACCCAAGAGCCAGTCCGAATTCTACGAGGCGTTGCGAAGCTCTCTCAAACGCGGTCACGCGAAAGAGGTCGTGTTCGGTAAACAGCGCTACGACATTGGTCAGCACCTGGTCTTCGTCGAGCGTAAGCTGAAGGAACTCGACAAGCTCACTGCTCAAATCGACCTATCCGGCAAGGAACCGCTAATCCGGGGAACGCAAATCGAGGCGCATCGGATTGCCGCTCTCCTCGACGCCGGCGCGACTGTCAAAGATGTCCTTCGCGACTATCCCTCCTTGAAGGAGCAACAGGTCGTTTCCGCGGGAGTCTATGCGGAGGCGCATCCGAAGGCGGGGCGGCCGTATCCGAAGCAAACGGCAAAAGCCGCCATGCGCGCAGCCGATCTTAGCGCGTTGGATGACTGAGCTTGAAATATCTGCTCCATACAAATGTCTTAAAGGAAATCGGTCGACCCGAGCCGCACGAAAATGTGGCGGCCTCGATACGGTTGACGATACTGATCTCGCGATCAGCGTGATCTCGGTTCGAGAGGTTCCGAAAAGCATCGAGAGAAAGCGGAACACCGACGAGGCTGTCGCCCGCCGGTGGGGGCAAATGCCGGGACAATCGGACAAGATTCCGACGTTATCGGTTTGGCCGCGACGGCGCAGGTAAATGACCTTGTCGTCGTCACCCGAAACACCGCTGATTTTCAAGGGCGGGCGTCACAATCCTGGACCCGTTTAAGAAGACTGCCAAACCTGCCTGGCCAGGCTCGTCTGCCGATTAATCATGTTCGAAAATGCATTTAGTTCGTTTAGTGCGGAAAAGCCAAAATGATTATTGCAAAAGAGACGGTGCCCGGTTGAGCGACCGAAATGTGCTTGTGGTCGAGCCCGCATTCTTCATGCAACAAGGTGTCGATATGGTGTGCTGGGATGCCGCTCTCGGCTCTAAAAGCTTCCGCGAGCTCGATGTCGAACATCGCTCTCGTCATTCGGGCGCGAGCGCGCAAAATTTCCTTCTTCGCCTTGGTTAATGTTTCGCCATCGATTTTGTCGAGCCACGCGTTGTAGCGATCGCGCGCTGATGCGCTGCGTTCTTCTGCAGGCTTATTGAAACGCTGACGACCAGGCAGCATTCTGGTTAAGTGTAGATCGCGCCAGAAGATTGCTACCGGTCAGAGTGAACTGGCCGAGTCTCGCTGATCTCAACTTTGGGCAAGCTGCTGGCTTCAAAAAGAGGAGCACTAAGCCGCTTCTCTTCGTCCATCAAGTGGCCAAGCTGCCGTGCCGATAGCGCCGCGACTTTATGCACTAAAACGGAAACTATTAGGCTGCTGACGGCCATTGCGTAGGGAATCCAATTGGGCTGAACCCTTTCAATCGACAGAGAAATAAAGGTTGAGAAGCCACCGACTGCCAAGATCGAGATCGCTACACCGTTAAAATACGCGATTTGAGCCCGTAGTTGCTCTTTCTTCGCCTCAGACATCGACGGCCCTCCATTGATCCCGGCACGCAGTCATTTTCAACCCGGTAATATTAAAATGCGTGGCTTTATCAGCTCCGGAACATTATACCCTTGCACGGTGATCGTAAGCTCACGGTTGGCATCATCCTTGTGCCCGAACAAGTAGGTCCAACTGCTCTCAGAACGTTTCTGGACCAGCTTCTTGAATTTGGGGTGCGCTGGAGTAACCTCTCCGATCTTCGCAAGGACGGCGCTGAAATCCTTATTCCGATTAAAGATAAGGACCGCTGCTTTTGTATCTCGCCAGCTAAGATAAGAAAGCACCTGATCAAGGGTTTCCAGATAGCCCTTTTCGCCGGTCCAGAATTTGCATTCGCCAATAAAGATATTTTTCCTATCGACTTTGATCAGAATGTCGGACTTTCCTTCATAGTTGAAAGTTTCGGCCGTCGCATCGCCGGCAAAATGCCCATTGAGCTGGACTAGAAAATGGGTCCGCAAGCTCTCTCCATCGATTTCCCGGAACGCCCCGGGGCTTTGCTCCATGACGCCGACCATATTCTCCATCACCAATAGAACATGCTCATAGTCTTCTGGGGTGAGAATAGGCTCTGGCTTGTACGGATCGCGAGAAGCAACGGGCCTTGGGACAGAAGGATGAATGGTACGACGGACGGAAGGAACTGCGAACGTTTGGCTCGCGCCGGGGCGCTCCTTCATTTTAAAACCCAACCCAGCAAGAAGCGATTTGCCTCGGAGAAGTTTTTCCTTGCGATGGTCAATTGTTCTCATCGCTAAGTCCCCTAGGCTCGCGTTGTAGGCCTGCGCGTCATTTGTCAACCAGCTCAAATGCAGATTGATCGATGCAACCATTCCATCGATCTGCTGCCTCACGCGCTCTGCCGTAAGATCGGTTCCCGCGATGGAAAACGAGATAACGCCATCGTCCACATGCGCCCGGGGATTGTTGAAATTGCTGGTCGTGGGCTGGATATCAAATCCGACTTTATCGCCGGTGAAAGGCAGCTCGACGTCAACTGCCGTTCCAGTAATGTAATGCGGGCGCGAACGGTCATCTATCCACCTGTTTTGATCCTGACTGATATCGATTTGAGCTTCCCGTTGGTCGACCACCAAATCATCTGGGTAAATCGTGGGAACCTCGAACGCGAATTCGCTCACAAGGTAACGAGCCAGATCGGTGGTAGACGTATTGAGAAGCTCGTCGCCATTCTTGGCCTCGACAGTAGCAATCAGCTTTTGCCTCCACGCCTCTTGCGTTGCGAACCAGTCACCTTTGTTGAAAAGGTAGTCATTATACCAATCGGCATTGGTCAGAACCGATGTGCCCAGTCGCGCATTCCGATTGACATGATCTTCCAGGGCTGGTCGACCAGCTTGTTCCAAGCGGCGCAGCAATGATTGACGATGTCGTCGTAGGATGTGAAGACGCGGTTCGACAGCCAGTTGTCGCGCAGGAATTGCCAGACATTTTCAACAGGATTCAGTTCTGGGGATCGCGGCGGCAGGAAGAGCAGGGTGATGTTTTCCGGCACGATCAGCTTGGCCGATGAATGCCAACCCGCCTGATCGAGGATCAGAACCGCGTGCGCACCGTTATCGACCTCGCGGCTGATTTCCTGAAGGTGCGCGTTCATTGCCTCTGTGTCGCACCAGGGCATGACAATGCCTGCACCCTTACCCTTCTTCGGGCAGATCGCCCCGAATATGTAGGTCCATAGCGTTCGCTGATCGTGGGGGGCCGATGGACGCGTTCCCCGTTGCGCCCATCGCCGCGTCATCTTGTTCTTTTGCCCGATGCGGGCTTCATCTTGCCACCACAGCTCTATTTCTGTGCCTGGAGCGAGGGTCTTGCTGATCGCGCTGATCTCTTCCGGGAAACTTATGGAATGGCCCGCCCTTTCACCCAGCATCGAGTAGGATGCTGATATCGGGAAAGAGAAAGGAACGAGCGAATGTCTATTGCTATCCTCGGTGTTGATCTGGGCAAGAACTCTTGCAGCATAGTTGGCGTCGATGCGGCCGGTGCCGTGGTCGTTCGTCGTACAATGCGCCGGCAGACGCTGATCGACTATGTGACGAAGCTTCCGGCCTGTGTGGTCGCAATGGAAGCATGTTGCGGCGCGCATCATCTGGGACGCCTGTTTATGGCGCAAGGCCACCAGATCCGGTTGATGTCGCCCGAATACGTTCGCCCATATATCAAAGCGCAGAAGAACGATGACCGCGATGCGGAGGGGATCGCGGAGGCCGCTTCACGGCCGACAATGCGTTTCGTTGAACTCAAGAGCCAGGAGCAGTTAGATATCCAGACGTTGCATCGGGTGCGTTCGCGCCTCGTAGCCGAACGAACGAACCTTCTCAACCAATTGCGAGCGATCTTGCTGGAACGCGGGGTGATCTTTCCTGCTGGCAGGCGAAAGTTCGAGCTTGATTTGGATCGCATGCGTTCCGAGGGCAATGAGACCTTGTCGCCCCGCATGCGTCAGCTGATTGACGGGCTGCGTGCCGAATGGAAAGAGCTCGACGCGAAGATTGGGGCGCTGAACGATGAGTTTGTCCAACTGGCGCGCAACGATGCCGCCACACGCAGGTTGACCTCGATCCCTGGCATTGGGGTGCTCAACGCGACGGCTTTGGTCGCGGCCGTGGGTAATGCAAGCAGCTTTGCCAAGGCCCGAGACCTTGGCTCCTGGCTTGGGTTGGTTCCGAGACAATACAGCACGGGCGGCAAGGCACGGCTGCTTGGGATATCCAAGCGTGGCAACACCTATCTGCGCACTTTGCTCATCCATGGCGCGCGTGCGGCATTGCCATCGCTTTCAAAAAGCGACACTCCTTTGGGGCGATGGCTGACAGCAATGATCGAGAGAGGCGTGCATCGGAACGCAGTGGTGGTGGCGTTGGCCAACAAGCTGGCGCGTATCGCTTGGGCCGCTTTACGCAAAGAGACACGCTTCGAACGCGGTTACCTGGTAGCGACGGCATAATTGGGTCGGAACATGCTATCGCACGTAGCCCAATGAGGTTTGCAGGAAGGATCGTGAAGATGGCCTGACAGTCGATCGGCGTTTGGAAAGCCCGGTTTAAAAAATGGCACATGATGCCGAGAAACTTATGGGGCTCTAGACGCGCGGATGTCCATCTTGGCCATGGGGGCGACCCATGAGACCGTATACGTTGACGCAGACTGATCAGAACACCGTAAAATCTTCTTGCAGACGGGCGGGCCATACGTTTTTTAAAATCCTCCACCGCCAATTCGTTCTGGGCATAGTGGCGAGGACGGGCAGACAGCTTGGCAAAGCCCATGGCCTTCAACTCACGTCCCACGTGCTTTCGTCCAGCGATATCCGATAGTCCTCGAATATCAAGCGTGCCAGGTCCTTCAACCGCCAGCGCACAACGCCGTGAATCGCCGGGATCGGCCCCTTCTCCACAAGACGACGAAGCTCCTGGCGCTGATCGTCGTTGAGTTTCGGACGCTTGCCCGGAGCCTTCACGTTTAAAAGACCCTCAGGGCCTTGCGTGTTAAAGCGCTCGACCCAGTCCCGCACGATCTGCACAGTCACGCCACCAACTCTCGCGGCCTCGCCGCGCGTCGCTCCATCATAAATCTGCGCGAGAGCCAGAAGCCGCCGCGTCTGAGCGGCATCTTTCGACAGCCGCGCCGCCTTGCGCAAGTCATCGCCAACATAATCCGTCCGAAGCCGAAGTGCTGATCCCATGGCAAACCTCCCGTTTGCACCATGGATTCAGATTCATCGCGTTTTGTGAACCCTCAAGAGTCAGCAGCAATGCCGATTGGTATTAGAGCCAGAACGATAGCCGCGCATGGATAAACGTCTCCCAAGATCAAGCACTTAAGGAGATAATATATTACCGATTACCAGATATACCCATTCTGAGACCTACAATGAGCATTGCGCACAGCTTTTTTCAGTGTTGGCTGCTTTATATTGCGTCGGGTTACTGCATTTCGACGCTTGCCGCCCTCGTGGTTTTTTCATCCTGATGGGCGCCCCCGCTCCAGCTCTTTAGATATCGATCCGAATTTCAGAGAGTGACGGTACCCTCAATGCATGTCGTTACTTCGCCGCCAATCCAGATTTCCGCGCCCAACTGGTCCACATGGCCGGGAATTATCGGGGCACCCAAAATCGCAAAAACGCCCGCCAAGCATGTGATGTAGGCTCGCATAGCGCGAATCGATAAATGGCCGTATTGAACTGGGCAATCTATCTCGAATGACAACAGTTAAATGGGAACGCACGATACCATGCCGCATGAAATTCTCGACTTCGTTGCCCGAATAGCATGGCCGTCTGTCGCGTTGACAGCCATCGTCATTCTCGGACCGTTTGGCGTGTTAAAAACTACCTTGGGCGAAGTGGCGGTCAAGCTTTTTGGAATCACGTCAGCCGTGCATGATTTCAAAATAATCGCAACCGATTTTCACAAGACGCAGGAAGCCCTGAGAAATTCCACGGGTTGGGTGGACGAGTTGCAGATACAACTGCACTCAATTGCCGAGCAATTGGAAAGTCTGAGGCGTACGACACAGGACATCAACATCACGACCCAAGACTTGGCTATTACCGAGGGGAGCCGGTCGTTGGCACAGTCGGTCGAATCCGACGGTTCTGTCGAAAATGTCGAAGCAACCCTCCCCACTCTTTCCGTTGATCAGATGTATGATGATATTCGGGATCGCTGGTACACGTTGACGGAGCAGCTGAAGAGCAGGGTAGGTGCCGAAAACTTTGATGCTCGCTCCATCGGTGCTGTTGCTCGACGACACGTTGATGGTCGCCGTGCGCGTCCTCTCACTTTGATGGAGGCGGACAGGTTCGAACGACTTCATTCGCAGATGAAGCGTTTCAACCGCCTGCAGAGCACTCGGCACGAATGGTTGACACACGAAGTTTACAGCGCGTTCATTAAATCCGTCGAGCAGGCGACAGCCTCGCTCTCGGCAGCGAAGTCAGGACGAAGAGCTTGAAGATCGCTGCGCATGCCACGTGACAATTCTAATGGACCCGGCAGGAAACCTGCAAAAAGACATCCAAGTGGCCTTGCTTCGACAAAACATGACAGCTTGGCAGCGAACGTTTCTCGCCGACATCCAAGCTCTCTTTGAGCAGTCTGCCGGGATGCGCTCAAACTGCTCTGGTCGATCGCGCCATCGCAGCGGGTTGGCAGGTGGACGAGGTGCCAGGAGGACACATTCGCGTGGAGTCGGTGTTCTAAATGCTTGCCGGAAATGCAACCAATTCAATTGGCTCTACAGCTGCCAACATGGCGTTTCGACGAGCGAGGGTTTCGCGGTATTCCTGAGCCTCAACGTCTTTAAAGAATGGTGCACCAGGCGCGAGCCTCGCTACCGCCCGCTCGACCTCGTCAATCGACACTCTGAAGAATTCTTTGCGAAAGTTTTGAGCGTTGATGCGGGTCTTCTGGAATTCGTTGTGAAGCGCTCTCTCAAGGGCGGGAGCGTCGTCGCTGTAGATGATTGCATGAGTATCAAAGACAAACGGGACGCCGGCGTCACCAAGTTCGCGGACGCGATCGGCTGGATCCAGGCGCCTGGTCAGACCAATCTTTACGACCTCTTCGCCGAAAGAACCTATATTCGAGATAATGTAGACATATCCCGACCGCGTCTTCTCGGCCATCGCCTGCGCACGCTCAAACTTCGCGTGGGCATCAGCTAGGTCTTTTTCCAGCATCCGGATCTTTTCGTCGTATGCTCCAATTTGGTCGGCGGCGGCCTCATTCGCATCGGATTTGGCTTTGTCGAGAAGGCGCAGATAGCGATTCTCCTCCTCTTCCGCTCTTTCCATGTCCCGAAGCAGCTTCTGTTCCTCTCGCGCAGCGCGGGCCATCTCGGCGCGTTCCTCCCGCTCGGCCTTCAGCTTTTCACGGTATTCGTGGGTGACCTGCAACTCGACGAGTTTCTGTTTTAGAGTAAGCGCGAATTTCGCCGCACCTTTTTGCATTGAGCGTGTTTTGGCATGAAGTGTCCACTTAACGGAGGTGGACACCACGTGATTGAGAGCGATGAACAGAAACTGGCGGTGAGGCGGATTTTGCGCAACGGCCGCCGTCGATACGATCCGGCGTCGAAAGAGCGGCTGGTTGCTGCCTGCCTGGAGCCCGGCGTGTCGGTATCGCGGCTTGCGCTTGAACATGGGATCAATGCCAACCTTCTTCGGAAATGGATAAAGACGGCCAAGGACGCCGTTGCTTTGCCGCCACCTGCGCTGTCGGCGTTCATTCCGGTTCAAGTCAGCGCTGCGCAGCACAGTTTGCCGATGCAGAGCAGTTCGGTGGGCTGGCCTGCTTTGCCTGGTGAGGAGCGGCTGTCGAGGTCGTCGCCACTCCCAGCCAAGGTGAGCGCGGCTTTGCCGAATGGCGTGAAGCTGACGCTGGAATGCGGTGATGTGGATGCATTGACGGCAATCATCGGAGCTCTCGGCCATGTTCAGACTGGGCGCTGATCTCAACGTCTATCTGCATCGCGAACCGATCGACTTTCGCGCCGGCATCAACAGCCTTGCGGTCCTGGTGCAGGAGGTGATGGAGCTTGACCCGTTCGCGCCTGCGATCTTTGCGTTTTGCAATCGCCGCCGCGACCGGATGAAGTTGTTGTTCTTCGATCGGTCCGGTTTTGTGATGGTCCTGAAGCGCTTGACGGAAGACAGGTTCCGATGGCCACGCCGGGAGACTGCGGTGGTGACGCTTTCGACCGAGCAGCTCCACTGGATTCTCGACGGCATCGACATTGACGCGATGGTTCGCCATCCGGTGCGGCAATATCAAGTCGCTGGCTGAAGGATATCGAATTGAGCGGTTGACGCGGCGGCATGCTTTCGATTCAAGAATCTGATGAATCGAACTGGCGAACCGACTGTTGAGGAGCTGATGGCGCGCATTGCCGCGCTGCAGGCGGAAAACCGTCAACTTGCCGAGCGCGTCGTCAAACTCGAGGAAGAGCTGGCGCTTGCTCGCTCACATCGTTTTGCGCCGAAGAGCGAAAAGCACATTGATCGCCTCTTCAATGAAGCCGAACAGGTCGCCGGTGAGGATGACAGCGAAGAAGGCGATGTCGTCGATCTTCCGGACACCGGCTTGCCGCCGGCAGAAAAGCAGGAAGGCAAGAAGCGCGGCCGCCGACCGTTACCGGAAAACCTGCCGCGCGAACGCGTCGAATATGACCTGCCCGACGATCAGAAGGCTTGCCCCTGCTGCCATCACCAAATGCATCGCATGGGTGAGGCCGTTAGCGAGCAGCTTCATATCGAGGTGAAGGCAAAGGTCCTTCAGAATGTGCGGTTCAAATATGCCTGCCGGAATTGCGACCGCACCGGCATCAACACGCCGGTCATCATTGCGCCGATGCCCGCGCAACCCTTGCCGGGCAGCATTGCCACGGCCTCGACGCTAGCCTTCGCGTTGGTGCACAAATATGTCGATGGCACGCCACTCTATCGTCTGGCACAGGCCTTCGAGCGCGCCGGCGTTCCTGTCAGCCGCGGTGCTCTGGGGCACTGGGTGATCGGCTCGAGCGAGAAGCATCTCGTCCGCATCTATGACGCGCTGAAGCTGCGGCTTCGATCACAGTCTCTCATCCATGGCGACGAGACGACTGTTCAGGTCCTGAAGGAAAAGGACAGAGCGGCCACCGACACATCCTTCATGTGGGCTTATCGCAGCGGTGAGGACAGTGCCGAGCCGATCGTGCTTCTCGATTATCAGCCGGGCCGCGGACAGATCTATCCGCAGGCCTTTCTCGGCGATTACCGCGGCATATTGATGAGCGATGGTTATTCCGCCTGGCGCACGCTGGAGGGGGCCACCCACATTGGATGTATGGCCCATTCAAGACGGCGGTTTGTCAATGCTCTCAAGACGAGAAACAAACCCGGCGGCCCACCGGAGCAGGCCCTCAAGTTCTTCGAACAACTCTACCGGATTGAAAAGCAAGCGCGCGACGAAATACCGGATGACGGCGAAACGCGAGATCATTGCATTCGCCGCTTTCGCCAGGAACATAGCGTTCCCATCCTGAATGCCCTGAAAAAATGGCTCGATGAAATCGCCCCGAAGGTCTTGCCGGACAGCAAGCTTGGCGATGCCATCTCCTACACGCTGAACCAATGGGAATATCTGACGCGTTACACAAATGATGGCAGGATGCCGATCGACAACAACCTTCTGGAGCGTGACATCAGGATTTTTGCAACTGGCAGAAAAAGCTGGCTGTTCAGCGACACCGTCGATGGAGCAAAGGCCAGCGCCGTGGTCTACAGCCTCATGCTGACATGCCGGGCTTGCGGCGTCGAGCCACTGGCCTACTTGCGCCACGTCCTCACCGAGTTGCCGCAGCGCGCCGACGACGCCGACATCTCTGACCTGCTGCCATTCAACTTTCCAAAGGCCGCAGCGGCCTGATCAACGCAGAAACCGTTCCCAAGTCGAACACCGCGCCGGAATCGCGGGCGTCAACGTGCAGGGAAATGAGCGTTTACGTTTTAGATACTCATCGGTAATATGGACGTCGTTCGTAGCGTTCAGATTGTCTATTTGCTGGCGAGCGTTGACGATCCGCTTTTCCATCGCGTTCGCATTGTTCCAGCGGACATTTGCGACCGCTGCATCGCACTCGTTGTTGAAAGCTCTGAGCGCGAGCTTCACGTTGCGATTGTTCATCGTCTGGCCCTTGGCCTTACTGCCACTAACCGTCCACTCCGTTTTTGCGATTGCAGCGATCTTGTTCGAAACCATCCGTTTCTGGGTCTCGCGGTTCTCAATGATCGTTTGTTTGTACTGCTCACTGTCGGTGTAATCGAAATGAGGCTCATATACGCCCATCTCGGCGAACGCCAATTTCTCATCGAAAATCGCTACCTCCTTTGCGAGGCGGTCGAAGATCGCTTTCTTTTCGTTATAGGAAGACCTCAAATTTGAAATGTCCACTGAGACTGAATTCGCGATATCGCGTAGTCGCTGGACTTCTGCTTCCTCATTTAGGATAGGGCTATATTTTACTTCCAACGCACGCACGCTGCCCTCGGCACGTTTTTTGCGTATGGACTGTTTCCACGCAATGACGCTCGCAACAATCGCCCAAAGCGGAAACCCAATGATAAATACAAGCCCAATGATTTGACCGCTTGTCATTATGAACTCCCCTGCCACCCCTGGATGAGGACGTTAAGCTGCGATCTCGACTTTGCAAGCGGATGTTACGGATAACATTAGTTGTGCAGCGGTTTAATTTCGCCTGCCGACTGAGCAGGTGCCGCGTCCCGAATGATGCGAGCTGTGCAGAGCTGCGCCAGGAACGGAGATCTGCGAAGATGATCATCTTACCCATGTATCTCGGTGTCTTACGCATCCAGGAGCAGAGTTTATGGCTCAAACAACTCGCGGAAGCCTTGCGGCTTGATGACGAGGTATTGGTTGCAGTTCCTGCCAGCTCACCCATACCGCTTTGTTCTGGGAAGCGGCCAGCATATCCAATTTGGCTTCGATAAGGTAATTCTGGGTCTCGATCCTTTAGGTCAATGGAAAGAACGGCAGGCTTTCATCGCATAGACGCAGCATCCGCTTGAGTGAGGCCTTCAAGTTCACCGCGCAAAGCCGGTGGGGCGAAACAGTATGGTCACCTAACCGGCAAAAGGCGTTTGTATTTTCGTGTCTTGAAGAACACTATTCATGCAAATCTTCCATCTTGAACTCCTCGGGTCGAAAATGGGCGTGTATTTCAAGTTGCAAACCGTTGACACGCAAAGCGCCTCAATCGCTTATTGGAGGAGGGCGATTCAATGGATCAGCTGAGAGGGAGCGCTCGGCTGAGGTTATTTGTAAGTCATGTCTATACTACTGCGAACGATATCGGCGTTTCCGACGGGCCGGACAACGAACGAACTATTTGCGTTGCTTGATGTCGATTTTGATCCGCGCAGGCGTACGGAAATTTACGCCGAGTTATCTGCCCTCAGCGAAGCTGGAAAAGTGGCCAAAGGCCGCGATGGTCGGTGGCGCCCAATTGCCACCGCGAACAAGACAGGCACCCAACCCGTTTCTTCAATTGCCACCAATACCATAGTAACTGACAATCTTACCCTCAGGCCCGTCCACGCGACTTTCCGGACCTCAAGGTCTTCCGTCGGCGAAGGTGAAGTCGCAGATACTTTCGCGGCGTTCGATCCCAATGCGTTGCTTCGATACTATCGATCCGCATTACGATCAGACCCGAGAGGTGCGATCACTCAAGTTGAAGATCGCCATTCTGTTCAATGGCAACTGTTCACTGGCCTTGGGCCTCTGACGCCCGAAGAGGGGCAGGTCCTCACCATCTCGATACCTCTCGACGAGTTGCCAGATGACTTTCGGCAGGCTCTCGTCAAGCGGGAAGCGAACGAACAGTCGCTCGCCGTGGGCTGGCCTCTGGGTGTTGGGAAAAAGCAAGGTGTAGCTGTTGTCTGGCCGGTTGGTCTCATCAGCGCTGACTGGAAGCGCAGTCCGACGCACCTAGAAGTATCGATCGATACGGATGACATCGTCGCAAACCCCGACTGGATCAAGGGCGTGGCGAGAAGCGCCAATTGGAAAGAGGCAGGGCTGCGCGACGTGTTCACGCAGGCCGAGGGATTGGGCTTCCGGCGGGATGAATTTCTCTCCCGATTGAAGGAGGCTGTTTCGGGCACCTTTCGGGGACGTATCTCAGGCCAGCAAATGCGAATTGAGCTGGATCCTAACATCGTCTGTTGGTTTCCACGCAGAACTGAGCCGGTTAGGCGCATAATTTCCATTGAGAATTGAGCCATGTGAACCTTCCCCCAGCGCGGAGAGCGACGGGGGCAACGGAGTGATCCACATGGGACTTTTAAACATTATCCGCCGGATGGCGTTGCGCGAGAAGCTATCGATCCGCGAGATCAGTCGGCGCACCGGGCTGTCGCGGAACACAATCGCGAAGTATCTGAGCGCGGGCACGATCGAGCCGACGTTCACGGTACCGGAGCGGCCGAGCAAGCTTGATGCATTCGCAGAGAAACTCTCGGGCTGGCTGAAGACCGAGGCCGGGAGGTCACGCAAGCAGCGCCGAACGCTGAAGCAACTTCATGCCGATCTGGTGGTTCTGGGCTTTACCGGCTCCTACGGTCGCGTCGCTGCCTTTGCCCGTGAGTGGCGGGCTGAGCAGCAGACGGCCGGCCGAGGCATATTCGTTCCTCTGTCTTTCCGCCCAGGCGAAGCATTCCAATTCGATTGGAGTGAAGACTATGCCGTGATCGGCGGCGAGCGCACGAAGCTTCAGGTCGCGCATATCAAGTTGGCGCACAGCCGGGCCTTTCTGGTCAGAGCCTACCTGCTGCAAACCCATGAGATGCTCTTCGACGCCCACTGGCACGGCTTCCGGGTCTTCGGCGGTGTGCCTGCGCGAGGGATCTACGACAATATGCGCACCGCGGTCGATCGCGTCGGCCGCGGCAAGGAGCGGCAGGTCAACATCCGCTTCCTGGCGATGACGAACCACTACGTCTTTGCGCCCGAGTTCTGTAATCCTGCTGCGGGCTGGGAGAAAGGGCAGGTCGAGAAGAATGTTCAGGATGCCCGACCACGTTTGTGGCAACAGATGCCGGACTTTCCCGATCTGCCGGCGTTGAACGCCTGGCTGGAACAGCATTGCCAGGACCTGTGGCGGGAGACACCGCATGGCACCTTGCCCGGCACGATTGCGGATGTATGGGCTGATGAGCGGGCATCATTGATGACACTGCCTGCCGCGTTTGACGGCTTTGTCGAGCAAAGCAAACGGGTCTCACCCACCTGCCTGATCACCTTCGAACGAAACCGCTATAGCGTGCCCGCATCGTTTGCGAACCGGCCCGTCAGCCTGCGAATCTATCCCGAGCGGCTGGTCGTTGCAGCCGAGGGCAACGTTCTTTGCGAACATGTGCGGGTCATTGAGCGCAGTCACGACAAGCCGCCGCGGACGATTTACGACTGGCGACACTACCTTGCCGTCATCCAACGCAAGCCCGGTGCCTTGCGCAATGGCGCACCCTTCCTGGAACTACCACCGGCCTTTCGACAACTGCAGGACCAGATGCTTCGCCGCCCCGGCGGTGATCGCGAGATGGCCGATATCCTTTCTCTCGTTCTTCATCACGACGAACAGGTCGTCCTCCGCGCTGTGGAACTGGCTCTGGATGCCGGCGTGGCAACCAAAACGCATGTGTTGAACCTGCTGCATCGGCTGATCGACGGCAAGACCAGTGATGGTCCCGATATCGACACACCACAGGCGCTGACCTTGCTGCGCGAACCCAAGGCCAATGTCGAACGCTATGACGGGCTGCGTGTCCGGATCGTAGGAGGTCGCCATGCGTCATGATCCAGCCAGCGCCGCCGTCGTCATCATGCTGCGTAGTCTGAAGATGTATGGCATGGCCCAAGCGGTCACGGATCTGATCGAGCAAGGAGCGCCAGCCTTCGATGCGGCCGTGCCGATCCTGTCCCAGTTGCTGAAAGCGGAAATGGCCGAACGCGAGGTCCGCTCCATCGCCTATCACATGAAGGCTGCCCGCTTCCCGGCCTACAAGGACATCTCCGGATACGACTTCGCCGCCAGCGAAATCAACGAAGCGACGGTGCGCCAACTGCACCGATGCGAGTTCATGGACGGAGCGCAGAATGTCGTGCTCGTCGGCGGGCCTGGCACGGGAAAAACACATATCGCGACCGCTCTCGGTGTCCAGGCGATCGAGCATCATCGCCGAAAGGTCCGCTTCTTCTCGACCATCGAATTGGTCAACGCCCTCGAGCAGGAGAAGGCCAAAGGCAAGGCCGGTCAGATCGCTGAGACGTTGGTTCGTCTCGATCTGCTGATCTTGGATGAACTCGGATACCTTCCGTTCAGCGCTTCGGGCGGCGCATTGCTCTTCCACCTGCTGAGCAAGCTTTACGAGCGCACCAGCGTCATCATCACCACCAACCTAAGCTTCAGCGAATGGGCCACAGTCTTCGGCGACGCCAAGATGACGACCGCTTTGCTCGACCGCCTGACCCACCGTTGCCACATCCTGGAAACCGGAAATGACAGCTTTCGATTCAAGGCCAGTTCGGCCGCCGCGGCGCAAAAGAGAGGAGAAAAAGCCAGCCCATTGACCAAACCCTGATCAGAAAACCATACTCAGAGGTGGCTCACTTCTCGGTGGAAAAACCGGCTCAGTTCCGCGTGGAAACCAACAATCGTCGGCATCCATGATATCGCCGCACTCTTTCTACCGACCGATACTACCTTCACTGCCGGAGCTGTGCGTGACCTCGATACAATTGCAGCGTGGCCGAAGGAAAAATTGGCCACGACTGCGCTGGCGCCGATCCTCGGCTTGGATGCACCCGTTGCAACTAGGCTTGCTCCCGTCATCAACACGGGCGACTTGAATAAGGAGCAGATTGATGCGGTGAGGCGGTCTCTCCTCGCACCGCTTACGGTGGTAACCGGTCCGCCGGGGACCGGCAAAAGCCAGGCCATCGTGTCCATCGCTGCTTCCGTGATTGCCGATGGTGGAAGCGTACTTGTTGCATCGAAGAACCACCAAGCCCTCGATGCTGTCGAGACCAGGCTTGGTGGCATCGCTCCGCAGTCTCCGTTCCTAGTGAGGACGCTTGATCCTACACGCGACATCGATCAATCGTTCGATCAGGTGCTTGGCGAACTTGTCAGCGAGCCCACAAGAGGTGCGGCTGAGCCAGACTTGGTTCTACTGTCGAAACT
Organism: Martinezella paranaensis; assembly: GCF_014200235.1. Taxonomy (NCBI): domain Bacteria; kingdom Pseudomonadati; phylum Pseudomonadota; class Alphaproteobacteria; order Hyphomicrobiales; family Rhizobiaceae; genus Martinezella; species Martinezella paranaensis. Next base: position 190,316 of record NZ_JACHBI010000011.1, on the reverse strand, counting down.
CTCGACGCTCGCGCAAAATCGAAATCGGCTGCTCGACCAGATCGACGAGCTTTCGCGTATCCACGGGTTGATTGCGGAGCTTTTGGAGAGGCTCGAGGCGCAGGAGGCGAGCAGCGCTGAACGCGGAGTCCAGACATTGGTAGAGCCCGAAAAAAACCTCGTCATTCGGTTGATCAACACAATACTGGGAGCTTTCGGTCTTAAATCGAAGTTGTTGGTAGGCAGCCAACGTTCCGGTGGAGAGACAACGCTCGCCACCCTCAGGCAGCGTCTAAAACAGCTCCGCTCTGAATTAGCTACGATCGAAGTAAAGGGTGATCCAGTCGCGATTACGCAGGAGATAGGAGAGGTCGCTCGGGAGCTTCTTCCCAAAGTTCTGGCGTCAAAGGTCAACCTGACTGAGATCGACCGACGGAGGCTAGGCGAGGAGCTTGCCAACCTAGAGCTTGCTCAAAACACCGGGCCGCTGCCATCTGAATTGGCCGGTGAAGTTGTAAGTCACCGGCCCCTGTGGTTGGTTTCAGTCCTTGGCGCGGCACGGCGAGTGCCGCTGTCAGACAGCTTATTCGATCTCGCGATCTTTGATGAAGCAAGCCAGTGCGATATCGCGTCAGCACTGCCGATCTTCGCTAGGGCAAAACGTGCTGTCGTTGTCGGTGACAATCGCCAGCTTTCCTTCATCAGCCAGTTGGGCATTGCGCATGATCGAAACCTGATGCAGGCCCAGAACCTGCCGGTATCAAAGATGGGTCGGTTCGCGCAGAGCCGGAGATCGCTATTCGACTTGGCGGACCTCACGCCCGGGGCGGCGAAGGTTATGCTTCGCGATCAATATCGATCCGCTGCCGATATCGTTGGCTACATCAACGAACACTTTTATGGTGGTCAATTGCGGGTTGCAGGTGACCAGGACAAGCTCAAATCACCAAGGGGCATGAAGCCAGGTATTGCGTGGACCGATGTACCGGCGCCAACATCACCAATGATCGGCAACATCAATAATTCTGAGATCGCCGCGATAGTGCAGCATGTCCGCATGCTCCTCGTGGATCAAGGATATAGCGGGTCGATCGGGGTCATCGCTCCTTTCCGGCCGCAGGTATACGCGTTGGAGCAAGCGATCCACGCAGAAGTCAATGAAAAGCTTCGTGTCAAGGCTGAACTGCGTGTCGGCACGGTTGACAGTTTCCAAGGTCAAGAAAGAGACCTTATCCTTTTCTCACCCACGCTCGGCCATTCGAGTGCGATCAGCGCGGTCACGTTCGTGCAGAAAGACTGGCGCCGCCTGAACGTTGCCATTAGCCGCGCCCGGGCCGTCGCCCATGTCTTTGGCGATTTGTCGTATGCGCGATCTGGCAAGGTGCGGAGTCTTCAACGGCTAGCCGCTACGGCAACCGAACCAAAGGGCCGCATCGGCGAGGGCACGTTTGACAGCAATTGGGAGCGAATTGTGGACGCGGCGCTTAGGAAGCGCGGCTTGAACCCCGTTGCTCAATTCGAAGTCGCCGGTCGTCGCCTGGATTTTGCACTGTTTGGCAGCGGCGATGTCAAGCTCGACCTGGAAGTCGATGGTCGACATTGGCATGCCGACACCGACGGCAAAAGAAAGCTTGGCGACTATTGGAGAGACCATCAGTTGAAATCGCTTGGCTGGAAAATCCAGCGCTTTTGGGTGGACGAACTAGCTCAGGATTTGGAGGGGTGCATTGAACGCGTCGCAAAACAGCTTTCCTAGATCGCGGCGGTTTACCTATATCGCTTTGACGCTTGGCTTGCTCTCAGCGGCCGCGATCTCTGTCGCGTTGATTCAGGTCGACGCTCTTGAGCGCGACTACGGTGCCGTGCGTTCCGACATTCAGCGCTATAACAATGAGCGGACAGAGGCGCTGGGCCGACGCGATAGTGTCCTTTCGGAAATCTCTCAACGAAGTGTAGAAGCCGATGGTATTCGGAAAACCATCGCTGATCTGACCGCACAGCGAGATCGCCTCGACGCAGAGATAAACCAACAGACGGCATCGCTCGCCGAGGGCGTTGAGAAGCTTCAGGCGGGCCAAGAGCAATCGAAAGCGGCCGCCGATACTATTGCGGAAGCAGCTAAGGCCGAGAAGACGCTTGCGACCTTACGCTCTCAGAACGCTGACCTTGAAAAGCGGATTGCTGTCAATCAGGCAAAGATCGATCAGTCAAATGCCGACGTTGCACAAGCAGAAGATCGAAAAAGTGCTGCCGACGACGCGATTGCAGTCAGCGAAAAGGTCCGGCGCGATAAGGAGGCTGAAATCTCCAAATTAAACGCCCAGCTTCAGGACCTTGACGACAAAACACGTCAGGTCGCCGATCTTACCGCCCGTCAGGCCTCGTTGACGGCGCAAATGACGAAAATCACGAAAGATATCGGCGACAAACAACGTGCCTCGCAGGATTTAGACGCAACGATCGCAAAGCTCCAGGATCAGGCGTCCAAGGCGAAGGTCACTGCAGCTAAAACGGATGCCGACTTGGCCCGCCAGGACAGCAACCGTACGGACTTGGCCAACCAAGTCGGCGCTCTCGAAATGCGGAAGGCTGCATTGAACGGCGATCTCACGAGCGTGACCACAGCAGCGGACCGCGCACGATCAGATGCTGCAGCGGCTGAAGGCAGGCTAAAAATTGCCCAGGACGCGCTTGCAGAGGCGGAAAAATCTCTTCCGGTCGCGAAGGCACAATTAAATGATCTCCAGGCAGATGTCGCAGCTGCCACAACGCAACGTAACACGCTCAAAGAAGAGTTAAGCAGTCTTCAGGCACTGAAGTCTCGAACTTCGGCGGACAAAGCCGATGCTGATCGCGCAGCAGCTGAAAAAGCTGCTCTGGAAAAGGCTGTCGCAGACCTATCAAACCGACAAGCAGAACTGGCCAAAGAGCTGAGCTTGCGTCAGAGCGACCTAAATACTGTGAAAGCGGAGCTGGCCGAGCTTAACGGCAGGAAAGGGGTGCTTGTTCAGGAAATTGCATCTCTTTCAGACGCGAAGACGCCAAAGCAGACGGATGTGGCACCCGCGCCGCCAGCTATTGACGCCCCGACGACTACCCAGCCACAGCCTGAGAGGCCATAATTAGAGAGCGTCGACATGCTAACAGGAAACATCTTGATACTGCTTTTCGCAGCAATGGCTGTCGTAGCTCTGATCGTCGTGCAGATAAGCCTCGCGGTGCTCCATGACAGAGCCGTTACCGCCTCCGGGCCGACGCGCTCCCTGGAGTCTCTGGAGACAGCCATTGCCGACAAGCGGATGGCCCTTAGCGATATCGAAAATGAACTAGGAGAGCGCCGCAAGGCCCTAGCCAATATTGCCGACGTCCAGGCTGACTACGATGCGACCAAGAGACAGCTCGATGACTTGAATGCTGAATGGCTTCAGAAGGATGAGCGCCGCGAGGAAATCCGTGCGCTGCGCGAGGTGATCGAAGCGGAGATCATTGAAAAACACGCAGTTGACGCTGAGCTGGCTTCCGCCCGGGCAGATCTCGACGCTGTCCATGACCGCCTCACTGCCGCCGAGCGGCTGTTCGCTCTCAACGATGAGATGAAGCGTGAACAGGCAGCGCTTGAAAAGAAGATTGCAGAAATGCGGTCCCAAGCGATTGAGTTGAGCGAAGCGCAGGAGCGAGTGCAACGCTTAGAAGCGCTGTCGCAGGAACTTGGTAGAGAAAGCGCACGTGTCGAAGGCCTCCTCCAGGCGGCAAACTCCCAACTCTCTCAGGTTCAAGAAGACCTCGCTGTCGAGCGTCAGGCGACCGCCGCCGTTCATGCTGAATTCACGCAGACGTCGGCGAAACTCGCAGCCGCCGAGGAGCGTGCTCGTTCCATCGAAAGCGACATCTCATCGTTGGAAGATCGCCGTTCGTCGCTAATGGCACAGGTCGCTAAGATGGAGGAAGACGTTGCTGAGGCGAGCGGTAGGGATGCGCCGGGCCGCGAGGAGGCAATCGTTGAACGTCTCAAGGAGTTGACCACGCTTCCGCCGGTGCTGGCACAAATGCGGAGCTGGAAAGATCGCGCCGCTGAAAATGAGGCTGAGGCAGTCCAACGGGTGCTTCAGCGCCTTGAACAAAGCGGCCTCCATTACGACCGTCGCATTGTTTATGCCTTCCATACAGCAATGAAAACAAACGACACGACCCAGATGGCCGTGCTTGCCGGTATCTCCGGGACTGGCAAGAGCCAGCTGCCGCGACAGTACGCGGCAGGCATAGGGATCGGGTTCCTGCAGGTGCCGGTTCAACCTCGCTGGGATAGCCCCCAGGATTTGATGGGTTTCTACAACTATATCGAAAAGCGCTACCGTCCGACCGATATGGCGCGGGCGCTCTATCACCTGGACATTCTGAACAACCAGAAGAGCGAGTTTCAGGATCAGATGATAATGATCCTGCTCGACGAAATGAACCTTGCGCGTGTTGAGTATTATTTTTCGGACTTCCTCAGCCGCTTGGAAAGCCGCCCGCCGATGAACCGTGTGTCGGATAAATCCCTGCGCAAAGACGCTGAGATCGAGCTTGAGATACCGATGCCGCGAGGTATGGACGCTCCCCGCATCTTCCCAGGATACAACCTTCTGTTTGCCGGAACGATGAACGAAGACGAGAGCACGCAGTCGCTCTCTGATAAGGTTGTGGACCGGGCGAATGTCCTTCGCTTCTCGGCACCAAGAACCATCAGGACGACTGCGCAGAAAGCAAATATCGCCGAGCCCGAGGCGCTGTCGGCGGCAAGATGGCGGTCATGGGTGAATCCTGTTTCGACTGTGGAGAGTGAGCAGACCGTTATCGACAGCGTGGATAGAATGGTCAGCCTCATGAAGGGCTTCAAGAGACCTTTCGGTCACCGTCTCGGCCGCGCGATCATGGGGTATGTCGCGAACTACACCTCGTTCGACCAGGCGAAGGACTTGCGTGTCCCGCTCGCAGATCAGGTTGAAATGCGCTTGTTACCAAAGCTTCGCGGTATCGAAGTTGAAGACGGTAACGATCATGCTTTCTCCGAACTCATAAGTTTCGTTGGTGATGCCCTGCGGGACGATCACCTTGCGAAGGCGATCGATGAGTCGATCCGTGCTGCGAAAGAGGGCTCCGGTCAGTTCGTATGGAACGGGGTTTCGCGGTAATGCTCCATCTCGGCAGACCTTGGGATCGCAGAGGAGTTGCCAATGCGAAGTTCAGTCCTGGTGATTGTTTGGTCAGCGAGGTCCGTGGCGAGGCACCCAAGAACGGCGGACACTCGCGTCTTATGTCGGCCCGGCTTCAAGATGGACCGGTGGAACTTATTCTCCATCCATACCCGAAAACGGCGAATGCTCAGCGACCGGAGCGAATTGGGTTTCCGGTTCGCCCTCGTGGTGTAAAGGAGCATGAGACCCCGGAAGACGTGCGGGCGAGAGAGCTTCTTCGGCGGATGAACGAGGTTTTGGCGCGGGTCCAGGAGCTTGGCGAGGCCCTTGAAGACCCTTTGCATGTATGGTCCCGATTGCGCGATGCGTGGGAGCGCGCAGAGAATGAACACGATCCGCGAATGGCGGAGATCGTAAGGCAGGCTCAAGATGTCCTTCCGCGCCTGAAAGCGCTGGAGCCGAGGATCAGGCGCGTGCTTCGTCGGACGAGAGAGCTTACATTCTTGGACCGAGTTCAGGAAATGGATCGGGCGTCGATGCGCTGGCTCGTCCGTCAACCGGGGCGGACGATTGCGGAGCGAGCCGGTACAAGCCAGCGTATTCTCGCAACAGTCAGGCGAGAGAACTTTGATACCCCTGAAAACAGGGTTCTCCACGCGTATACGACACTTGCTTTCCAGGTTGCTCGCGAATGGATGCAGGAGCATCCACGAGCACGGCATAGCCGCCGCTACGCGCAAGTCAATCATTTCGGCCGGTTCTGCAAAACCTTCGCGCAGATGTTGGCAGATCTTGAAGTGAGCGTAGCCGATGCCGGGATTGTTCCGAACTACGTTCTGATGCAGGACCCGAGCTACAACTCCATCTATGAAGCCTGGCGCCGCCTGCTGGAGGAAGACAGGGTCCTCGATGACCTCTGGGCATGGCAAGCGGAGACCTGGACGGATTTTTCTGTGCTTTCTGTCGTGCTCGCTCTCAGCGAACTCGAAGAAGCCGAGCTAATTGCGCAATCGCCCATCGTCTGGCGTTCAGAGGCATCGCTCGGACGATGGTTCGAGCAGGATCGACCGATTGCCGTGTTCTGGTTGAAGAACACAGGTCGTATAGTCGAGGTACAATCCCGCCCTGAAGCACCAGGCCGTATGCTGGCCTTGACGCGGGCCCACGTGTCTCTCCGCATCTCCGACATCGACCGAGGCGGGATGCCGCGCCGCGTAGCAGTTTGGACCCCGCACACGATGGCTCGCATAGATCTCAACGACGCTGTCGTACGGGCAAATGAGCGATTGGTCGAGATTCAGCCATTCGGCCAAACTGAAGTTCTGCGTAACGGGCTGATACTGACCCCATCTCACGGTCAGTTCGAGACTTGCCTATCCCGTAAGGCTAGCACGCGCGTTGATGGAATTGCCTTGGAGGCCTCTGGCGAGGGGCTGCGGCAAGGGTTGGACGCTATCCGTGCGTTCGCACGTAGCGAAATATACGCGACGACGCCATGAGGAAACTGTGCGGGTACGATCTGAATGGATGGCGCGATAGCGCTGCGAGGAACTGGACCATTTTGCCGGACGGCGAGGAGCAGGAGGTTATTAGCTCTCTCATCGAAGGCGGCATTTTCGGTGTCGTGGTTGAAACTGGAGCGAAGGCCGACGGGGGCCTTGTGGGTGGTGCGCAGGCATCAATTTCTCCGCACGGCCTGGGTGCTGGTTGGGGTGTGGTCGGAGCTGCCGAGAAGCGGTTGAGGGTGACTGATCTGCTGAACGACGATCCATCCGTCCCCCACCTGACTGCAGCGCTGAAAGGGATGTCATCCGGTGCCAGCTTTGGCATCGCCAGCCTTGATGATCATGCTGAAACCGGCGAGCTACTGCAGGAACGACTGTTGGCGGCTCTGCGCAAGGCAAAGGTCTCGACGCCGCTTCTGGTTTGGCGATCCGTGTTGGCGACATTGTTCGCTATCGAAAGGGGAACAGTTGAAGAAGGCCAGGCCGTAGGTGTGGTTTCGCACACCGGAGACGGTGTCACGGTTCAAAGGCTGCGCATTCGTCGCGAGCGTAGCCATGGAGAGACTGTCTTAGCGCCGGAGCGTCGCTCGACAGGAAAACTGATCCGTTCGGGTTGGGGATACCGGGGATTGGCGGAGTTGGCAAAGTCTGCAATTTCTAGAGTTTCGTCGGTCGACCGAACCGATCATTTGGAATGGGCACGTTCGAATGGACGCCTTGCGCTCGGATTCCAGGCAGAGCCCGAGGTGTTACGCCAAGGAAACGGAGACTGGCAGGTATTAAGGCCGCCCGACACGATCGATCACGAGCAGATACCTCGATTGCAGGATGTGCGAGATGATGTCGCTGGGTGCGATGTGGTCTTGTTGGAAACTCTGTCCAAAGGTGCGATCAGAAAAGCATTCCATTCAGCAGTGATACAAAGCATCGGTGGAGATGTTGTGTTACTTGCTGACAACTCGATCGCAGATGGTGCGCTTCATGCCGCGCGGCGCCTAAGCAAGCGCGATCCCATCTATTTCGATTTCCTGCCGCAGATTTCAACGATTGTGCAGCGGCGTGACGCGGTCGAAAACTTCGACCTCGTTGATTACGATGAGACGCTTCCGGCAGGTGAGATGTACCGGAGCCCGAAACCGGCAAGATTGGCCATTCAAGCGGGGCAGGATCGTTTTTCTATTTTCCTTAGAAAGGAAACTTCCGAGCTTCCGCGCAAGGCAGAAGTCAACATCGGTGTGAAAGTCGACCAGACAGTTCCCGTCGAACTTTGGGTGGAACAGAGCCCGGCGTCCGGTCGAGCAAAAATCCTCGTTCACTCTCAGAAGTTTGGTCACCAATTCCAGGTCGACTGGGATGCCGCGACCGAACTCGAACAAAATTGGGACGCGTTGATCGAAGGGTTCCAGAGACCAGCACCGACAATACCGGGACGGCTTGTGCTCGCCTGCGGAATCGATAGTTGGAACGATAGCCCTCGCGGAGACGGGCTTTTCACGTTGCTTGAAAAGAACGTTGACCGGACTGCCGTCGATTGGACGGCACTCGCAAATCGGCTCTCGGCTCGACCTGGCGGCAAATACGCGATATCAAGTGACGGTGATGTCCCGAATGGAGTAGATGCTGTCGCGCTATCGCGCTTGGATCGACTTGTAGAACGAGCGTTAGATGAAGTCCGTCGCGGGCTGAGGGGCCAAGCTGTTGGAACCCAATCACTGCGGTTTCTGACATGGCAATTCCGCCGATGCCCGCCAGACGTCTCGGGCTGGTTGCTGGAGGCTTGGGACAAAGAAGCCCGGGGACACCCAATTTTCACTCAAGGTGCCCACTGGAAGCTCGCTTACCAGGGGTTGGGGCGGGTCGCCAGCAACCAGCATTTTGAGCTGCAGGCAATCCACAAGGTCTTGGGCAAGCCCATAGATCAATGGAAGTGGCAGAAAGAAACCGCCGCCATGGCGTTCCTACTTTCGCGCTCTGAAACCGCGCCTCGGCTGCTTACTCGCAAAGATGTCGAGCGGTTGACCAAACGGATTCTCCGGGAGTTCGAAGAAAATCTGGGCTCGACGTACACCAGATTCCAATACGCTCCGATGCTGCTTGTTGGCCTTCTCCGTTGGAGGGTGGTCGAGCCATTCGCGTTGGTTGAGGGGCAGGACCCTAAGGCGGATAAATTGGTTCGAGCAGTCGAGAGGACGATAGGTGATCTCAAGCACCAGGATCGTTTAAGGGCACTGGCAAAGTACGGGCGCATCCTGGAACACGTTCTTGAGGAACTACGGGGCGAGGGGTCCAACCCAGAGCTTCTGCTTGATATTTTTGGTGGGGCGGATGGGAGCGATGCCGACGAATAGTAGATCGCTGGTATGCGGCGTCCACGCCCCGTCGATTTTCAGTTGCGGGGATCTAAGGTTGATCTACGCGCCGTCAAATGAGCTCACCGAAGAGTACCTGACGAGCTCATTGTGAGGCCTTGATGCGGGCGGTATAGGCTGGCTCAGGGCATCGATATCTTTGGCAAGGTGAAGGGAAGCGTGGGGTTGATTGCCGTCATTCTCAAGGCGCCTCACTGATGTCAGCGGCATTAAATTAGGTACTCGAGCGAACAACAAAGGCACCGAGGCGACGACCCAAAAGACCAGCAACTAATACGGCGTCTCACTAAAATCGACTCATGGGCTGCGTATTCCGATGAAGCCGGCCATCGATTCCGATTTGAAGCCGGCCAGTCATTCCGATTTCATTCCGGCGGGCGTTCCGATTTGAAGGCGGCCATTTCTCGGACTGATCCTGGCATTCTGGCCGACGCCGGATACCGCGGCCACAATGCGCCCCAGAGCCACAAGCTGCGGGTCTTCACCAGTGGCCAGAAGCGCCACGTGACGCCGGCCATCAAACGTCTGATGCGAAGGCGGTCAGCCGTCGAGCCCGTCATCGGGCACCTCAAGAACGAGCGCAGAATGGACCGCAACTATCTTGCCGGACAGCAGGGCGATGCCCTCAATGCCGTTCTGGCTGCCGCCGGCTACAATTTCTCGCTTCTGCTCAGGTGGTTCAGGCTACTTTTGTGCCTGCTCGTCAGGCAAACTCTCGACGCCGACAATCATGCGCCGCCACACCGAAAACGGTTCTTCACGGGCGACTAAGAGTCGGATTCGAAAAGCGTTCAACGATATCCATACCTTGCTAGCCGTCTGGTGATGAGACGAATGTGGGCGATCATGATCCACGCTTCGGCTGATGCGATGGAGCGTTCGACGTCTTTGGCCAATCTGCGGCATCTGCCAAGCCAGGCGAAGGTCCGTTCGACCACCCATCGACGCGGCAGAACCTCGAAGCCTTTCGCCTTGTCCGAGCGCTTGATGATCTCGATCGTCCAGCGCCCGATCTTTTTCAGTCGCCGCTTCAACTTATCGCCCGCATAGCCACCATCGGCGAAGACATGCAGCAACCATGGCCACCTGTGGCGGATGGATTTCAGGAGATCGGGAGCACCGTCGCGATCCTGGATGTCGGCGCTGTGCACCATGAGACCGACCATCAGGCCGAGCGTATCGACGATGATATGGCGCTTGCGGCCTTTGGTCTGTAGAGTCGAGGAAAGGCGCGGTGGCTGGCCCTTGCGAGGCTCGCTCCGTTTCCTTTCCCCGCTCATCAAACCGGACGTGCGGATTTCCCGCATCCGGCTTTCCGACTGGCTTCATCGTAAGGCCCACGGCGACTGCTTGCCGCGCTCGCGTCGAAGACACAGCACGCCCAATTCCCCGTAAACATGTTCACGTGGGAATCGACGCGTGCTGCGTCCTTGCACTTTGTGCCGTCTGCACAGGAAGTTCGTGACGCGGTCATAGACGTGTCGATCGACGCCTTCATAGGCCGATGCGAGAGCGCCATAGGAGAAGTATGCGGCCCAACCGCCCAGGAGGCGGTTCAATCGCTTGCGAACTTCAGGCCATGTGCCCTTGTTGCCCGGCGTCAGCAGCGCGCTGACCTTGGTCTTGATCCGCTGCACGCTCTTCCTGGACGGGCTCGCTCCCAGGTACCACCGGCCGCCGTTGGGCAGATGACGTGGTCCAAGCGAGTAGCCAAGGAAGTCGAAGTGTTCGCGCCGGGCATCCTTCACCGAGGTTTTCGCCTCGTTGAGCGACAGCCCGAGTTTCGTCATCACCGTCCTTGTCCACGCCAGCGCCTCGGCCGCATGATCGCGGCTGAGAATGACGAAGTCATCGGCATAAGAGATGACGTGCGCGCGGAACTCTTCACCCAGACCGCTGAGACGCCAGTGCTTCAGGAACCGGTTCATGTAGATGACCGAGAGCAGCGGACTGACGACACCCCCTTGGGGCGTGCCGTGTGTGCTGCTCTTGCCGCCAGTCATGCGCCGTTTCCCGTCGCCATCCCGCTCCTCGACCGGTGCTCGCAGCCACAGCCTGATCAGCCGCAGCACGCTCCGATCGACGATGCGTCGGGCCACCGATTTGAGGAGGTCCGAATGCGGGATCGTGTCAAAATATTTCGACAAATCAGCGTCGACAACGTCGGTGTAGCCCCGGCACATCAGCCGGTGCGTTTCCTTGACTGCATCGACCGCGCTGCGACGCGGCCGATAACCATAAGCACCGTCCTCGAAGTCCGCCTCGAAGATTGGTTCCAGTACGAGCTTGGCAGCGGTCTGGATGACGCGACAGCGGATAGAGGGAATGCCGAGCGCACGCTCGCCTCCCCCAGGCTTCGGTATCATCACCCGCCGCACCGGATCGGGTCGGTACGTCTTCGAAACGAGTTCTTCGCGCAGGCCCGCCAACCACGCATCCACGCCCGACGCCTCGATCTGCGTAAAGGTCACTCCGTCGACGCCAGGCGCTCCCGCATTGGCGCGGGCCAGCGCATAGGCATGGCGCAGAATGTCTTCACGGCAAATCTTGTCGTAGAGCAAATAGAAGCGGAAAGCGGGCTCCGCCTTCGCCTTACAATAGAGCTTTCTCTGTAGGTTCCTGATCTTTTCAGGTGTTTCGAGGCTCATCGCCAATCACCCTTTCCTCACCATCTTCGAAAGCATGCCAGAAGTCAGGGTCCTTTCCTCCGCCGGCATTGCCCGGCATCGACAGTCTTACGACCCTGTCCGACTCCCGTCCGGTCCATCGCCATCAGCGATGTCGAAGCCGCGACCTCCGACCGCACGGGTCTCCCTCGATTACCCGCATCACCCTTCCCGCGTGCCGTGCCCAATACCCCGGCAGACCGAACAGGTGCTTGTGACGATTGCTTCCCTGTTCGCACGGCCTTCCCCGGGTAAGAGACGGGTCGGCATCTGCATCGACTCTTTCGAGGCCTGCTCGGACTTCACTCGCGTTACGGCCCACTGGATTGCTCAACCGCCCAAGGCGGCCTTTGTCACGAGGCTTCGAACCGGCGGTTACCCGACCGATCCGCTCGTCAGCTACCAGATCAATCGACAACTCTCTGGATGGAACCTTCCTCCATTGGTGACACGCGCCTTCGAGGCGCACTCTTGCCCGCGTCATAAGCCCCGGATGCCGCCGCTTTCGGTGGTTTTGACGCTCTGGCTATCGATCACACCGGCCGTCGGGCTTGCCTCCTTGCCCTCCAACTCGCGCGTTTCCATCACGAGACGATGGTTGATGCGTGGCCAAAGTCCCAACGCTCTCCATATTGCCGACGGGTGATTTTGGTCCAGGCCATCGTGTTCTCCATCGAATCTCGCAAATCCGAAGGAATCATAACCTGTTGAAATCACCCACCTCTTTTTGAGGCAGCCTCTAAAGAGAAGCCCACCACGGCAACTGATCGGTTCATATCCAAGAATATCACCATGAACCGGAAGCGGTGGCTCATTAAGAGGCAACGCCTAATAGTCGCACCAGATTGCAGCAAGCGACGCGAATTCTTCCCAGTTCGGTTTGCCTTTATCCTTCCACCGCATGCAAACTTTAGGAAGGTCGGCTGTCATTTGGGCCCAATCATCTGCGGAGACTTCTTTGATCTTGCCGACGTCCCATCGATCTTGAGACAAACGCGAGAGCTTTTCATAGGCCTCCGGTTTACCCAGCAGAATCTTGCGCGTCCCGCCGGGAATCCAAGCGTCACGCCAAGAGTGTTGGGCGCAAACATTATGCGGACTGACTGTCGGAATGAAAAATTCTAATCCCGTGTAGTGGCAATAGTCCCAAGTCTCGTCTTCGGGAGAGCCAGTATTGCATTTTTCCCACACGTTTTCCGGCAACTTCACACTCGATCGCAACTGCTCAGCCGTAAGCAATAGGCCATCTCGCGCCTCCAATTCTTTCGAAGGCGGCGGATTTGACGTATCGTAGCCGCAGCCTCCTTTGAGAAAGGTTTCGCGCACCATCGAAGCACCTGGAGCCATTGTCCAGGTAAAGTCATTTGCTTGGTGGAACAGCGTATATTCGTGCCATTCGTTTGCCCCGGTTGCTTCAGTGGCCAATTCATTGAAAAAAATTCCTGCGGATACGGCATCGGGCTGCGAGCCTAGGCCGATCATCTTTGTAGGGAAGCGATTGAACCAGTCGAAGGCTACAGGTTGTCGACTCTGGCAAGGCCGATCCCCTGAAAAATGCAAAGTGTCGCCTTTGACTGTATAGAGTTCCCCGTTTCCAATTTGGATGAGTTCGCATCCATGGCTAGGCTTAACCAAGTCCGGTGCATACTCAGGGTTGAGTGTCATGAAAATAATTATTGCGACAATCGCGATGATCGCGAGCGACGGATATTTGTCCAAGATTCTATGAAATAATCGGCGCAAAAGCCTGTAGATCGCAACGAATGGGCGAAGTGCCTGGTTTTTCTTGGCAATGTCGAAGCAATATCGAAGAATGCCCGCCAACATGTTCTGCCCCAGCGGCTACTTAAGTTTCTGCATGCTACAGACAATATTTTTCTTAACAATAGCAGTTCCGATTCGATCTAATTGTACCACGCTTCACAACTATAGATGTGGATTCTGGAAGGGGCAATGAAAACATCCCGATGTTCATCGCTGCTCGCGGAATCCCCAATCCTTTTGACTTGGAGAAGGAGCCGAAGGCGAGGCAGGGTAGCTGGTCCCTGAATGTGTTGTTCGGCTCCAGGGTTATTGCATTTTTAATTTGACGTCATATAAAATCACTAATGTCTACGTTGCTCAATCCTCCTGCCTCCAATGAGGCTATCACTCCCGCACAATGTCGCGCTGCTCGCGCTCTTTTGGCTTGGTCTCAGCAGGAGCTCGCCAGCCGCGCTCGAGTAGCCACCTCCACCGTGGCAGACTTTGAGCGGGGCCATCGCAACCCGATTCAACAGAACGCTGAAGCAATTCGCGGAGTGCTCGAAGCGGAAGGCATTGCTTTCCGAGCGGGAGGAGCTGTTATCGGGCCAACATTGCCCGCCTTCGCCGACCGGAAGGACGCTGGTTTGCCAATAAGATGGGTCGATGCGACTGATCTTTCTCAGTGGGCCGAGCGACGCGACGGTCAGGGATCTCTTCCAACCTTGCTTGCGAAGCTAGCAAGGGCAAATCGCCCCATATTACTGAGGTTTCCCTCGGACGAAGGTGTCCAGCACGCTGGCTGGGACGGAGTTACCGAAGCAAGCGAAGCGTCTGAATATATTCCGCTCGGTGTCACGGGATGGGAAATCGGGACGCAGCGAGATCGCATCGCCTCGAAGGCCGATGATGACTATAAGAAGCGCAGCGAGAATCCGCTTGGTCTTATACCTGCCGAGTTGACGTTCATCTTCGTGACGCCGCGTCATTGGCCCCAAAAGGAAATGTGGGCGCAAAAGAAGCGTGCGGAGAACATCTGGAAGGACGTGCGTGCTTACGATGGAGATAATCTAGTCCATTGGATCGAACTCTATCCCGCTGTCGGGTTATGGCTGGCTATCGCCCTTGGCAAGCGACCAGCCGGGGCACTTGATCTTCGGGAATATTGGCTGGAATGGGCGCTCGCGACCCAATGGCAATTGCCAAGTGAATTGGTGCTCTGTGATCGCGACGAAAGTGCCACCCGGATTCTTCGATGGCTCAGGGGGCCGTCGTCTGTGCTTGCGGTAAAGGGGGAGAGCCCGGCTGAGGTTTCCGGATTTGTTTATGCGGCGATCAACCAGCTTCCCGCTAATCTTGCGGAATATTACCTGTGCCGAAGCTTGGTAGTCGCAAACTCCGAAACTGCAAGGCTGATTGGAGATAGTGCAACGCCGTTGGTCATCGTGGTGTTAGATCCGGAGCCAGGCCCGGCGCAGGCGTTGGCCAAGAAGGGACACCATGTACTTGCCGCATATGGCCAAGACGCCTCGTCCTCCGGCGATGCCATTGTGCTTGAACGCCCCGCACGAGAGAATATTAAGATCGTCCTTGAAGGGGTTGGCGTGCCTTCCGAGATGGCAGGGCGGATGGCGAGAGATTCGTCGCGAAGTCTAGGAATTCTGCGACGTCTCATGCCAAGCTCTCCTGGACGAGTACCCGCGTGGGCGAAAGGACTTCCCTCTCAATCGCTCATTGCGGCTCTCCTCGCAGGTGGCTGGGATGAAAGCAGCGAGGGAGACAAATCTGTCCTATCGCGGTTGGCTGACATGCCCTACGAACCGTTCGCAGCTAGTCTTGCGGGTTTGGCCGGAAATTTCGATAGTCCTCTGCGTAAAGTGGGCTCTGTGTGGAAAATTGCCTCGCCACGCGATGCTTGGGGCCTGCTGGCAGCGGATATATCGCCCTCTCACATGGAACGGTTTGCTGCAGTCGCATTAGACGTTTTGAGCGCGGCCGACCCCCGCTACGAAATGCCCGCGGAGGAACGGTGGTATGCATCGGTCCGGGGGGTGCATCCAGAATTTTCCAAAAATCTGCGTAACGGTGTCGGCGAAGTATTGATTATACTTGCTCTGTTCGGAAAACTGGCCTCATCCGTACCATCTGCGGAGCTGCAGCCAGATCTTATCATTCAACGCTTGCTTAGCGGCGCCGACCGTCAACGTTGGTGGTCACTGTCGAGGGATTTTCAACTATTAGCGGAAGCCTCACCGTCCAGTTTCCTCAGCGCACTCGACGACGCACTTGGTCAGGACGATAGCCCTGTCGCCGTTCTTTTCGGTCACGATACGTCCCCGCTTTTTGGCGCCGAGCACCTATCCACATTATTGTGGGCTCTCGAAACTTTGGCATGGTCTCCCGACTATCTCGGGCGTGCGGCCTCTATTCTCGGGGCGCTCGATGAGCTTGATCCTGGGGGCCGTTATACTAACCGTCCCGGCAGTAGTCTCCGAACTACATTTCTTCTATGGGCGCCGCAAACACACGCGACACTAGAACAGCGACTTCGGGTCTTGGACCGGCTAAGAGCGAGGTTCCCCAAGGCAGCTTGGAAACTCCTGCTGGGCATTCTTCCGACCGAACACGACTCGTTTTCACCAACGCCAGCCCCTCTCTGGCGCGATTTCTCGACGCCAACCTCAGAAATCGTCACTTTCGAGCTGATTGAAAGAGGCGCGCTCGCGATTACCGATCGTCTCCTTGCAGACGCGTCGGCTGATATCTCACGGTGGGTGGCGCTGCTCGATCGCTGGGGCAATCTCGGAGCCAGACGGGAAGAAGCGCTAAACAAACTCAAGGCGCTTGTTCCGTTCATTGCGGACGACGTGGGTCGGAACGCGTTAAGGTCGAAGTTGCGCGCAATTTTGCATAGCCATCGCAGTTTCCGTGATGCCGCGTGGGCGCTTCCTGAAGAAGAATTGGCTCCTTTTGAGGAAATTTACAACGCCATAACCCCTGTCGACCTAATCGCAGAGATTTCTTGGTTGTTTGACACGTCGGTCGCACTTCCGAACCCAATCGGCACCAGGTGGCACGAGGACACACAGCGGCAGCTCCAAGGGGAACGCCGAAGCGTTGTTGAAGCAATTCTCACCAATATGGGACTGGACGGCCTGTTTGCTCTTGCTAACGCTGTACAGGAGAAAGGTTACCTGGGACAAGCCATTGCCGAGGCCGAAGTTGGCAACCCGCGACGGGGACACGAAATTATCGTCCGGGCTCTCACAAGAGAGGGCGTAGTGGGCTTAGGAGTTGCCCGGGGGATGATAATAACGATGTATCCCATGCAAGCTGATCAATGGGTGACAGATTTGGTCGACGAGATGCAGCAGATAGGAGCCAAACAGGAAAGCTTGCTCGCAATTCTGCTCGCCCTCCCGCCCTCGTCGCGCGCTTGGTCGCTCTTGCGGGAATTGGGCGCAAATTTCGAAGAGCAGTACTGGAAACGGGTCCCAATCCTTTGGATTAATGGCGAACGGGAAGATACAGAGTTTGCGGTGAGCAAACTGATGGATGTCGGTCGCGCTCGCCATGTCGTGCATCTAGTTGGCTTGCGGTTGCATACAGGTCTGACATTTGGCTCGGATTTGCTCGTCCGCCTCCTTATTGAAGCGGCCTTACAACCAGCCGAATTCGACGCCGATCACAATGACACGACGATGTTCCAACACTACGTTGCCGAAATTCTGTCTGTTTTAGACAACCGTGACGACGTCCCCGCCACGGAGATGTTAAAGCTGGAATGGATTTATCTTCCAGTGCTTGAATACTCGCAGCGTCCGGCCAAGTTAATCATCCGCGAGCTTGCGTCCAATCCGCAGCTATTCATCGACGTAATCTGCGCAATTTACAAACCCAGCGAGGACAGCCGCGTAGTTGAAGAGACTGTGGCTAACCAAGAACAAGTCACCAATCGTGCCCGCCAAGCAAGCAACCTCTTGCGTCTCTGGAATGTTGTTCCTGGAACCAGACCAGACGGTACAATAGATCTAGCGATCTTAGAAGACTGGGTTCAACGTGCCCGCCAACTGGCGAAATCCGCCGGGCGGGAGGATATTTCGGACCAGAAGATCGGCGAAGTCCTTGCCTGCGCACCTTCGGGGCAAGACGGCATCTGGCCCACAGAAGCTGTCCGCGAATTAATTGAATCCGTTCGCAACAAAAATATCGAAATTGGGCTCATGATTGGTCGTCGCAATCTGCGTGGCGTTACGACGAGGCTACCGCGTGACGGCGGCGCCCAAGAGCACGATCTTGCGAGGACCTTTAGCGAGTGGTCGCGAGCGACGGCGCTGGAATGGCCGCGCACGTCTGCTGTTCTCGAAAAAATCGCTACGAGCTATGACTACGAAGCTCGTTCGCATGACAATGACGCGGAAAAGCTCGATTGGTAAGATTGTACCTGCTTCATGCGAGGAAATTGCCTGGGATGGTGCCATCCCAAGCAATTTCGACCGCGTTACTGGCTGTGAAGCCGTATGCCAGCTTAAGCATTCGGCTCATAGGCACTTGACAATAAGTGAGTTTGTTCTTTATTTGTTCCGTCCATGACAAACATTGGCCGCCTCATACGCTTTCGCGAACCGAGTGGTCATGCTTTCTCGTTTATCGTATCGGAGTGGCAAAAATGGGCGAATTATTGTCCCATCGCGTGGAAGCCTGCACTTTTCTTCCATCAGGTTTGAATACCGTCCAATCGGTGCTGAGGAAACGAGATCGTTCGTTCCAGAGATATTTCGACAGCGGTACAATTATGAAAGGCGGCCCAAGCCTGTTCGCGGTTTTGACCTATTCCGATAGCGGAAACTGCAGGGCTCGAAGCAGGTTAGAGAGCCGCTCCACGAAAAAGGCCCGACTATCCTAAAGTTCAGAACTCCCCTGTTCTGAAGATCGCGTCTCAACTCACAGGTATGACGGCATTTCGACGCTGTCGGATGTGGGGACACCCTGGGGGCGCGACTTTTTCAGCGGACAGGCTATGTTCCTGTTTGGACATGAAATCTCTTGCTGTGGAACATTTATAAGTCCGTTTTACAAGATTATATAATAATTCCATTAGGTTACAGATGTCAAAGCTGGCTAGACGCGCGACATTGTCAGCCAGTTAGAAATGCGACACTGGCTCTGACAATCAGCCCCCGATCCGGCCGGCTGGGCCGGGTTGAAAGGGCGGAGCGGGGGCGGGTGATAACATTCCCCTTCGGCTTTAGCTTTCTCACTGGCAATTGTTCTTTTACCGCTCGATACTCGCTAGCACTTGCATGGCGCAGTTGGGGATCAAAGCCGCACGATGCTTCCGGAAATCAACCTGCAAGGTGACGTCGACATCGCCGCGCTGTCACCACTTCTTCGCGGCATGCTTCTTTCGGTTGCCTATGCTGACGGTGAGGGTGGCATAGGATTGACCGCGACCGGCGCCATGAACCGCAAGTTCGTGCATTGGGCCGCTGTGCACTTCCTCTGGCCCGGATTCACAGCCGAGGACCTCTACAGCATGAACAAGGTGCTCAATGAAAGCGACATGCCGCCGCTTTGGGTCGTGCGCGACATGACCCGCCACCTGAAGCTTCTTCGCCGGAAAAAGGATGTGCTGCTGCCAACCAGACGCGGGCGGGAGTTTCTGGTGAATCCGCAAGCCTTCTTCGATGTGGTCGCCACGGATTATCTCTATTCGTATGTCCACGCCACCGAGCGGGAAGAAAAGGTCCGCGCGCGGTTACGCTGGTGGCGCATGTTCCTCAATCTTCTCAATATCAAGGCCAGGGAAGGTTGCACGCCAATGGACGTTGTGAAGATCCTCTATCCAGACTTGGCGCCTCTGTCACACACCGAAATGACCATAGAAGCCTGGGAGTTGAAATCCGATCTCCAATATGGCGTCTTACGGCGCTTGTGCTGGCTCGGCTTGCTCTATGAAGCAAGAGAGGGCCTCACACTCTTCCAGGACGGATCCTTCCACAAGACACCGCTTTGGTCCGCATGCCTGCAGCTGGAATCGGATACGCAAAGCGACATCGGCGTGCACTGACGATCTTTATTCCGCCGCTGGTTGCCTCAATAACGCTTTCTCTCGCCGTGCAATCACCGCCGGATCGTTCATGTAATCTGTCCTCGGCTTGCGTCCCCGCTTCTGATAGCCGTTGGCTGTGCTACCGTCCCGAATGCCAAACATATGATCCTTCTGCCCGGTGCGTCGGGGACCACTCTTGCTGCGTTGCTGTTCTCGGCCGGCTTGCAACTCGGCGACGATCGACAGCATGTCGTCCAGCCGCTTGTTGTCGACGACCTCCGCACGATGCACCGAGCGCAACGTATCGAAGGTCTTGTAGGGCAGGGAAAAGCTCTCGTGCATGATCTCGAGCCGACCGTCCGGATAGTCGCAGACGATCACTTTCTGGCCAGCCAGTGGCCTGGAAATCTCGGTCGGATCGAGAATGAACAACATCTTGTCGTAGCGTAGCGTCAGAGATTGCGACAGCGTGCGGACTTCCTTCCGGCACATGGCACCATCGAGGTTCTCGTGGTTGGCCAGCGGTCGGTGCATGTCCTTTGGATTGCGTGGTTGCTTGCCAAAGCGAGTGTTGAAATCCGCAATGAACTCAGGCGCATAGGAATTGGCAGCTTCGATCGTATCAATGCCGCGAAGCCGTAATTCCTTCACAAGCCGATCCTGCAATGTCTGGTTGGCACGTTCCACCCGACCCTTGGCCTGAGGGGTGTTGGCGCAGATGATATCGATGTTGAGCTCATAAAGCGCCCGGCCGAACTGCGTCAGACCGCTTGTCCTGTCCTTCTTCGACGGATGCGTCGATCGAAAGACACCATGTTTGTCGCTGTAGAAAGCCAACGGCTTGCCCCACTGCTGCAGATAATCCTTTGTCGCATGCAGATAGTCGAACGTATTCTCCGATCCGGCGAAACGCAGGTGCAATAGCCTGCCGGTGGCGTCATCGATATAGACGAGCAGGGCGCATTTGGGGCCGCGGTTCTCGAACCACCAGTGATGCGATCCGTCGATCTGCACCAGTTCGCCAAAGCAGCCGCGCCGGCCGCGTGGTTGGAAAACCCGTTTCTTGCGTTCACGACGCGAAATCCAGATACCAGCCTCGGTCATCCATTGCCGCAGCGTCTCCTTGGCGACCGAGATCCGGTGCAACTCGAGCAGCTTCTCGCGTGCCAGCGTCGGACCGAAATCCAGATAGCGTTCGCGGATCAGATCCAGCACCGCATTGCGAAACTCTTCGCTATGGCGCCGGTTGCTTGGTCGTGATCGCTTCTTTGAAACAAGGCCGGCCGGACCATCCTGATCATAGGCCTGCAGCAGCCTGTGGACCTGACTTCGACTGAGGTCGAGCAGTTCGGCGGCCTGTACGACGCTCAGGCGTTGGTTACGGATCTTCTGGATGACTTCGAGGCGATGTAATTCTTTCTGCGACATGGTGATCATAAAGGACATGACGACTCCGACCGCTCCTGGTCTCGACCAGGCTGAAGATCGTCATCCTTGCTCCCAACGGTGGCTTTGACCAGTGCGTCGAGAGGCGAGACTGTCGCATCTCTAACTGGCCCAACTGTCGCATTACTAAATAGCCGCTACAACAGAAACTCAGATAAGTTCTATTATGGAACAATCGCCCTCGGGCAATTCCAAATACCGTCAATGCGCTAAAATCGCTTTAAGTTCGGTCACAGCGAGCTATTTCGATCTTTCGAAAAGCGTCGTCAAGGGTCTCCACTCCGAGCAGCAACAAGGCATCGTTCAAGCAGCGCTCGATATCGTCTACTCTCCTGCCCTCTATTTGGGCAATCACAGCAATCGTCTTCCCTCGTGCCAGCCATCGCAAGGATGCCATCTGGAGAGGACAAAGGTTCCATGTTGTCATTGTCGAACTACCATCTCGTACTCGATCGAGGCGTTAGGAATTTAGTTGATACTCATAGACGGGAAGGCCAAAATTCGTTGCTTGAACTCAACTGACCACCGGCCAATCGGCTCTGGGTTGCGCTTCAGAGCGGTCATGATCGGCAGACGGGGCATTGACTTTGACCGCCGGCTGTACAAGCTGGGTTCTAAGCTGAAGAATATCGTTTGCAGCCCCTGCGGCTAGACCTCGTCCTTAAGCGTCTCCTTCTGGGTAATGAGGCGAGCAGAGTGGTGGCCGGAGGTAAATGCCCAAAGCCAGCTTAGCGCGACCGCCATACGGCTCCTTGTTCCGATCAAAAAGTAGATGTGGGCAAGGCCCCAGATCCACCAGGCGATGGTGCCCTTGAGCCTCAGCCTGCCGAAATCGATCACCGCGGAGCTTGGTCCTATGGTCGCAAGATTGCCAAGATGCCTGTACTTGAAGGCAGGCGGCGCTGAGCGCTGTTTGAGGCGGGCCTTGATCACTTGGGCGACGTATTTTCCCTGCTGCTTTGCGGCGGGCGCGATACCAGGAACCAGCATTCCCTCGCCGGTCTTAACGCTAGCGGTATCGCCGACAACGAAGATGTCCGGGTGTTCGAAGACCGTGAGGTCGGGCTGCACGATAGCACGCCCCGCTCGATCCGTCTCCGCCCCCACCCACACGGCGGCCTTGGATGCCTGCACGCCCGCCGCCCATATGACCGTGCGGCTCGGGACAAACTCGTCCCCAATCGATATGCCTTCCTCGGTGCAGTCGGTCACGGGCCTTCCCGTGCGAACCTCGACGCCCATCGACGCAAGGGATCGCTCGGCGTATTGCGATAACGCCAAATGAAAAACAGGCAGAATACGCGGCCCTGCCTCTACAAGAAGAATGCGCGCCGAAGTCGTATCGATGTTTCTGAATTCCTCGACA
The DNA here is from genome assembly GCF_014200235.1 of Martinezella paranaensis. Classification (NCBI taxonomy): domain Bacteria; kingdom Pseudomonadati; phylum Pseudomonadota; class Alphaproteobacteria; order Hyphomicrobiales; family Rhizobiaceae; genus Martinezella; species Martinezella paranaensis. The sequence continues at coordinate 168,013 of NZ_JACHBI010000011.1, read as the reverse complement.
AGCGTCCTTCGAGCCAGTTCGGCGATGATCCCGGCCATTTCGACGCCTGTCGGCCCGGCGCCGATTATCGAGAAGGTCAGCAGCCCCGCCCGCGCTTGGGGATCGGTTTCCAGCTCCGCTTTTTCGAACGCCAGGAGAAGGCGACGGCGGATCGTGGTGGCGTCTTCCAACGCCTTCAGTCCGGGCGCGAAGGGCTCCCATTCATCCCGGCCGAAATACGCGTGACGGGCCCCCGTTGCGAGAACAAGGGTATCGTAGGGAATGGCATGGCCGCCCTTGAGCGAGACGAGCCGCTTCTCGACATCGACGCCCACGACCTCGCCAAGAAGCGTCGTGACATCTTTCCTTCCACGAAATACTGCGCGAATGGGCCAGGCAATCTCGGAGGTCGCCAGGACGGTCGTGGCGACCTGATAGAGCAGCGGCTGGAACAGGTGATGATTGCGTCTGTCGATGATCGTGATCGAGAGGTTTGGACATTTGAGATCCTTGGCCAATTGGAGGCCGGCGAAACCGCCTCCCACGATGACAACTCGATGCTCCATTTCGTCCTCCCGCGAGCCTTTGGAAAAAACCCGCCTCGGATCAAGCGCGTCTTTCGGTGTTGCACAATCGCAAGCTCAGTCGCTGATGCGACTGCTCACAATGATGGAAGGGGGGCTTTCCAGCAACGGAAGCAACGGTTCGAGAACACGCTTGACGTTCGGAGATTCTCCGTGACGCGCGGCTGCCTCCTCGTTTGCCCAACCATCGAGAATGAAGAACGTATTCGGCTCGTCGGAGCGCTGGTAGAGATTGTAGTAGAGGCAGCCCTCTTCCTCGCGGGCAGGGCCGACAAACTCCTGGAGCAGTGTGTTGACACGGTCCCGGTTACGCGTCGATGTTTTAAACTCAACAATGAGATGCTGTTCGTCGGACTTGCTCGATGGCATGTGGGAAGCTCCTAATTGAAGACGATGACGGGCTTGATCACGCGGCCAGCTTCGGCATCGGCGACGGCCTCGTTGATTTTCTCGAACGGATACTTTGTGATCAGCTTCTGGAACGGGAATAGGCCGGCCTGGTTCAGCTCGACCAGTTGGGGAATGAAGAGCTGGGGGATCTGGTCTCCGAGGATGGCACCCTGAATTTTCCGGTTGAAGACCATGAGGTCCAGCGGGATTGGAATATCCTTGCCGAGCGCGTCGAGCCCGAGGAGGACGACATGGCCCCCTGCCCGCGTGCATTTGATCGTATTCAGGATGACGGGAATGATACCCACGGCATCGATCGCAAAATCGGCACCGCCGCCCGTCAAGGCGTGGATCTGCTCCACGACGTCTGGGTCCCTGCCGTTGATAGCATGGGTCGCGCCCAACGTCTTGGCCATCGCCAAACGCTGCTCGTTCAGGTCGATGATGATGATCTTGCTGCACCGCCGGACCTTGGCGGCCATCACCGCAGCCATGCCCACTGCTCCGGCGCCGAACACGGCAATGGTTTGTCCGATCTCCGGCTTCATGGCGTTGATGACGGTACCTGCCCCCGTTGCCATGCCGCAACCGAGCGGGGCCGCATTCGTCAGGTCGAAATCCTTGGGAAGCTGCGCGGCGTTGTTCTCAGTCGCCAGGATGTGGGTCGCGAAGGATGACTGGCCGACAAAGTTGCTGCCGATGCCGACTTCATCACAAAGCAAGGCCTTTTTGCCGTTCGGACGAAGCCCCGTCAGATTGTACTGGGTGTAGTTCTGGCAGTTCATCGGGTGAGAGCGCCGGCAATCGCCGCAGAAGCCACATGAACTCTGGCTGAGCGCAACGTGGTCGCCCACTCTTAAACCCTGGACGTCCGCCCCGATGGCTTCGACGATGCCAACACCTTCATGTCCCGGTATGACCGGGGCGGGAGGCCCAAAAATCCCATCACGGAGCAACAGGTCCGTATGGCAGATGCCCGTCGCGACCGTTCGCACAAGAATTTCATTGCCTTCGGGATCCGCCAGCTCAAGTTCACGAAACTCCAGCGGAGCTTTCGGTTTTACGGCCACAGCCGCCGTTATCTTCACCATGCTTTTCTCCTGCATTCTCCCGCGTTGACACCGGGAATGACCTGTCTGGCATCCTGTGCGGGCTAGACGCGACCGACACGTGCGCCGTAAATGATCGCCGCAAGAGCGATGATCCCGCCCTGGACGATAAGCTTGCCGGGCTCCTGGATGCCGAACACGGTCAACATCGCAAATAGGAAACTGAAGGCGACGACCGCCACGAAAGGCCCCGCGACGCCGCCGCGGTCGACGCCGAACGTCACCCCACCGAGAATCGTCGCGGCGAGAGCGTTCATGAAGGTGTCGAAGCCGGGCTTGATCGTTCCAACGGCCAGCGCAGACACCTGAACCAGGGCGGCGATGCCCGTCAGCGTGCCCGCCAGCGTATGCGAGACAAAAATCGTTCGAGCCAGAGGTATGCCTGTTATCTCCGCCGCCCTCGGATTGTCGCCGACAGCGCGGAAGTAGCGCCCGAGGATCAGGAAGCGGAACGCTAGTGCGACGACCACGGAAATCCCGATCCAGACGATAACGGAGTAAGACAGGCCGTAGATGTTCCCGCTCGTCAGGACGCGAAGCCAGCTTGGTGTCGAACCCGGTGCACGGCCGGAACTCATGAACTGGACGATCCCGATGAGGATCGCCGATACGCTCAGCGTCGCGATGACCGCGGAGGCGCGGACATAGGCCACGAGGGCGCCGTTGATCAGACCGACGGCAAGGCCGATGACGATCGTCATCAGGACCGTGACGAAGGGCGGGTAACTGTTGAGGAGCCCGGAGCTGGCGAGATAGATCGAAAAAGCAAACACGCCACTGACCGAGAGATCAATAGAACGCACCCGCATGACAAGAGATTGCGCCAGCACCGCGATCCCGAGCGGCGCTGACTGTTTCAGGATCACGAACCAATAGTTCGGATTGATCAGCGTCGCACTTACCGCGGGGGCCAAAGCGATCAGGATTGCGAGCACGTAATATGCCGGGGGCAAGCCGAGCACCCAGGAAAGTGTGCGCTTGGCGGTGAGAGTGCGGGATGGCGTCTCAATTTTCGCATCTGCTGTGGTCATCGAGAGGTCCATCTCTTTCAAAGTCCGATCGTTTTGCGACGCTGCGAAACGACGAGTGCCAGCAGCAGAAGGCCCTTCACGACCGACTGGAGGAATGCCGAGACGTTGGCGAGGTTCATCACGTTGTTGACGATGCCGAGGATAGCCGCGCCGGCGACAGTGCCGAGGATGCTACCGATACCGCCAGCTAGGTGAACACCCCCGAGCGCTGCTGCGGTAACGGATTCAATTCCGAAGGTAGCACCCCCCTTGGGATCGCCCGAGGCAAGGCGGCCCGCGAGGAACATCCCGGCAGCACAAGCAAATAGCGCCGACAGGATGTAGGCTTTAATGACTGTGCGCTCGACCGGGACGCCATTCATGCGGGCATTGAAATCGTTACCCCCCGAAGCGAACAGGTAAAGGCCAAACGGCCTGCGATAAAGCATCCAGGCAGCAACGACGGTGGCGGCGATCAGCCAGAGCAGCGAGTTTGGCACGGGCCCGACCGAACCCGCGACTGACGCCGACAGCCAATCAGGCACCTTCCCGCCGGGGATCGGGAGAATGATAAGCGCCAGTCCCTGGCCGATCCCCATGGTTGCCAGGGTCATGATGATCGGGTGGACGTTAAGCCTGGCTACGCCGTATCCGTTGGCCAGTCCGAATGCGATCGCAACCGCAATGCAAAGCACGACACGGACAACCTCTGGCATGTCGAGTGTCATGATCGTGGTCGTCACGCTGATGATCGAACCAACGGAAACGTCCAGGCCGCCCGTCAGGATCACAAAGGTCTGGCCGAGCGCAGAAATGACAAGAACAGTAGATTGGGCCAGCAGGTTCGACAGATTCTCCGGCGCCAGAAATTCTGGAAGCAGGATGACCGAGGCGACCACCAGCACGAATAGCGTCCCGATCGACAGCCGGATCGCACCCGCCCGGTAAGGAGTCTTCAGGAAGTTTGCGATGGTATTCATGTATCCTCCTCAATGAACAGCGGCGCGCGGATCGTGCGCGAAGTTCGAACCTAGTGCGGTTCCCAGGATGGTTTCCTCTGTGGCATCGAGCGCGGGCATCTGCCCGACGATCTTTTTGTCGTGAACGACCAGGATGTTGTCACACAGCCCGATCAGTTCGGCGTGCTCGCGCGACGAGACGATCACTGCACCGCCACGATCGGCAAAATCGCGAAGCAGCTTGTAGATTTCCGCTTTCGCGCCGACATCGACGCCCCGTGTCGGCTCCTCGATGACAAGGATATCGACCCCCGAAAGCAGCCAGCGGCACAGAAGCACCTTTTGCTGGTTTCCACCCGAAAGTTTGCCGACGGGCGAGGCGGGGTCGGCAGCCGCAACACGGAGCGACTTTATGACATCGTGAACCCTGGAGATGGAACGCCATGCAACGCTCGCCATGTTCCGGTTCAACTGCTTGCCAAGTGCGATGTTGTCGTAGATCGGAAGCCGAAGAAACAGGCCTTCCTGCTTGCGGTCTTCAGGAATGAAACCAATGCCCGCTGAGATGGCACTCGAAAAGCCTGAGGATACGTTCACATCGATCATGCTGTCGTCGCGGCGACGCTGGACGCTCGCAGCTGCGGCGGGTTCGACCCCGACGACCGCACGCATGATTTCACGCTGCCCCTGGCCCTCCAGCCCGGCGAGCCCGATGATCTCGCCCGTGCGTACGGAAAAACCGACTGGCGGGCCATGGTCATTGAGACGAAGCCCTGCCACGACGAGCATCGGCGATCCAATGGCCTGTGCCCTCGGCGGAAAGAAACTCTGAAGTTCGCGTCCAACCATGGTTGCCACGAGCGTTTGGAGATTAAAGTCTTCTGCCCTGGCTGTCTTTACCCAAGCCCCGTCCTTCATGACGGTGATGGTGTCGCACAGTTCGAACACCTCGTTCATCCGATGCGAGATGTAGACGACAGCCTTGTTTTGCGCCTTCAGATCGCGGATGACCTTGAAGAGATGAGCGACGTCCGTTGAGTTTAGTGCCGCGGTCGGTTCATCGAAAATGAAGACATCGGCATTGGATGTCAGGCCTTTGGCGATTTCCACTGCCTGCTGCTGGGCAACCGTCAGCGTTTCCACAATCGCCGTCGCGTCCAGTTGAGGGAAAACGTCGGCAAGCAGCTTGCGGGATCGCTCGACGACCTCGGCGGTGTCTATCGACCCATCGGCACGCCGCGGTTCGTGTCCAAGAAACATGTTTTCGGCGACCGTGAGATTGGGGATCAGGGTGAACTCCTGAAACACTGTCGACACCCCGGCGAGACGCGCTTCCTTGGGGGACCGGAAGGTCACCTCTTCTCCTCGCAGACGGATGCGTCCAGCGGTCTGTTGATAGACGCCGGCCAGAATTCGCATCAGCGTGGATTTTCCCGCCCCGTTCTCGCCCATCAACGCGTGGACGGAGCCGCGTTCAAGCGAAAATTGAACATTCGACAGGACTTTGGTCGCACCAAAGGACTTGTTGATGCTGACCATCTCGACAAGCATACTCATGAACACTTCCATCTGCGAGGGTGAAGAGGGCGCGCTTTGTCCGCGCCCTCCATGCGTCAGGCCTTGAAGTACTCGAGGAGCTTCTCATTCGGCATTTCTGTCGGGGCCCAGTAAGCGTCCGTGAGATCGGAGCGGTAAAACTGTGCAAGATTTTCGTCGACGATCGGCTTGGGCCGGTTGGTCCAGTTGCGCTGGATCGGCTTGCCTTCGAGAAGCGCGAAGGACGCCCGCAGGGCTGCCGTCGAAAGAGCCGGAGGGCAAATGGGCCCAATCGAAGAGAGCTTTTCATCATTCCAACGACGCATCCATCCGTTCAGGGCTTCTCCCGTGATCGGTGGAATGGTGGAAGCCCCGGCTTCCTGCAGCGCGTCCAGGACCCCGAGCGACATATTTGCGCCGTCAGTCCAGACCCCGGCGACATCGGGATCAGAGAGATAGAGGCTTTCGGCGATCTTCTTTGAGTCCTCGTAGGACCAGCTGCCGTGCTGGGTTGAGGTGATTTGGAGACCGGACTTGCTGAAGACTTCCATCGCCCCGGCGTAACGATCAGCATCGATCGGATGCCCGGCGACGCCGCGCAGCACCCACACTTTTCCCTTGTTGCCTAGTTTGTCGACCAGGAACTGAGCCATCACCCGACCGAAATAGAAGTCGTCGCCCTGGACCTGCACCGTGAAATCCTCGGTGTCGACGCGACCGAGATAGACGACCGTCGGAATGCCGGCGGCCTTTGCCTTCCTGATGCCTTCCACGGCCGAGCCTGTTGTAAGCGGCGCAATGATGATTGCATCGACTTTTTGTGCGATCAGATCTTCGATGTCGGCGACCTGTTTTGAGGCGTTGAGGTCGGCGCTTCGGAATTGATAGTCGGCGACACGGGCCTTGTTCCTGCTAATCTCGTATTCGGCTTCGAACGCGGTCTGATAGGTGTGCGTTGAACCGGCCAGGCCATAGTGGCTGTGACCGATCTTCCAGGGACCTGCCTTGGCGAACTTACCAGCTTCGACGACGGGGTTTTCCCCTTCGGACGGCCAAGTGTCGGGCAGCAGGGCGATCGTATCGTCTGCCCGCAGGATGCCCGGTATTCCGAACGCGCCCGCTGCAATCAAGGCACTGCCCGTCTGCAGGAATGTACGTCTTTTCATCAGAAGTCTCCTCCTCTTGCCACCCAACGCGGCCATTTTGTCTGCGACCTGGAGCGCCGTTATCTTCCAGCCATCGCCGAATTCTCCCCAAACGGCAGATCGCATCATTATGAATAAGCAGACAATCTGTCAATAAACTATCTTGAATTTCGGCTTTTCGACGTGTCGTCTGTGTTATCACGCTGATTTAGTTATTCTTTTATTGCGGCTCGGTTCGATATAGCAATAAGACAAAGCAACCGTCCGTCACCTCACCCCAAGAGCGCGCAAGAGGAAACAGAGGAGACCGCGCCTCGCCAGCGAGGTTCATGAAAAGGAAGTTTGGCGCCATGATCGCTACCATTGCCCGGAAAACGAGGCTGCGAGGCAGGAAATATGGGCACCACCGTCAGCCGGAGCGTTCGATGAACGTCACGTCAGACTCAGTCAATCTGTCAGGTGAATTCCAGTTTTCAGACAGCCCCCAATTCGGACCAAGATCTAGTCGGCCGCATTGCCCTGAGGAAGCAATTGATATTACATTGCTTTGTTTCTTTATGTGTCGTGTAGCGCGCTGGCATGGCCCCAGCGAGCATTTCGTTCACTAAAGATAATTGACTGATTGTCTGCTAACTCCTACAAGTGTCACCCACCGGCCGAGCGCGCACTGAAGGAGTCATTTTATGAAAGAAGCATACGCTGCAATTTCGCGCGAAAAGGCAAAGCCTCTTGTTCTGGAGTGCATCGGGATCGATCAACCTCGCCCCGACGAAATCCTCGTCCGGATCGTGGCGAGCGGTGTCTGCCACACCGACATGGTTGTTCGCGACCAAGGATATGACGTACCGCAGCCCGTGGTTCTCGGCCATGAAGGCTCCGGCGTCGTGGAAGTGGTCGGGGCCGATGTAAAAGGGCTTTCGCCCGGTGACCACGTGGCTCTAAGCTACGCATATTGCGGGAAATGCGAGAAGTGCCGGGGAGGCACGCCTTATTATTGTGAAGACTTTTTCGGCAGAAATTTCCGTGGCACCCGGCCGGATGGCAGTTGCCCGCTACATGATTCACACGGTACCCAGATCAGCGGGTGCTTCTTCGAGCAGTCTTCTTTCGCCACCTACGCCATCGCCAGCGAGCGCAATGCGGTCAAGGTTTCCAAAGATGTTCCGCTCGAACTCATGGGACCGCTGGGCTGCGGGCTGCAAACGGGCGCCGGAGCGGTTCTCAACTGCCTCAAGCCCCAACCGGGATCTTCCATTGCAGTGTTCGGCGCGGGTGCGGTCGGCATGGCAGCCGTAATGGCGGCGAAGATCGCCGGATGCTCGACCATCATCGTGATCGACCTTAACGATGAACGTCTCGAACTGGCGATTGAACTGGGTGCAACCCACATCATAAACGCCCGAAATGGGGATAGCGTCAAGGCAATCAGGGAAATCATTCCCGAAGGCGCAGACTTCAGTCTCGAATGCACGAGCTCGCCGAAGGTGTTTCGCCAAGCGGTCGATTGCCTCGGCACCCCAGGAACCTGTGGACTGGTCGGATCGTCCGCACTCGGAACGGAAGGGATCGTCGATATCGGCAACTTTCTGTTCGGCCGTACGCTCGTCGGTGTGGTCGAAGGCCAGAGCATTCCCTCCAAATTCATACCCGAGCTCATCGAATACTGGCAGCAGGGACGGTTCCCGTTCGACAAGCTCGTCCAGTTCTACGATCTCAACCAGATCAACGAGGCAATGGCCGATTCCGAGAGCGGCAAGGTCATCAAGCCGATCCTGCGCATGAAGCACTAAGCTCTCGTCACGAACATTGTCCAGAAGTCAGCCTCCCAAGGCAACGTCCGGCGGGGCCGTGGTCGTCACGGTCTCGCCCGGACACTCTGGAACGCAGGTGTGAGGCGCAACACCGTTTCATCATTGCAACGCGACCAAGTCGCGGTAACGAGAGTGAGCTCTTCCAGGTCAAAATATTAGTCTGCGACGGCGCAGTTTCTCGGCGATCTGTGACCGCCGCATCAGGGCCTTGCGGCAGTTGACGGCCGCAAGCCATTGCAGAATCTGCAAATGTGAAGTGAGGTTCAACTGATGCTGCCCTTTAGTCATAAGAGCACTGGGGCGGGCAGGCACGAGCGTCCCGACACGTGCGCCTTGCGTCAACGTGCCACCAGGAAAATGCCAGACAACCGGTGATGATCTTGCCAGCGAGCGGCCGGTGGCGCGCTGTCCTCGTCCCGTCGAAAAATACCTACGAAACTATCGAGATGGGTCATCAGACGTTGCGTCAACGCGAGCCTTAAGCAGACAGACCCAGCACAAAGGTGAGTCTAGCGCCTGCCTCTCTCCGCACGTTCCGACGTTCCATTGCCGTTCTGCCCTCGACGTTCGCCTGGGCAGCGTGATCGGCCGGGTCCTGCTCGCGGTCGACCGCCTCTTTTTGAAGGCTGTCGGCGCGGTCTTGACCAAGAGTTTCCCCGCCTACTGCAGAATGTGTCATCGGGCCTCCGTGACCAGCTAAAACATTGCGGGTGGCGAGCCTTAAGACGCGCCACCAACCGTTGGACTACGACTGTATGCCGCCCATGCAGACGTATTTCATCGAAAGGAAGTCATCCATGCCGTATTTTGAGCCCTCGCGGCCGAACCCCGACTGCTTGACGCCGCCGAACGGTGCCACCTCCGTCGAGATCAGGCCGGTGTTGACGCCGACCATCCCGTACTCCAGGGCCTCCGTAACCTTCCAGACATTTCGAAGGTCGTTGGCGTAGAAGTAGGCAGCGAGACCGAACTCGGTGTCGTTGGCCAGTTCAATGACCTCGTCTGTCGTTTCGAACCTGAAGACCGGGGCGAGCGGCGCAAAGGTCTCCTCTCGTGCGACCTTCATTTCCTTTGTGGCTTCCGAGAGAAGCGTCGGCTGGACGAAGGTGCCACCACGCTCGTCCCTTGCACCGCCGACAACGACCTTCGCACCCTTACCGACAGCGTCATCGATGTGGCTGTAGAGCTTCGCTACTGCATCCTCGTTGATCAGCGGACCGATGGTGGCTCCATCCTCGAACCCGTCAAGGACCTTGAGCGCAGAAACCCGCGCCGCCAGTTTTTCTATGAAGCGGTCGTAAACCCCGCTCTGGACGTAGAGACGGTTGGCGCAAACGCAGGTCTGGCCGGCATTGCGGAACTTGGACAGCATCGCTCCTTCCACGGCCTCGTCGAGGTCGGCATCGTCGAAGACGATGAAGGGAGCGTTGCCGCCGAGTTCGAGGCTGAGCTTCATGATCTTTTGTGCGCCCTGCGCCATCAGGATGCGCCCGACCTCGGTAGACCCTGTGAAGGTCAGCTTCTTGACGACGGGGTTCGAGCAGACTTCTTCACCGAACATCCGGGCGTTGTCTGTCGGCAGGACGCTGAACAGGCCGCCGGGTATTCCCGCACGCTCAGCGAGGATGGCAAGAGCAAGGGCCGACAATGGGGTTTCGGCGGCCGGCTTGAAGATGATGGCGCAGCCGGATGCCAGCGCCGGGGCGATCTTGCGGCAGACCATGGCGGAAGGAAAGTTCCAGGGCGCGATGGCCGCCACCACGCCGACGGGCTGTTTGATGACTACTAGGCGCTTGTCGGCCTGATGCCCCGGAATGGTGTCCCCGTAAACACGCTTGGCTTCTTCCCCGAACCATTCAATGTAGGAAGCGCCGTAGGCGATCTCGCCGCGTGCCTCGGCCAGAGGCTTGCCCATCTCGGACGTCAGGATGATCGCGAGGTCCTCGGTGTTGGCCGTGACGAGGTCGAAGAACTTCCGCATGACGCCGGCACGTTCCTTGCCCGATCGTGCGGCCCACTTTTTCTGGGCGAGTTTGGCGACGTCGATGGCTTCGCGGACGTCCTGGAGTCCTGCGCTCGGGAGGCTCGCAATCACGTCCCCAGTCGAGGGATTGTGGACCTGGATCGTCTTGCCGCTCGCGCCCTCTTTTCGCCAGTCGCCTCCTACCAGCATTTCCTCGCGTACCAGGGAGGGGTCTTTCAGGCGATCCAGTAGAGCGGTGGAGATAGCCATTGATATTCCTTTCGATGCAACGTTCAAATCTGATTACGGATGTGTGGTGAGCGGGCGTAGATCGCGACCATGGGGACGATCAGCAGCCCTACGACGGCCTGTTGTGCCGGGAAACTGAGCCCCAGGCCGACGAGAAGCGAGGTCAGGACAGTAAGCACGAGGACGCCGAGGACCGTCGCTCCATACCCGCCGGCACCACCTAGAAGAGATGTTCCGCCGATAACGACCGCCGCCACGGTGGTGAACAGATAGGGATCACCGACCCCGACGAAACCGCCGCCGGAGAAACCGAGGAGCAGCATTCCGGTGAGTGCCGACATCGCCCCGCTGACGCTGTGGATCACTGTCCAGATCTTGAATTCCGAGATTCCGAGGCGGGCGGCGGCCGTGCGGCTCCCGCCAACAGCATAGAGGCTCCGGCCAAACCAGGTGTTGTGCATTATCCAGCCCAGGGCGACGGCGATGAAAGCCCATATGACGATAACCGGTGGAAACGGCAGACCGAAGAACTTGCCGTTGAACGCCGAAAGGTTGCGAAGCCATCCGGGGACGGGCGCAAAGACGGTACCGCCGAACTGCGATCCGAGCGAGGTGTAGATCTGGACCGCCCCGACGGCCGCGAAACCCAGGCCGAGCGACATGATCAGCGCCTGACCCTGCAGCCGGAAGCTGAGGGCGCCGTTGCAAGCCCCGACCAAAGTGCCAAGGACGAGCACGACGATCATGGCGACGGGCGCCGGAAGACCCGCCACCATGAGGCTTGGAAGCAGGATATTGGCGCCACCGATGATGTATGGGATGGAAAGATCCAGCGCTCCAACGAGCGCGCAGAGCGTCTGCCCGACAGACGCCAGCCCCAGGAAGGCGGCGAGCAGGAGGATCGATCGCGCGTTCTGCGGCGACACGAAGCCCGGCACGAGCAGCGCTCCAAGAATGAGCAGACATGCAAGGAGACAAAAGCCGATCGAAATACTCTTGTGCTTGCGCAAAGGGCTGGCGCCACGGGCCGCGCCGATTTCTGTGTTCAAGACAGTGGAGATCATTTCCTTACTCCCTCACGCGACAGTGCGGCGGCTGATGACGAAGACGTTCACGAGAAGTGATCCAACGAGGATCAGGCCAAAGGCCATTTGCGTAACGAAGCCCGAAACCGTACCGAAGTTGAAAGTGGACAGAAGATACGAGATGAGGAACATGTTGATCGCGCCGAGCGTCGAGCCGAGCGCACCGCCGCGCCCCCCGGAGAGACTGGCGCCACCAAGGACCAGCGCCGTGACTGCTTGCAGCGTGTAGGTGCTGCCCTGGGTCGGGTCGCCGGATGAGATCAGCGCGGTGTAGCTCAATGCGGCGAGCCCGGCAAAAACGCCGCCGACCATATGGGCGATGATGCGCACGACGTCGACCTGCACACCGCTGGTATAGGCCATCCGCTCGTCAGCGCCTGTCATCCGCAGGTTGCGGTAAAACATCGTGCCCCTCAGGACGCCCCAGATTGCGAAAGCGCCGAGCAGAAGCAACAGGACAGGCGAAAATACGCTCGTTCCCGCGCCCCAGCTTAGCATCCAGTCTGGAGCGACACCGCCGGGACGCGACATGACCATCAGGTTGACGCCCGACAGAACGAGGAAACCGGAGAGCGTGACGATGATGGGCGCGACGCGCACGTAGATGATCACGAGCGCTTGCACCAACTGGAACGCCGCTCCCAATCCCACCGCCCAGGCAATGATGGCGACAGGGTGCGTGATGCCGTTGCCGACCAGCCACGTAATGAGCGTGACGTTGATGAAGCCCATCAGCGGTCCGACGGAAAGGTCCACGGCTCCGCGGCCCGCCATGACGATCGGTGTTATCGCGAGCGCGGTGAGGATCAGCGGCGTTGCAACCAGAATGGCTCCGGCCAGACCATTGTTCGTGAACAGACCTTGGCCACGGAAGGCGACGGCGCAAAGGAGGACAAGGAAAAGCCCGGCCGGAACGTACAGCGAGCGGTCCTGCGTGACTTGACGGAAAGCGGTTGCAGACATCATGCGGTCCTTTCCAGATCGAAATCAACGGAAGCGTCCCGGGCTTTCCCGAACATAGCGGCGAGGATTGGTGCCTCGGCGATTTCCTCGCCGGTCAGGGATCGAAACAACGTTCCCCCAAAGAACACGTCGACGCGATCGGCAAACCCGATGAACTCCTCGATCTCAGTCGACAGGTAGATGACACTGCCGCCTTTTTCAGCAAACAGGCGGAGTTCGCGGTAGAGGTCGCGCTTGGTGCCGAGATCGACGCCGCGGGCGGGGTCATTCAGGAGGATGACTTGGGGATCGTTTGCGAAGGCGCGCCCGATGAGCACCTTCTGTTGGTTGCCACCCGACAGTGAGGTGATCCTGTTCGACGGGCTGCCGATCTTGATGCGCAGACGATCCACCTCGCGCTTGAACATCGGTTTCAGCGTGGGCTTGCGGATTACACCCAGGGGGCCGAGCTTCTTCCTGTAGACACCGATGGCGAGGTTTTCGAAGATGCTTTGTTGCGGGAAAATACCCTCGCGCTTGCGGTCCCCGGAGACGTAGGAAACACCGAGGTTTGCAGCATCGTCGAGCGATCGCAGCGGGACCATCTTGTCCGTATCCACCGAGCGGACCTTCACCTCGCCACCGAACGGCTGGATGATGCCGGCCAAGGCGCGGATAAAAGCGTCCTGCCCCTGCCCATCAAGCCCGGCTACGCCGACGATGCTCCCCTTGGGAAGGTCGAAATCGAACAGGCGCGCCGACCGGTGCGCGGCGAGACCTGTCGCAGTTAGTATTAGAGGGGCCGAGAGCGCCTTCATTCGGGAGGCGTATTCTGTCGCATCGCTGGCGCGCCGATCTGCCGGCGTCATCATGGACAGCAGGTTTTCCTCGGTAATCTCGTCCTTTCCGAGCGTACCGACAGTTATCCCATCACGCAGGATCGTCGCACGGTCGGCGATACGCACGAGTTCGGCGATCCGGTGGGTGACGATGAGGATCGTCGCGCCCTCGGCACGAAGGCGGTCGATTTCCGCATGGAGCCGGAGGGTCGAGTCGAGGTCGAGCGCGGCCGAAGATTCGTCGAGAATCAGCACCTGCGGCTTGCGAAGGATAGCCCGGGCGATGACGATCCACTGTTTGATGCTGAGTGGGAGGCTGCCTGCCAGCTGATCGAGGTCTACGGGTTTTCCGACGAGCCGCGCCACGATTTCAGCCGCTTCTGTCCGCCGATCGCCGGTCGACTGCGAACGAAAGACACCGTCACGACCGACATAGAGGTTCTCGAACACGCTGGCCTCGTCGGCAACCAGGACTTCCTGGAAGATGGTGGTCAGGCCGACCCGCTTGGCGTCGACGGGCGAGGCAACCTTTTCACCCAGGATCGTGACTTTGCCTGCGTCCGGATGCAAAACGCCCGACATGATCTTGGTCATCGTGCTCTTGCCGCTGCCGTTCTCGCCGACGATGGCGTGCACCTCTCCGGCGCGGGCCTCGAAGTCGCACTTCTTGAGTGCCCTCGTCTCCCCGAACGCCTTGGCGACATCTATCATTCTGACTGTTATCTCGCTGCCCATCGCAGACCTCCCACCCGCAACGTCCGCCAAGGCGGCTTTTACGATCATCCAAGGTCCCGCCCGGCGGTTAAGCCACCGGGCGGATCCGGCTTACTGGGCTACCGGCTTCCAGGGATCGGCAGGACGCTCGAAGTACTGGTCGGCAATCGCACTTGGGAACCATCCGTCCGCCTTCGGTTCGACGAAATCAGTCGAGTTCAAATCGCAATCCTCGGGGATCGCAGCGCGAACGTCATCGATTGTGAACGGCAGGACTGGGCGCAGGAAGGACTGCACCTTTGGCCCCTGCCCTTCGAGCGTGCGGAGCATGATCTCCCACATCTGCTGCATCTCGCGGCGCGGCGGCCAGATATGGAAGCCGGCATCAATCCATTCCGGATTCTTGCGCCAGTAACATGCCGCCGAAGCCTCGCCGCCCAGCGTAATCGGCACCATGTCGCGGCCCGACTGGAGCATGGCGTTCAACACGCCGTTCTCCTGCGCGCCCTGTGTCAGAATACCGTCAATCTGGATGGGGTTCGTCGCCAGAAATTTCTGCACCTCGACCTGTGCTACCTGGTCGGTCCACTTGCCAGCCACTTCGCCGACAATCTTGATGTCGGGATACTTTGCCAGCGCGTCTTTGGCGGCCTTGTCGAAGCTGTCGGATGAGGCGAAGCCAGGGATGCCCGACACGAGAAGCACGTTGCCTTTCTTGCCGATCTTGTCTGCGAGCCAGGTGGCCATCTGGCCCCCGCCCTGCGCGTGATTGGCAGCGCCGTTGATCGCGTAAGGCGACGTCACGTATCCTGAAAACGAGAAGACAGGAACGCCTGCCTTATAGGCGTACTCAATCGTCTGGTTGAGAGCGGTGACGTTCGAGCAGCAGATGATGATGGCATCAACACCATCATCAACCATCTGGCGCATCTGCTGGATCTGGACGGCGTCCTTGAGGTCGGACTGGGTGACCACGACTTCAGATACGAGCCCCGCTTTTTTGGAGCGCGGCAAGAGGTCATTCATGACGGCATCGAGGGCCGCTGCGCGCCACGTATTGCCGGCATAGCTACTGGCGTAGCCGATCTTCCAGGGCGGTCCCTTCTTCGGTTTGAAGTCCTTGTAGGCACTCGCTCCGAGCGGAACCTGCGGGTCGACGACCTCGTAGATTTTCTTCTCGTTGGCGGGGAGCTGGTCGACGCCGTCAGCCCAGGCCGTGGTCGTCAGGGCGCTGACCGCGATCAGCGCCCCCATGGTTCCGGTTAAACTCCGTCTCATTGGATGCTCCTCCCAAGAGATTGTTTCAGGCGACTTTCGCCCTGGTTGCGGATGCCTGCCGGATTTCCTCGAGGATCGGCAGCAGGTATTTTCTGAACTCGGTGTAGTCTTCGGTGACCGGGAAATGACCGAGCTTCTCCATCGTCCAGAACTTGCTGCCCTTGACGAGATCGGCGGCGATCTTGGTGTCGGCCGGGGAGGTATTCGGATCGTATTCGCCCGTCAGGAAGTACAGCATGCACTTCGACGTATCGATCTTGCTCGCCTCTTCGGGTGAGACATTGTGGTCGTAGTAGTAGTAATAGAGGTCACCTGCGAAGACGCCCGGACCGCCGCAGCTATATTCCCACTGGATTTCGCGGACATTGGCTTCTGGTGAGTAGGGCGAGATATTGAGCATCATGGCCGCGCCGATGGAGGTGCGGTTCACGTTTGGGTTGTCGAATTCTTTCCGAATGCCTGCCATGCCGACATCGACATATTCGGCAGCCGAGCGCAGTGCCCCTTCGACGGAGATGGTAGCGCGGAAGTTGTCGGGGTAATTCGACGCCAGATCGATAGCAAGATGTCCGCCCATCGAGCTACCCATATAAACGGGGCGGTCCAGACCAAGGGCTTTAGAGAGTTCCAGTTGGAAATCCATCATGAACTTCTTGGTCATGTTGTACTCTTTCTCCCACCAGCGAACGCCGTGTGGAGGAAGAGACTTCCCGTGATAGGGCAAGTCGAACGCGATGACGCGGAAGTTCTTGGTCACGTCTTCGTCGCAGAGCGTGTGGCGGTACTGGCGGCCGTCGGAGCCCGCCGTATGACCGACAAGCAAGGGAATGCCCTCTCCGGCTTCCTCGTAATAGACGCGATATTCGATGCCTTCGATCGTCAGGTAGACGTAACGGCCCGTGATTGGATCATGCCTGGTCATGCTGCTACTCCTTCCGGGCGGGCTTCGCGCATCAGGTTCGTCATGCGATTGAGCGCAGGGAGATACGCGAAGGTTTCGTTATTGTTGCTAAGGAACAGACCGTGTTTGATGTTTGACGACTGCAGGCACTGATAAAACGGCCGCGGCTTCTTCTGGAGAAGCGCGTCCCACTGTTCACCCGTGCCCCGGATGACGATCTTGCACTTCTCGTCGTCGTAGGCGGCTTCTTCGACCTTCACCATCTTGCCGTCTTCGAAGTGGAGTGCGACGCTGCGGCTAGGAAAATCGCATTTGATAATGCCGTTGAGATAACGGGTTTCGCGCTTGAACTCGAAGTCCTCCAGCGCCAGTTTTTTGAACTTCTCGAGATCGATGGCCAAGTTCGGCTCCTCCCTGGTTAAAACGGCGCGGCCGATCCACGCCTTTCAAAATTTTCCGCCACGCCCAGCGGCGGCGGCTTCAGATGCCCATTTCGTTGAAGACCTCCTGGGCGTTTCGGAAGCTGTCGATGCCCGCCGGTACGCCGGCGTAGATCGCGACCTGCAGGAAAATCTCCTGGATTTCCTCCTTGGTGAGGCCGTTGTTGATCGCGCCGCGCACGTGCCCCTTGAGCTCATGCGGACGATTGAGAACGGAGATCATGCCAAGGTTCAGAATGGACCGCGCGCGCCTGTCGAGGCCTGGTCGATTCCAGATCTCGTTCCAGCAATACTCAGTGACGAGCTGCTGCATAGGCCAGGTGAAGTCGGTCGCCTTACCGAGTGCTGCGTCGACATAGGCATCGCCCATGACTTCACGACGCGTCGCCAGCCCTTGAGCGAACTGTTTCGAAGGGACAGGCCGCTCCTTGCCGTGTGTTTTCACTTTCGTTTCTTTCGTGGCGGTCATTCGACAACGCTCCTAGCTTTACTGTCTATGACAAGATCAACTGATTGTCCGACAATCTGTCTGTTTCGCCCGAATTCGCGAGTTTCCGGGGCTAGTTGTGATCTTCGACGTATCGGATGATGCGGGTGTGGTCCTCGGATGGGCCTAGCGCCTTCTGTGCAGCATCCCAGGCGTCTGCCGTGCTGGCGAGAGCATCGAGGCGAAGACCAAGCGTCTTGGCGAGATCGGCGGCGATGCGGATATCCTTGGCCATCAGGCCAATGGCAAATCCCGACCCGAACGTCTCAGAGAGGATGAACTGCTTCATCTTCACTTCGGTGGCGTTGTTCTTTCCAGACGACGAGTTGAGAATATCGACGATCGTCGCCGGCTCCAGGCCGAAGGCACGTCCAAGAAGGACACCCTCGATCGCCGCCAGCACACCTGCACCGGATACGAAGTTGTTAATCGCTTTCATCGCGTGACCCGAGCCAACTGGCCCCGTCCGGAACACCTGTTGTCCCACTGCCTTCAGCAGCGGCTCGGCCTCCTCGATATCAGCATCCTCCCCACCGGCCATGATTGTCAAGGTGCCGGAAACGGCGCGCTTGACGCCTCCGGAGACCGGGGCGTCAACCAGCCGAAGGCCACGAGAAGCAAGTTCGAGACCGAGTTCCCTTGTGTCGTTTGGAGCAGACGAACTCATGTCTATGACGACGGCATTCTGCTTCAGGCCGCCACAGGCGTTTTCGGCCAGCAGCGCCTCGCGCACGATCTTGCCGTTCGGAAGCATGGTGATCACGAAACTGGCCCCGACCATGGCGTCAGAAATCGTTTCGGCGGCTCGCCCGCCCGCATCAGCGAGCTTTATCTTGGCGTCTTCCGAGAGGTCGAAACCGACGACATCGAAGCCCGCCGAAATGAGATGTTGAGCCATAGGTTGGCCCATCGCGCCCAGCCCTATAAAGGCCACGCGCGTTGCGTTGAGTGTCGATGGCATTTTTTCCTCCGGACGCGTGCGAGCAATGAAACCCGCCTTCCTTCAGAGAGGATTAAAAAGATTATCAGACAATCTGTCAATCGAAATTTTAAGTTTCTGGCGCTGCGTTCTTCCGGAGGTATTCAAGTGCGACCTTGGCAGCCTGGTCGATATGGAATTTGCAGGCCGCCGCCGCCAACGGCCCGTTGCGATTCTGGATTGCGTTCGCAATATCCCTAATTTCGGCAATGCTATGCGCAAGCCGTCCCGGTTGCGTCATGGTTGTCATTCGAAGGAGATTTATCCGATTATGCAGAGCTGTCAGCATTTGCCTTACGAACACGTTTTTGCTGCCGTCCATCAAACAGTTGTAAAACGCGTTTTTCGCATCTATGAGGCGCGCACCGACGCCACTTTCGGCAGCGGCTTCGAATTCGACCACTGCGGCTTGAAGTTTCGCTATGTCCGCGGCAGTGCCATGCTCAGCGAACTGCTGACCCGCGAATCCTTCAAGAAGAGCCCGAACAGTATAGAGTTGCTGCGCTTCCTCGTAAGTGATCGTACTGACGACCGGCCCCTTATGGGGATAGCTTGTGATGATGCCTTCAGCTTCGAGCTGTCGCATTGCCTCGCGAACCGAGGTCCTGCCGACGCCCAGCATTTCGCAAAGTTCTCGCTCTACCAGTCGCTGGCCGGGCTTAAATCGCCCACTGGCTATCGCCTGACGCAGAGTCTCCTCAACTTTTACGCGCAAAGTCGCACTTTGTCTGGATATCTGTAGGTCCGTCTGCATCGCCCGCCAACACCTGTAATCGGCTCACGCCGCGCTAAATCATTCTCTACATATGGAGGCATTCGCTCTTAATATCAATCCAGATTGTCTGAGAGCTGCCAGTCTCAGTTGATCTCTTCGCGACAGCTTTGCCTGCTCGTCGTGTCTGACAGCCATAGACTTGCGGGCTCTTAACTCGCGGATAGCGCCGCCGGGAGCGCGATCTGACACGGTCCTACAGCTATGGCCTTGAAGTCGTCAGCGCAGAGACTGGTGAGAAGGACAGTAGACGGCGCATATCGTGCTCGGTGGCCGCTCGCCTCGCAATCGCAAAAACTTCAAAAAATCTCGAGGCATGGCTAAGAGAAGGTTGGGCATCACGCATATTGCTGTCTCGGCGTTTCAAAGAACGCCGGACGATCTTGCTGCCCGTCAGAGGTTCGATCAGCCTCGCGCCCGCATTTCAGCCGAGGCAGTGTCTTCAAGCCATACGTTTTCGAGCCATTGCTTGAACGCGTTGACCTTTTCTGATCTGAGCCGCGAGCGGACATATGTGAGCGTGTGGCAACGAAGGTTGGGGCCTGTCATCCCGAACGGAAGGACGAGGTTACCTCTTTCCACATCCCGTTCAAGAAGCCGGTAGCTCTCCAGGCACACGCCGCGTCCTTCGACAGCGGTCGCAATCGCCATAAACGCATCGCGAAATCGAGCGCCGCGATTGACGTCAATCGCCAAGCCGTGGTCCTTCGCCCATTGTTGCCAGCTGTAAAGCGTCTGCTCCGACTTGATTAAGGTGTGGCCCACCAGATCCGATGGCTTGCGTATGGGCCGCTCGCCATTCGCCACCTCGGGAGAGCAGGCTACGACGATTGTCTCAAGGGGGAACTCCTCCGCCGCGATAGAGCCCAGTCGAGGAGCGCTGCCGTAGCAGATATCGACATCGACCGAGCCATCGGACAATTTTGCAGGATCCGATGTAGACAGAAGCCTGATTTCGATCGAGGGATACAATTCTTCGAACCGAGGCAATCTTGGCATAAGCCATAGCGAAGCCAGACTTGAAGCACAGCCGACGCTCAGGACGTCGACGCTGTTGCGCCGGCACACCTCATCGGTCGCCTGCTCAATCATCGAAAGCGCTTCTGAAAGATCACGGTGGTATCGCTCGCCAATCTCGGTGAGCGACACGTTCCTTCCAATGCGGTGAAAGAGTTTTTCCCCAAGGTCGTCTTCCATCAGCCTGATTTGGTGGCTGATCGCCGACGGAGTAAGCTGCAGCTGAGCAGCAGCCTCGAGAAATGAACCCTTTCTGCCGGCTGCGACGAACGACTGTATTGCACGAATGGATGGAAGTGACGTCATCACGTTCTCGATCCATAGACATCTGATCTAAGAGCACAGCGGGTCATAGCAATGCTACCTTGCGCGCGGCACGGTGGCCAAACTCGGACCGAATACTCTCACCTGCAGCAATCCGCTTGATGTCTCCGAGAACTTGCGAGAAGTTTGCGAGGCTCGAGGTGCCAAAGCCCATATAGACCTGCTTGAACAGCTGATAGAGGGTCTCATAACGTCCGCGCGTGCTCGGATCAGGCTCAAACTTTCTGTAGCCCACGCACATGGCTGCCTGAGCGCTCTCGATTGATCCATGATCTTTGGATGCAAGAGCGGCGAATATTCCCGAACCGAGACCGGTCGGAATACCGTCGGGGACCAATATGGGCTTGCCTATAACATTGGCGTAGATCTGGTTGAGGATGTCGTTCCTTTGCGGGATACCTCCCCCATTAATGACGCGGTTGACTGGAACGCCGTGCTGCTCCATCCGCTCCAGGACAACCCGTGTGTGGAAAGCCGTACCTTCAATCGCGGCATACAGTTCGTCCTGCGCTGTATGGCCGAGATGCCAGCCAAGCGTCATTCCACCAAGGTCGGAGCGGACGAGAACCGTCCGGTCCCCGTTGTCCCAGGGGAGACGCATCAGACCGGTCTTTCCGCCTTCGATGCTTTCCAGGCCTTCAGCGAGCCTGGACACCGTCGTGCCGGCACGTCGTGCTATTGCATCGAACAGGTCGCCTGTCGCAGACAGGCCTGCCTCAACTCCGACAAGGTCTGGATGTGCACTCCCTGGGACGACGCCGCAAACACCGGGGATTAGCTTCACACGTTCACTAACGGCAATGATACAGGTCGACGTACCGATCACATTGACGACGTCCCCCAGACGGCAGCCAGCGCCAATTGCATCCCAATGGGCATCAAACGCACCCGTGGGAACTGGTATCCCGGGGGTCAGGCCGAGTCGTTCGCCCCAGTATGTGCTGAGCCCACCTGCGATCGAAGCAGAGGTCTGATATGTTCCGCCAATCTTCTCGCGCACGCCGTCGAAAAGCGGATCGACGCGGGACAAGAAAGCCTGCGAGGGCAAGCCACCCCATTTCGGGTTCCACATCCACTTGTGTCCCATGGCGCAGACGCTGCGCACCATGCGAGCCGTGTCGGTCACTCCGGTGAGGACCGCGGCCGCCATGTCGCAATGTTCCACGGCGGTCCCAAAGCGCTCGCGCTGGTCGGGATTGTGGCGCATCCAGTGGAGAAGCTTGGCAAAGCCCCACTCGTGGGAATAGGTTCCGCCGCACCATTCAATTGCTTCAATGTGCATGTCGTGCGCCATCGCCGTTATCTCTTCGGCTTCCGCTTTGGCGCGGTGATCACACCAGAGGTAGTAGTCCCCCAAAGGCTGCATATTTTTGTCGACAGGCAACACCGAGGACCCCGTCGTGTCGACCGCAATCGCACGGATCTCCTTGGAATCTACGCCGCATTCGTCGATCACTCGATGCATCGCCAGCACAAGCGCTTCCATATGATCTACGTGGGACTGCGTTGCCAGGTCGGGATCGGAACGACGCCGCTCGAGAGGATATTCCGCGACGCAGGTTCCAAGGGAACCCTTCTCGGAATCAGCCAGCGTTACCCGCACGCTCAAAGTTCCGAAATCAACTCCTGCTACAATCGACATGATAATCCTACTTGGAACTGTCTGGCTGGCCGTAGGTCGCCGACTGGCCGTGCTTGCGTTGATAGTGGAGGTCCAGCAAAGCGTCGGAAATTTCTGGATCGTCCTGGTTCAGTTGCCGGGCGTGGAAGGCAATCTTGGCGACAGCCTCGAGCATCTCCGCGTTATGAACGGCGTCGGCTGCGTCCTTGCCCCAGCAGAAGGGACCGTGATCGTTAACCAGGGCTGCGGGGACGGAGAGCGGCGCATTGTTTCCGAGTGCCTCGACGATGACCTTGCCGGTGTTGCGGACGTAACCGTCTATGATTTCGTCGTCGCGCAGCTTGCGAGTAACGGGGATCGTTCCGTTGAAATAGTCGGCATGGGTCGTTCCCATGGCAGGGATACCCCGGCCGGATTGGGCCCACACCGTCGCGAAGAACGAGTGCGTGTGGACCACGGCACCGATAGACTTGAAGCTTTTGTAGAGTTCCAGGTGCGTATCGAGATCAGACGATGGTCGCAGCGTGCCCTCTAGGATATTGCCATCGAGGTCGGTTACAACGATATCTGCGACCTGCATTGCCGTATAGGAAACGCCACTCGGTTTGATGGCGACAACACGCTTCTCGCGGTCGATAGCGCTGACGTTACCGAACGTCGAGATGACAAGGCCGCTATCGTAGAGCGCGGCATTTGCATCAAGAACGGACTTGCGGAGCTCGGAATATTTCATCATCGTCTCCTCAGACCTTTTGGCGGCGACTGAAACGATCGGCTGCCACGGCGATCAGGATGATCGTGCCGATGACGACCTGGTGCCAGAAGGTGTTCACGTTGAGCAGGTTGAGCGCGTTGCGGACGACCGCCATCAAAACGGCACCTACGGCGGTTCCAAAAAGAGTGGCGCGCCCGCCGGACAAACCCGTTCCGCCGATAACCACGGCAGCTATGACATCCAGCTCGTACCCCTGGCCGGCTTCAGGCATGGCGGCTTCAAGGCGCGAGGTGAGCAGAACGCCCGCGAAGGCCGAGAGGACCCCGACCAGCACGTAAACGGCGATCTTGACCTTGTCCGTGGGGATGCCGACCAGCCGGGCAGCGTCCGGATTGCTGCCGATCGAGAGAACGAAACGGCCGAAACGCGTGTAATAGAGAAGGTAGAAGGCGATCGCGAAGACGATGGCGGTCAGAATGACCGGAACAGGAACACCGCCGGCATAGCTCTGGCCGATCATTCGGAAGGCGGGGTCGGAGGCTCCGACGATCGGAATACCCTGAGTGTAGACCATCACGATACCGCGGCTGATGACCATGATGGCCATTGTGGCGATAAAGTCCGTGATCCCGACCTTGGTGATCAGGATGCCGTTCACCAGTCCGATCACCGCACCGACCGCAATCCCGCCTGCGCATGCCAGAGGAACGGGATAGCCAAGCACAATCAGGTTTGCGGTCACAAGACCGCTCAGCGCGAGTGTCGAACCGACGGAGAGGTCGATGCCCCGCATCCCGATCACAAAGGTCGCTCCAAACGCGATTACGGCAATAGGGACCGCCTGACGAAGAACGTCAGTCAAGTTGCCGAAGGTGAAAAACCGCGGAGCGGCAAAGCCGAGCGCCACCAGAAGAACGACGAAGGCCAGATAAACGCCGGCATTGCCGCCGCTGCGTGCGAGCGTAAGGGGCGAGCGCGGGCGTGTAGCTGCAATATCAGCCATGGATACCTCCCTGAAGATGATGGCCTTGCGGCGGCCTCACCGAATGAAGAGCGAGTGTTTCTTCCTTGGAGGTCGCCGCATCGACGACCGCCGAGATCCGTCCTTCGAACATGACCGCGACCCGGTGACACAGTCCAAGAAGTTCCGCGTTGTCGGCGGACACCACGATGACAGCACAGCCGTCTTTCGCAGCAGCCTGGATGAGGGTGTAGACCTCGGCCTTGGCACGCACGTCGACGCCACGCGTTGGCTCCTCAAGCATGAGCACCTTTGGCCGGGTGAGCAGCCAGCGAGCAAGCATGACTTTTTGCTGGTTACCGCCGCTCAGCGATGTGATGTCGGCACCGGGGCCGTCGCATTTCACGCCGAGCTTGGCGATGTAGCCGGAGGCAATCTCGCGCTCCTTTTTCGGCATCAACGTGATTTTGCCGAGCGTTCGAAGGTTGGCGATAGAGAGGTTCCAGCCGACATTGTGTTGTGGAAAAATCCCCTCGGTTTTACGTTCGGCGGGCAAGAAGGCGACGTGTTGACGAATAGCGTCCGTCGGGTCCGAAATCGCCGCTTGCTTTCCGTCGATCAGAATCGAGCCGGTCTCATGCGGGATCTGCCCGAAGATCGCCCGCAGGAGCGCGCTCTTGCCTGATCCTTCGAGACCCGTGACGCCGAGGATTTCACCCTGGGCTACCGAGAAGGTGATGTCTTCGAAGACACCACTTTTCGTCAAACCGCGAACGTCCAACGAGGGTTCGGACCTTGCCGGGACGCGGGGAGGAAACTGTTTTGCGAGAGAGCCGCCGATCATCGCACTGACGACCTTGTCTACGTCGAGCTCCGATACGGGCAGGTCTGCGACCGCGCTGCCATCGCGCAAGACCATCACGCGGCTGACGATGCCGAGGAGTTCCTGGATCCGGTGAGACACATATATGAGAGCTTTACCGGCCTGCTGAAGCTTCTTAATGATGGCGAACAGCTGTTTGCGTTCGACCTCCTCGAGCGCTTCGGTCGGCTCGTCCATGATGATGATGTCGGCGTTGCTGCTAATGGCTTTGGCGATCTCGATCATCTGCCGATGCGAGAGGCTAAGCTCTCGAACTGGCCTGTCGAGAGGTACGTCGACGCCTAACTCGCCCTTCAGGATACGCGAGGCGGCTGCCCGCATGGCCGGATGGTCAAGCGGTGATGCACTTGCACGCCCGTGGCGCAGCTCCCTGCCCGCGAATATATTTTCGGCGGCGTCAAAGTCCGGAAACAGGCTCAGCTCCTGGTAGATGATCGCGATGCCGGCCCTGGACCCGTCTTTGGGATTGTTCAGATCGACCACCTTACCTCTGACAGCAATGGTGCCTTCGTCGCGTGCATATGCACCAGAGAGGATTTTCATGAGCGTCGACTTGCCTGCGCCGTTCTCACCGACCAGGCCGAGAACCTCGCCGGGATTGAGTACGAGCTCGATGCCATCAAGCGCCTTCGTGTTGCCGAAGCGTTTGGCAATGCCTTTCATCTCGAGCAGCGGAGCGTTTGTCATTCAGGTCGCCCTTTTTGAGTGGGCGGCCCCGCGCGAGGCGGGGCCGCGTACTGTCACATCTACTTCTGCTGGACGTAGACGTAGTCGTTCTGATCGAAGGTCTTGATGTTCTTCGCATCGTAGGTTTTGGGCGCCACGAAGATCTTCTTCGGCAGGGCGGTGCCCTTCATCACGAACTCATCCACCGCTCGAATGATGTTGCGACCTTCTTCCTTGGCCCCGGTGTCGACCGTTGCTGCAAAGTCGCCGGTGAGGATCGCGTCGTTGGCTTCCTTCATATTTTCGTAGCCGACGATTGCCACCTTGCCGTTCAGCCCCTTAGCCTTGAGAGCCTGCAGACCGCCAAGGGCCATCTCGTCGTAGAGCGCGACGAGGACTTCGATATCGGGGTTGGCGGTGAACATGTTTTCAGTCACCGACAGGCCTTGGGCACGCACCCAGCCAGCCGGCTGCTGAGCGACGATTTTGAAGTTGGGGTGCTTCGAGATGACCTCGTTGAAACCCTTCATGCGCTGGCTCGTATGCGGACCGGGCAGGCCCTCCAGGATCCCGAGCTTGACTTCCTTGTCGCCATAGGTGTCAACCAGCCATTGCGCCTGCGCACGACCACCGTCACTCTGGTCGTAGCCGATATCGCTGACATAATATGGGTTGTCGGCGACGGGTGAATTGAAGAGGAAGATCGGAATGCCCGCCTCGGTGGCGCGCCGGATGGAGGGCAGCAACGCGCCTTCGTTGTATAAGGCAACCGCGATCGCATCCACACCGTCGTTGATCCAGGCTTCCATGGTCCTGATCTGGTCGTCCGTGGCAGACTGGCTGCTCGGAGCTTGCACGAGAAGCTGGATAGTGCCGTCGCCACCGCGCTTATCGATTTCTTCTTTCACGCCAGCCAGAACACGCTGATAGTAGGTGTCCATCGCCGTCGGCAGGAAGCCGACCTTGAGCGGGCGGTTATCCTTCTTAGCGGGTTTGACTTCCTGGCCTGTGGGCTTGATGTCCTTGTCCATCAAGATGCCAGGAAACACCTTCGAATAATCCAACTGCTGTGCAAGCGCTGGGCTGAAGGAAAGCGAAGCGGTGAGCCCGAGAGCAGCACCGAAGATTAACGTCCGTCTGAAAATTGTCACATGATCCTCCCTGGTGGTGACAAGACAAAGTTTTCCCAACCGCGGAACGGGTCCGCGGCGAAGCTTGGCAATCTGAGATTCAAATCTTCGGCTTACAGTCCCGGTGCGATCGTGAAGACCATCCGGATCGGGTTGGAGCCGTAGTTTAGGCACTGGTAGCTGATGCCGCCGGGCAGGAAGAAAGACTCGCCGTCACGGATGTGAAAGGTTTCGTCGGTATCCGCCAAATAGAAGGTTGCGGGGCCTTGCAGAACGTAGAAGACTGCGTCCCCTCCATGGCTGTCGGGTTCGCTCGCGCGCGGTCCAACGCCACCCACAGGGATAGTCAGCTCTCCGACGTGCATGTAATCGTTGCTGACGCAGAACTGGATGAGAACGGGATGATCGCGGCCGGAGACGATGTTCAGACGATCGCTTTTTGCGACCTTCACCAGGTCGCCCCTCTTGCGCGCCTGAGCGCCGTCTACTGGATAGGCTCCGAGTTTCTCAAGGCTCATCACGCTCTCCCTTCGTGCTTATAGAGGCGCGTCGGCCCGTCATAGCCGGTCGGAGGGCCATTCTCGTCCCAGATACGCGGTGCGATGCAAAACAGGATAACTGCAGCCTTGTCGCTGAAGTTATAGCCGCGATGCGGAGCGCCCTTGGGGATAAGCACCGCGTCACCGGGTCCGAGTTCCTCTGTCTGCCCGGTTTCGGGGTTTAGGAGATGCACAACACCTTCGAGGACATAGTACACCTCGTCACCCGCGTGAATGTCGGCCGGGTCGAAGTTGCTTCCCGGCGCGAGCTGATAGATGCCAGTGGTCTGCTGGTCCGTGCTGGCGAGCAGGTAGTTGAGGTCGCTCGAGTACGGCTTCGTCCCCGTATAGATGAACATCTTGTAGCTATCGCGCGTCAGATGGACCGGCTTCTTTTCGCTGGGCGGATGTGGGAAATTGCCGAAGTAGCTTGGCAGTTTTGGCATTTTAGTACCTTAGGTCCGGAGTTCGCGGAGCAGCGACTTGAGAAGCCGCCAGGTCGGATCGACTGTCGTGTGGTTGAGGCGCTCGCGCGTGGTGTGGACGTCGAACGCTTCCGGTCCGATCGACAGCATGTCAATGTCAGGAACCTTCTTTCGAAAAAGGCCGAGCTCGAGACTGGAGTGAGAGACTTCCACATGTGGCTGCTCGCCGAACTCGCGCTCGTAAGCGGCTTTGGCGGCGTTGAGCATTCGCGAATGAGGATTGTATGGCCATTCCGGGCAATCCGCGAATGTCTCCACGCTCGCGCCGTTGCCGATGAGTTCTGACAGCTGCCGGATTTTGTCGACGATGTTGTAGCGACGGGAGCTGACGGCGCTTGGGACCGTATTGACGATTTCGATGGCCTCTTTATCGCTTGAAAGCAACGCCACGGTGTTGGAGCTCTCGACGAGGCCCTCGACTTGAAGGCTTTTGCTCTGGACGCCGTTGGGAAGCAGGTTCAGGGCATCGACCAGCGCCCGGGCGGACTGAGCCGAGAAGACTTCAGTAATCTGCCTCCCTGACTCGCTGACTGTGACCTTGAGGTTGGGATCGCTTGCTTTGTACTCAAGCGCAATCGAAGCCGCTTCCGCTTCAATTCTCTGTCTGAGATCGACAATCCGCGAGGCATCGATCGAAATGATCGCCTCCGCCTCACCCGGGATAACGTAACGGTTCACGCCACCCTTGACTTCGGCTACGCTGGCCCCAGCATCCCGGATGGCAATCCGGAGCAGCCGTCCGAGCTGGACGATGGCGTTAGCGCGTTCAAGATGGATGTCGAATTCGGAATGACCGCTGCTCAGGCCGGAGATCCGCAGCGAAAGGGCGGCCTGCCCCGAAACGCGCGGTTCGCACTGAACCGGAATCTTGAAGCGCACTGAAATATCGCCAGCGCAGCCTGCGAAAAGCGACTTGGGATCGTGCCAGTTCATGTCGAGAAGGCGCTTACCGCTAAGCTTTGTGCCGTCGAAGTGTTGTGCGCCGCCCTTGCCGACTTCTTCTTGAACCGTCAGGACGACTTCAAGCGGCGGATGCGGGATATCGTCGGATGCCAGCAACGACATTGCGAAAGCCACACCAACGGTGTTGTCCGCCCCAAGGGTTGTCCCCGTCCCATGGATGAAATCGCCGATAACCTGAAGTTTGATGCCTTCGTTCTCAAAGTCGTGGTCAACACCCTCGTCGCTCTCGCAGACGATGTCGGTATGCCCATGAAGAATGACGGTCGGCGAGTTTTCGTAGCCGGGTGTGCCCGGCTTCTTGATGAGGAGATTGTAGATCTCGTCCTGGTAAACCTCGAAGCCGCGTGCCCGGGCAAAATCGGCGATGTGATCGCTGACCTGCTTCTCGTTGTAAGAACCGCGCGGGATCGCACTCAGCTCTTCGAAAAAGCCAAAGAAGATCGCCGGTTCGAGACCAGCAAGAATAGAATTGTCGCGTTTATCTACAGTTTTTCCAGCGGGGAAACTCATTCGGCCCTCCTCCTAATACGGCATCTGCGCAATACTTCTTCCCTCGCCCTAGTCCGGCGACCTCGTAAACCGTATTGCATCTCATCTTACGCGCTAAGGCGATCCAGGTTCAGATGCCCTCCACGCATCGAACCATCTCTGCTTTCAGCTCCTATTTCAAACGCAATATTTCATAAAATAGATGAGCTTTTTTCATCTGAATTCGTTATAGTATAAGCTAACGCATCCATTGAAGCGCAGGCCGAGACCTCTACGAGTTTCGGATACCATGTAGGCATCTGCGTAATTTGGAGCTGGCTCGCGAGGTCCCTTCAATCGTCCGGAAGCGGCGCCTTAAGGTGGTCGAGAAACGTCCGGAGCGCGGACGGCACCTGTCGGTGCGAAACGTAGTATGCATGAAAACCCGGCCCAGTAGACGACCAGTCCGGCAGCACCACTTCGAGCAGACCAGCCGCCAGTTTGTCCTCGACGCGTGCGCGCAGGCAGTAAAAGAGACCGCCCCCCTCCTGCGCCATGCGGATGGACAGTTCTGAATCCCCGAGCGTGAGCAGTCCAGGGACGTCTAGGGTAACCATGCGGTCTCCGTCGCCAAGTTCCCATTTGCAGACGTGGTCTGTACCGGTTCGGATCCGGATGCACTCGTGCGTCAAGAGATCTTCCGGCCGCTCCGGCCGCCCTCGTTCGTTGAGATAGGTTGGAGAGCCGACGACGATCCATTCAAGTTCGGCAGTCAGACGCGACGCGATCATCCCCTCGGGAACTGTTCCTCCATAGCGGATGCCCGCGTCGAAACCCTCGGCGACCATATCGATAAAGCGATCCTCGACGCTGACTTCGATCTCGACATCGGGGTAGTTGCTGCGAAAACTGTGCAGTCGAGGAGCGATCAACAGCTCGGCGGCGTCACGCAGCGTGGTCACTCTCACCCTGCCCGTAGGACCGCTCCTGAAACTGTCCAGGAGATCCATCGCAGCCTGGATGCCGAGGAAACGGGGCTCTAGTTCGGCAAGCAGTACTTCGCCGGCGGCGGTGAGACTGATGCTCCTGCTTGTCCGATGAAACAGACGGACGCCGAGACGGGCCTCCAAACCCCTGATCGAGTGGCTGAGAGCGGAGCCGGAAACGCCGCGAAGCGCGGCCGCCTTTCGGAACCCCCCCGCCCTCGCGATCGCGACGAAAGTTTCAAGGTCGGCCAGATCGGCCCGCGTGGATACCATGAGTTATGGATACTCCCACTTCGACTGAATAAGATCGTCCTGGCCGACGCCGACCTTGCTTCAGACGGCTGGTATCTTCAATCCTTATTCAACTAACCTGGCTTTGGTATGTGATGACCACGGAAGCAGTCAAAAATTTGACATTAGTTGATCCATGTCGGATTCGGGGAGCTACGACGGGAGATGGGCCGGGTCGTTGAATAATAGCACCTCCGGGATTAATCGTCATGCAATGAAGATCATCTTGTCCACAGCCACGAGAGACGGCACCGGTTGGAACGGATACCACCTCCGCGCGGGCGGCCTGACGGTCCCGGAGGTTCAAGTTCTGAGCTTTCGAAAACGCCGGCTACCAGTCCTGCCGGGTTGGATGGACGACAATGTCGTTGATCGTGATCTCCGGGGGCTGATCTAGGGCATAGACCACGGCTTCAGCCACCGACGACGGCGGAATACCTTGCTTGTTGAGCTCTCCGGCGATCTTTCTGCCCGTCTCGTCATGAACCTTGTCGGCCCAGCCGGTATCGATCACGCCAGGGCTGATCATAGACACCTGGATCCCACTTCCCACGCCCACCTCCTTTCTGAGGCTTTCGGTGATACCGCGTATAAAGAACTTCGTGGCTCCATAAACGCCTGCCGCCTCGCCGACATGAACGCCGGCGATAGAGCTCATATTCAGGATGCGGCCGGACCGGCGCTCCAACATCGACGGCAGCACGGCGGCAATCGCATGTAGATAGCCACGCAGGTTGGTATCGATCATCTTGTTCCAATCGCCGACCGCGGCATCCTTCCAATAGGAAAAGAGCATGAGGCCCGCATTGTTGACCAATATATCGACCGGGCCGTACGTCGTCGTGGCGAACGGGACGAGGGCCTTGGTACTCTCAAAATCCGTGGCATCGGCAACCTTGTAGCTGGCAATACCTCCGGAACCGGCGATGTCTTCGACAATCTGACTGAGGCGTTCCTCATTGCGGCCGGCAAGGACGACGCGCGCACCTTTTTCCGCCAATCCTCTGGCGGTCGCTGCTCCAATGCCCGAGGAAGCTCCCGTGACGATTGCGACCTTGTCTTTCAGATGTGCCATGATGTGCTCCTTCACTGCGGTTGGGTCAGTTCGGCTTGCCGGGCGGCTTTAACAGGCTCTGGGGTTGTCCGGTTTTCCAACACCTGCCGCTTGGTTTTCTGGTCTCCGCCGACGACATGGTCGATGTCGTTCATGAGGGCCTCGAAGCCCTGCTTGGCGACGAGCGTCTTGTCGTTTTTCTGCTGGCCACCGAGCTTCGTATCGCCCATCCCAGCGTGCGCGTGGAAGTCGCTGTTGGTGGCGCCCGGAAGGAGTGCCGTCACCGTGACCCCGGTCGAGCGCAACTCCTCGCGCAGAGATTCCGCGAACATGTAACCGAATGCCTTCGACGGGCCGTAGACGGTTTCGTATGGCGTGGGCAGGGTCGCCGAAACCGAGGAGGTGATGAGGATCCTGCCGCGGCCGTTCTTGACCATATGTTGGACGACGCGTTTGGCCATATGGACGGTCCCAGTGACATTGATTGCAAGCAGGCGAAACTCATCCTCGAGATCGTTATCGACGAAGGCGCCGCCGATACCGATACCCACGTTCAGAGCCGCGGCTTCCAGTGGGCGCCCCAGCCCCTCCGTGAAGGTCCAGAACCCCTCAACGCCATCGTATGTCGAGGCATCCGCTTTGAACGGATACGCTTCGGCGTCAAGGCTTCGTAGCGCATCGGCGGCCTCGTTTACCTTGTCGCTTGAGCCTGAAATAGCAACGTCAAATCCATTCTTGGCGAATTGTTTGGCAAGCTCGAAGCCTATTCCAGATGAGCCGCCCGTGACCATTGCGAGTGGTTTATTACCAGTCATGATTTCACTCCTTTGGTTTTATCAGCACCACGATCGCCTCGAGGCGCCGGTGACCTAATGCCCGTGGAGCCGGTTGGTTACATGAGCAAAATCGATCGGGGCGGTGAGCAAAAATCAACCACCGATCTGGCAGATACCAGGAGTGAGGGACCTTTTGGTCGCGTCCGCAGCCAAATTGACGAGGCATTCCCGACGTCACGAAGGCACCCAAGAGTGAACACCCCTCATCGGTGCGTGCGATCCAGCTCACTTCAAGTGGTCGGCGGAGTGGCCTATGTTGTTAGGAGGATGAGCTGTCGTTCGCAGCCAGCAGATATGGTCCGACCACACAAGCGCCCGCGTAGCGCTGGTGCGCTTCTTGCGCTGGTGCCTTCGGCTGAGAAAATCCACCGCGACGGCGTGTCCGGCACACCTTCCAGCGGTGACGTCCAATGACGGGAAAGACAAAGATGAGCGAGAGAATGAACAGTATCGTTGCTCCTGGCCGCGTTGCGGTCATCACGGGAGCTGCGAAGGGCATCGGCTTGGCAATCGCGAGGGCTCTCGCGGCCCGCGGCATGAAGCTCGCATTGTTGGATCTCGACACCCACGCACTTGATGATGTTACCTCGACACTCGATACGGACACTCTGGTTGTGAGCGGCGACGTCTCGGATCTATCGACACTGACGAGGTTGCAGGACGAAACGCTCTCTCGGTTTGGCGACGTGGCCATCCTTGTAAACAACGCGGGCATTACGCAAGGAGCCGGCCCCTGGGATGATCCTGTAAAGTGGCGACGCCAGATCGATGTAAACTTCGGAGGTGTTCTAGCCGCACAACACGTCTTCGTGCCCTACCTGATCAAGGCAGCCCGACCATCGGCGGTCGTCAACCTCGGCTCCAAGGAAGGAATTACAACTCCTCCAGGCAATGCCGCCTATTCGGTGGCAAAGGCAGCTGTCAAGGTGCTGACCGAACAGCTGTCGCACGCGCTTTTGAAGGAGACGGGAGGTCGTGTATCGGCTCATCTCCTCGTCCCTGGCTACACGTGGACACCCATGAACATCGCACTCAAGCCGAAGGGCGCTGCCATGCCCGATGAGGCATGGACCGCAGAGCAGCTGGTGGAATACTTCCTGGCCCGTCTGCTCGACGAGGACTTTTACATCATTTGTCCTGATAACGCGGTCACGTCTGCGATCGATGCCAGACGGATCCGCTGGGCGGCCGACGACATGATCCTGAACCGGCCGGCGCTTTCACGCTGGCACCCCGACTGGATGGATAAATTCGCAGCCTGGTTGAAGGCAGACCACTGACGGTGGAATGTTTGTAGAGGAGTAATCCAATGCCCAGACCCCATGTAATCTGTCACATGATGTCGCCACTGGACGGTCGATTGATCGTCAATGATTGGGCCGAGGCGACCGGCCATTCGGTGGAGGAACTCGTGAAGGTCTATGACGACCTGCATGAGAAGATTGGTGCCGACGCCTGGCTTTCGGGAAGAGCGACAGGCGAGGAATTCGCAGACGCCGTCGACCGTCCCTATGAAACAACCGGCACAGCACCGCGGCCGATCCATAACGCCAACCCGGATGCCAACGAGTTCGCTGTTATCGTTGATAAGGACGGTCGGCTACGCTGGGACAAGAACGACATTGAGGGTGCTCAACTTATCGTCCTGACAGGATCTGACGTGGATGATGCTTACCTGGCGGGCCTCACCCAGGCTGGCGTTTCCTATATCGTATCGGAGAAAGATGGCGTCGATCTGAAAAACGCGCTCGATGTTCTCGGCACCGAATTCGGTGTGAAGCGCTTGATGCTGGAAGGCGGGGCGCAAACCAATGGCCATTTCTTGAATGAGGGTCTTGTTGACGAGGTCAGCCTAGTCATCTTCCCTGCGATCGGAGGCAAGTCGAATACACCGGCCATATTCGAGGGCGGTGAGGATGGGCTTGCCGGCGGGGCGAGGCTCACGTTTATCAGCGCCGAAGCCGCTGGCCTCGGCTCCGTCCATCTGAGATATCGCGTTGGACGTCCGTAGGAGACGTCCATAGGAGAAGACTGTAGAAGGGATCCCCCCAATCGGAGGGCCCAGCTTGAGATGGACAGGTGCCGCCTTGCGCGGCATCTATCCGAAGGATGGCGATATTCACTTGCTCTCCTGCGATGCCACTCGAAGTGGCACATTGGCTCCTTCCAAAGCCGCGCGGACGTCGACTGACGGTTCCTGGTCGGTGATGATAACTTCGAACTCGTCAATGGTGGCCAGGACATGAAGAGCGGTATGATTGAAGCGCTTATGGTTTAAGAGCAGGCAGCGACGCGCGGCGCTTGCAATCATCGCTCGCTTCGAGCGGACAACGTCATCATCCATATGGTAGACGCGCAATCCAGAAACTGCCGGCGTTGAGATAAAGGCGATGTCGGCGCTGAGACGCGACAGTGCCTGTTCGGCGACGACGCCGAAAAAACCATTGAACTTCATCGAATAGCGTCCACCGACCGCAATCAGGTTGATCCCTGATTCCGTCTTGAGCCGATCGATGACCGCCGCATTGTTGGTGATCACCGTCAGCGGCCTCCTCTGTGGCAGCAATTCCCCGAGCACCGACGCCATAGATCCGTCGTTGACCATCACCGTCATGCCGGGCTCGACGAGTTCAAGGGCGGCCTCGGCCATCCGGCGCTTGGCCTCGCCCTCCTGCTGCTGGCGAAACCGGAAATCGCTTTCGAAATGGCCTCCTGCCTCGATCGTTGCCCCGCCACGGACCTTGCGAAGCATCCCTGCCTGCTCAAGATCATCCAGATCCCGGTGGATGGTCATCTTGGATACAGCGAACCGATCGGATAGGTCGTCGAGATCCACCACCCTCTGCGCGACCAACAGGTCCATAATGGCCTGCCTCCGATCATCTCTCTTCATATTTTAGTCCTCCGGCGCACTAATCCGATCCTTTAACATCAAGATCCGCCGCTACAAATCACATGCAAACATCATTTTTCGTTAGTTTGTCTTGCTCTATTCGACAACGCCACTGACGCTGCTGGCATACTGGGACACGTGAAGACGCATGATGGCGCGATTGCACCGCTCCATGCATGGCCGAAGGCGCTCATTTTGTAACGAAACAGGATGGTTTGGGGGTTCAAGCGCAAATGTCATCGCCATGGAGATGGTCCCGCGCGTCAGCCGCGCACGGAAGATGGAGGCCTTGTCCTCCATGGTCAACATCGTGGGCTACCGGGCCGTCATCAAAGCGGGCGCGAATATAGGGCTTCTTCACCGGGCAGATCACCGCAGCGGGCAAGGTGTTTGGAAAAGGCCTGTGTCACTGACACCCGGCCTTTTCTCTGCTTATCGCCTTGGAAGGACGATTGTGAACGATGCAGCTTGGTGTTCGCGCTGCTTCAAATCGATCAAACTCTTGATACGTCTCCGTCGGCCACACAAATCTCGACGAGCATGAGCTGGCGATCCGTCAGGCGCGACGGATAGATTTTTGACAGCTGCTCCTCGTGCATGGGAACGATTCGTCGTTCGTCCATACCAACGATTTTGAGCATCTCCTCGGCGGACTCGATCAGACGTGTCTGGCTGCCATTGGCAAGGCCCGGCGGCACAAAGCAGGGATCGGTGGCGTCCTCACCCGTGAGGTTGCTGTAGGTGTAGATGACGTCGCCGGACAGGACAAACTTGCCGTCTCCACCGCCCGTCTCCACCACCACATATTGCGATCCTGCGGTATGGGTGTCGAATGCCGGATAGACATGAACGCCTGGCACTAGGTTTTCCCGCTCTCCCTCCACCAGTTCCAGGCGGCCTTCGATATTTGCCTGGGTCAGATAGAGGATATCCGCCGGATTCAGTCCGGCCTGCAATGAACGGAAGCGCCGACCCTTTGCCAGAATCCACATCCAGGATTCCAATTCTTTCTTCTGAATGAAAATCTTAGCATTTGGGAAGAACTTTAGGCCGCCAATGTGATCGAAGTGCGCGTGCGTGAGGATGACATGCGTGACGTCTTGGGGCCTGATCCCGCATTCCCCGAGAACGATTTCCGGAGGCGTCCAACCGGTAACGCCGATTGAGTTGGCGATCTGGCCTCCGAAATCGGCGACGTCGTGACCGGCATCGACCAGAACGACTGCATCTCCTGACTTGATGAGTATGTATGCGAACGGCAGGTTCATCGTGCCCTGATTATGGGCGCCGTAAAAAACCCCGCTGACCGGGTGCACCGGGCTTCGAGAGTATTCAAGCACCCAGATCGAATGCGTTCCCATGGTCTTCCTCCCCATGTCCAAGTAGGGACCCTCCACAGCATGCTGTCGTGTCGAAGGTCGACGTGCCTAAGATGGCGGCCGATCGTTTCAGCTCGATCGCCGCATTTGAAAGCAGCCCCAGCAGGGGTGCATCTGAAACCAGGACACCGCGCTGCAGGTGCTCCTCCGCCTCGACAAGCAGGCCATCTGCCCGTCCAAGATGGGAGAGTGCGTGGCCCTGCCCCGCGAGACCGCGCAAGCCCGCAAGCGAGGAACGGACGGATCGCTTTATCTCTGTGGCGCGATTGGCGAGTTCTCCAATCAAGAGGCGCATGCTCTTCTCCCTCAATGCCATATGCATGAAGGAGTAGATCGCGAGGAGCTCGCCATATGTCCTGACGAGCGCCTCGAGGCATGCGCGCGCCTCCGGCGATGGAACCGAACCCACGAGCGCTTCACAGCGGAAGCCGCCGAAAACGGTGCCTCCGCTGGCCATCATCGTACAGCCGTCGGCAGCGGAGCGTTTGACGGAAGAAGGCTCGCCTCAGTCAAAGCGTCCCAAAATGCACCGGGTATTGTCTCGTTGATCGCCTTGACGTTCTGCTCGACTTCCAATGCGCTCTTTGCACCCATGACCAGCGTGGCCACTGCCGGATGCGCATAGACGAATTGCATCGCCGCTGCAGGCAAGCTCACCGCATATCTTAAGCAAATGCTCTCGATGGCCTTGACCTTTTCGACGACGGCCGCCGGAACCTTGCCGTAATCGTAAGTGGCCGCGGGACCGCTTACGCCGGTCGCGAGGATCCCGGAATTGAAGATCCCGCCGGCGATCACGGAGACGTTCCGCTGGAGCAACTCGTCGAACGCGGCCTCAAGCGGGGCATGATTCAAAAGGGTGTAGCGGCCGGCGATCAACGAGCAGTCGATCGGAAATTCACGGGCGACACCCACGACAGACTCGGCCTCGTTGACACCCAGACCAATGGCCGATACGGCTCCGCTGGAGCGAAGTTCGTCCAGTGCCTTGTAACCGGAGGCCCGCAACTGGTTCCAATAGAATTCGCTCTGGTCGCCGTGCCATGCCCGACCAACGTCATGCACGAGAAGAACGTCAATATAGTCTAGGCCGAGGCGCTGTTGGCTGTCTTCGAATGCGCGCATCACGCCGTCATAGGTGTAATCGTAGGTATCGAGAAACGGAAGCGGGTCGATCCACTCGATGCCGTAGACGGTCTCTAACTTCTTCGTCCTGCTTGCGGGCTTCAATACGCGTCCGACTTTGGTGCTTACCACCACGTTTTCGCGCAGCTTGTTCGCCCTGAGGGCATGGCCAAGATAATGCTCCGACTTGCCGAATCCATACATCGGCGCGCAATCGAAATAGCGGATGCCGGCCGCATACCCGGCGAGGATGGTCGCTTCGAATTCGTCGTAGGAGACATCGGCGTTGAAGCCAGAGAGCGGCACTGTGCCTAGCCCAAGCGAAGTTACCTGCACTTTGCTTTTTCCGAGCGGCCTAGTTTCAAGTTCGGTCATGTGATCATCCCTAGATGTCGATAGGAGGCGTCGAAGCGATGTAGCTTCCGCCATGCCGTCATTGTTCGGGTAAAGCCCGTGTCCCAAATGCGTGTCATGTCGCCGGCGTCTGCCGCCAACCACACCAGAAATGCTTGATGGACCTCCGTGGCCTGACTCCTCAATCGGCAAGGTGTAAGGTATAAGGTCATACCTATAGAGGCAAGCGTTTTTTGCATGCCGCCATCCGCATTTTGCGAATTGCTTAAAAATGCCGCCTACGCGCAACGGGGCGCGGCAGCTCGTCTCAGCCGATCGTTGATTGCCCTGCCAAGGCCAATCAGAGGCACAGGGGCGAATGCAATCATGTCACTCGCGCCGGCCAAGGCGTCGGCTTCACTCATGGCGGTGTAGAGGTTGCGGGCAGCTTCCTGAAGGTCACCGGAAGAAGACAGCGTCAATTGACAGCCCTCGCACTCCGGTCCGAAACCGACCCAGACCATATTGGCGGCAGGACGGTCGACATTCATCTGAACGGCGGCTTCCGGAGCATAATGGCTCTTTAGCTGGCCTGGTGCCGAGACTTTTTGGGGCCCAGTGTCCTCGTCAATCGGGCCGAGTAAAGCTTCCAGTGCCTCCCGCGGAACTGACCCGTGGCGTAGAATGATCGGAGATCCGACCAAAGACAGAATAGTCGATTCCAGGCCGTGATCGCATATGTCTTCTTCCACGATTCCCGAAATCCGTCCGTCCAACTGGCGGACAACTTCCACGAAGCGGGTCGAGGTGACCTTCCCGGAACGATTGGCTGAAGGCGCTGCCACCGGAAATCCGACGGCCCGGATCAGCCGTTGGGCGACACTCGACGAGGGAAATCGGATTGCGACATTTTTCATGCCCGCGGTAACTGCGGTTGCGAGCCCCGCGTCTTCCCGCTTTGGCAGGAGCAATGTCAGAGGTCCCGGCCAAAAGCTGGCAGCAGCCAACTCTGCCTCCGGATTGAAATGTGCCATCCTGCGCGCCATTTCCACGTCCGAAACGTGGATAATCAGGGGATTATGCCGCGGGCGTCCTTTGGCTTCATAGATGCGCTCGATCCCGGCGGGGCTGCTGGCGTCCGCGCCGAGCCCGTAAACCGTCTCCGTCGGAAACGCGACAACTTCGCCATTTCGCATGAGCCGGGCGGCAGCTTCAATCGCGCTGTCGCTGACGTCAAAATGACGGGTGGTGGTCATCTTTTTTCCTCGCGCTGGTTCTGGAAGGGAGCAGAGATCGATACGACCAAAGCCATTGGCTCAGGAGGCCCGGTTCGGCGTGCCTCCTGACAGCCTCAACGTCGTCCCCGCTGAGCCAAACTCAGTTCAAGCCGACTACGCTATGCGGCACGTATGGCTCCTCGAGTTCGCGGACCTCGTCGTCGCTTAGCTTGACGGCCAAGGAAGCGACGGCATCCTTCAGATGCTGTAGCTTCGTTGCGCCGATTATAGGAGCCGTCACGCCCGCCTTTGTGTTAAGCCACGCCATCGCAACGAGGGATCGTGGGACGTTCTTGTCGTCTGCAATCTTTGCGACGACGTCTACGACGCGGCGATCCGCCTCGTCCGCGTGACCGTAGAACCGAGCGGTGACATTGTCGGTCTCGGACCTCAAACTGCTTTCCTCCCAAGGCCGGCTGAGGCGCCCGCGAGCCAGCGGACTGAACGCGATGATCCCCACCCCTTCAGCTTTACAGAGCGGCAACATCTCCCGCTCTTCCTCGCGATAAAGGAGGTTCATCTGAGCTTGCATCGAAACGAAACGCGACCATCCGGCAGCGTCCGACTTGTAGAGCGCGCGCGCAAATTGCCATGCGTAACAATTGCTGGCTCCGATGTAGCGAACCTTGCCGCTTCGAACGAGATCGGTCAGCGCTTCCAGCGTCTCTTCGATCGGGGTCGAATTGTCCCAGAAATGAATTTGGTAGAGGTCGATGTAGTCGGTCGCCAGCCGCTTGAGGCTGGCCTCAGCCTCCGCGATGATTGCCTTGCGGGAAAGTCCGACCGCATTCGCTCCGTTGCGCATCTTGCCGTAGACCTTGGTGGCAATGACAACCTCATCACGCTGCACCATCTCCCTGAGCAGCTTGCCGATGATCTCCTCGCTGGTGCCGTCCGAGTAGGCATTGGCCGTGTCGAAGCAGTTTATGCCCTGTTCGAGTGCCTCTTTGATAAATGGCCTACTGTCGTCTTCGGACAAGGTCCAAGCATGGTTGCCGCGATCGGCGACGCCGAAACTCATGCAACCAAGAACCAGTTGCGAAATTTTGAGACCTGACCGGCCAAGCCGACGATATTCCATCTGTCATCTTCCTTCTGATACGGTTTTAGAGCCGAACTTGGCGAGCGACTGCGCCAGCTCTGGATGAGATTTGGCATATTCATGGAGATCGATTCCGGCGACCGCGGCATCCCAGGCCGCACGAACCGCTCTGACACCCGCCGACGGCCCGCCGGGATGGCTGACGACGCCACCACCACAAAGGTAAAGGTGGTCAAGCGTCTGCTCCGTCCTTCGATAGGTCTCAGGCGCCTGTCCACCCCATTGACCCGAACAAACGACCGGTAACGGGCGGTCGGCATCACTGAAGATCGGTTTCTGGAGATCATGGAACGACTGAACGAAAGACGCGTCCGGCTCCCAGTATTTGGCGGCAATGCCGTTGATCTGGAATTGGTCGACGCCGAGAAGTCGCCAAAGCTGTTGGTAGACCGAGAAATCGAACCCAAGACCAGGATGTCGGGTGAGAAGATCCCAGCCGTTGCGATGGGCGTGCAAGACAAGGGACGACCGCCGACGCAGGAACAGAAAAGCGCCCATGCCGATCGAATTGATGTTGATGACAGCGGCGTTTCCACCCTCGCGCACGACCAGGTCGTGCTTGCGAACCATCTCGTCGGGATCGACGTCGGAAATGCCGAAGGCATACATCACCTTCTTGCCGGTGCGCTGCTCCTGATCCCGGATGATCGGCATGATCGCTTTCACCCGCGCCTCCAACGAGGAGTACGGTGGCGACATCAGTTTCTCGTCGTCCTTGATGAAGTCGACACCGGACGCGACGAGTTCAGCAACCACCTGCGCCGTTTCGTCCGGGGTGAGGCCGAGCGCGGGCTTGATGATCGTGCCGATGATTGGCCTATTGTAGACGCCTGTCAGACGCCGGGAGCCTTCGATCCCAAATTGAGGCCCCGGGTAGACGCCTTCAAACTCTGGAGGCAGCTGCAGGCCGATGACCCTCAGCCCGGTGAATTCCTTGATCGACCAGACCCCGCCCAATGCAACCGTGGTGACTGCCGCGAGGTCAGTTCCGACAGCCTCCAGGGGATAGGCGATTGTTGTCTCCGCTCGGTTGAAGACTTCGCCCGCTGCAGGGAGCGAGGGAACCTCAACAGAGTCCAGTTTCTCGAAAGCGACCACGCGCGCGGCCGCGCGCGCCTTCAGTTGCGGCGTCTCTCCGGGCAGGTCAACAAATGTACCCGTCGACTGGTCGCTTCCGATCTTGACCGCCAAGGCCTCAGCGCTCCCGGCGGTCTCAATCCGATAGGTGACCAGAATGTCCGAGGGCCTGCGCTGAGCCAGATCCATCGCTATCATGCCTCCGGAACTGGCGCGGCTTCAGGGATGAGGCCGGACGACTTCAGGTCGGCCCAGAACGCAGCCGGAACCGGCGTCGAGATCGCGGCGACGTTTGCGGCGACGTGTTCGGGCGCCAGCGCTCCCTGAACCACCGCGGTCACTGCAGGATGTGCGTAGACAAATTGTGTCGCTGCAGTCGCAAGCGAGACGCCATGGCGCTCGCAGACGGCTTCGAGCGCCTCGACCTTGCGGACGATCGCTTCAGGCGCGGGCTGGCAATCGTAGGTGCGGGTGGTTGTCATCGACTTGCTACCCTCGGCGAGGATGCCGGAGTTGTAGATGCCAGCCGCAATGATACCGATGCCGCGACGCTGCATTTCTGGATAGAAATGATCGAGAGCGCCGTGGTTGAGCAGGGTGTAGCGCCCGGCGACCATGGAGCAGTCGAGATCAAATTCCTCTGCCACCTGCAGGACCGACGCGGTTTCATTGACGCCGAGGCCGATGGCCTTCACGGAGCCTGTGCTGCGCAGCTCGTCACACGCCTTGTAACCGCTCGATCTCAGCGCCGAAAGGTGGGTGCTATACGCCTCGCGGTGCCATTCGCCGCTCACGTCGTGGAGATAGAGGATGTCAATGTGGTCCATACCCAGGCGCTGCTGGCTATCTTCGAAAGCGCGCATGATGCCGTCATAGGAATAGTCGTAGTCATCGACGAATGGCAGCGCCTTCACCCAGTCGATGCCGTAAAGGCTCTCGGCGCGCTTTGCGCGGCTTTCCGGCTTGAGTATCCGCCCCGCCTTGGTGCTGACCACGACCTTGCCGATGAGATCGTTGTTGCGAAGGACATGGCCGAGGGAATGCTCGGACTTTCCAAGGCCGTAAAGGGGCGCGGTGTCGAAATAGCGGACACCCAAGTC
This sequence comes from Martinezella paranaensis, assembly GCF_014200235.1. Lineage (NCBI taxonomy): Bacteria > Pseudomonadati > Pseudomonadota > Alphaproteobacteria > Hyphomicrobiales > Rhizobiaceae > Martinezella > Martinezella paranaensis. The sequence continues at coordinate 125,616 of NZ_JACHBI010000011.1, read as the reverse complement.
GTATGCCTTGAGGACGACCGCCTCGAAAGTCTGGAAGCTCACATCGACATTGCACCCGCCGAGCGGCGAGGTACCCAGCCCTAGCGAGGTCAGCGTCACATCGGTCTTTCCAACTTTTCTCTTCAACATGATGGTCGATCCTATTTCCCTGGTGTAAGGCGGACGGCCGTATGGGCCGTCCGCCGTTGTCCGATTACATGTACTTCTCGACATTGGTGGAATCGAGCACGAGCCACGGCACGACGTAGTCCTTCTCGGTGCCGCCCTTCCATTCCATCAGCGAGCCCCAGATTTCGGACTGTGGCTTGTAGCTCTCGCCCTTGATCGCCCGCAGTGCGAGGTCGACCGCGCCCTGGCCTTCGGCGCGGGCGTACTTGTAGAGACTGACCGCCATCTCGCCCTTCTTCACGGCGCGCTTTGCGTCCGGGATGCCGTCGATCGCAAGAACGGGAACGGTCTTGAGATCGATGCCGGCGCTCTTCATGGCTTCGATCGCGCCAAGCGCCATCTCGTCGTTTTCCGCAAGGACGCCGTTGATCTCACCCGGGTGCGCGAGCAACCAGTTCTCCATGAGCGCCTGACCCTCGGCGCGGCTCCAGTTGCCTGTCTTGTCTTCGATGAGCTTGAGGTTCGGGAACTTGGCGAGACCAGCGTCGATGCCTGCGCGGCGCTCGATCTGGGCCGACTGGCCGATCGGACCCTCCATGAGGACGACGTTGCCGCCGTTCGGAAGGCGCTTGGCGAGTTCCTCAGCGATGATCCGGCCGCCTTCGGTATCGTTAACGATGATGGACGCGGTGTATTTCGTCGACTTGGTCTTGAGCGCCGACACGATAAGCGGGATTTTCGCTTCGGCGGCCTTTTCGATCGGCGGTGCCGAGGCCTCGAGGTCGAACGGTGACATGATGATCGCGTTGAATTGTTGGGTGATCGCTGTGTCGATCTGGTTCGCCTGTGTCAGTGGATCATACTTGCCGTCGAAAACGGTGATCTCGACCTCGCCCGATTTGACGGCGGGATGGTTCTGGATTTCCGTCGACCAAGCCTTCATGTACTCGCCGGACTCACCGAACGAGAGAGCCGCGATCCGAATTTTGTCCTGCGCGAAGGCGAAGTTCCCGCCAGCCAACGTCGCTACGGCGATTGCCATACCCACACCCGCATTGAGCAGGTTCCTCCTAGACATCTGCATTTCATATTCTCCTCTGGTTTAAGATACGTCCGGACGCGACACGCTGGGCCGGACATTGTCGCCGGCCTTCCCCGGCGGCAATTTCGGGATTGGTCTTATTTGCGGATTTGGTCGGCGATGACCGCGACCACGATGATCGTGCCCTTGAGGACCTGCTGGTAGTATGAAGACACGCCCATGAGGTCCATGCCGTTGTTGATCGTGCCGATGATGAGCGCGCCGATCAGTGTGCCGAGCAGCGATCCGCGGCCGCCCGCAAGGCTCGTCCCGCCGATCACGACGGCGGCGATCGCATCGAGTTCATAACCGATGCCCGCTTGCGGCAGCGCAGCGGTAGTGCGAGCCGTCAGGACAAGCCCCGCAAGACCAGCCAGGAGGCCCGAGATCACATAGGTCGCACCGACGATCACCTTGGTGGAAATGCCGCTCGTGCGAGCCGCCTTCTCGTTGCCGCCAACTGCGTACACATAACGGCCGAAAGTCGTATAGTTTAGAACGGTCCATCCAATCAGGAAGACGACGAACAGGATGACGATCGGTACCGGGATATACATGATCTGCCCGGAGCCAATCCACTTGAAGGGATCCGACAGATTCGGGATGGGGCGTCCTTCCGAAAAGATCAAGGTGAGCCCGCGGGCCACGCTCAACATGCCAAGCGTCACTACGAACGGCGGGACCTTGACCGCGGCAACAAGCACTCCGTTCACCAAGCCGAGGCCGGCTCCCGCCGCGAGGCCCGCAAAGATACCGAAAAGCACGAACTGCTCGTTGGTCTCCGTTACGAGGCTGGCGGCGATCATGCCCGCGAGCGCCATTACGGAGCCGACCGATAGGTCGATGCCTTTAGTAAGGATGACGAAGGTCACTCCGATCGCCAGAATGCCGTTGATCGACGACTGGCGAACGAGATTCAGCCAATTCAACCATGTCATGAAGTACTGGTTCGCGAACGCGAAGAACGCGACGATCAGGAAAAACACGAGAACGATGCTGAACTGCCTGATCATTTCCCCGGCGCGGAAGTTTCCGGGCTTCGCCGCAGCGATGGTATTCATTACTCAAGTCCTCCCGTGAATGGGGCTATGACCGCTCATCAGCTCGCCATGTCCATAAGCGTCTGTTGCGTTGCTTCGGCACCGGCGATGATGTTGAGGAGCTGCCCCTGTTTGAAAATCGCGATCCTGTCGCTGAGCTGCATGATCTCCGGTGCCTCCGAGGAGACCACGAGGACGCCGTTGCCCTTCGCCGCGAAGTCTCGCAGGAACGCGTAGATCTCCTGCTTGGAACCTTCGTCGATGCCACGCGTCGGTTCGTCGCAAATGAGAAGCTTTGGATTTGTCAGAAGGCACCGGGCCAGCACGACTTTTTGTTGGTTGCCCCCTGACAGAGTTTCGACGGCAACATCTGGCGACGCCGACTTGATCCTCTGCGAGACGATCATGTCTTGAACCGCGCTGCGCTCTTTGTCCCCGCGGATGAAACCGCTGATGGCCATCAAGGCCAGCGATGAAAGCGTGATGTTGTGGGCGATCGATGCCGAGAGCACGAGACCACTGTCCTTGCGATCCTCGGTCACCATCGCCATTCCACGTTGAATTGCGTCCTTAGGACTGCCTGGCTTGACCTTACCGCCGTTGAAGACAACTTCGCCTCCCGTTGGTGAGTGCAGCCCGAATATTGTCTCGAGGAACTCGGTCCGCCCGGACCCAAGCAGCCCGTAGATCCCGACCACTTCGCCGGACGCCACGTCTAGCGAGATGTCTCGGAAATGAGGCCCGCGCGCCAAGTTCGAGACCGAAAGCAGGATTGGCGCGTCTTCGAGAGGCTTGCCCTTCTCGACCAGCTTGACTTCACGGCCGACGATCTGTGTCACAAGATGGCGGCGGTCGATGTCTTTGATGTTTCCAGTCTCGATGAAACGGCCGTCGCGGAAGACTGTGTACTCATCCGCGATCTCGAAGATTTCGGTGAGTTTGTGAGACACGTAGATAATTGCGGAACCGCGCGCGGTGATCTTGCGGAGCGCGTTGAACAAGACATGGACTTCGTGTTCGCCGATAGCAGATGTCGGCTCGTCCATGATGACGATATGTGCCCGATAGCTGAGAGCCTTCGCAATTTCGACGAGCTGAATCTGGGCGAGGCTCAGCTCCCCCATCTTCTTGGCAGCGTCGACTTCAAAGCCGAGTTCATCGAGGAATGCCTGGGCGTCCCTGCGCATCTGGCTAAAATCGACGAGCACGCCAAGTCGCTTCGGCTCGCGGCCAAGGTAAAGGTTCTCGGCGACGGTCATCTCGGGGACGGGGGAAAGCTCCTGCGTGATGATCGCGATGCCGTGACGCAAGGCGTCAGCGGCGCTTTTGAAGTCGACCTGCTCGCCATCGATCTCCACTATCCCTCCATCGCGGCGGAGCAGTCCCATCGTGATGTTGAGGAATGTCGACTTGCCGGCGCCATTACCGCCGCACAAGGCATGGACGGTCCCGGCCTTTAGAGTTAGTCGGCCATCAACGAGCGCTGGGACGCCGTTGAACGACTTTTCCACGCCCTCGGCCCGCAGAAGCACGCGTGCCGAAAACGACTGCGCGGTTCCCTGAACTGTTATCTTCTCAGTTGCGTTGACCATGATATGACGTCATACCTCGTAAAATCGAAATCTATGCCGCGTGTGTGCGGATCGCATGCCGTATTGGTTCTACGCGCCGTCCAGTTCGAGGATCGCGCGTGCCTCCTGGGGTGTAGCCGGCTCACGTCCGACCTTTTGGGCAATCTCAACAGCGCGCGATATGACTTCCGCGTTCGTGGGTGTGCAGAACTCGCGATAGGGATAGTCGCCTATTCCAATAGCCATGTGGCCGCCCAGACGGCAGATCGCAGGAGCAATGTTCAACAGATTGCCCCCAAGGCAATTGACCGTCCATTCGATCGGCCGGTCGTCGGGCAGAAATGCAAGATGCGCCATGAGACCCGCCTCGGTCGGCGGATGCCCGGTAATGTATCGCCCTCCCGTTAGGTGCAGGAGAAAGTAGGCGGGCCCCCTCACAAGGCCCGCGTCCATCAGGGCGATCGCGCGGCGCGTGAACCCAACAGACCAGGAAACTAGCTTCGGCTTTACGCCCTTTTCGGCCAAGGTACGCGCGTAGTGCGCGAGACTTTCGGTCGTGTTGAGATACAAACGTTCTGGATTTTCGAACCTGCGCGTCTCGGCATCCCAAAGCTCGAGATTGGCCGAACCGGTATCGATGGGCGCAATATCGGGCTTCGTAGCAGGGTCCAATGCCAGGGTTGCGACCGTGTCGATGCGCTTCATGGCGTCGGCATCATTCGAGATAAAGCCGAGCGTGGGAAGGATGAGTAGATCGGTCGCCTGCCTGACTTCGCGGATGATTTCGGCGTTTGCCTCAACGGTGTTTGTCGCACCGCCGTCGGCTGTCCTGGCATGATAGTGCAGAATCGCCGCTCCCGCCTTGCGGGCTGCAACGGCGGCCTCAACGATCTCGTCGGCGGTGTATGGGATATTAGGGTTGGATGTGCGCGGCGCGTACTCGTTGACCCTGGCTTCGAGGATGATTTTCTTTTGCATCTTTCGCTCCTTACGCCGCCAGATAACCAGAGGTGCCCGCCTTTGCCCGCAGGAAGAAGTCATCGGCACCAATCTGCCCGCCCTTCAGCATGACTTCGAGGCCATCGACTTCGGCGTCGCCCGGCGCATCCAGGCGGCAGACATGGCAATTTTGAACTTCGTCAAAAACGGCGATCTCGAGCGCTTCGGCGCCGATTGTCCGCACCGCATAGCTCGAACTGTCACCGCCCGAAAACACGATCCGCGGCAAGGAAACCGCGCGGCGCACGGCACGCGCAACGTCACAGTAGATGGCGCCCAAGCGTTCCGCGGGAACATCGCCGCCGGGCAGACGGCCGGTTTCCCCGCGAGCCGTGTAGATGATTGTAGGTCGACCGCGCACAAGGCTCTCGATCGCCTTCAAAGCAGCCTCCCGCGCAACTGCCTCAGCATCATCATCGGACCGGATTGTCGAGACATCCAAGTGGACAAGGTTCCACCCGGAAGCTTCGGCCACCGCGATCTGGCGCCCGGTTTGCAGGGCGCAACTGCCTGATAAGACGAGTAGATTTTCGACGCCGGCAATCTCCGTCTTGACGGGCTCCGCCGACGATAGCAGGCCCAAGCGGGCCCAAAGAGCGCCGAGGTGTTGCGCCAAGCCTTGAGCTGCTAGCGCGAACATCGGACGTGTCGGATACCGCGCCCAGAGCAGATCGGCGACAGCCGCAAGATCCGCATTTTCGAGCCCATCGAAAATGACCCCTGCCCCCTCTTGGAAGGCCTTGAAGACACGCTCCTCCATTGCCGAGCGGCTCCGGATTGCGGGAAGCGTGACGTTGACGAATTCCTTATCTGTCTGCCCAGCCAGATGCATGCGCAGATCCGCCTCGTGCATCGGCGTCCTGGGGTGGCGCGACATGCTCGGGTGCCGGTCGAGCCGCTCAATCCTGTCGGCAAAGCGCGCGAAATGATTTCCGAAACAGGTGTAGCGCCCGAAGTCCGGGGTCGCGGCGAGGACTGGAACATCCCTCTTGCCGAAGTGAGCCGCAGCGCGCGCCAGAACAGCACCATAGCTTCCAACGGTGGGCGATGAGTCGAACGTAGAGCAGATCTTGTATTGGATAAGCGGACTGTTGAGGGTGCGCATGATCGAAAACGCACTGTCAAGCTCCTCGTCGAGCTCGACGCCGGACAACGCCCTTGCGGTACCGGCGAAGCCAAGCACATCATAAGACAGAGAATCTGTTGACGCCGTCCGTGCTGAAGGGCGTGCGAGATAGAGTTTTCCCTTCACACCACTGCGATGGAACTGCGCCAGGTTTTCGGAAGAACCCGTGAAGTCGTCGCCGTAAAACACGGCCTTGAGCTTGCCAGCTGATGTCATCGGATCCTCCCAATATCCCGGCCGAGGATATCTTCCTCCATACATCAGCCGGGCTTCACTCTTGACAATACTCATAGAAGCAGCTCATAACTCTGTCAAGGTCATACCTTATACCTTATACCTCATATCGAGAAAATTGGAGGACGACGAGATGAGACTTTCTGGACGCACTGCCGTGGTGACGGGCGCTGGCCGGGGCATCGGACTGGCAATCGCTGAAGCCTATGTTCGCGAAGGCGCGAATGTCGTTATCGTCGACCGCGATCTGGAAGTGGCGAACGAAGCCGCCGAGCGGCTTGGGGAGCGGGCTTTGGCCGTCCGCGCCGATATTTCGGTCAACGAAGACGTTGAGACGATCGTTAAGGAAACGATTGGCCGGTTCGGCACGGTCGACATACTCGTGAACAACGCGGGCGTGGGCGCAACCACTCTGTTTCTCGAAAGCTCAAGGGAGGAATTCGAACGCGTCGTCCGGATCAATCTGACCGGAACATTCCTCGTGGCGCAAGCCTTTGCTCGGATCATGGCCGCCAAAGGCTATGGGCGGATCATCAATATCGCTTCGCTGTCCGGTCAGAAGGGCGGTGTCGGACGTTCGGCCTATGGAGCCTCAAAGGCCGGCGTCGAACTCCTCACGAAGGTTATGGCGGTCGAACTCGCGGAATCGGGAATCAACGTGAATAACATCGCACCGGGCCCGATATTGACCGAGGTCTCGAAAGTCATGCACACGGTCGAAACGCGTGACGCCTATCATCGGCTAGTTCCGCAACGCCGTTATGGCGAACCATCGGAAATCGCTGATGCCGCGGTGTTCCTGGCGAGCGACGATGCTGCCTATATTACGGGGCACACCCTGAACGTCGACGGCGGCTTCCTGGCCGCTGGCCTCATGTTCCCATTCGATCCAAAAGCCTCGAAGCGGCTGGGACAAATCAGCGAATAACCTGGAGAAGTGGCCAGTTCGACGTTCGGCATTTGTCGCAAGCGGTAAAACGCGGTATGACCTCGTACCTTTTCGATTTCTGATTGGAGCGTGACCAGGAATGCTGTCTGTTGACCCAAAGAAAATCCCAAGCCGGCTGGACATAGCGCTCGACTACATTACGGGCGAAATTGCCAAAGGCAACCTCGGGCCTGGTGACAAACTTCCCAATGAAAAAGAGCTGGCCCAGCTTCTCGGGATCAGTCGCACTCCAATCAGAGAGGCGATCAAAACGCTCGCGGTCTCGGGTCTTGTCGAGACGCGTCATGGCTTTGGAAATTACATCCGTAAGGACGAAGGCCTTCCGGCGATGCCGCTCGCGATGTTTCAGCTCTATCTTCAGAGCTCGACGCCTGAGATGCTGATGGAACTGCGATACATTTTCGACCGCAACTGTTCAGAACTCGCGTCGCTGCGGCGTACGGACGAAGACCTCGCCACGATGAGAGAGTGCATCGACCGACTAAAAAGGCTGTCGGAGGATGCGAACTCCGCGATCGAAGATCTCCTCAAGGCCGATCTCGATTTCCACCGAGCAATATACAAAGCTGCCGGAAACCCGTTGATCGTCGTGATCGCCGACTTCGTGCTGACGATGGTCGCGCCTTGGGTGCAAAAATCGCTAGAGGTCAGTGGCAAATGGCGCGCAGTCGATCTCCACGAACACATGTTTCAGATGATCCGGGACAGAAAGACCGGTGACCTCAGCCGCGAAAGCGTCGAGGAAAACATGGAACACTTCCGCACATCCCTGCTGAAATGACAGCCAGGGCATCACGTCAAGGCGTGGCGCATCTTGCATTTCCCGCAGGTCGCACTGCGATCATCACCGGCGGCATCTGAAGGCGGACGCGAAGCCCGGATACCGTATGCCGCCCGGCCTATTCGCCGGGTTCTGAAAATTGCCAGAAAACGATAATGCGCCAGGCTGATTGCGCCTGGCGCGTCGACCGCGAGCAATGCTTGCCCAGCCTTCCAACTAGCGGGTGTGGTATTTCGTATCGACCTCGTCGATGGCGGCAACATTGCTGGCCGAGCGACCGTTCTCGTCGAACCTCTGGGCGAGGAAGGAGTCGACGATCGTCTTCGCAAGTTCCGATCCAATGACGCGGGCGCCCATGGTAATGATCTGGGCGTTGTTCGACAACGCCGCCCGCTCGGCGGAATAAGTATCGTGTGTGAGGGCTGCCCTAATACCCGGCACCTTGTTTGCCGAAATGCAGACGCCGATCCCGGTGCCGCACACCAGGATGGCCTTGTCATAGGTGCCGTCGAGCACGCCGTTGGCGACCCTGTCGGAGAGGTTCGCATAGAAATCGTCGAGACCGGCGTCCGTCCGGGAGACCTCGAACACCTCGAAACGGTCCTTGAGATAATCGGCGAGGACCTTGGCGAGGCCTTCGCCCGCGCTGTCGCCTGCTACTGCAATTTTCATCTTCATCACTCCTCAGATTTTGGCCGCGCACTTTTCGAGGATGTCGAGGTAGCCCTCGATCTTCCAGGCCGAGCGGCCGATGAACAGCCCATCGACATGGGGGCAGGATATGAGCTCTTCGCAGTTGTCCGCGTTGACCGAACCGCCGTAAAGGCAGGGAATGCGCCGGCCGAGCACGGCTTCCGCGAACGCGATGATCTCGGCCTGGCGGGCGTCGGCGTAGTCCGCTGTCGCGGGGATCCCATCGACGCCAATGGCCCAAACAGGCTCGTAGGCAAGCAGTATCGGTTTGTGCTTCTGGTCGGTAGAAAGGCTTCCCAACGCGCCGCGAACCTGGCGCTCGAGGACGTCGCGGGCTCGCCCGGCCTCGCGTTCGGAAAGTGTCTCCCCTATGCAGATGAGCGGGATCAAGCCGTGGCGAACCGCCGCCCCGACTTTCAGTCCTACCGTCACGTCCGTCTCACCGAAATGTTCACGCCTCTCGGAGTGACCAAGCTCGACGATGTCGAGGTTGCAGTCCTTGAGCATCAAGGGTGAAATCTCGCCCGTCCAGGCGCCCTCCTCGTCCCAATGCATGTTCTGCGCGCCGACCTTCACCGACGTGCCCGCCAACGTGGTCTTCACTTCCCGGACAACAGTGAAAGGAGGGATGACAAAGCGCTGGATGCGCGGATGGGACGTGATGTCTGCGGCCCTGAGACCGTGCGCAAACTGCGCGGCATCGGCAAGCGTCTTGTTCATCTTCCAGCTGGTGCCAATCCAGAGGGTTTTCTTCTCGGTCATCGCCGCTTCACCACGTTTGCGTTCAAATGGATGTTGGCCGACCTAGAGCGAGCCGGCTCGATACCGCTTCGCCATTTCCGCGAGCGGCACAACATGAATGGAGCTTGCGCGTCCTGCCGTTCCGAAAGCTTCGAATCTCTCGCGGCACAGCTTTGAAAGCGCCGTCATTGCAGGCTTCAAATATTTGCGAGGGTCGAATTCTGTCGGATCTTCGGACAGCACTCGGCGCACCTGCCCGGTCATTGCCATGCGGCAATCAGTGTCGATGTTGACCTTTCGCACACCATGCCGAATGCCGCGCAGGATTTCCTCGAGCGGCACGCCCCAGGTGGGCTTCATCCGCCCGCCGAAGCGATTGAAAATTTCTTGCAACTCCTCCGGCACGCTTGACGAACCGTGCATGACGAGATGGGTATTCGGAAGTTTCCGGTGAATCGCCTCGATAACATCCATTGCCAGCACGTCACCGTCCGGCCGGCGTGAGAACTTGTAGGCGCCATGGCTGGTGCCCATTGCGACGGCAAGCGCATCCACCTTGGTCTCCGCGACAAATTTCGCCGCCTCCTCCGGATCGGTCAAAAGCTGATGCGGATCGAGCTTGCCTTCGACGCCGTGACCGTCTTCCGCCTCGCCCGTACCGGTCTCAAGCGAGCCCAGAACGCCAAGCTCCCCTTCCACCGAAACCCCTGCCCAATGGGCCGTGTCGCTGACGCTTCTCGTGACCTTGACGTTGTAGTCCCAATCCGCCGCGGTTTTCCCGTCAGCAAGGATCGATCCGTCCATCATGACGGACGTAAAACCATGCTGGATCGCGGTGACGCAGGTGCTCGGTTCGTTTCCGTGGTCAAGATGGACGCAAACGGGGATATGCGGATAGATTTCCGTCACAGCCTCCATCATGTGCTTGAGCATGATGTCGTTGACATAGGCTCGGGCCCCACGGCTCGCCTGGAGAATCACAGGCGAATCCGTTCCGTCGGCCGCTTCCATGATGGCAAGCGCCTGTTCCATGTTGTTAATGTTGAACGCCGGGACGCCGTAGCCGTGTTCGGCGGCATCATCCAGCAGCTGGCGGAGAGTAATCCTGGCCATGACGTGTTACTCGCTGGTTGGATTGGAATTGAGATAGCTTGCGATCACGTCGACCTCCGTCGCCGAACCGAAAACCAGCGGCGTGCGGCAATGGTGAGAGGTCGGGATCTTGTCCAGGATGGCGGTCGTGCCGTCGGTGGCCCGCCCCCCGGCCTGCTCCATCAGGAACGCGATCGGATTCGCTTCATACACCAGGCGAAGGCGCCCATTTTCAAAGCCGGGTCGCTTGTCGCCGGCGTAGAAGAACACACCGCCCCTGATCAGGATCCGGTGGAGCTCTCCGACTGCCGATCCGAGCCAACGCATGTTGAAATCGCGGCCGCGCGTTCCCTCCTTGCCGGTCAGACAATCCTGAAGATACAGGCTCATGGCAGGGTGAAGGTGACGGTGGTTGGAAGCGTTATATGCAAGCTCGGACGTGTCGCGAGGTATCTGAACCTGCCTTTTGACGATCAGGAACTCGCCGGTTTGGGGATGCATCGTCGCCAGCAGCACACCCTCACCGACCGAAAAGCCCAAATCGACCGTGTTGCCGAATGAGACATAACCGGCCGCGGCCTGGCGCTTTCCAGGGGTTAAAAAGGGATCTTCAGCTTCGCAGAAAGGCATGATCGAGAAGATCGTGCCGACGGGCGTGCCCAGCCCGACATTGCCTGAACCGTCGATCGGATCGATTGCGACCGCAAAATGCTGGCCATTGAGCATAACTGGCGCGTCGGCCTCCTCGGACAGGACCCTGGCAGCGCCTGCGCGTGCGAGTATTTCGACGAACAACTCGTGCGACGCGATGTCGATTGCCTTTTGCGCATCACCGTCGGTATTTGATCCGACAAGGTGGGCCAGATCGCCCTCCAGGGAACCGGCTGCGATGCGTGCGGATAAAAGACAGGCGCCATCCAACACACCGTGGATTAGAGCCGCCACCCCCTGACGGGACAAATCCTCAGCAGCCCAGGTCGAGAGGTACTCATCGACAGAACCATACTGGACGCCCGCTTCGTCATTTCCGGGTGTCGCCGGCGCGCTCATTGCTTGCCCCTTATCCTTGCTAGGGCGCGCGTGACGATTGCGTCACCCGTGATCCCAAATTGCTCGTACAGCGTCTCGGCCGGCGCAGACGCTCCGAAGCCGGACATCCCAATCACGTCGTCTTCGCTGTCGACATACCTAGTCCAGCCGAACTTCGAGAGCGCTTCCACGGCAATGCGCGGCGCGTTGCCGAGGACCGAGCTGCGGTAATCCTTGGGCTGCTGTTCGAAGAGATCCCAGCTCGGCATCGAGACGACAGCGGCGGGAACGTTTCTCGCCTCAAGCTCGTCGGCAGCCTGGATCGCAAGCGCGACTTCCGTTCCAGTGGCGATGATTGTGACGGCACGTTCGCTGCTCGCTTCCCGCAGCACATAGGCTCCCCGTGCGCAGCGATTGATGCCGTCACGCTGGGCGCGCAGTTGCGGGACATTCTGCCGCGAGAGCGCCAAAACCGACGGCGTGTTCTTGCTGGTTATTGCAAGATCCCAGCATTCCAGCGTCTCGATGGTGTCGGCCGGCCGGAATACATGCAAGTTCGGCATTGCCCTGAGGCTGGCAAGATGCTCGACCGGCTGGTGCGTCGGACCGTCTTCGCCAAGACCGATCGAGTCATGCGTCATCACGAAGATAGAGCGGACGCCCATCAGAGCCGCCACACGAATGGCATTGCGGCAATAATCCGAGAAGACGAGGAACGTGCCACCATAGGGTATGACGCCGCCGTGAGCCGCCATACCGTTCATCGCGGCGGCCATGGCAAACTCTCTAACGCCATAGCTGACATACCGCCCGCTTGCAGCGGCGGTGAAATCGCTGTCGACGGCCGGAACCCGGGTCAAGTTTGAGTGGGTGAGGTCAGCGGACCCGCCGATCATTTCCGGAAGCAGCTCCGTCAGCGCTTCCAGTGCGATCTGGCTTGCCTTACGCGTTGCCACTGATTGCGGCTTGTCGAGCAGCTTTGCCTTGGCGGCGTTGACCGCTTCCTCATATCGCGCTGGCAATGAGCCGGCGGTGCGGCGTTCAAACTCACTTCTGACATCTGCGCCCGCTGCTTCGAGCCGCGCTTGCCAGTCCTTGCGCGCCTTGGCGCCCTTCGCGCCGACTTCGCGCCAAGTTTTGAGGATTGGAGCAGGAATCTCGAAAGTGTCCGCCGTCCAGCCATAGACTGCCTTCGTCGCGGCGGCTTCGCTGGCGCCGAGCGGTGCACCATGTACGGAGCTTGTTCCTGCCCTTGACGGAGAGCCGTATCCGATGATGGTTTTCAGGGCTATGAGGGATGGTCTGGATCCTTCCGTCTTCGCCTGCGAGATCGCCGCGTCGATCGCATCCGGATCATGACCGTCAACGCGCTGCGTGTGCCATCCGTAGGCGTCGAACCTCGCGAGCACATCTTCCGAAAACGCGATTGCGGTCGAGCCGTCGATGGTGATGGAGTTGTCGTCGTAAAGGACGATCAACTTGCCGAGCTGCAGGTGGCCGGCCAGCGAAGCAGCTTCCTGACCAACACCTTCCATGAGACACCCATCTCCACAGAAAACGTAGGTCCGGTGATCGACAAGCGCTGCGCCAAATTCGGTTGATAGGCGCCGCTCCGCGATAGCCATTCCGACAGCCGACGCGATCCCCTGTCCGAGCGGCCCGGTGGTCGTCTCGACGCCAGCGGTGTGCCCGTATTCGGGATGACCTGGCGTTTTGGAGCCCCATTGGCGGAAGTTGCGAACCTGCTCAATCGTCATGTCTTCGTACCCGGTGAGGTGCAGAAGGCTGTAGAGCAGCATCGAGCCATGGCCGTTCGACAGGACGAAACGATCGCGGTCCGGCCAGCCAGGTTCGCTTGAATCGAACTTGAGGTGCCGGCCGAACAGCACCGCCGCCGCATCAGCCATGCCCATGGGCATTCCGGGGTGCCCGGACTTTGCGGCCTCAACCGCGTCGATCGACAGGACACGGATAGCGTTCGCGAGATCGCGGATCGAAACTGCTGCTGTCAATTCTTCCTCCCTCATAAACCGCGACTAATGTGGCGCACTTTTCTGGATATCACAATATCGAAACACAAAATAACGTATCCTATACGACAAACATAACAATATCACATTCAGCTGCAAAAAGTCTGCCCATCGACATCATACCTCATACCTTATACCTCTCCATTTGCGCAATAGCTTTTATTTGACTACCGCGTCGATCGGGAGCCGTAAGGATCGTTCCGGGTCGATTTCATGGGGGCGGTCTGCCTCGATCCGTTTGGTGGCAAACGGACAAGGCGACCACCGTGATGACTACCGCGTTGGGCACTCACGGTGGTTGAAACCATCCCAAATGCGGGATGCTCAATTCGGCTCGCCGATGTTTCCGACATTTCTTCAGTTGACAGCTTTTACAAATGCATTAACGTATACGTTATTGAATTCGAGGAACTCAATAGGCCTTAAAGGGAGGAACCGAAATGCCTATGACGATGCGCAAGTCCCTACAGATGATCGCCCTTGCCACTGCCCTCGGCGGCAGCGCTGCCTATGCGCCGAGCGCCTTCGCGATCGATGTCGATAAACAGATCAAGGATATTGAAAGTCACCCGGCAAGCGGGCCCAACGGCGAAAAAGCGACCCTCGCGAGCGACCTGAAGCTATCCGCCGAGGAGATCGAAAAGATCAAGGCGAAGCATGCCAAAGCGGCCATTGTGATGCACTACACGGCGTCTGACTGGGCCAAGGCCCAGATGGCCGGGCAAAAGAAGGCCCTGGAAGAGCTCGGCGTCGAAATCGTTGCGACGACTGATGCTGGATATCGCGCGGAGCAGCAAGTTTCAGACATCGAAAGCGTCATGGCGCTCAAACCTGACGTCATGATCACCGTTCCCGCCGAGCAGTCAGCCACGGCCGCAGCATACAAGAAAGCTGCTGCCGCTGGCATTAAGATCATCTTCCTTGACCAGACCGGCGCCGGGATGAAGGCTGGCAAAGACTATGTGAGCCTCGTCTCTTCCGACAACCGCGGGATGGGAAAGGTCGCCGCACTGCTCATGGCCAAGGCGCTCGACGGCAAGGGCGAAATCGGTCTCATCCCGCATGCGTCCGACCTTTTTGCCACCAAAGAACGCGTGGTCGGCTTCAAGGAAGCGATCAAGGATTATCCGGATATCAAGATCGTCCAGGAGACCGGTGTCGGAGGCCCTGATTTCTCAAGCGAATCCGAGCGCGTCGCCTCCGCAATGCTGACGGCCCACCCCAACCTCAATGGCATCTGGGCCGTGTGGGACGTTCCAACAGAAGGCGTCCTGTCAGCGGCGCGCGCAGCGGGCGCGTCCAAGAGCCTCGTCATCACCACTTGCGACCTTGGCGTCAACATCTCGATCGACATGGCTAAGAAGGGTTACGTCAAGGGAACCGGATCCCAGCGTCCGTACGGCGCCGGTTATGCCGAGGGCATCCTTGCCGGATACGCCCTACTCGGAAAGGACGCACCTCCCTACGTCGTGCTCCCGGCCCTTGCGGTGACCCGCGATAACCTGATCGAGGCGTGGCCGCAGTCGAACGGCGACCAGGCACCGAAGATTCTCACCGACGCAATGAACTAACGGTGCGCGGGAGCGGCTCCGGCCGCTCCCCGTCCCCAGCGGCGGACAACGACCATGAACACTCAAGCAGTCACCGAAACCCTCGCCGCCGTCAGGATGCGCGACGTGAGGAAATCGTTTGGCGGCGTGCACGCATTGCGCGGTGTCAGCCTGACGATCCAACCCGGGACAATCCATGCGCTGGTCGGCGAAAATGGCGCCGGCAAGTCTACGCTGTTGAAGATCCTGCAGGGCGTGGTCACACCCACGGAGGGATCCATCGAGGTTTTTGGCGAACACATGTCGTCAAGCTCTCCGGAGAATTCCCGCAGGCTCGGCATTGAGATGATCTTCCAGGACCTCAGCCTGATCCCCACCCTCACGGTCGCCCAGAACATTTTCCTCAACCGGGAGCCCCGCCGCCTGTCGATCTTGGTCGACGAGCGCAGGGAAATCGCACAGGCAGCCGAGATCATCGGCCAACTCAACCTCAGGGTTGATCCGAGGACGCCTGTTTTTGAACTCAGCCCCGGCCAGGCCCAGCTGACCGAGATCGCCAAGGCCATCCACCAGGACGCCAGGATCCTTATCCTTGACGAACCAACCTCGTCGCTGAGCGCACAGGAAGCCGACACTCTGTTCGGCATGTTGAAGAAGCTCACTGCGGCGGGAACAGCCGTGATCTACGTTTCCCATCGCATGACCGAGATCATGACGATCGCCGACGAGATTACAATTCTGCGTGACGGTCAGAACGTGACCTCCGGGAAGACATCCGAATTCACGCTCGACTCGATCGTGCAGCACATGGTCGGCAAGCGTGTCACCGGTTTCCAATACCAGGCGCGCGCCATTGATCGCAGCGGCAAACCCGTGCTGAGCGTACGTGGCCTTTCGGGCCCTTCGGGAAAACCCAGCGATGTCAGCTTCGACGTTCACAGGGGCGAGATTGTGGGAATAGCAGGCCTCATGGGCGCTGGCCGGAGCGAGCTTGCCCGCCTTCTTTTCGGCGTCGATAAGAAAACTGCGGGAACCGTAGAACTCGGCGACACTGCCGTTGAGTTCAAGTCACCTTCGGATGCGATCAAGGCTGGCATTGTGCTTGTTCCGGAGAGCCGCCACGAGGAAGGTCTGGTTGTCGAGCACAGCGTGGGCGACAATCTTGGACTGCCGCAGATCGGTCAGCTCGTCCGCGGTCCCTTCATCGACCGTCGACGCGAGGGAACACTGACCTCCGATCTCATCAAGCAACTGAGGATCAAGACGCCGTCCGCTGACAATAAGGTCAGGAACCTTTCCGGCGGCAACCAGCAGAAGATCGTTATTGCCAAATGGCTAGCGATTGATCCTTCGGTTGTCATTCTCGACGAACCAACAGCAGGCGTAGACATCGGTTCAAAGGCCGAGATCGTTGAACTCATTCGGAGCGTCGCCTCCTCCGGAAAGTCCGTCATCGTCATCTCGTCGGAACCAGCCGAGCTTCTGGCAACAAGTGACCGCATCCTGGTCATGAACAACGGACGTCTCGCGCGCGAAATCGAGCGCGACGAAATCGAAAGCTGGGCCACGATTGCCGGCGACGAAACTCAATCTCCGCTGATCCGCACCGAACTCGGTCTGCAGGTCGCGATTCAGAAGGCAACCCAAAATGTCCACTGAAGCCAAGACATTGAACACAGAGACGGATGCAACCCACATGCGGCCGTGGCACAGCAACTGGCGCGACTACGTCGTCTACATCGGCTTCGTCGTCATCTTCATCGTCTTCGCGATCCTGCTGCAGGATCGCGGATTCCTATCTTCAAACAACCTGCTCAACATCCTGCGGCAGACTGCGATCGTCGCCATCGTTTCCATGGCAATGTCGTTCGTACTCTCGGCGGGCGAGATCGACCTCTCGGTCGGAGCCATAGCCGGACTGTCGTCGGTGGTCGCTGGCCTGGTGCTGAGCAAGTACGGTCTATTCCCCGGCATTCTCGCGGGCTTGACCCTCGGGCTGCTGGTAGGCGCCGTAAACGGCGGCCTGACTGCCTATCTCAACATCCCGTCGTTCTTGGTGACACTCGGCATGATGGGGATCGCGCGAGGGGTCGGAATGTGGGTAAGCGGCACTTCGCCTGTTCCAATTATCAACGATACGTTCATTTTCGTCTTTGGTTCCGGTAACATCGGCCCTGTTCCTGTCCTCGTTGTCTGGGTCGCCGTTCTGGGCACGATCGCCCATATCGCGCTCCGAAAGACACCGTTCGGCCGCAAGGTCATGTCGGCAGGCGGAAACTCGGTCGCAGCTCGCTACAGCGGCGTCGATGTCCGGAAAATCAAGTTCCAGGTGCTGCTACTGACGGGGATGGCCGCTGCGATCGCTGGCATGCTCTATGCTGGACGCCTGCAGTCTGGACGCTTCCAGCTTGGCGAAGGCGATGAGCTGTCTGTCATTGCAGCCGTGGTTCTCGGCGGTACCAGCCTATTCGGCGGACGCGGCACCGTGATCGGTTCCATCGTCGGTGCCCTGCTCATCGGTGTCATCAACAACGGTCTTATTCTTGGCGGCCTCGACTACAGCCAGCAGCTCATCGCGCGCGGAATGCTCATCATCCTGGCTGTGGCGGTCGGCCGAAGCCGCTAACCTGGAAGGTTCTACGGAGGTATTACGATATGAGAGTTTTAGTCACAGGCGGCAGCGGCAAACTGGGTAGAGCCACGATCAAGCATCTGGTTGAGAGCGGCCACGACGTCATCAACGCGGATACGATCGCTCCGCCAGAAAACCTCTGCCCCTTCGTCAGGGTCGATTTCGAGGATATGCGCGCCACGATCGAGGCGATCAGTGGCTTTGATTGGGACCACAATCGCAACACTGAAGCCGTCGTCCATCTGGCCGCTGTGCCGATGCCGGGGCGCGTTGCTCCTGCGGATGTTTTCCGGGTCAACACCATTTCGACGTTCAATGTTTTCGAGTCATGCCGCTTGCTCGGCATCAAGAACATCGTGTGGGCGTCGAGCGAGACCCTGCT
The DNA here is from genome assembly GCF_014200235.1 of Martinezella paranaensis. NCBI lineage: Bacteria > Pseudomonadati > Pseudomonadota > Alphaproteobacteria > Hyphomicrobiales > Rhizobiaceae > Martinezella > Martinezella paranaensis. The sequence continues at coordinate 107,578 of NZ_JACHBI010000011.1, read as the reverse complement.
CGGCATTCCTTACGAGATCAAGCCTGACTATCTGCCGGCGGACGAGAATTATCAGTCGCGCCCGGAAACCTCCTATTCCCTCTCGAAGCATCTCGGCGAGGAGATGGCAAAGCAGTATTGCCGCTGGGACAGCGAGCTCAAGATCGTTTGCCTACGCTTCTCCAACGTTATGGACGAGAGCGAGTATGCGGACTTCCCGGCCTTCGAGCAGAACCCGGGCAGCAGACGCTTCAACCTTTGGACCTATATCGACGCCCGCGACGGGGCACAGGCGATCCGTCGCTCGCTCGAGTGGAGCGGCAAAGGTGCCGAGGTGTTCATCATCGCAAACGACGATGGGGTCATGACCACCTCCAACGAGGAACTCGTCAGGAGGTGGTATCCGGGGGTCCCGTTCAAGAAGCAGATCGGGAACAACGAAACCTTGCTGTCGATCGACAAAGCAAAGAGCGTTCTCGGATACCAGCCTGAACATAGCTGGCGAAAATATGTAGGCTCCTGAGAAATCAGCCAGCTTGAAGGGAAAGAAAATGCCGACCAGGAAACAGACAGCACCGGTCTCAGAGATCAAAGAGGACGCCTTCGCGAAAACAATGACCGCGACAGCCCACCTTCGGTTGCGCCAGCTCATCCTGGATAACAAGTGGGCGCCCGGTTACCAGGCGACCGAACAGGAAGTCGCGTCCCAGTTGGGGATGAGCCGGACGCCCGTAAGGGAGGCGCTCATGCGCCTCCAGCAGGACGGACTTGTCTCGGTGATCCCGAGGCACGGAATGCGGGTTCTGCCGATTTCTATTTCTGACATGAAGGAAATTTACGAAATCCTGACGTCGCTCGAGAGTACGGCTGCAGAGCTTGCCGCCAGCCGCCAGCTTTCCGAGGATCAACTCCGGGGTCTCGAAAAGGCGACGGCCGACATGGACCATGCGCTTTCACAAGATAATTTGGAGCGCTGGGCGCAGGCGGACGCAAGATTTCATGAGCAACTGCTCGACCTTGGCGGCAACCAGATGCTCAAGTCGGTCGTCCTCAATTTCATCGACCGCGCACATCGCGTCAGGATGGTGACGCTGAAGATGCGTCCCAAGCCGGTTAACTCAACCCGCGAACATGCAGAACTCGTGCAAGCAATCCGCGAAGGCGACCGCGAAAAAGCAAGAAACATTCACAAGGCGCACCGCGAGCGGGCAGGCAAGGAACTGCTCGACCTTCTCGAGCGCCTCGGCCTCAACCACCTCTAGGACAGGTTTCAAATGTCATCGTTGTACAACACTCTCAAGATCGCAGTCCTTCCCGGCGACGGGATCGGCAGGGAAGTCATGCCTGCCTGCCTGGAATTGATCGACGCCGCCGTCAGCCAGGCGGGCGCGCCACCGCTCGTGTTCGAGACGCATCAGGCCGGTGCCCAGCACTACGCGGAGACCGGCGAGGCCCTGCCCGCCGCCGCGCTCGAGGGCTGCCGGACATCCGACGCAATCCTCTTCGGCGCGATGGGCTGGCCCGACATCCGCTTCCCGGACGGGACGGAAATCATTCCGCAGCTCGACCTGCGCATGGAGTTCGGCCTGTTTGCAGGTGTCCGTCCGATCCGGTGGTTTCCCGGCCTTCCGAAAGTGCTGTCCGATCCTCGCGCCGAAGGAATCGACTTCGTGTTGGTCCGCGAGCAGACAGAAGGACTGTTTTATGCGCGTGGCCGTGGCGAAGTGCTAAACGACCAAGAGGCCTACGACACGATGCAGATCACGCGGGCCGGCACCGAGCGCGTTACCGAATTCGCTTTCCAGCTGGCCGCCCAGCGCAAACGTCGCGGCAAGGCCGGCACGGTGACCTGCGTCGACAAGGCGAATGTCTTCAGTTCGATGGCTTTCTTCCGGAAGGTTTTCGATGAGATCGCCGCCAAGCACCCCGAGTTGCAGAAGGACTATGCCTATGTCGACGCGCTGGCGCTCAACATGGTGAAGAAGCCTTGGACGCTTGACGTGCTGGTGACCGAGAACATGTTTGGCGACATCCTTTCCGACCTTGCGGCCGGTCTGATCGGCGGCATGGGTATGGCCCCTTCGGCGGACATCGGCGATACGCACGGCCTCTTCCAGCCGGCACACGGGACCGCTCCCGATATCGCGGGCAAGGGCGTCGCCAATCCGGGCGCAATGTTCCTGTCGGGAGCGATGATGCTCGACTGGCTGGCGGTGAAGCACGGGGATCAGCGGCTTGCTGACGCCGCCGGGCTGATCGAGGCCGCGGTCGAGCACACCTTGTCGACCAAGATCGCGGTTCCAATGGAGTATGGCGGAAGCGCCAATTGCGCGGAGATGACGCGCAGCGTGATCGGCGCTCTGGGTGCCGTCCGCAAGGAGGTCGCATGAGTTCGGCATCCACAGGCTTTGTCGTGGTCGTAGAGTTCGTCGTTCGAAACCAGTTCGCCGATAATTTCGATGCGGCGATAATCGAGAATGCGGCGACGTCGCTGCGCGACGAACCGAACTGCGAAGTGTTCGATGTCTGCCGCGATCCTGAGCGGCCCGAGCGAATCTACATCTATGAAGTCTATGGCTCAAGAGCCGATTTCGACTTCCACCTGAAGACGCCGCACTTCACGAGCTTTGATGCGATGGTTCGAGATTGGGTGGCCGAAAAGCGAGTGGAAACGTTCGAGCGCATTTCGTCCCACAAGAAGGAGGGCGCGAGATGACCAGCAGCGTCAAGGCGATTGTCTTCGACACGTTCGGCACTGTCGTCGACTGGCGGGGTTCGATCATCCGCGATCTCACCGCCTGGGGCGCGGCGGAGGGCCTGCAGATCGACTGGACCGGTCTCGTCGACCGCTGGCGAGACCATTACAATCCCCAGAAAGCGCGGGTGCGCAGCGGCGAGTTGCCGTGGACGAACCTGGACGAACTTCACTTCGATGCCTTGAAGGCAGTGTTCGCAGAGATGGGGCTGGCCGAACTAGACCACGACCGGATGATGCACGTCAACAAGGTCTGGCATCGCCTGGACGGCTGGCCCGACACATCGCGCGGGCTACACCGGCTGAAGTCGAAGTTTATCATCGGCCCTCTGTCCAACGCCAATGTCGCGATTCTCGTCAATATGGCAAAGCATGCCGACTTGCCGTGGGACAACGTGTTCTCCTGCGAGCTTTTCCAGCACTACAAGCCCGATCCTGAGACCTACCTCGGGGTCTGCAAACTCCTTTATCTGGAGCCCGGGGCCGTCATGATGTGCGCTGCCCACAACTACGATCTTGCCGCCGCGCGCAGCCTTGGCCTTAAAACCGCATTCATCGCACGACCCACCGAATACGGCGAGGGCCAGACGACCGACCTCACAGCCGAGCAGCGCTGGGATTACGTCGCCGACGATCTCGAAGACCTCGCCCGACAACTCGGATGCTAGAAGAGAGAAAGACAATGCAGACATACAAGATGTTCATCGACGGCAAGTGGGAAGACGCTGCCAACGGAGATACGTTCGAGACGAAGAACCCTTTCAACGGGCAGACCTGGGCCGCTATTCCGAAGGGCGGCAGGGAAGATGCGGAACGAGCAGTCGAGGCTGCGCACCGCGCCTTCACGAGTGGTCCGTGGCCGAAGCTCACCGCGAGCGCCCGCGGACACCTTCTTCGGCGTCTTGGCGATCTGATCGCCGAGAATGCGGAGCATCTCGCGACGATCGAGGTTACGGACAACGGCAAGCTCATCAACGAGATGCTGTTTCAGCTCAAATACATCCCGCAGTGGTACTACTACTTCGGCGGGCTGGCGGACAAGATCGAAGGAGCGGTCATCCCGATCGATAAGGCGGACACCTTCAACTTCACTCGTAATGAGCCGCTCGGCGTCTGCGTCGGGATTACGCCGTGGAACTCCCCTCTCCTGCTGCTCGCCTACAAGCTGGCACCGGCACTCGCCGCAGGGAACACATTCGTGGCAAAGCCCTCGGAGTTCACGTCTGCTTCGACCCTTGAGTTCGCAAAGCTCGTCGAGCAGGCTGGCTTTCCCGCGGGCGTCTTCAACGTCGTTACAGGGTTCGGCGCAGATGTCGGCGAGACGCTGACGACCCACAAGTACGTCGCCAAGATCGCTTTCACGGGAAGTGAAGGCACCGGGCGCAAGATCGGCGAGCTTGCAGCGCGCAACTTCAAGAAGGTTACGCTTGAACTCGGCGGCAAGAGCCCGCACATCGTCTTCGACGATGCGGAGATCGACAATGCCGTCAACGGGGTGATCTCCGGCATCTTCGCTGCCACCGGACAGACATGTATTGCGGGCTCACGATTGCTCGTGCAGCGAAAGATCCACGACCAGTTTCTCGAGAAGATCGTCAACCTCGCAAAAACGGCGAGAATGGGCGATCCGCTCTTGACGTCGACGCAGGTTGGCCCCGTGACGACGCCGCCGCAACTCGAGAAGATCCTCGGCTATATCAACATCGCAAAAGGCGAAGGCGCCGAATGCGTTCTCGGTGGGGGGCGGCCGGACAATGCCGAGCTCTCCAGGGGCTGGTTCGTCGAACCTACGATTTTCTCCGGGGTCCGAAACGACATGCGCATCGCGCAGGAGGAGGTCTTCGGCCCGGTTCTGGCGGTCATCCCCTTCGACAGCGATGAGGAAGCCGTGCATATTGCCAATGACACCAATTACGGGCTGGCCGCGGGCTTCTGGACCCAGGACATGCGTCGTATCCTGAAGGTTTCGGCCGCTATCCAGGCTGGCACCATCTGGGTCAACACTTACCGCGTCATCAGCTATATGTCGCCGCTGGGAGGCTACAAGCACTCCGGCATCGGTCGCGAGAATGGCATCGCCTCGATCCAGAACTACATGCAGACGAAGAGCGTGATGATCTCCACCGCTGAAGACGTCGCCAACCCCTTCATCATGAGGTGATTCATGGTGGCCGCCGGAAAGTTGCTGGTCGGCTGCGTCGCCGACGATTTCACGGGAGCGACCGACGTCGCGAACATCTTCGCGCGCGCCGGCCTCAAAACGACGGTGCTGATCGGCGTTCCTGAAGACGACAGGGACATTGACGCCGACGTAATCGTTGTCGCCCTCAAGACTCGAACGACACCTCCGCAAATGGCGGTCGAGGAGTCCTTGGCCGCGCTGCGATGGCTGCGTGGCTGTGGCGCGCAGAAGTACTACTTCAAGTACTGCTCGACGTTCGATTCCACGGCGAAGGGCAACATCGGCCCGGTCGCCGACGCGATGCTTGCGGAGCTTGGCCAATCCATAACGATCGCCTGCCCCGCCTTCCCTGCCAACGGCCGGACGGTTTACAAGGGCAACCTGTTCGTCGGCGACGTGCCGCTGGACGAGTCCGGCATGCGCAATCATCCGTTGACGCCGATGACAGACGCGAACCTGCTGCGGGTGCTCGGGCCGCAGTCGCGGGCCGAAATCACCGGATGCTATTACGAGACGGTGAAGCAAGGGGCGTCCGCCATCGCCGAATGGGCCGCCCCCATTCACGGCGACGGCACGCGTATTGTCGTCATCGACGCCCTGGCTGACGAGGACCTTGTCGAGATTGCCCAGGCATTCAAGGATCTCGTGCTGTTCACCGGTGCGTCGGGCCTGGCATATGGGCTGGCTCGTGTTCTTCTTGCCGGCGGGAACAGCCGCGACGCTGCCGTTACGACTGACTTGGAAGAAGGCTACAGAGCCGTCGTCTCCGGTAGCTGCTCGGTCGCAACCAACGGACAGGTAGAGGCGATGCTCGCAGACCACGAGGGTTTCCGCGTCGACCTCTCAAAGCTGGCGGACGGCGGCGATGTCGTCGGCGAGGCCGTCGAGTGGGCCTCGTCCCGTCTGGGCCGCAAGCCTGTTCTCATCTATGCGACGGCTCTGCCCGACGAGGTGAAGGAAAACCAACGCAAGTTGGGCGCCGCGCAGTCCGGCGAGATGGTCGAGGCCGCCCTCTCCTCAATCGCGCGAAGGCTCGTCGAGAAGGGTGTGAGCGATCTCATCGTCGCCGGCGGCGAGACGTCGGGAGCGGTGGTGAAGTCGCTCGGCGTCGACCAGCTCTCGATTGGCAACGAAATCGCCCCCGGAGTGCCGTGGGTACACGCAAAGAGCCAGGGGCGATCTCTGTCGCTCGCGTTGAAGTCCGGCAACTTCGGCGAACGGGACTTCTTCATGAACGCTTGGGACCGGCTACGATGATAGGCTCCATATCTGAAGAGACGAAGGTCCGCGACGAGATAGTCGAGGTCGGTCGCTCGCTCTTCGACCGCGGGCTGACCGCAGGATCGACCGGCAACATCAGCGTCCGTCTGTCGGACGGTCGAATTTTGATGACGCCCACCAACGCTTCGTTGGGCGTGCTCGATCCAGCACGGCTGTCCTGCTTTTCGGCGGAAGGCGTGCATGTCGGAGGTGACAAGCCCACCAAGGAGGCGTTCCTCCACAAGTGCATGTATTGCGGTAAGGACAATCGCCGAGCCGTCGTCCACCTGCATTCAACCTATTCGGTTGCCGTCAGCTTGTTGAAGCAGGTCAACGAGCGCGACGTTCTGCCGCCCCTGACCGCCTACTATGTCATGCGTATCGGTTTCCTGCCGCTCGTGCCGTATTTTCCTCCCGGAGACGAAGCGCTGGCGGCGGCGGTGGGAGCCGCCGCCGCGAACCATCATGCGGTGTTGATGGCAAACCATGGACCTGTCGTCGCGGGCAAGTCCCTAAAGGACGCCCAGTACGCGACTGAGGAGTTGGAGGAAACGGCGAAGCTCTTCTTGCTCTTGCAGAACCACGAGGTCCGGCCGCTCACCGCCGAGGAAAGGGCCACCTTGATCAATCTCTCGAGGTGACAGGAGCGCGTTACGAACCAGGAGGAACCCAGCGGGTCTGGGTGCCGTAACCTGCACTCTCGTTCGTGCCATTGTGCGGCCCGTAAAGGGGAAATGCCATGAAACTTCTGGTCACTGGAAGCAGCGGACGAATCGGGCGCGCGGCGATTGAACGCCTTCTCGAAGAGGGGCACGAGGTCATCGGAATCGACGAGGTGCCGTCATCCGACATGAGGTGCCCGTTCGCCCGCGTCGATATGCGGGACTATGGCCAGGTCCTTGATGCGGTCGCCGATATCGAATCCGGGATTTAGGGCATCGTCCATCTTGCTGCGATAGTAGGCGCGAAAGTCGCTGCGAGCACGCACATATTTCACACCAATACCGCCATCAGCTACAATGTTTTCCAATCTGCAAGGATCGCGGGCATAAAGAACATTGTTTCTGCGAGCAGTGAGACCTTGCTGGGCGTCCCGTTTGACGATCCACCTGCCTATTTTCCGGTCGATGACAAGCTGACCTCGAAGCCTGAGAGTAGCTACGCGCTTTCCAAACTTGTAGACGAATCCGTCGCAGCCGAATTCTGCCGCTGGGATCCCGCGCTCAAAATGATCGGCCCGCGGTTTTCTTGGGTAAAAGAGCCCCACCAATATGATGCAATGAAAGCTTGCGAAGATAATCCCGGCGTTCAGAAATGGAACCTGTGGTCCTATGTTGACAGACGGGACTGTGCCCAGGCCATTTCGCTTGCGCTCAACGCAAGCCTCAATGGTTTCCATCACTTCGTGATAGCAGCAGATGATACCGTGTTGGCGCGGCCCACACGTGCCCTTAGGGCTGCTTATTATCCCAATGTACCGCTACAAGGACAACGTGCTGAACATGGCAGTCTTGTCTCAAGCCTAGTGGCCCCGAGACGTTCTATGATATCGCCCGAAGTACAGCTGGCGTGACATACCAGCGGGGGTCTCCTAGCTTCTTAGGCTGCTGTGACCTTTCAAAAGAAGGTCGAACGCGGATCAGCAGATTTATCATATCCGGGCGGGCTTCCAAGTTGCTTGCATTCGCTTCATAAGGTTCGCCGGTGTTTGCACTTCTGAAAATGGGGAACACAGACGTGATTTCGAAGGGTGCGGAAGAAGCAGCGTCGGCAACGACGTCTCCTTGTGTACAGATCTCTCGTCCAACTGCTTTCAAACAGCAGACGGCAGACTTCAACTCCGAGCTTCACGCTCGACCGTCGATCTATTTCACCGGTCCGGCAATTGTTGAGCACGTTGCTTTCATGCCCATAGACGGTGTGATCAAGGAGTTCCACGACAGTCTCGAAGCTGATGGCACGATTTCGGTTAGAGTCGAAAGGCACACTGAATTCGTGACGGTTACGCGCGTCCGGAAACTTGACAGCGAGCCAGGGGGCTGGCCGGAATCTGACCTCCTTGAAAGTGATTTTGCCGAGCTCGCAGGATTGAACTCACCGCTGCTCGTTTGTCACGTCAGCATCCTTGTCCTCGGGAACCCTCCTGACAAGCTGGGACCGGTGCTGGAAACCTTCGGCTTCGGTGATACCGCCGCCTCATTGATCGGTGGGGGCGCGGCGCAGGTTTGCTCCGATTTTCGTGTTCGAGGGGACAATTCAAGTAGAATTATCCTGTTCAACAAGGACCTGAACGCACACCGCCTGGGGCGCATGGTACGCCGGATCTTCGAGATCGAAACCTACAGATCCATGGCGCTTCTCGGATTGCCGGAAGCGCGTCGTCTCGCCCCGCTTCTCGGCGGATATGACACGGAGTTGGTTCAACTGACCAATCGCAATCTTCGTACGCCCGCACATCAGCACAAGCAATTGCTCGAGGAGATTACCGCTCTCTCATCCCATGTCATTTCGGCCACCGCCGAGACCAGAAACAGGTTCGGCGCAACCGCAGCCTACGCCAAGATCGTTGAGGAGAGGATCGCGCTTTTACGGGAAACGCACGTCGTCGGCTTTCAACGCTTCGGTACCTTCGTGGAGCGGCGGTTCAAGCCAGCGGTGCGTACCTGTGAAGCGACCGCCTTGAGGCTTGAGCAACTATCGAGGGCCGCGATGCACTTGCTCGACTTGTTGCAAACCCGAATTCAGGTCGAGATCGAATTCCAGAACGCGACACAGATCCAGGCCATGGCTGATCGCGCCGCGACGCAGGTCAAGATCCAGCGCGCGGTCGAAGGCTTTTCGATCATTGCAATAAGCTACTATTTGTTGAGCTTGCTGAAGTTCGTGTATGAAACGGCAGACCACGCTGGGTTCCATTTCGATCCAATGATCATGCTCGTCGCTGTTCCGGTCGTTGTGGGATCTGTTGTGATCACTATTCTGCGCGTCAAGCATGCGCTGAAAGCAGAGAGCTAGCGGCGCGCAACCTCGCCTCAACAAACTCGATCAATCAAGCAGCTCTTGAGTATCTCCACGAGGCGGTTCAGCGGAGGCGGTCATCTCTTCTTCAGGTAATGGCTCGCTCGGGGACTGCGTTTTGAATCTAAGATTTGGCAGGCATTCTCGCCACCACGACGTCGGCGACAATCAATAATGCCAGAGACGACGCACTTTTAGCTTTGCCGAAAATTCCGATGGGAGCTTTGATCCGGTTGATCGGCCTACGCAATAGCCGTAGTCGGCCAGAGCCTTGATCCGCTCGCCAGCCGGCTGAGGGTTCTTTCGATCGTATCCTCCATTGGCCTTTGCGCCCTTCAATTTCGGTTAAGGTATTACGTATAAGGTTATACCTCATACGGAGTTCAAAAGGTTTGCTCGGGCGGAGGGGAAATAATGTGGAGGATTCGGAAATTTGGCGTGGCGATACGTTTGTCTATCGCATTCGGGTTGCTGTTGTGCGCAATGGGAGTTCTGTCTCTTTCGTCAATCAGCCAGGTCGACGAGATCAACGGGAAGCTCAGCCTCATAAATGGCAGTAATAGCCAAAAATTTCGGAATGGCATCGATATGCTGGGCTCGGTCCGCGATCGAGCGGTAGCATTGCGCGACATCGTTTTGACTGACTCGAATACGGATCAAGCCACGACAATCGTGATGATGAGAAAGCTACAGGCATCCTACGCTTCCAACTTCGCGGAGTTGCAAAAGGCCGTTAATTCCGACGTCGCCAGCACCCCCGCAGAGCGTCGCCTCGCTGAGGGTCTGACGGCTTTTCAGAATGACGCCGAGCCTTTGATTGCCGACGTCACCAAGTTGACGCTCGACGGAAAAAGAGACGAGGCAAAGCCGCTGCTCTTAAATGAACTGAGACCCAAGTTGACGGCATGGATTGGTGCTCTGAACAAGTTGATCGATTACGAGCAAGCTCTAAACCAAGGCGTTGGTGGCAAAGTTAAAGCAGCTTCTGATGAATTTAAATTTCTGACGCTAGCTGCGCTCGGCATAGCTGCCTTGTTCGGAGTAACCGCGGCATCGCTCACTATCCGCTCCATCATCGTGCCTCTGGCGAAACTACAGCAGTCAGTCCTGCAAATGATCGCCGGCGACATGGAAATTGACCAAATACTCGAGCGACGGAAGGATGAAATCGGTCAGCTCGCGCGGCAGATATCCGGCCTTAAGAATCATCTTTCAGAAAAAGCGGAGCGCGATGCGGTCGCCGAGCATCATCGACAGGATGCCGAGCGGCGGCGTTTGGAGAACGAAGGAGAGGAGCGCCAGCGGGCTGCCGAACAGACCAGTTCCGCCGTCGAACAAGTTGCCGATGCACTGAGGCAGTTATCGAAAGGCAACCTTCACATTCAGCTTGATCGGCCTTTCACGGGAGCTCTTGAGCCGCTCAGATTGGACTTCAATTCAGCGATTAGCCAGCTTCGCGATGCAATGTCCGAAGTAAACGACAATGCGCAGGCGATTGCTGCGGGGGCTGAAGAAATCCGTGCTTCCTCGAACGAACTCGCGGTGAGAACGGAGCAGCAAGCTATAGTCGTCGAGCAAACGGCTTCTGTCCTCGCAGACATGACAAGGCAGGTGGTGGACGCAAGCCATAAAGCTCACGCAGCAGGGATCCTCGTCGGCGAGACCAAGGAACATGCCGAGAGGTCAGGCACCATAATGCGCGAGACTATTGAGGCCATGACAAACATTCGGTCTTCTTCGGTCGAAATAGGCAATATTATCGGTGTCATCGATGAAATCGCATCTCAGACAAACCTTTTGGCTTTGAACGCAGGCATTGAGGCGGCTCGGGCCGGGGAGACTGGCCGAGGGTTCGCGGTAGTAGCGCAGGAGGTCAGAGACCTGGCGCAAAGGTCTGCGGCGGCGGCGAAAGAAATCAAGTCTCTGATCAAAATATCCAACCTGCATATCAATGATGGGGTCCAGCGTGTGCAACAGGCCGGCAACGCTTTGGGCCAAATCGTTGTTCAGGTGCAGAGCGTCAATCAGAACGTCGACGCCATTGCTCAGGTTTCTCGCGTTCAAGCCGACGGGCTCAAGGAAATCAATTTCTCAGTCGGTAAGATCGAATCAGCGACACAGCAGAACACAGCTATGGTGGAAGAGTCGACTGCTGCCGTGAACAATCTCGCGAAGGAGACCGCATCGCTTTTCGAGATGCTATCCAGGTTCCAAATTGCCGATGGGCCGGCAAAGACGAACCGCGCAGAGGAGCCAACGCTTTATCTAGTCGTGGCATAGCAAGCCGATGCAAAGCAGGACTTTCATTTTATGCCCGGTGTGATCTCCCTCCCCCAGAGGGACTAGCATCTGCCGAGGACCGGAACCCGACGACGCAGCAATCTACGGAGGGGAGATTGGCGGCGCTGGAAACTCAGAGGGCCGCTGACCTGCGGTAAGCGGCCGGAATTTTTGAGGCGCCTTTTTATTAACCGGAAGGTCAATAAGGCGGCCCGGCGTTTTAAGCCGGCAAGGCACGTTCTCCACTTAAGACGCGCCAGGTTCGCCGCTCTCGAACGACTAGGGACGGAATAGGGACATCGAGCCGGCACAAGCGTTCGGTTGCCGTTTTCGGGAGTCGAGTTGCGACGGCGCGATGATAGGATGCGGCTTGCCCTGGTCGCCAAACAGGACTCGTCGGCTCCAAGATCTCCTAACATTTGTGCACACAAGGCAGTGGAACCTCGATGTGGTCGAGGGCAATTCTCTGCGATCAATCCAGTGACCGATCGATGCCTCGACAGAGGCCGTACTCGTTGCCCTTCAAGACTCCACCAAACGGCAGAAAAAGTGCTTGCCATATTGGGTATGACATCATACCTTATACCTACGCGCAGAGGAGCACAGTGCGCGGAATTCGTGGGAACGCACTTTAGAGAACACTCCGGAACCTTGACCGGCTTTTCGGGCAGGAGCAGTGCGCCCGCGCGAGCGTGGGAGGACAGGTTTTGAGAAATACCCGACTGCGTTGCACCCGCACGCAAACGATCAGGCCTTACCGAATGGGGAGGCCACTATGACTGTTCACGGAGTCATCGAAGATGTTGCAAGGACGTCGAGCTTGGCAGCAATGGCACGCAAGATTGAACATGCCTTGGTAAAATGCCTGGAGATACCGGTAGCACTTCTGGTGCTTTGCGAAATTCTTCTGCTGTTTTCGGCCGTCGTCGCTCGTTACGTATTCCACGTCCCGCTGGTTTGGTCGGACGAACTGGCGTCAATCTTGTTTCTCTGGCTTGCCATGCTTGGTTCGGCCGTCGCTTTTCAGCGGCAGGAACACATGCGCATGACGGCGGTGGTCACCGCATTGAAGGGCGATACACGCCGCTTCGTTGAACTGGTTTCGGTCGCGGCGGCACTTGCCTTCCTCGTGCTGATCCTGCCCGCATCTCTGGAATATGCCACCGAAGAGTCCTACGTCTGGACGCCCGCGATGGATATTCAGAACTCATGGCGCGCCTCGGCGTTGCCGACGAGCTTCGCTTTGATGCTTGTTTTCGCGGTGTTGCGGCTTCTGCAGAGCTCGAATCTCCGTCTAGCGCTCGGTGCGATTGCTGCCGTTGCAGCGGTCTTCTGCCTGTTTTGGGCGCTGAAGCCGGTCTTCGTCGGTCTTGGAAACCTCAATCTTCTCATCTTCTTCGTCGGCGGCGTTGCGGCGTGTGTTTTCGGCGGCGTGCCGATCGCCTTTTCATTCGCGATCGCTACATTCGGCTACCTTATATTGACCACCAGAACGCCGCCTCTAATAATTGTCGGCAGGATCGACGAAGGTGTCAGCCATCTGATCCTTCTTGCGATCCCTCTGTTTGTGTTTCTCGGCCAACTTATCCAGATGACGGGTATGGCGCGGGCTATGGTTGCGTTCCTCGCCAGCCTACTTGGCCATGTGCGCGGCGGGCTTCACTACGTGCTGGTGGCTGCGATGTATCTTGTATCTGGGATATCCGGATCGAAGGCCGCCGACATGGCCGCCGTCGCGCCCGTGTTGTTTCCGGAGATGAAGGAGCGCGGCGCAGACGAAGGCGATCTTGTCGCACTTCTCTCGGCGACGGGCGCCCAGACTGAGACAATCCCGCCTAGCATCGTCTTGATTACAGTGGGATCCGCAACCGGGGTATCGATCGCCGCGCTGTTCACCGGCGGTCTTCTCCCCGGCCTTATTCTGGCGGTAACCCTTTGCTTCTTGGTGCGCTGGCGCTGCCGCAACGATGACCCGAGTCACGTCAAGAGGGCAAGTCGACGGCAGATCGGCAAGCTGCTCCTCGCTGCACTGCCTGCCCTTGCGCTTCCGTTCGTTATCCGTTCAGCCGTCATCGAAGGTGTCGCCACGGCGACAGAAGTTTCGACGATCGGCATTGCATACTCGGTTGTCGCGGGTCTGGTGTTCTATCGTCAGTTCGACTGGCGCCGGCTCAAGCCAATGCTTGTCGAGACGGCGAGCCTGTCCGGGTCTATCCTTCTGATTATCGGCGCGGCCACGGCGATGGCTTGGGGCCTGACGCAATCAGGCTTCTCGACAGCGCTGGCTCAAAACCTTTCAACGCTCCCGGGCGGTGCGGTAACGTTCATGATCGTCTCGATCGTCATATTCATCATCCTCGGCAGTGTGCTCGAGGGGATACCCGCAATCGTACTGTTCGCACCGTTGCTGTTCCCGGTTGCTCAGCAGTTGGGCATCCATCAGGTGCATTACGCCATGGTTGTCGTGTTGGCGATGGGTATCGGCCTCTTCGCTCCACCCTTCGGTGTTGGCTACTACGCTGCCTGTGCAATCAGCCGAGTCAGCCCCGACGCCGGCATGAAACCGATCGTCGGCTACATCGTCGCCATGGCCATTGGTCTTGCTGTGGTTGCTGCGGTTCCGTGGCTCTCGATCGGCTTCCTGTAGCCCGACCTCGACCAACCAAAATTACAGAGCTTATTTGGAGGAGAACGAAATGGTAAATCTGACAAGACGCGCATTCACAGTGACGACGACGCTTGGTCTCAGCGCCACGGCGCTCGGGTTTTCGATGAAGCGAGCGGCCGCAGCCGAGTATTCCCTGAAGTTCGCGTTCAATCTGGCCGAGACCCATCCGATCACCACGCGCGCAAGGGAGGCGGCAGCACGCATCCAACACGAGACAAACGGGCGGGTGGAACTGCAGGTCTACCCGAACAACCAGCTTGGTAGCGACACTGATATGCTGTCGCAGGTGAGAGCAGGCGGCATCGATCTGTTCCTGAACTCTGGTATCAATGTACTGTCCACGATGGTCCCGGCGGCCTCGATCTACGGTCTCGGCTTCATTTTCCCGGACTATGATACGGTTTGGAAGACGATGGATGGTGAACTCGGTGCCGCTCTGCAAAAGCTCATCGAAAAGGTGAATCTCCTCCCGATGGAAAAGATGTGGGACAACGGGTTCCGGCACATCACCACCAGCACGCACCCAGTCAACTCGCCCGCAGATCTCGCCGGTATGAAAATCCGCGTTCCAGTCGGAGCGCTGTGGACCTCCATGTTCCAGACGTTTGGGGCAGCTCCGGCGTCCATTAATTTCAACGAACTCTATTCTGCACTTCAGACGAAGGTCGTCGATGGACAGGAAAATTCGCTGGCGAACATCAAGACCGCAAATATTGTCGAGGTCCAAAAATACTGCGCATTAACCCGGCACATGTGGGACGCGTTTTTCTGCGTTGCCAACAAGCGCAACTGGGCAAGCCTGCCGGCGGATGTGCAGGAGGTCGTGAGCCGCAACATCAACCTAGCCGCGCTTGATGAGCGCCAAGATATGGCCAAGTTGTCGGAGTCCCTCAAAGACGTCCTGGCCAAACAGGGCCTTGTATTCAATCAGCCCGACACTGAGGCGTTCAGGCAGAAACTTCGCGACGGCGGCTTCTACACCGGCTGGCGCGAAAAATATGGCGAGGAATTGTGGGCAATTCTCGAGAAGACGGTAGGGAAACTCACGTAGGCCCCTAGAAGGTATATGTTCTCCCAGAGGCCGGCTGTCCGGCCGACTTCCGGGTCTCGTGAGAACATCACGAGACCCGGCTTTTTTCGTGACTTTGTGGCAATCGCGTGCAGCGGGTGGCGCCGGCGGATCATACTCGGGCGCCTTGAAAGGGTGTGAACCAGCGACTCGCTTTCCAAACTGAATATCAATGAAAATTCCTGCTCTTCACCTTCAGCGTATCGATATGAAGGTCAGGCACGAACATGTCGCGCGGGGTTACCACCGGCTTCGGCTTATCCCGTGGATCTGGACCACCACCATGGGCAAACTCATCACCCCGCCCCGTCGGCAGTTTGAACTCTTGATCACGATCTGCAAGGCCCACCAGGTCGCCAGACAGGTCGAACAGCTGCTGGGCAACAAGATGGACGACCTCCCCTTCCCTCTGAATCCGACCATTGATCGCCATCATCGAAGATCCGAGAACGATCCGCCGGCGTTTTTCAAAGAGTGTCGGCCAGACAACGAGGTTCGCGGGCCCAGTCTCGTCCTCGATGGTGATGAACATGACACCCTTGGCCGATCCCGGCTTCTGCCGCACCAGGACGAGGCCAGCGGTATAGACCCATCGCCCGTCCCTCGAATTCATGGCCTCGGCACATGTGATGATGTTGCGCGCCGCGAGATCCTTGCGCAGGAAGGCGATCGGATGCTGCCGTAGTGTCAGGCCGGTATGGCTATAGTCCTCAATGACGTTATGGCCGTCCGTCATCTGTCGAAGCGCGACCTCCGGCTCCTGCTGCTCTGCGATCGCAGCCATTTCCCGTTCGGCCGCGGCCGCAAACAAGGGCAGCGGTTCGTCGCGCAGCGCCTTGATCGCCCAGAGCGCATCGCGGCGCTCAAGTTTCAGCGTTGGCAAGAAGGCATCGGCCTTTGCAAGCTGGACAAGCGCCTCCGACGGAACGCCAGATCGGCGCCACATATCGTCAACGGAGGCAAAGGCGCTGTTCATGCGCGCCGCGACGATCCGCGCGGCATCAGCGACAGCCAATCCCTTCACCTGCCGGAATCCAAGACGGACGGCGTGCCGGCCCGAACTGCCGATACGCTCCAGCGTGCAATCCCACCGGGAACGGTTGATGCAGACCGGCCGCACCTCGACGCCGTGCGCCCTTGCGTCGCCGACGATCTGCGCCGGCGCATAAAAACCCATCGGCTGCGAGTTCAGCAACGCCGCACAGAAGACGTCCGGGTAGTGGCATTTCACGTAGTTGGAGGCATAGGCGATGAGCGCGAACGACGCCGCATGGGATTCCGGGAATCCATAGCTGCCGAATCCTTCGAGCTGGGAGAATGTTTTTTCGGCAAATTCCGGCGTGTAGCCATTCCTCACCATTCCCGACACCAGCTTGTCCTTGAACCGCGAAACGCCACCGGTGAACTTGAAGGTCGCCATCGATTTGCGGAGCTGGTCGGCCTCGCCGCCGGTAAAACCGGCGCAGACCATCGCCACCCGCATAGCGCTCTCCTGGAACAATGGCACGCCAAGCGTCTTGCCAAGCACCGCCTCAAGTTCCGGCGTCGGATATTCGACAGGTTCCTTCCCCTCACGCCTCCGCAGATAGGGATGCACCATGTCGCCTTGGATCGGTCCGG
Source organism: Martinezella paranaensis (assembly GCF_014200235.1). Lineage (NCBI taxonomy): Bacteria > Pseudomonadati > Pseudomonadota > Alphaproteobacteria > Hyphomicrobiales > Rhizobiaceae > Martinezella > Martinezella paranaensis. The sequence continues at coordinate 90,747 of NZ_JACHBI010000011.1, read as the reverse complement.
GCCGGACGATCGCGACCTGCACGACGAGATCGTAAAAGGTACGGGGTTTTAGACGCGGGAGCATTGCCATCTGCGCGCGGCTTTCGATCTGAAAGGTGCCGAGCGTGTCTGCTCTGCGTATCATCGCATAAGTGGCTGGATCCTCCTGCGGGATTTTCGCCAGATCGAGATCATCCTCCTTATGCTCGCGGATCAGATCGAACGCTTTCGCCATACACGTCAGCATGCCGAGCGCCAGCACATCGACCTTCATGAACTTCAGCGCTTCAACATCGTCCTTGTCCCATTCGATGATCTGCCGGTCCTTCATCGTCGCCGGCTCGATCGGCACCAGATCATCGAGCCGATCATGAGTGAGCACGAAACCACCGGGATGCTGACCGAGGTGACGCGGCGCGCCCATCAACTGCTGCGCCAGTTTCAGGGTCAGCACCAGACGGCGATCATCCGGATTGAGATTGAGCTCCCGGACATTGCGGTCGCAGATCTCTTCCGACCAGGACCACATGCCCGACGACAGCGCCTTTATCACGTCCTCTGACAAGCCGAGCGCCTTGCCGACATCGCGGATCGCGCCGCGGGCGCGGTAGCGGGTGACGGTCGCACAGAGTGCTGCTTTTTCTCGGCTGTAGGTCTGGTAGATCCATTGAATGACCTCCTCGCGCCGCTCGTGTTCGAAATCGACATCGATATCCGGCGGCTCGTCGCGCTCCTGGCTGACAAAGCGCTCGAACAGAAGATCGTTGGTTGAGGGATCGATACTGGTGATGCCGAGAATGTAGCAGACGGCACTATTGGCCGCAGAACCCCTGCCCTGGCAGATTATGCCTTGGGAGCGCGCATAGCGCACGATCGAGAAGACGGTGAGAAAATACGGGGCGTATTTCATGGTGCGGATCAGATCGAGCTCGTGCCGCACTGTTTTCAGAACGTCAGGTGGCAGACCTTCGGGATAGCGGTTTGGCACGCATTCCCAGACATAGTGCTCGAGCGAGGCCTGGGCGTCCTTGCCTGGCACGATCGCCTCCTCCGGATATTGATAGGTGAGCTCCTCAAGCGAGAACTTGCACCGACGGACAATCTCCATTGTCCGCGCGAGCGCCTCGCTGTAGCGGGGAAATAGGCGCTCCATTTCTTCCGGTGGCTTCAGGTATCGATCGGCATGGCGCTCGCGCTCGAAGCCTACATCGTCGATCGTCGTGCGGGTGCGAATGCAGGTGACGATGTCCTGCAACTGCCGGCGGCCTGGTTCATGGAAGAGAACGTCGTTTGTGACCACAGTCTTCACCTTGAACCGTGCCGCAAGATTGGAAATTTCATGCAGCCGCATCTGGTCGTTCTGCCGACGCCGCAGACAAAGCGACACATAGGCGCGATCGCCGAAAACCTCGGCCATCTTGCGCAGCTGGAGCGCACAGGTGTCATCCGGCAGATCCGGCATCAGGATGCCGATCATGCCTTCGGAATATGCGATGACGTCGTCCCAGTGCAGGATGCAGTTGTTTTTGCCGCCGCGCGACTTGCCGAGCGTAATCAACCGTGTGAGCCTGGAGTAGGCAGGGCGATCCGTCGGGTAGACCAGCACGGACATGCCATCAGTGAGATCGAGCCGGCAACCCACGACGAGGCGCAAACCGGTGGCGCGCGACGCCTCGAGCGCCCGCACAATCCCGGCCAGCGAATTGCGATCGACGACGCCGAGGGCCTCGATACCGAGGGCCTTGGCGGTCTCGAACAGTTCCTGCGCGGAGCTTGCACCGCGCAGGAAGGAAAAATGGGTGGTGACCTGCAGCTCGGCGTAGCTCATGCGAAGATCCCGTGCATGAACCAGCGGTGGCTACCGGTTTCAGGATCGATGCCATCACCGGAGCGAAAAACCCAAAGACGCTCGCCAGCTTCGTCCTCGATGACGAAATAGTCGCGCACCGCTTCCATCTCCGCGTCGCGCTGCCACCACTCGCCAAAAATCCGCTCGGGCCCATCGGCCCGCTTGACCTTCCGGCGCTTGCCACGCCAAGTGATGGAGACCGGCGGACGGTCCGGCAGCAACGCGATGGCCTCGATCAGCTCCGGGCGCGCCAGCAGGCGGACCGGCCGGCGCCAATGGCTGACCCAGGTGACTTCGATCGGACCAGCCGCGGCACTGATCCGCTGGACGGAGCGCTCGGGCACGTCGGAGGCAACCGGCGCCACCCGATAAACACGCTGGCCACGGTTGCCGTAGATATCGATCAGCGGCGTCACGTCCATGACCTCGTCCTCGACCAGCGATGAGGATTTCTGGCGCTCCTCCAGCGGCTCCGCCATGACGGCGACCAAGGTCAGTTTTTCGATCCCAAAGCCGGGCTCGATCTTTTCCGTCCGGTCACGAAACAGCTTCGTCAGCCAGGCGACATCGCGCACCGGCTTCACCGTGCCGGCGCGGATCGCCTGCCGCGTTCCGTCGACCTTCTCGACGATCAGATCCGCTCGGCGAACGCCAAGGCCGCGCTTTTGCAGTTCCTCGATCAGTTGCACGACCAGCCGGCCGACATATTTGTCGATCGTCTCGGCAGCACCGATCGGTTCGGCAAAAGCACGGCTGACCTCGATCAGTTCGGCGGTGCGGATCGGATCGATCGGTTCCGGGATACGGCCGAATATCTGGTCGAGCCGCCGGCCGATCTCCGGGCCGAAACGAAGCGTCAGCGGCGCGCGCGGCGTGTGGGCCAATTCGCCGATCGTCTGGAAGCCGAGCGTACGAAGGTCGCTGACGACCTTCCCGGGAAGGCGCAACAGCGATATCGGCAGTTTCTCGACGGCGCGCACGGTCTCACCGAGGGGCACGATAACCGTATCCCGACTGATGGCGCGCGCGCAGGCATGAGCTGCTCCCCAGGTGTCGGCGACAGCGACACGGGGCGTGAGCTTTCTGGCCAGAAACTGATTGGCGATCTTCGTCACCATCGGCAGTTCGCCACCCTGCAGGTGATCGGCACCCTCGGTATCCATGACAATGCCATCGATCCCATCGACCGCGACGATCGGGGAATAGAGCGTCAGAGCCCAGAGCGTGATCCGCTCGAGTGCTGCGGCATCCGTTTCAGGATCCGCATCGACCAGCATCAGGCCGCGGAACAACGCCTGCGCTTTCGCCGCCGGCATGCCGACATGAACGCCGGCTAGTCTGGCGGCCGCGTCGGCGGCCGACACCCAGCGCTTCGAGCCGCTCCTGGCAATCACGGCGATTGGCTGTTCAGGCGGAATGGACGGATCGGCGCGACGAATGCGATCCGTCGGCAGATCCGGGAGATAGATCGAGACAACCCTTGTCATCGCACGCCCTTACGAGAAATTCAGCACATTCACCCGCTTTTACGCGCATCAGTTCCAGCAACCATTGGGGCCTTCCGACACCCGGCACTGGCAGCTCCTCCGACGGCATGACGCTGACCCGCCACCGCGTGGTCGACGCCGTCGGTTGGCCAAAATCATTCGCCTCCGTCTGCCTGCGCCAGCGTCGGACGGCGAGCGCCATCGTCCCTGTTTTCTCGGCCGCCAGCTGCAGCCGGCGCGAGCCGACCATCGGCAGGCGGACGAGTTCACCGACCACGGCGCCGAGGCCGCCGAAGGACAGCCCCTCCTCCATATTGGCGAGCACATCCTCTTCCTTGTCGGACTCCACGAAGATCACCCGGTCCGCATGCAGCCCGACCTCAGCGAGTGCGGGAAAAAACAGGTCCGGCCGCGTCAGGCACCAGACCACAGGACCTTTGGTGCGCGCCGCGATGCCAGCTGCGCAAAGCGCTGCCGCGGCACCATCCACCGTGCCTTGCCCGCCGCCGGCAAACTCATGCAGGGCGCCATAGGCAAGGCCACCGCCTGGCAGGACCGCATCGATTTCCGGCACGCCGAAGGAAAGACAGCCAGCCTTTCTGGCTGACACGCCCTCCAGCGAGGCGATGCGCTCGCGCAAATCGGAAATCACCCTTTCGCGGGCAGCAGTCATCGTTCACGGCTCCCTTCAAGGTCGTGTTGGCGGCCGACATCATGTCGAGCAAAATGCTGATGTTCTGTTTCTGTTCCCACCGAACTGAAGAGTCAAGCAACCGGAAGGATGGGAATATTATCCTGAACATGAGGAATTAGAAGAATATCCATGAGAATCAGGCCGGTAGCGCCGGCTGAGTTTTTTTCGGAGCGCCCGCGCCTCTTCGGTGTGGATTGCGGGGACAAATGGCGTATCGTCACAGTGTCTTTAAGGTTCTTCTGCTGAACTGCCGCCATGACGAAGCCTCCGAGATCAAAACCGCTCGTTCGTGACACCGAGGCTCCGATCCGCTCAAAGCCGCGCGTGAAGCGAAATCCGGCCCAGCCGCAGCTGCTTTTCGATCCGATGCCCGACCGCGTCGAGCCCGCGCTGGCGCAATTGAAGAGCCATCCTCCAAAGGGAGACAAGTGGAGCTGGGAGGTGAAATGGGATGGCTATCGCCTCGCCGTTCATATCGAGCCGCAGGGTATCCGGATCCTCACCCGCGGCGGCCATGACTGGACGCACCGGTTTCCGGCGATCCTAGAAGCGGCCCGCGCGCTCGGGCCGGCGACGATGATCATCGATGGCGAGGCCGTTGTGCTCGACGCAGAGGGGCGGCCGGATTTTGGGCTGCTGCAGCAATCGCTCGGCGCGTCTGGCAAACAAGCGGGTAACCGAGCTTCTGATGCGATCTTCTACGCTTTCGATCTCATCTATTTCGATGGACACGATCTGCGGGGTGTTGAATACCGGTCGCGCCGACATCTCCTTGATGACCTGTTGACCGGCAAAGACGGTGGCATTCGGCTATCGGAAACACTCGACGCCGAACCAGCCGTCCTCCTTGAGCATGTCTGCCGCCTCGGCCTGGAAGGCATCGTCGGCAAGCACCTCGACCGGCCCTATCGCTCCGGCCGGACCGGGGATTGGGTGAAGATCAAGTGCGTCCAGAGCGAGGCTCTCTTCATCGTCGGCTATGAGATGTCTTCGGCGTCCCCTGCCGGCTTTGGCTCGTTGGTGCTTGCTGCCTATCGCGGAGCCGATCTCGTCCACGTTGGAAGTGTCGGCACAGGCTTCAAGGAAACGGAAACCATCCGGTTGCGAAAGATGCTGGACAAGCTACGCTGGAAGCGAAAGCAGCCGCCCCTGCCCTATTCCGGAAGTTCCGATATTGTCTGGGTCGAACCGACCCTGATCGCCGAGATCGAGTTCCGCGCCTGGACGTGGGATGGGAAACTTCGCCATCCGTCTTACAAGGGTTTGCGAGAACGGCAGGACAATGCCGACGTCTTCCGGCTCGACTAGCGAAATCAGCCTTATACGCTAGATTGTCGCCCATTCGTGCTCGGTGGAGTAGATATCTAGCATGTGCAACCTTTATCGCATGGAAGACAGGGACTGGGTCGCGAAGTGGGCCCAGGATGCCGAAAGCCTGATCAACCTGATGCCGGCATACCAGATGAACCCCGATCAGATGGGGCCGATCGTCCGCAATACCGCGGACGGGAAGAAACAACTGGTCCATGCGCGCTGGGGACTGCCCTCCCCGCGCTTCGCGCTCGAGAAGACGGCCAAAGCCAAGGCCGAGAAACTTGCGGCCAAGGGTAAGCCATTCGATCTCGAAGCGCTGATCCGCATGGAGCCCGACCGCGGTACGACCAACGTGCGCAAGCTCAGTTTTCCGCATTGGAAGCGATGGTTCGGCGTCGAAAACAGATGTCTCGTCCCGGTCACCAGCTTCGCGGAACCGGATCCAGCCAGCCAGGAAGAAGGTGGCAAGGTGCCAAATGCCTGGTTCGCCCGCGACGAGCAAAAGTCGCTGATGTTTTTCGCTGGCATCCATGTGCCGCAGTGGCAGAGTGTCCGAAAAGTCAGGGACGGCCTGACAACCGACGACCTCTATGGGTTTTTGACCACGGATCCCAACAGCCTGGTGAAGCCGATCCATGAGAAGGCCATGCCGGTCCTGCTACTGACGAAGGAAGAGACCGACACCTGGATGCGGGCGCCTTGGGATGAGGCCAAGGATCTCGCCCGCCCGTTACCGGATGACGCGCTGATCATTTCGTCGCGCGAAGTCTATGGCTCCACGATCGTCTCGACATCCGGAGAGCCGGTGGAACAGGGCAGTCTGCTTTGACGTCTGAACTCAGAGCTTGATTGTATCGGAAAACGAAAAAGCCTGCCGCGGGAGGAGGTGCGGCAGGCTTTTCGAAAGAATTGAACAACGGCTGGGAGGAGGAGTGCCGCTGTTCCGTCAGGCGCCCTTTGGGAGGAGGAATGGGTCACCTGAAACACGAAGCTCTGCGGGAGGAGGTGCATCGCTTCGATGATCTGAGAATACCAGAGGCTGCTCCGACCGCCAGCGCTCAGATTGCAGTACAGCCATGCGCCTGTTGCAACGCAACATAGATCCTCTGCTTATTTTTCGGCCATTATTTTCGAGACGCAGCTTTCCCGTGCTGGGCTCGAAACCGAGAACGAATTCGATTACCTTGTCGGAGGACATTTCGCACGGTTTCAGTATCGAACCCGGTTCAGCCAATCGATAGAGGTTGAAGCTGACGATATCTGTTCCGCTAAGCTCCTCGCCATAGAGCCAGATCCGTTTGCCATCCTCCGACCGCTTGACGGTCACGCCCCATGGCCGGCCACCAAAATATCCGCCGACACAGCCGTCCGGAAATTTCGCAAGCGCGTCTTCAAACGTCGCCAGAACAGGTGGAGGTGTTTTGCCGCCAGCGGTCATGGTGCCAGGCATTCGTCGCAGATCCCGCAACCATCGTCATCCATGCTCGACGCCGGACGTAACCATCGACAACACGGACAGGTCGTTGCATCCGCCGCGCACTTCTCTTCGCGGTCCGGCGGAAGAATCTCAATGTGGAATTCCGACAGGGTATCGGCCGCGCTTCGATCCATGACGACGCTCCAGTTCGGGGTTACACCAGAGATAGTACGCCTCGAAGGCTGCGCAAGCCGGCAGAGATCGCCATCAAGGGACGATCCAATTCAAATACAGTGCCACAATCGGGCAGCCTTCTTGACGATATTCCGCCAACCTTATTCATTCGGGCAATGTTCAAAGCCGCAAACGCCGTGCAGATCAGAGTTTCCATCGACGAGATCGAGCCGGACCGCTGTCTGGTTCTGCCGGTCCATTGGAACCTGCAGCATCTGCTGTGAAGGCGCGCCGAACCTCGAAGCGCGCGAGGACATCAAGATTACCGATATCGGCCCGATCGTCAGGACGATCGACGGAGCCCGCGATGAGGCCGAGCTCATGCAGCGGCGCTGGAGCTGGCCCGGACCGAACAAGCGGCCGGTGTATAATTTCCCGTCGGAAGGTCGGGAGTTCGCTTCCAATCGCTGCCTAATCGTTGCCGATGGCTTTTACGAGTTCACGGGTCCGGAGGATCCGAAAAAGAAGCGCAAGGACAAGTGGCTGTTCACGAAGAAGGACGAGCTGATCTTCTGCATTGCCGGCATCTGGCGCGACACGCCGGAGGTCGGAAAGGCTTTCACCATGCTGACGATGGCGCCGGGGCCGGACTCGCCCCTTACCACGATCGGCAGATCGTCATCCTGGAACGCGGCTCCCGGGCAGATTGGCTTGACCCCGCTGTTTCCGGAAAGTCGTTGATCAAGCCGCTCCCGGTGGGCACCCTTTTTGTGCAGCGGGTCGGCTGAACCGGAATAACTCCAGCGCCACCCTAATCGGCTGCCGATCGTGAGAATGTTTAAAAATAGCTGCCGGCGCGGTACCCGAACTCTTGCGCAGATTAGCAAATTGTAATTCACTCCTCTCGATCAACTTTGAGGCGAAGGGGGCGTCGATGATCCGGTATCTGGCAGCATGCCTAATAGTTTTGTTCGGATCGGTCGACGCCCTGGCAAGCCAGGTGACGATCGCCACCTGGAACCTCGGCTGGCACATGGACATGGAAACAGTGCGGCAGTGGATCGGCGAATGTTCGAAGAACTATGTCGAAGATCCCGCCACCGGCAAGTTCAAAGCATCGCAAGAGGCGGGGTTCAAACCGGGATGGGACGTCGACGCGTTCAAGATTGAGGGATGGGACGTCAGCCGCCTGCCCGTCTGCAATGTTTACTCCGCTGGCGGAACCGTTCGCGTCAATCTCGAGGCCTACCGCAAGCGGCAGGAGCAAATCGCCAACTTCATCGCTCGTTCCATACCAGCCGACATTATCGCCTTTCAGGAAGTCAGTGGCGAGCAGTCAGTCCGGGAAGTGCTTCCGAACGGTGGTAGCGATTACGATTTCTGTCCGGTGACCGGCTACAAGGTGCAGCGCCTGGTCATCGCATGGAAGAAAGCGCTGGGCGAAAAGGTGTCCTGTACCATTGAGGACGCGCTTAGCCTTCCCACCAATCCCGACGACAAGCGGCCACGCCCAGGCCTTGCGCTCACCCTCAGGATCGATGGGAAACTGTTTCGGATCATGGATGTCCACCTCAAGTCGAGCTGCGTGTCGCCATTCGACGGCGGAAACCTGGAGGGATCGGACAAGGATTGCACGATCCTGCAGCAACAGATTGATCCGCTCGAACGTTGGGTCGAGAACGCGGCAGCCGACGGCGCCAGGATGGTCCTCCTCGGCGATTTCAACCGCAACTTCTGGCATGAACTGCGCGACCAGCGGCCGGCCAGGACCGACGCCAGCGGGACCTCGTCGCCGCGGTCGGCGGGGGTGTTGTCCCGGTCTCTCATAGAAGAAGTGGCCGATGGGCAGCCAGCGGCCGCCGATCTCAAGATTCTCGACGAGCACTGCCAGATCAGCGATGCTGGGCAGGCACTTTGCACCCAGGCCGAAATCCGCGACCTGACCCCGCCGGAAACACAGCTTCTCGCCTCGGACAATTATCTCGGGTGCCGCAATCCGGTAGGCCTTGATCACATCCTCGTCGGGCCCGGAATCAAAAGCGACGGCCCGGCCGAACATTTGAGCATCGGAAACCTTGGTGGCAACAAAGCAGGCACCCCGAACGGGAAAGACCAGGTATTGGCGATTTCGGATCACTGCCCGATGATCGCCCGGCTGAATTTTTGAACCCTCGTCTGTGACGATCAGAACGCTTGGCGGGATTTCATGTCTGCATTGCATCGGGGCCGAGTTGGGGGATGATTATGCTACGTCGAGCTTTTCTAACGCAGGCATCTTTGTCTGCTGTCGCATTGACTACGGGTTGCGGACGACCGAGCCCGTCGGTACCGGGCGAAGGCGTCCCGTTGGTCGACGCTCATTGCCACGTTTTCAATGCGTCGGATCTCCCGACCACCCGCTTCCTGCGACAAGTCGTCTTCGAAGATTTTCCCAAGCAGTCGGTCGCCCGCATTCTCGCAGTGCGTGATCCTGACGTGACCGACGAATTCATCGCACTTCTTCTGAAGCTGCTCGGCACGGGAAGCGCACCGACGGCGGATGAGGAAATCGCGTTCCTCGACACCGGACGGAACGGAAAAGCCGCTTCTCTGACGGTCGACAAAGCGCGCGCGGCGGCGGTCGAAGACACAAGCCAGCATCTCCTGGAACTCGATCGGAAGAGGCGGCGGATCGTTACGATGACAGCCCCGGGCGATCTGGCGACACGATCATCTATCTCCGAGGAAAAGTTCCTCAATTATATGCTCGGTGACCCGATCAAGACTCTGCGCGCCAACGAACCGCTCACGATCGGAGAAGCCCGCGGAGCCAGCCAGCGCGCTTTCCTGAGGCAAGATCCTGTGGGGCGCTATCTCAATTGGTTCAGTCTGTTTCGCCTTTACCGGTACGTCCTTGTTGATCGCCTGGTTGCCGACAGCAAGGCACAGGACTTCAATCCGGTGCTGTTGACGCCGGCGCTCGTCGATTATGATGAGTGGCTCTATGAAGATGTAGACTTTTCGCCCTTACCCCGGCAGATGGTGGTGATGGATCGGATTTCGCAGCGCATGGCGAAAGCGAAATCCGGTCCCGTCGTCCACGGCTACATGGGGTTTGATCCGCTCCGGGAAGTGGCATTCCGGAAAGGGAAAAGCAGTATAAGCTCGCTTGCGACTGCCTATTCGGCTCTGATGAAACATGGCTTCGTCGGCATCAAGCTCTACCCGCCGATGGGCTTTCGTCCCACGGGCAACCAGCCGCCATATCCGGAGCGAACAGTGAAGAGCCTGGGATTTGACCCCAGCGAGGAACTCGATGCTGCGCTTCGAGACCTCTACAAGCTCTGTGTCGATGTCGATGCCCCAATATTGGCTCATGGCTATTCGTCGAACGGTTCCGGTCCAGATTATGCAAAGCGGGGCGATCCCGCCTACTGGATCCCCGTGTTCAAGGAGTTCCCCAAGCTACGGGTTTGTATCGCGCATTTCGGTCGTTTCAGCGCACGGTCGGCTGGACGGGAAGGAATGCTTTTGCCGGATGGCAGTTGGGAATGGCGGCTCGGTGAATTCATCAAGGAAAACCCGGGCCGGAACGTGGTCGCCGACATCAGCTATTTTTCCGAGGTGCTTTCGGCCGGCTCGAAAGAACGAGACTTCCTTGCGAAGTCCTTCAACAAATGGCTGGAAAAATTCGATAGTGGTTGCGATCACATCGTTTACGGAAGCGACTGGATCATGCTCGGGAAGGAGGCAGGCTATAGTCACTATATCGAAAGCGTGAACGCCTTTCTGCGCACCGACTGCGGTCTTTCGGACGATACTTGCGACAAGATTTTCCGTCGCAACGCGCTTCGTTTCCTTCCCTTGGAACGGGGAAGCCTGGGGCGCGAGCGGCTTCTCGCCTACTATCGAACAAATGGACTGGATGAGGGTCGCCTTCCCTTTGCAAGCTCGCGCCTGGTCGCCCGTCTCTTTGGTCGGTGAATAAGCAGCGACCGGCTCGGTCGTGAGCGCCGTGAAAGGACTCGAACCGTCAGTCCCATTGCACAAGGTCAGTTAACAAGTTGATTGAATTGGAGATTGCAGGGCTTCAACAGCAGTTATGCAAGCTATTCCTATCTCACATAATTCCGAGTTGTGTGAATTCAGCTCTCGCCATGGTTAGATTGCCGGCGGCATTATGCAACGGCTCCTCGAGCAGTTTTGACGAAGACCCTCCTGTCCGAATCGAAACTCATGCGCGCGTTTCTCGTGATATGATTGCAATCTGCTATGACTGTCCACGAAATACCGGAAAGATTCGAGAGTGCGAGGCGTATACGAGGGAAAATGGCCAAGTTTTTAGAAGAAGAGTTCAACGTCATTAGAAGCGTCATCGATAACGGCGGTGTCTACACGATCACCATCGACGCGTCTGATATCCCCGTGGACGCAAGGACCGAAACATTCCCCGGAGTTGCCCCGAACCTTGAGACCGGCTTCGAGCTGCCGCCATCGAGCATCATTCATGATCCGGTTGTGGCAAACGAAATCCTGACGAAGATCGATACGTGGGGGCAGATCCAAGTGCTGGTCTACAAGCGCGGCGGCAAGATTTTTTACAAAAAGCTACCAGATGGGCGGTACGAAGCCACGATCGAGCGCGCCAAGGATACCGCATGACATTCAGTACGCTGACGCCGCTTGAGCGGGCGATCCTTGATCACATCGGTCCAATGCTGTCGTCGGAAGAGCATATTTATCTGGATGAAGCCGGGGAAAAGGTGCTTCATCATGCGAGCCACCTGAAAGAAGGCGGAGACTTGGCCGACGAGATCAAGGCGCGGCTACTGAATGGCGAGAAGTTAAAGCTTCTGCATAATCACCCTAACGGTGGTTCTTTGAGCAGCTTCGATTGGAAGGTGATGACCGAGCACTTCGGTCAGCTCGAGATGATCGTTGTCACGCCGTGGGATTCCGTACACCGCGGTCGTGTCGATTACGATTTTCAAGCAGATGAGATGAAGCTAGTGCTCCCCCGGCTGAATACCGTTTTCAACGAGATGAGCCACCTAATCCGGGTGCCGTACATTTCCAGTCTGAACCCATCACTGCCAGTCGATGCGGAGCGTGTGACGTCTATTTACATGAACCAGCGGCTATTTGGGCTGGGGATCGTCGACTACGGCGCGGAGCTAAGCCTCGCGGATCACTCCGTCATCATCGACCTGCTGAGGGAGCCGCTCCGAAACGTGTGGGACAAACTCCTCATTAAGCGGCTTCCCTAGGCGGGCGGGCGGGCGGCGTGAACGGATTGTTGGTGGCCAATACACATCCGCTGGCATCTGTCCGACAGGTCCCTGAATGATGGGCGCACCCTGCCTCGCCATCGGGACCACTATGTCGAAAACCCTTTCTCGCTCTACGACGGCGATTTGATGATAGGTCTATTCGGGGATCTGTCCAACGAATGAACGGACTTCTACGGGCTCGGCGCCAAGCGCAATCTCTCGATGTTCGTACCCGCAAAAACGGACTTCCGCCGATACGGAAAACCTGAAAATCGCACATAAGGAAAGCAGCGCATGACCGCATGGACGTTAGACGAGCTTCGCCGGCTGGATCTGAAATACGCTGAAGAAGGCGTCCACGTCCATCAGCGGCCCTTTCGTGCCGCAATGGAACTGCTCGGCTCCAATTTTGTCATGGGTGTTGGCGAAAACCCTGACGTCAAACGGATCATGGACGCTTACACCGCCATGATGCCCGAAGTCACCACGAGTTGGCCGGGCGCTGGCATCGGGTTCGCTGCATCCGTCGACCAGGTTCGAAAGCTCACTTTCCCAGTTGTGTTCGGCGAACGATTGCTTCAGCCTTGGGAATTGTCCGGTTTCAGCAGCGCGGAGGAATGGCGGAATTGGTGCCGGCAGGACCGGACAATCGCCGGTGAGATGGCTCTCGCGGTCGCTGACCTCCATGATCTCACCATGGGCTTGAATGAAGTTGAGCACGGCGCTCCGGCGGCGATCACGCTCTGGCGCATGGCGCGATCGAACATCGAAGACGTGGCGAACACGATGCCGACGACGTTCAGCCATGACTCTGTCATTCAGCCGATTTGCATGGTCGCGGAACTCTCGATGAAAGCGGCTCTCGTCTGGGACGGTGTTGACCCTCAGTCCTTCAGGAGAGGAAAGGACGGGCACAATCTGTCGCTGCTTGCCCTCCGCATGGCGGGCACGCGGCCACATCGCGACGACGCGCGTGTCCAAGCCGTTGTTGCCGCGCTGCCGCCCTATGTCGAAAGCCGATACAAGCCTGCAGGCTTGAAGCGGCTGCAGGTCGTCAAGCTCGCTTTGGGTGTACAGTTCATCGCGGCATCGAGCTTGCGGCGCATCGCCAGCGCGGATCTCGCCCTTCAAATGGAGAACGACGATTGGCCTGGGCCGCGGCAGACTTTCGTACTCTAGGGTTAGATCGTGACTTTCTCCGTCTAGCAAAACCTTTCGCCGTGATCAAAATTACACTCTCATAGAGTGCAAATGCCGCATTGATTACTTAGTCACGTCGGACAAGCTCGGTGCGGAATGCTATTGATAGAATCACAACTAGGCGGGGCTTTCGGGGGGTATTGTGCGCATCGCTCGGGTTCAAATCGAGAATTTTCGGGGAATTAAGCAGGCCGAGGTCCATTTTTCTGGAACATCCGTCCTGCTCGGCGACAACAATACCGGGAAATCAACAGTATTCGAGGCGATAGAACTCGCCATCGGCGCAGACCGATTGGCCCGGACGCAAGCCATCGACGAGCACGACTTTTACGGCGGCGATTATTTGCCCGTGGAGGGCGCTCTACAAAAACACATCAAGGTTGAAGTTGTCATTGCAGCCTTGGATGAGCAGCACTGCACGAAGTTCCGCAACAATCTCGAATTCTGGCGGCAGGCCGACCGCTCGCTCCTCGGGGCCGGTCAGGGAGTAAATCTTGGCCAGCCCGGCATCGAGCCCGCGGTCCGCATCCGCTTCGAAGGGGCCTACGACCCGGAGAACGATGACTTCACCGCCAAGACATGGTTCGCCGTGCCACGGCATGAGGACGGCACATCCATCAATGAGTGCCGTTCCAGCGACAAACGCGAATTCGGCTTTCTTCACCTTCGCGCACTGCGAACCGGGAACCGAGCGCTCTCGATGGAACGTGGCTCGCTCCTGGACATCATTCTCAAGACCTACGAAGTGCGTACCCGCATGTGGGAAGGGCTGCTGCGGCAGCTCCGCGACCTCGATGTCGTCGGCGCCAACGACCCTGAGTTCGGCCGCATTCTGACCGCCATTCGCGACGCTATGCGCGACATCGTCCCGGGCGAATGGGCCGATGCGCCTCATCTTCGCGTCTCGGAATTGACGCGCGAGGATCTGCGGCGCGTCCTGAAATCCTTCCTCGCGACCGGTGTTCCCGGTTATGCCGCTCCCTTCCAGCATCAAGGCTCAGGGACGATCAACGCGCTGGTGCTCGCCATGCTGGGGCTGATCGCCGAGCGTCGCAACGGTCGCGTCATCTTTGCGATGGAGGAGCCCGAACTCTCACTTCCACCCCACGTGCAGAAGCGCGTCGTCGACAAGGTCAGAGGCATCGCAGCCCAAGCCCTCTTCACCTCACACTCCCCCTATGTGATCGAGCAGTTCCAGCCGGAACAGATGATGGTGATGACCCGCAGCGCAGCGGGTGTCCTCACCGGATCGAATATCGAGCTTCCCCAAAACCTGAAGCTGAAGACATTCCGCGATGGTTTTCGTACACGCTTTTGCGAGGCTCTTCTTGCCCGTCGCGTCATCGTCGTCGAAGGCAAGACCGAACTCGTTGCCTACAGCGCGGTCGCCCGTCGAGCCGCAGAACTTGCGCCAGCACACTACCAGCGGCTCGATTCACTCGGATGGGTTCCATTCGACGCCGGCGGACAGACAGCGGTCGCTTCGTTCGCCACGTTCTTTCGCAGCCTCGGAAAAACCGTCGCCACGATTTTCGATCAACAGGCCGACGCCGAGCGACAGGCGATCGTCGCCTCCTGTGACTCTACTTTCGAACAGCCCTATGCCGGCTTCGAACACCTGCTTGCCGCCGAGGTGTCGGTTGCGATGCAAGCCTGGTTCGTGCGCTTCTTCGTCGACGTAGGAGAATGGCCGCAGGCTCTGAATAATCTCGTGCCGCCGCAAGGCTCGCCAGACGAGACTTACCGCCCTGCCTTTGTGGCTTTGTTCAAGCATAAGAAGGGCGACGATTATCTCACCGTTTTCCTGGAACAATGCCAAGTTGGGCATTTTCCGCAGACCATGTTGGGCATCATCAGCGCCCTCAAGAACTTGGCCGCGCCACCACCACCGCCGCCAGCACAACCCAATATCTTCGAGTGATCGCAATGGCGTTGGTCCTATGCGAACACAGACAACGTCTGCTCCGCACAGACGGCAATATCCTTGTTCGGGGCGGCGCCGGGTCAGGCAAGACCACCATCGCGCTTGCAAAGGCGTGTGCCGATCTCGATGCAGCGCGGCTGGGCCCGCTGGGTAAGGCGCTGTTCCTCAGTTTCGCACGGGCGACTGTGGCGCGCGTCGCTGAACAGGCGACCGCCACGCTGCCTCGTGCACTGATGTCTCGCATCGAGATCAACACCTATCACGGCTTCGCCTGGACGATATTGAAGAGCCACGGCTACCTCATCTGCGCCAAACAAGGGGTGACTCTGCTTTTGCCCGCGCAGGCCCGGGCGCATCTTGCAGGTCTCGATGGGGACGCTCGATCGGCCCGGCAACGAGAGCTGTTCGACACGGAAGGCTTGATCGCCTTCGATCTTTTTCCGACCTTATTGACCGAGCTCTTCCGAGCAGCCCCGATGCTCGCGAGGGCCTATGCCAGGGCCTATCCGCTGATCATCGTCGACGAGTTTCAGGACACGAATACCGAAGAATGGCAGATGATCAGCCAGCTCGGGCAGCATAGTCGCCTTATCGCGCTGGGCGATCCAAAGCAGAGGATATATGACTTCAAGGGCGCGCACCCGCGCCGGTTCGATGAATTCATCGCCGCGTTTAACCCAACGCCCTTTGATTTTGCCAGCGAAAACAATCGCAGTCCCGGCACGGCGATCGCACAATTTGCCAATGACATTATTGCCGGTGAATATACGGCTGCAGCCTATGCAGGCGTTTCCGTCTCGCGATATCGCGGCCGAAGCCTCCGCCCGCTCAAACAGGAAATCCTCAGAACCGTCGCGCGGCTGCGCCGGAATCCCGATTGGTCCCTCGCAGTCCTCGTGCCAGCGAACGCCCTGGCGGCAAGCGTCTTCCATTACATGGCCGAGGCAGCCCACGGCCTTCCTGCCTATCCGGTCGACATTCTGGTCGCGGCCGAAGGCCCCATGCTTGCTGCAGACCTGATTGCTCTCCTAATGGAGCCGCGTCCAAGCGATCAAGACCATGCCGCCGCCATACTGGAGGGCTTGGCTGCATTCGAACTAGGCCGCTCAGAAGAGGCTTCCGCGACGGCAATCCGAAAGGCAGGCCGGTACAAAGACATTGCCCGGGCCGTCCGTGCTCGGGGTTTCAACGGGCTCGGCGCGCGCGGTATCGGTCCGGGCGTTCGAAGCCTCCTGGCGAACATTGAAGCGATCCAACTGACGGGGGATCCTTGGTCAGATTGGCGCGCGGTGCGCGCGCAGCTCGACGCGAACGACCGGGATGAATTCAAGGCGCTCGCGAAGGAAGCCCGCCATTTGCGGCTTCTAACACGCGGCGCGCGGATTGAATCGAAGCTCGCGGAGGCATGGCGCACTCATGGCAGCTACAACAACGCTCGCGCCTTGCTGGCGGCCGCCGTCGTTGAGGACCAATTCGCGGCGACCACCCGTCCCGAGCAGGGTGTCACTGTGATGACCATTCACAAGGCAAAAGGAAAGGAATTCGACGAGGTCATCGTCTTCGAAGGCCTGTTCTCACGCTACGTTCAGAGACCCGGCGCCGATGGCGAACGGTCTGCCCGCTTCAACCTCCATGTCGCCGCCACCCGGGCTCGGCGCGCGCTGACGATCATGACGCCCGAAATCCAGCCATGCCAGCTCCTTCCTTAAAAAAACCGTGACCAACACGACGCCGCAAGCATCACTTCGGTCCGCAATTCTGGTAACGCCGCTTCACCGGCTCTGATAAAAAATGTGGAGCTATTTGACGGCCATTATCTTGTTCATGACGTGACCTGCGACCGCGTAGCAGCCATAGCCTCCTTCGAGGCGCTCGGCCTTACAATGCCCGAGCCCGGGAAAATCATCGAATAAACGTTGCCCGCCACCTTGCTGTCATCAGCTGCCTTGACCACCGCGGGCAAACTTTTCATCCGGTCGTCCGTGCAAGATCTGATGAATACGGACGCTGCCAACGGGACATCGATGATGAGCTGGTGTAGGAGCAGATTTGTCGGCTAGCACTGTAGCTGCCGACGCTGATGGCCTCGTCGTGTTGGGTGGGATTTTCGGTTGGAAAAGCAGCGGGTATATTGCGTTTTTGAAGGTGCAGGCGCGCGAGGCCTTGGCCATGTCGGCGCCTATCGTTCATTGTCTAAGCACAGTATCGAGATTTCGGGACTAGCGGGCACGTCTGCCGGCGCGATTCTTGCGGCGCTCGCCTGCGCCGGCTACGACGCCGAGGAGATTTTTTCCGATAAGACGGGTGCGAATATTCTCGATCGACTTGACCTGGATCCTGACAATCTTGATGCAGGTCAGATTAAGCAGCCCGCGAAAACGCCTGCCAAGCTTTTTGGCGATGATGCGTGGTTCAGGCTGAGATTAATCCGGTTTCTGCTCGCTCGAATTTGGATGCTGAAGGTGGTTGGCTTCACCGTCCTCGCGATCGCCGTCATCGGTCTCTGGCTGTTTCCGCAACCGGCACTGGCTCTTCTCCTCGCAACACTGTTAATAGCGACGGGAGCAGCAATCTTTTTTATGAGAGGCGTCGTATCTCTCGATAACGTCAAGACCGGCCTCGACCAGTTGCTGTCGGTCAAACATCATGGCTCGCGCCGCGGCAGACCTGTGACGTTCAAGGACCTCGCGGAGGCGGGCCGTCTACCCTTGAAGATCGTGGCCGCAAACATCACTAGGCAAGAGCTGACGGTATTCTCCGCCGAAACTAGCCCAGACGTGGCCGTCTCGGATGCGGTCTGTGCATCAATCGCCATCCCAGGAGTCTTCAAGCCACGACGGATCGACGGAAACTGGTTTATGGACGGAGGGCTCGTTTCCAATCTCCCGGCCTGGACATTCGACGACGAGCGTTCTACCGATCGCGATGCCCTAACGGCGGCCATCGAGATCAGTGTCGGCGGCGTGAAAAGGCCGCCCCAATTAGCATGGACGATCGGATCCGCCATCAGAACAATGATCTTCGGGTCGGGAATTCTCAACAAACGCGGTGTCGATCGCCTAACTTCGGAGCGTCTGGTCGTCGATCTCGGCCTTCTCGACTTCGACATCGGTCGAACGCGCGCCGTGGAGATTGTTCAGAAGACTGAGACCTTCTGCGATGGAAGTCTCATTGCCCGCATGATCGAATTGCCGCGAAGCATCAACGATACGTGCGACGCGGTCTCATTGAAGTGCCACGAATTTATCGAAGCCGCATTTGCCGCAGCCGCGTCCCCCGATCGGCAATTTACAACGCGCATCGCCATCGCAATCCCGATCGGGCCACGGAATCGCACCGTCCGGCTTGAATTCAGTTCCGGATATGCCGACCTGTCCGACGAGAGGATTTGTCTACCTCTCGAACGCTCATTGATCGGAGACGCTTGGAGGCAGAATGAGACACTTTACGTATCGAAGAGTGATGAAGAGGTCTGGAACCGAAGTCTTTCGGCTCCGCAGGATCGTTGGTTGCGAAAACTGATATGGCGGGATCTTAGCTGGGTCCTCTGCGTTCCTCTGGAGATCGATGCCCGGACGAAAGTCGTTGTGACGCTCGACAGCGACGTCGAGCTCGACTTCGACCAGGATGTCCAGCAGGAGTTGCTGGATACGCTGGAAGCTCTTATATTGAAGGAGTTCCAGTTTCTGAGAACAGTGGAAAGGGAATTGCTCAATGGCCGTTAAAATGCTTTCGCGAACAGCCAAAACCGGTTCCAGAAGCGGCTCCAGTGCTGCCGTCCGCACGGCCGTCAAAACCAAGTATTCGGAATATCTGGCGTCAGAGCCGACAGATCATGCACGCAAAGCATCGGAACTTGCCAAAAAGATTCGCGAATTCGAAGCGAGCGTCGAATCTGACCCGCGGCCTGTCGTGCGTAGCCGCAATGCCAAAACAGGCTTATTCCTGAAATAACGAAAGGGTCTTAGGCCGCGGACCGGGCAGCAGGAGGCAGCTTATCCGGTTGGTCCGGGCATGCTGGACAAGCAACCGACGCACCAACCTTGATTGTCCGGTCGATCGCCGCCAGCGTTGGACGTCCCTCGCGAATGGAGCGTATCTGCCGATCAAAATCCGGTCGCGAAACGAGATACATGCCTCCCCTCGCGCCCTCGAAACCGCAATTCCAGGCGGCAAGGGCTTGGCCAAATCGCAGCGCCTCGTTTAGCCCGGCTTCGCCAATGCTCATCAAACCGCTCAGCCCGCTACCAGCGGCTTTCATCAGGAAGCCACCGGTGCACCAGTCCCCTGATCCGCAACTATCGACGAGGTTTGCAACTGGAAAGGCGGGCACAACTATCCATGGCGACACCTTGTCGTCGAGCCGGTGGCGATATCGAAGGCCGTCGGCTCCTACCGTCTGAATTTCGACACGCGTCGCTGTCCCCTCAGACATGGCCTGTCCCGCGTCGGCGAGGCGCTGATCCGAGTATTTGACCACATGCGCCAAACCCAGCGCTTCCGCGAAAAGCTTGTCGTCCGTTTTTCCGGATGGCTCGAAGACGACGACTGCGCCCGCCGAGACTGCGCTCTCGGCAAGTGTCAGGGCGGCGCGCGATAAACGGTCGAGGAAAAAAACGGACGAATTTTGAAGGTGTGGAACGATGGCTTCGACCGAAGCCTGGGTGACCGGCCTGTAGCTGGGCAGCCGCTGGCCACAATGCGGGCAGCTCCAGAGAAAGCGATGCGTCGGGGTCCCATCACGTCCGCGCCGGATCTGCTGGATGATAATCGGCGTGTGGCCGGTCGGCGCGCAGTTGACAAAATCGAGATGCACGCCCCACGATGAAAGGTCAGTACGCACGCGTTCGGACGCAGGATCACCGTTCATCCTGGCAATCGGGTAGGCGTCCCAGCCCAGATAAGACATGATGGCCATGACGTTGCCGCAGGTGCCGCCCGCCCAGGATTGTACCGGCGTGTTCGGATCGAGGCCGATGACAAGATCAAGGGCCACTAGCCCGGTGCCGAAAATTTTGGGTCTGTCGACGACGATCGGCATAACACCTTCGTCCTTTCATCATGTATGTAACTGCGGCCTTGGCTGAGGATAGACCTCTCCCTCCAGCCAAATATGAACCAGATGCGGTGAATCTGGGGCGTCCGAGACTGATGCCTCTAAATCATATCCTAGAGCCTCAAGGTAAGCGACTGGTAAATTCCGCTCGAGTGCAGCCATCAGCGCCCCAAGTGCCATCACCTTGCTGCCGAGCGGCGAGAGCACCAAACGAGAGCCGCCGACCTCAGAAAAGACTGGTTTTCTGAGGTCGTCGAGGCGCAAGATCGTCCGGTAGAGATCGAGAGGGTCTCGCTCATCGGCGTAGACGATGTCACGAGTATCGACCGACCAGGCGCTGTCGAGTTCGACCATGAATTCTTCCGCCAAGCGGTCCCCGATCCGCGGGTCCATGGATGGGAATGGCAGAATCGGGCAGGTGTCGTGCGGCGAGACGAAATCATAGAGGCGGTCCAGAGCGGCGCGCTTCCCCGTCGCCAGCTGCGGCAGCCAAAGCTTGGCCGCCCCGGCGAACTTGTTGAGCGTAAGGCCGCCGACAAAGCCATGAACATAGCCGGGGGAATCGCTGGCGATCGTCTTGATCGCGCCGTCGAGAGCGGGATTGTGCGCGACGAGCAAATGGAGGTTCTGTGGCCCCTTGCCCCGCTCGCTATACTCGACGAGGAGCCGGATGATCGGAAAACTGGTTCCGACCGATAGGGCGCTCACATCGACGACGACATCCGTGATGCCGTCAAAATTTTGGCCAGCAAGAGCTCGCGCCACGTTTCGACCGCCAATCACGGCGAGGTCGCTGCCGAAGATATCGACAGGAACAAGCGCGTGATTTGGCACGATCGTCTGCAAGTCGGCAATATTCTTCGCAGCCCGCGATACGAGTTCGGGCGAGGGATCCGGACGGTTTTCCTGGAGGAACAGACCGCGTAGCGGCGCCCCGCCGGCGGCCAGCTTTCGCGATATCACGCAGGCGCGGGGATCGAAGCCTGCCCCGGCGATCACGATGACCTTGCGCTTCGTATCAGCAAAATAATCGTCAATGAATCCGGAAACAGCGTCGCCGCTATGAGAAATACAGGGGTCCCACCGCCAGTCGCGCGCCATTTAAGCCTCGTTTAGGATGCGCACCAGGTCGTTGGTCCGCTTTTCAAGGAAACCACCGCGCTTGAGCGTCAGTCTGTTGTGAAGCAAAAGCACACCGCCCAGCTCAACGAGAACCCAGAGACGCTTCTTGGTGCCGTGGTTGGGAACGAGGACGAAGGCGTTATATGCCACGCCGAATTGCAGGATGCGCGCCAGCTCCGGCTGGTTGCGAGGAATTTCGTAGAACTCTTCCTGCGGTATGCCGAAGGCGTTGGCGCCGCCTCCAAGCGACGCGTTACCCTCAAGGCTCTTCTTGACGCAAGCCGCCGCAATCCCATCCGCTAGCTTCTTGACCTGCTGATGGTGCGGAAAATCCCACTCCCGGATCATTTCGGCAGCCCGATTTCGCAAGAGCGAATGCTGCGAGCTCGCGCTTAAGGTTGGCGACTTCGAACGGATCAGCTGCGTCTCGGATTGCGCAACCAACCGAGAGGCGAGCTGAAGGAATTGTTCGGCGTTTTCGGAGCCCGCGTCACATAACGGATCGATACCATAGAAATAGGGCCGATCTTGCTTGTGAAGTAGATGGATTTTCGCGCCTTCGAAGACCTTGTCGTCCGCGATGAGCGGGCGTGACGGTTCGACGTCCTGCCCGGCATCGTCGAAAAGTCCCTGCTGCGGCACGCGTTTGGCGTAACGCTGGAAAAGGACGCCGAGCATGGAAAGTCGGATCTCTTCGCAGTCTTCGGCTGTGTCCTTCAGATAGTTGGCGATGTCCTGTTCAAGACCGGTCCTTCGCTCCGCGGTGATCTTGAAGCGCCATTGCAGACTATCGACGTGGCTTGCAAGCCTTTCCCGCTTCGATTGCGAAATCGGCTCGATATAGGTCGCAAGCAGATTTCCAAGATCGTTGAGCCGGCGACGGTGGAAAATTTCCATCTGCGCGAGGTACCGATTGGCCATCCCTTTGGCCATCTTGCGAAAGGCTCGGCGCTGATTGAGTCGATCTCCTCCGCTTTGCATCCATATCGTGGTTGTCTCGCGAGACTTTTTAAGGCCTGGCTCATCAGCGTGCGCGATCTCGTTTTCTTCAACCAGCACGTCTGCCGGCGTCAGGGCATCAAGGCGCGTCAGCACCCAGCGCGAGACTCGCAACTCGCGCCGGCTGAGCCAACGTTGAAGGGATTGGAACTGCGCCGGATGCAGGCTGTGGGCGTCGTCGAAGATCACCAGCGGCTTCAGGACCGATGACTGGTTGTGCTCCTTGAGGAGGAACGTCTCGATGACATCGAACGGGCGGTAGGCCGCCGCGGCAACTTCCCTGTCGATCTCGTCAATCTCAGGTGGAACCAGCGCGGCCGAGATATTGTAGATCGCAAGCTCGATTTCCCGCGCCCGCTCCAGCACCCCCCGCGCACCTGTCCCGCCAATGGCGGTGAGCGCCGCATCGGCGTCGGGTCTCGGCACGATTTCGAGGTCGTCGATCGATGCCCCCGCCAACTGCACGTCCCTGATCCAGGCCAACACCGTCCGGGCCTGGAGGAGAGCCGTCATCAGTCCGCTCTTGAGCTCATCGGGATATGGAAACTCCCAGAATTCGCGGTACTCACCCTCAAGCGGCAGGCGGGCACCGATGACCGACGGCATCCCGGTCGTGATCGCCCGACAGGCCGTCAACGTGTCGATGAGATCGTCATAGATATCCTGGCCGCGATTTCGCAAAAGCGTGCGCAATGTCGAATATTGAAAGAGCCGCGCAAGGGTCGTCTTTCCGCTCCCGGGCGTCCCAATAATCGTTGTCAGTCGATCATAGAGCTTTCCCTCCTCAGCGTGTTTCTGGAAGAAGGTCGCCAAGGGCTCAGGGGTAACGACAGCGAGGAAGGCCTCATCGTCGCGTAGATATTCGGTTGCGCGTTTCTCGAAGGGATTGACCATGATGATCCTATGAATGCCTCTGCCTTCGTCTGAAGAGCGGACGCATTGCCGGCGTTGCTTCGCCACCCTCGGTCTCTGCCCAGAGTATGGCGACGGAATTGTTGGGCGTATTGTGTTCGAGAACCAGTGGCAAGGCACATCCGCCATAGCCGAGTCCCAGGTGCTCGACCCCTCCGACATCCGTATGCTCGGTCTGGATCTTCGGGTCGTAATATTTCTGGGTGAGCGCGATGAAGCCCTCGAATGGCGCGGGGCTTTTGTCTACTGGAAGATCCTGCGGCAGAACCGCCCCAAACGAGAAATTGATCGTCTCCGTCCATCCCTCCGTTTTCAAAGCGTCCTTAGCGTCGCCAACCCGCCTGACCATCTCGCCAGCGCCCGCATGCGTCGCGATATAGTGGTGCACGCAGAGTTCCCAATCGGGGGACAACACCTTGGCCGAAAGCGCACCGACGACATTCTCAAGCGATTCCTTGAAGCGCGAAAGCTTTCCGGACCACTTCTGCTTCTTCTCGTTCCAACGATGGAACGACGTCCCGGTCCCGACGAAATCGTCGATCAAGTAAACCAGCCTGAACTGTGCGTCCGGATCCTTGAGGTCCTTGCGAAGATCGTCGATCAGATCTTGCCATTTGTCTTCGTCGAGCTGGGTCGCCAGTACAAACTGCTCGTTGGTGAGGATGCCGACATTACTATGCCTGATGCCATCAATCCTGGCGCCGTCACTCAATCCCATGAAGAGCGTCTGCCGCCGCAAGCGATCGGCTGCATCTCTCGCATCGCTGTCGGCCCAGACCCGGTAGCGCGGAATTCCCTTTTCCGCCGCGACCATGCTGATGATGCGCTCACGCACGACGGACGGATAGAACTGCTCCACGAGGCGGTTCATCTCTGCCTGACCCACATAGATCAGGGATTGACGCACGAACGCGTAGGCCGTGGGGCGCTCGCTGGGATCAAACTGCTGCAGCCAAGTACCAAGGCTTTCAATAAACCGCATACCCGCTTGAAAATCGCGATAGCCGTCGTATTTCAGCTTCGACATCAGACGCAACCAGCTGAACTCGCGCCTGGCCTGGTCGTCGTCCCAGGCCATGATCTCGCTCAATATCCGCAGCCCAAGTCCTTCGTTCACGTCAGCGCATCCTTCACAAAGCCGAGATGCCCGTCCACGACCTCGAGATGCCTGATATAATCCAGTGTCGCCTCCACGCCGCGTTGCCCAGCTTCGGCGAGGTTCCAGCAGCTTGCAGCATCAACACTCGTTTCGTCGACGCTGAGCGAATCTTCGCCACGCAGAAGCTCGAAGTCATTGCCCGGCCACCGGCCGCGATCCCCGATCGCAAGGATCGGAGTCGGCCCCAATTGCCCCCTCAGTCTCTCGACGACATTGAGTTTCGAAACCGAGGCCGCAACGATGTCCACGGAATGACTTGAGCGCGTCACCTTCACGCCCTCGCTTTCGGTCGCCAGGATGACCTGATGGGCAATGTCCCATAGCCTCCCCTCGCCCACGTCAGTCTTCGCCTGAAGCGTGATCTGAAACTGCCGGTCGGTCTGTTCGGCGAATTTGGCGAGCTCTGGATGGCGCTGTAGCGCAATCGCCAGAGACGCGAGTTCGAGGCAGCACGCCGCCATTCCATCAGGGACGGCCGCGTCGCTCAATGGCGCAATTTCTGCTCCATTGTAATAACCGACGAGGATGTCGTCCCAGTATCGTTCCGGCAACACCTTTTGCAGATCTTTCCTAACGGACGAACCGCGCCCGGTGGCAATCGCGACGCGACCACCGGCTCTCAGGATCCGGATCAGCTCAGCGACGATGTCCTGACGTGGCAGCTGAAAACGATGCCGCGTATCAACAAGCGTGCCATCATAGTCGAATACGACGGCGGAAAATCGCTTGTTCACAAGCTGCTTACGATAAGCCGTCAGAGCGCCCTTCCAGCCAGCAAGTTCTTCTCCGTCCATACTGGCGGCAGTCTTGCCTGCCTTTCGGGATATCGCGGCCTCGTCGCGAGAGCCAATCGAAAGGGCAAGCTTGGTCTTCCCGGACCGCGGCAGGGGCAGATTGTAGAGCTTGCGCCCGAAATCCGGCACGCCTGGCCGTCCTGGATCGATTCCCACCGCCAGGCCTGCCCACTCGGTGATCCTCAGGGCTGCGATGAGTGAAGAGATCATGGTAGCGACAGGCGTACCGGGAAGGTCGACAACGGCTTTCGGTATGTCCCCAGGGATCAGGTCCAGCGTTTTTTCCGCCAGTGCACGGTCATGATCTGAAACCAGGGCCAGCACTCCGCTGATGTCTCCTCGCTTGGCGAGCCAATGATGGCGGCCATGCGCGAAGTTTCGATAATCTGCGAGTTGAAGATTCCCAAGAGCCGCTTCGGTGAATTTCGATTCTAGGTCGATCGCGCCAACCTTCGTCATCGGGCCATGAACTACCAGCGTCGTGCCGCGCGACCAAAGGCTGCCGGTTTTTGCTCGCCAGGACGCGACCGCATCACTTTGCGCAGAAAGCAGCTGATCGACGATCGCGACCGCTGCATGCCACTCTCGATCGCCATCGTGCTCGAAGGCGTAGGCCCGAGCGAGAAGCGAGATGAAGCCTAGCAACGAATTGGTCGCCAAAAATCCGTCTTTGCCGGCCGGCGGCGGTGCGATCAAAAGGTCCACATAGGGATGGCGGCGGCACAGATCGGCAAGCGGACTGTCTTCTCTCCCGCACATTATCGCGAGCTGGCGCGGCTCGCGTGTCACGAGTGTTTTTGCGGCTGCGATGATGTCCACGTTTCCGCCACCCGCACTCAATAGCCAATGGGACACGCCGACGAGTGGGTCTGCGGAAACTTCAAGCGGTGTCGACACCGAGGCAAGACGACCGGTAAATGTCTGATGGAGGGTAACAAGCGCATGCGCGGCGGTGAGTGAACCACCGGAACCGATCGCCTGGAGGGGGAAAAGGCCTGCAGTGCGGATCGCCGCCCGCAGATCGTCAATATCCTTGCTTTTCGCCCAAGCAAATGTTGCTTCTAGGCTGTCGATTTCCTTCGCGTACGGTTTTGCCATGATCTCCTCGTACAGGCTGATCGCCTCGCTCCTGTCGATTCGACCGCTCTTGGCTCCGACAGCAGATTGTGATGTCGAGTCTTTCCCTGTGGCTTGAATCTCTTCGAAAACAGCGGGAGATTCAACGGGCCCAAGTCGTTACCGCGACGTCATCAACAACTATAAGAAGCGCCCTCACTAAGAGGTCCCGATTTTTGTTCGCTCGCTTATGTGTATGTATTTTCGTATGGTTTTGTGATCTCCTGTAAAGCATGAGTTGTATTGACGTTTGATGCGACTTGATTGTGATGATCTCCGATCCGCGGCTGCGGCGCACAAAGAAAAGACCCTTACATTATCCCCCACGCCCGAAACCTCCCCCTCCCCGTCATCTCCCTGAGCCCAAGCTCCTCGACGATCCTGAGCGCCGCTCGCGGCGTCACCTTCAGCGTCTCGGCGACCATGCCGGCCGAGACCAGCGGCCGCGCCATGACGAGCTCGATCAGACCCGGCAGATTGGAGGAAGAGCGCCGGCCGACCAGGCGCCGCTCCATCATATGTTTTGCGAGCGCCAGCCGGTCATGCTCCTTGAGACCGAGCTCCGCGGCCGTAATGATGCCGTTAACGACCGCCAGCAGGCGGGTGTCGCGCGCGCGATGCCGACGCCGTTCGACGGGAATGGATTTGAGGCCGAGATTGATCGCGGCGAGGTGGGCGCCGGTCGTGAGGCCGGCATGGCGCAGCGTTTCGGCAGCCAGCAGCCGGCCGAGCCAGGGCGCGTGTTGCAGGACCTGCAGGTCGTTCCAGGCGTCGAGCAACAGCGCGGCGCGCAACACCGGCGGCAGGCCTTCGGTTTCGCCCAGGACGACGCGCCATTCGTCGAGCCGTGCGTCCTCGTCCCAATCGAGATCGTAGACCAGCGGATCTTTGTCCCGCGTAGTGCGCGGCCCGGGCAATTTGGCTTCGGTTAGCGCTGCTTCCGAGCGGGCGATCACGGCGTCGATTTCGGCCAGGTGTTCCGCCAGGGGATCGTTGGGATCCTTATCCGGATCGTCCCCCTCCCCTCCGCCGATCGCGTCTGCAGCGGGTGCGGCCAACGGCACGGTGTTTTGGGCGATCCCATCAACTGCTCCGTCGTCGTCGTGTGATGGTGCAAGCCACCCCTGCCCGCGCAAGGCGCGCAGACCATCCGGGCGCAGCGCCCAGCCGGGTGGCTGCGCCGCGAGTCGCCGGCGGCTGCGAAGCACGTCGCGGGCGATTGTCAGCTCGTGGGTCGGCGTGCGGATGTCGTGGCCGGCGTCGTGCAGCACCAGGTCCTCGAGATGGACGAGCTCGCCGTCGAGCCACAGCGAGGCGCAGGCATCGGAAAAGTGGGCGCGATCGAGGAAGCCGGAGCCGACCGTCGATCGGGCGATGCGCTCGTCGAGACGTGACAGTGACGATGCGGCGTCCGAAACCGGCCGCGATAGGGTCTGGAGGGGCAATTTGGCGAAATCGTAACGCATTGAAAATATGGTAAATGATTTACTAAACGGTCGCTATCTTAGATTTAGTGTCCGTCACTGGATGTTGTTGCCGAGGCAACTTGTCACTTCCGATAAGTACTGCGTATCGATAGGTGATGGTTTTTGGCGGCAAGAGATAGCGTATTTGTCCGTGAGAATTGGCGGAAAAGCCGCAAATCCGGGCCCCTTGAGGGCTTTTCATTTTGGGTCGCTGGAAATTCTGCCTGATTGAGCGGAAATAACGCGTGCTGAACCGGTCGAGCTCTTCCCCTCCCCGACCGCCTCTCGGCGTCAGAACCTCATCAAAAAGCCGGAGCCGGAGCGACCTCTTCCGAAATAGCCGATTTCCCTGCGTTTTCGCCATAGATGCCCGCTGACGTGCGTTCTCGGGCGGCGATGGGTCGATGCCTGCCTCACGTCATAGAACGCTCTCTATCGCCTCCCATTTTTGTCATAAAACACGCTTGCAAATCCCCATTTTCTCATGCATTCATTATCTGTACAAAGGCCATCAAAAAAGAGCCAGAACGAATGCCCCAGGTTGCAATCGCCAGCTCCCCCTCTCCGCGGCCCCGGCTGATCGGATACGCCCGGGTTTCGACTGACGATCAGCTCAACGATGCCCAGGTCGATGAGTTGCGCGCCGCCGGCTGCGATCGCATTCATCAGGAGCACGGATCCGGGTTATCCCGCACAAGACCGGTGCTCACCAAAGTGCTGAAGGATCTCACCTCTGGCGACGTGCTAGTCGTCGTTCGTCTCGATCGCTTGGCCCGATCAGTCAGCCATCTGCTTCACGTGATTGAAGACCTCGAAAAGCGCGGAGTTCATTTCCGCTCGCTGCGCGATCCGATCGATACGTCCACGCCGCAGGGAATGTTTTCCTTGCAGGTGCTCGGCGCCGTCGCCCAGCTTGAGCGCGCCCTGATCGCCGAACGAACCAAAGCTGGCATCAAGGCTGCGAAAGCCAGAGGGAAGCTTCCCGGAAATCCCGGTCTGCGCGAGCGCCGACCGGAGGCGATCAAGGCGGTGTCGAAAGCACGCGAGAAACTTTATCTCGACGAACTGATTTCGTCGGCACAGACCTGGCTGCCGACCGTGAGGCAGCTCAGGCCACAGCATAGTTGGGACAACGTCGTGCGCGTCCTTAACCGTCGCGGTCATCACTGGACGGTCCAACGATTACGCCGCGCGGTGCATCGGATGGTTCGTGAGAAGCTTGCAGAGCCAGAGCTGCTGGCCCGCTCACCGCGCCGCGCGCCCGAAGATCATTTGATGAAGTTGGTCGCCGCGATCACCATCGCCGACCCCAGTTTGTCGCTGCGCGACATTGCCGCGCAACTGGATCAGATGGGGGAACGGCCGGCGCGTGGTGGCAGGAGGTGGCAGCCCTCTTCCGTTAGGGCGCTGTTGGACGAGGCACATCGCTTCGGGTTAGTTCGTCCTTGACTAGCTGATTCATAAGGGAGCGCCCGCGCTTTTTGCCCCGCGAGCTTCCTTTCCCGGCGGAGATCTCCTTCCAATCCGTGCTTGCCACGACCTGTTCGGCCAACCCCGCCAAGGTGGATTTCCTCCTCCACCTGACGCCCGTCCGGTTCAATGGTGTAGCCGGTCATCATTGTTCCTTCTGCCAACGACCGAGGTGGTTTCTCGTCTCGAACCCGCATGATGGTATGCCGGCTCGTCACGATCTTTCTTCAGCGCGGCGACCTGCTGGGCTGCTTGTTCGGCCCTCAAAAGTCGCTCGCGCAAAACATCGGGCAACCGAGCCTGATCTCGCTTGCATATACGATCAAAAGGAGCCGCAAGGCTTATTACGGAGAGCTCGAAACAAATCAGCGTAAGCTCGATATAATCGAAAGGCTCATCTACTCTACTTCTTGCAAACCATTCTCGATGCGCAGCAGACGACTCTCACGCGCGTTGCGTTTTATATCCGCAAGGCAAAGTTCTATGAACGGTTCCGCGACCAGTTCAACAATCGCCAAGGCGATCTCCCGCATGTTCCGCGAAGGGATTGAAGGCTTCAAAGGTGGCCTGAGCGCGGAAAATTACATCTCGATCACAGGGGCTTCCCGGGCAACGGCGACTCGAGACCTTCATGATATGGTGGAGAAGGGGGCAATGAACCGCAGCGGTGAACGCCGACATACGCGTTACACCTTAAACCTGCCGGAGCCAGAGTGATAGAAACAACGGCTGGGGCACGGCCTTTCGTCCACTCTATCCAAAGAGCGCGACATCACTCGGCGGAAGCAGACTGGCTTGATTCTTGCTGTGGCTGGTCGTTAGTTTGCTGCCTAAACTGCGAAGACACGAGGATTGTTATGCCAACTGGCAAGGTTAAGTTCTTCAACGCCGATAAAGGCTTTGGTTTCATCACGCCGGAAAGCGGAGGAGGCGACGTTTTCGTGCATGTCACCGCCCTGCAATATGGCGATTATCTCAGAGAGGGACAGTCCGTTTCCTACGATCTCGGTCAGGATCGGAAGACCGGCAAGTTAAAGGCGGAAAACGTCAGACCGCTCTGAGGCCAATTGACCGGAGCGGCGGCAACGGGCTCAAAAGCGCCTCGGGGCCACCTGCTCTTAAATTGCGAGATCTCGGCCTGTGCCAAAGGCGCAGCGCCCAACTTCTTGGCCCGGTCGAAGGGTGTCACATCCAGAAGCGGAACGTCTATGAGACTAGCATAGCCCTCAAACCCCATCTTGGTGCAATAGCAAGACTCATGATGTTATCGGCACGTACGGTCGCATTGATGAATTTCGAACACGAGTTCTTCGGCTGTTGTCCGAGTTGCGGTAAAAAGAGCTGTCGACGCTGGATATCTTTGGGTTCGCGCGTGCAAATGTAGGGATGTCGACAAAACGGTGGATCGCCGTACAGGCTTAACAACTGACAGCCGACAAGCAGCCGATCGTAACTTGCGATCAATAAACCACTCCGCGAACCCCGCGGCCGAAAGCAGCGTCTCCAGCGCCGTTGTTCCGCCGGCGCGGATGTCCGGATGATTTCGTTCAGAAGGCTACACAGCTCTTTGCATCCGAGGTTACGGCCCTTCGAATATGCTGTTTTCAGCGACCCCACTTTAGATTGATAGCTTATCGGCGATACTCGGGAGACCACAAGCCAGGATCTCACCTTGCTGCGGTCTCCAAACAGCATCAGCTTTTTGCAGCTCATGATGCTCTCCGGCCTGGCGAACCATTCGTTCGCATCAGCGCCATCAACATCGGCCCAAGTGAAAACTCTCCGCGTTCTGCCTTGCGGGTGAGGTCACGCAAATAACCGCCCGCATTGTTGATGTGCCCTGCCCTTTCGAGGATGCAGGCCATCACGGCCGCAGCATTCTCGGCACCGAGTGCCTCACAGGCATTCTGGTAGGCACTCGGACTGACGGCCAGCATCGATCGCACGACCACCGCGGCTGACATGAGATCGCGCCAACTCCCGACCGCCCCGCCCGGCCCGTAATTCGAAATCTCAGGGCAGGCCTGCAAGACCATTCCCAGTGGAAAAGCCTTTATCGGCTCTCGCATTCGCCCAATGTCTGGGTTCGATTTCGCCCCCTGCTCTGTTTCAGAGCGAGGTTCAAATTCATTGCTGGATTCGGGTTTTGAATTCTGTATGTGACGTCCAATTTGGACATCATTGGTATCTGTTTTTTGAGAATCTTCCTGAAATTCCAGTTGGTTGATGATCTCTTCACGCAACATTCGCATTTCGTCGAGGACGGATTCAATATCTTTGAGGGTTGGGGAGCGGGGGATGCCTGCGAGCAGCTGCACGTAGTAGCCCTCCAGCTTTTCCCAATCGCCAGAAGCGCCCTCTTCTATCGCAGCCGTCAGCAGCTTACGAACGTCACGACGGCAGATCGTCAGTGCTTCCTTGGCGCTGCGGAAGTGCCGGCGCTCGGCTGCTATCTGCTGTGCGAGCTGCGCAAGCTCTTCGGCGCGAGCAAGCAGCGGCGCGAGGCTGAAGCCGAACGCATCTTCGATCTGGCCGCCATTGTCCTTTCGGGCGTATCGTTTGCCATTAGCACTGTCTTTGCGCTGGATCAGTCCAGCATCGACGAGTGCAGCAAGGTGGCGGCGCAATGTCGTGCCAGCAATACCATGCGCTCGAACGGAAAGCTGTTCATTTGATGGGAACACCACCAGGCCGCGCTCTTCCGAAAGCTCATTGTCGGGATAGAAGGTCAAGAGCGCATCAAGAACGGCAAGGGCGCGGTCCTGAATGCCGAGCACTGCCCTCGCCTCCGAGGCATCGCGAAAGATCTTCCATTTGTCGGCCGTCTTACCTGGCCGCATCTCAGCCGTTTTCATTTGCCCTCTTACCTGGGCAAGCGATATCGGCCGCCGCCCGAAGGGCGTCGTCACACTTCCAATCTGCATTTTTTCTCTCACCTTAATTGAGGCAAAAGAGATCCGCCCGCCAAATCGACGGTTACGACTCTTGACAGGGATTCGTGGAAATGCGATTCTCAATCTTGCTTAGGGAATACGAGAAGGGCTTCCACGACTTGGTCGTTTGGGGGCCTTTTTCTTTTGCGGCTTCAGTCTCCTTTGCTTCCCTCCTTCAGGAATTGCTCGTAGAGCGCATCCAAATTGCGGGAAAGATATTCTCCGAAACGGCCAGCATTCTTCGCCTTCATCGAGAGCGAGAAAGCTTTGCCCGTATTCTTGATTTCGGCCTGCACTGCCTTGTCCCGGGGCTGCCACTTCGCCTTTTGAGTCGAAACCTCCGCCTTCCTCACGGGCCGCGCTGTTCTGTTGAGCGCCTTGTACAGAGATGAAAAGCGTTCATCGGACGGCAATGCGTCGAAGCCGTCCGTGCTCAAAACTTCTGACACTTTGCCGCTATTGGCGAATTTTCCGACTAGAAGTGAAAGCTCTATCCAGCGCTCTCGGCCCACACCGGGAGCCGACCCGATTTTTTCTATGACGTTAGCCGAGATGCGCTCTGCCACCGTCATCATCTTCGAGACCGAAGCCGCATTCGCGGACAATGCCAAGGAAATCACCTCTCGGCCGTAACCAAGATCATCCAGGCGCTTGGCAAATAACGCCCTTTCGATAAAAGAGAGATTCGCGCGCGCGGAATTTTCCTGCCCTTGAGCAATGACATGGGAACGGTCGTCGATTGCCTTGACAATAGCCCGGACTTTTCTGCCGAGGTCCCTTGCTGCCCTTACCCGTCTGTGGCCGAAGACAACCTGATAAAGACCATCGACCTTTGTATGGGGCCGCACGAGAATAGGCGTATCCTGCCCACGTACCCTAATTGCCTCTAGCAGATCTTGATACTCGCCGTCGTCGTCTGATATCCGATCCTTTACGAAGGAGCCTTCAATTTGTGCCGGATCAAGTTCGATAATTGCCTCGCCTTCGAGATATTTGTCAGCCTGCTTTGCCAGCTCGTCCAGCGAACGCACGAGAGATTTGCCTGCGCCTCGCATTGGATATGCAGGTGCCGTGCCGCTATCTTCATGCAGGTCAGCAAGTCCCTCGAGCAGATTTTTCCGTGCCATCTCATTTGCTCCGAGCAGCCGTTAGCTGCTTGTTTTTCCGCATAAAACGTTCGTTTTTGTCAGCTGACAAATCGACGTCCCCATGACTCGTGAACGAGGCCGGCAATTTCAGCATTCACTGCATCCAACGATTCCATCGCACGGTCATACGTGCCTCTATTCATGGATGCCCGATCGACTTCGTACAGAGTTTGCTTGGTAATTCCGGCATCTGAAACCGCCGTCGACTTCACCATCTGGTTCTTTAGTATGAACTCGTTGAACATCGTGGACATAAAGCCGACCATCTGGGCTTGCGGAACATCGGTCGGCTCGTAGCGCGTAATCAAGTATCTGTACCAGGAGAGGTTCACTTCCGCACCAGCGGCACGGATCGGCTTTAGGATTCCACCAAGCATCAGAAGGAACTGACCCATCGACATCACGTCGAGCATCTGCGGATGGATTGTTATCAGAACACTTGTAGCTGCGGTCAGTGCGGTCAGCGTCAAATATCCGAGCTGCGGTGGACAGTCGACGACGACGACATCATAACGATCGTCGACCTCAGCCAAAGCCCGCGATATGCGGGTGAAAAACGTTTTGCCTTCATTAGAAGACTTATCAGACATCGCAAGCGGCGTGTCATATTCATACTCCTGCAAATCGAGGTTTGCAGGGACAATGTCCAATCCAGGAAAATTAGTGGTCTGGATGATCTCCGAGATCGGCTTTCTCGCACCATCATAGCGAATGGCATCATAGATGGACGCGATCTGATCGAGCTCCGGTTGGAAGCCGTGCAGAGACGAAAGGGATGCTTGAGGGTCGAGGTCTACGGCAAGGACGCGATGCCCCGTCAATGCCAGGTACTGCGCTAAATGCGCGGCGGTCGTGGTTTTCCCCGAGCCCCCTTTGAAGTTGACTACAGCAAGCACCTGCAGCTTTTCACCGCCGCGCCGGTGGGGAACATACATGCGGTTGTCGGATCGACCGTGCGTATCCAGATATTGACGCAGTTCCAACATCTGTTCGGCGGTGTAGGAGCGACGACCGGAGGACGATGTTTGAGGGGAGGGGCCCTTTCCGTCCAGATGCAGCTTTTTCAATGTGCTCTGCGATACGCCGACATAGGTCGCGACCTCCGCCAGCGAGAAGCTTCGCAATGTCTTTTTCGCGTTGGGCGGGAATCGTTGTACGCTAAGTAGGTGCAGCTTTTTCGAGATCAAATCACCCTGTTCTAGGATTTGATCTTCAAAGTGCATCGGCATCTTAAGCGAAGCCATCGAATTAGCGTTCATTGTCAGAAATCTTTCAGATAACGGTTTTCGGCCCGATATTGCCACTGAACCGTTATTATGTCCGATTCTCGCGGGCCGGCAAGGAAAATGCGGCTAATAAACTGTTAATAGCCGGGACGCCCCTTGACCTATGGTTAACGCCGCCATCTGTATTTCCCTTGCAAATCCAATCTGTTACCGCTCCGAGTCACAACGTTCGTTGCATATTTGTTCACTGGTGATTCCTACAACTAAGGGAATAACACGCGAGATCAGATCAGCGCGTTGTCGCCCAAAACCGCGCGCGACTCACCAAAATACCTTGTAGGATTCTACAACTGCCCAGCCATTCTAATCCGTGCTGATCTTTGTCGATAAATTTAAGCGACGGAGATCAGTATGAAGGTTGTTGCGATATCGACCAGACATGGGCTTCCTGCACAGCACCTTCTCGAAGCACATCATCGACTTCGAGCTCAAGTGTTTTCAAATCGGTTGGGTTGGGAGGTCGGTGTTCTTGACGGCCGGGAAGCGGACGTCTTCGACGCTCTCCAGCCGACTTACATACTCGCCGTATCGGACAGCGCTCGTGTGGCAGGATGCGCTAGACTCCTGCCGGCCATGGGTCCGACGATGGTGACCCATGTCTTTTCGTCACTGCTAACGCATGGACACCTAAACGCCCATCCAAGTATGATCGAAAGCTCCCGTTTTTGCGTGGACACAACCTTGGTCGATCTTCGCGGAGGAGGCCTCGTCCACGAGGCCACTTTGACCATGTTCGCAGGCATCATCGAATGGTGCATCGCAAATGGGTACACGGAGCTCGTCACGGTGACCGATCTTCGATTCGAGCGGATCCTTGCACGCGTTGGGTGGCACCTATCGCGATTGGGCGAACCAAAGAACATTGGCAAGACAATTGCCGTCGCGGGCACCTTACCGGTGAACGCCGAGACATTCCTGAGGCTTCGTCCATCCAGTTACCGTTCTGAATTCATCTCCCCAGATGGGCAGCGGAAAAGGAGAAATCCATGAACCAGCTCCGCTCTCACCACCGGCTTGTCTGCAAACTTCAAGACGCGCTCGGCCATAAGCTGTGCGCCGCATTGGAAGACGTGGATGTGATCGAAATAATGCTCAATCCGGACGGAAAGCTCTTTATTGAGCGCCTCGCTCACGGCGTTGCGGCGGCCGGCGAAATGTCCCCCGTCGCCGCGGAAACGGTGATCGGAATTGTGGCGCATTTCCTTCAGTCCCAGGTAGACACGAAGCAACCGATCATCTCCGGCGAGCTCCCGATAGGTGGGCACCGCTTCGAAGGCCTTTTACCACCAGCGGTCGCCAAGCCAGCCTTTACGATCCGCCGCCGTGCCCCACGCCTAATTCCGCTGGAAGAATATGTGCGGTCAGGCGCGCTGACGGGATGCCACGCCTTAATGATCCGAAAGGCGATTTCCAAAAGGCGAAACATCATCGTATCCGGGGGCGCCGGTTCTGGCAAAACGACGCTTGCGAACGCGTTGATCGATGAGATCGTCAAATTCGCCCCCGAAGACCGTTTGGTGATCCTCGAAGATACCGCCGAAATTCATTGTTCGGCCGAGAACGCCGTTCTTCTGCATACCAGCGATACCGTTGATATGTCACGATTGCTGAAGAGCACGATGCGACTGCGCCCCGACAGGATTGTCGTCGGCGAAGTCCGCGACGGTGCCGCGTTGACTCTGCTGAAGGCGTGGAACACCGGTCATCCCGGAGGCGTTGCGACAATTCACTCGAACACCGCCATGTCGGCCCTCCGCCGCTTTGAACAATTGACCGCAGAAGCAAGCCAGCAGCCGATGCACGAGGTTATCGGTGAGGCAGTCGACCTCATCATCTCCATTGAACGGACACCGCGCGGGCGACGGGTTCGAGACGTCATCCACATCGAACGGTTCGCGGAGGGCCAATACCAGATCGGTTCAGACCAACTCGATGAGGAAGAGGAGGCCCGTCATGTCGCGTAAGCCTTCGCTCGCCAAGGTCACATTCTCTGTCCTAACGACAGTTCTCGCTTCGCTTGATCCGGCACTCGCCAGTTCGGGCGGTGGCGGACTGCCCTGGGAAGGACCACTGCAGCAGATTCAAGAGTCGATCACCGGACCTGTCGCAGGATACATCGCACTTGCGGCTGTCGCCATAGCCGGCGGCATGCTCATATTTGGTGGGGAGTTGAACGACTTCGCGCGGCGACTTGTATACGTGGTTCTCGTCGCCGGCATTCTGCTCGGTGCCACGACCATTGTGGGCCTG
This sequence comes from Martinezella paranaensis, assembly GCF_014200235.1. NCBI lineage: Bacteria > Pseudomonadati > Pseudomonadota > Alphaproteobacteria > Hyphomicrobiales > Rhizobiaceae > Martinezella > Martinezella paranaensis. The sequence continues at coordinate 53,749 of NZ_JACHBI010000011.1, read as the reverse complement.
TTCGGCGCGACTGGAGCTTCAATTGGCCTGACGAGGGAGCTGGTCGCCTCGGACGGCTTCCAAGGCGCAGGAGTGACAAATGGCTGAGTCCGCGTCCGGTCTGCAGCGGAACCGCATCCACCGCGCGCTGTCGCGCCCGAACCTTCTGGTGGGCGCGGACCGGGAACTGGTGCTGATCACCGGCTTGGCCGCAGTCATCCTCATCTTCGTCGTTCTTACGATCTATTCGGCGCTCTTCGGCGTTGGCGTCTGGATTGTCATCGTCGGGCTCTTGAGAATGATGGCAAAGGCCGATCCGCTCATGCGACAGGTCTATGTCCGCCATATCTCGTACAAGCATTACTACAAGGCGACCTCCTCGCCGTGGCGCCGGTATTGAGAGGAACGCATGGTCGCTCTCAAACGCTTCCGGGCCCCCGACCCATCCTTTGCTGATCTCGTCCCCTATGCCGGCCTCGTCGACAATGGTGTTCTCCTGTTGAAAGACGGAAGCCTGATGGCCGCCTGGTATTTTGCGGGACCAGATTCAGAGAGCGCCACGGCCCTCGATCGCAACGAACTGTCGCGCCATATCAATACAATCCTCTCGCGGCTCGGGAGCGGCTGGATGATCCAGGTCGAGGCAGTTCGCATCCCGACATTCGACTATCCGTCGGATAATCGTTGTCACTTTCCCGATCCTGTAACTCGCGCGATCGACGCCGAGCGGCGGGCGCATTTCGCCCGCGAACAGGGGCATTTCGAGAGTAAACACGCGCTGATCCTGACCTATCGGCCGCTCGAATCCAAAAAAACGGCGCTCAGCAAATACATCTACTCGGACGAGGTGAGCCGCAAGAAGACCTATGCCGACACGGTGCTGTTCATTTTCAAGAACGCGGTCCGCGAGATCGAGCAGTATTTCGCCAATACGCTTTCGATCCGTCGCATGGAAACGCGGGAGGCTCTCGAGAGGGGAGGGGCGCGGGTTGCCCGCTACGACGAACTGCTCCAATTCGTTCGCTTCTGCATCACTGGTGACAACCATCCGATCCGGCTGCCGGATGTGCCCATGTTTCTCGACTGGATCGCGACCGCCGAGCTTGAACATGGGCTGACCTCAAAGGTTGAAAGCCGCTTCCTCGGTGTCGTCGCGATCGACGGCCTGCCGGCCGAGAGCTGGCCGGGGATCCTCAACAGCCTCGATCTCATGCCGCTAACCTACCGCTGGTCGTCGCGCTTCATTTTTCTCGACGCGCAGGAGGCCAGACAAAAACTGGAGCGGACCCGCAAGAAATGGCAGCAGAAGGTGCGCCCATTCTTCGACCAGCTTTTTCAGACGCAGAGCCGTTCGCTTGATCAGGACGCCATGAACATGGTCGCCGAGACAGAAGAGGCTATCGCCCAGGCTTCGTCGCAGTTGGTCGCATACGGCTATTACACGCCCGTCATCGTTCTCTTCGATCACGATCGTGAAGGACTGCAGGAAAAGGCAGAGTCCATCCGCAGACTTATTCAGGCGGAGGGCTTCGGGGCGCGCATCGAAACGCTCAACGCCACCGATGCCTACCTCGGCAGCCTACCGGGCAATTGGTATTGCAACATCCGCGAACCGCTGATCAATACCAGCAACCTTGCCGATCTCATTCCGCTCAACTCTGTCTGGTCGGGCTCCCCTGTCGCGCCGTGCCCGTTCTACCCGCCGAATTCACCGCCACTGATGCAGGTGGCGAGCGGGTCGACGCCGTTCCGGCTGAACCTACATGTCGACGACGTCGGTCACACACTCATTTTTGGGCCGACCGGTTCGGGCAAGTCGACGCTGCTTGCACTAATCGCCGCGCAGTTCCGGCGCTATGAACGCGCCCAGATCTTCGCCTTTGACAAGGGGAACTCTCTCCTTCCGCTGACCCTTGCCACCGGAGGTGATCACTATGAGATCGGTGGCGACGCTCAAGAAGAGGCGAAGGCGCTGGCCTTCTGCCCGCTGTCGGACCTCTCCAGCGACAGTGATCGCGCATGGGCCGCGGAATGGATCGAGATGTTGATCGCGCTGCAGGGCGTGACCATCACCCCGGACCACCGCAATGCGGTCTCTCGCCAGATTGGCTTGATGGCCAGTGCAGCGGGCCGATCTCTCTCGGACTTTGTAAGCGGCGTACAGATGCGCGAGATCAAGGACGCGCTCCATCACTACACCGTCGATGGTCCCATGGGCCAGCTTCTCGATGCTGAGAAAGACGGACTGTTGCTTGGCTCATTCCAGACCTTTGAGATCGAAGAGTTGATGAACATGGGCGAGCGGAACCTCGTACCTGTTCTCACCTATCTGTTCCGCCGCATCGAAAAGCGCCTCGATGGCTCACCGAGCCTCATCGTCCTAGACGAAGCCTGGCTGATGCTCGGCCATCCGGTCTTCAGGAGCAAGATCCGAGAGTGGCTGAAGGTGCTGCGCAAGGCGAACTGCGCGGTGGTATTGGCCACGCAATCCATTTCCGATGCTGAGCGTTCCGGCATCATCGACGTGTTGAAGGAATCCTGCCCCACGAAAATTTGCCTGCCGAACGGCGCCGCAAGTGAGCCTGGGACCCGCGAGTTCTATGAGCGGATTGGCTTCAACGAGAGACAGATCGAGATCGTTTCGAATGCGATTCCTAAGCGAGAATATTACGTCGCAACGTCCGAAGGCAGGCGGCTCTTCGACATGTCGCTCGGCCCCGTGGCGCTCAGTTTCGTTGGCGCATCCGGCAAGGAAGACCTGAAGCGCATCCGCACGCTCAGTTCCAAACACGGCCGCGACTGGCCGATCCACTGGCTACGAACGAGAGGAGTTCAGGATGCCGCAGCGCTGCTCAACCTCGAATAAATTGCTCACTGGCCTGGCGGCTGTCGCATTGATGGCCGGCACTGTCGTGCCCGCAAATGCTGGAACTGCCACGGGTGCCGCCACCGAGTGGACGCAGGTCCTCAATAATGGCGAGCTGGTCGCTTTGGTCGGGAAGTCCGGCGAGCAGATCCAGAACCAGCTCACCCAGATCAGCCAGCTCGCACAACAGATCGAAACGCAGCTGAATATCTACCAAAACCTCCTCCAGAACACGGCGACGCTTCCGTCGCATATGTGGGGGCAGGTCGAAAGCGATCTCAACCAGCTGCGCAGCATCGTCGACCAGGGCCAGAGCATCTCGTTTTCCATGGGCAATGCGGATGATGTGTTGCAACAACGTTTTCAGAGCTACTCAAGCCTTAAAACCAACCTGCCAGACAATTCGTCGTTTTCTACCACCTATCAGTCCTGGTCCGATACGAACCGGGACACGATCGCCAGCACGCTGAAGGCGGCGAGTCTGACGGCCGAGCAATTCGATAGCGAGGAAGGCACGATGTCCTCGCTGCGGTCCATGTCCGAGACCGCCGACGGGCAGATGAAAGCCCTGCAGGTCGGGCATGAGATCGCCGCGCAACAGGTCGCCCAGATTCAGAAGCTTCGCGGCCTCGTCTCGCAGCAAATGACGATGATGGGCACCTGGCTCCAGACCGAACAGACCGACAAGGACCTTGCGCAGGCGCGGCGTGAGAAATTCTTCAGCGGGACTGCCCCTTCCACCTCCGGCGGCGAAAAGATGAAAGTCGAGTGGTAAGCACATGACAACAATATGTCTTCGGCGGCTCCGCACCGCGATGGTGATTGCCACCTTCTGCATGCTGGCAGCACAGCCGGCAGTCGCCCAAGAAGGTTCAGTGCTGACCTCATTACAGAGCCAGATCACCACGGCCGCAAAGGGGTGGGAAACTACTGTCATGGATGCGGCGAAATCCTTGTTCTGGATCCTCGCGACAATCGAGATTGGCATCGCCGCCGTCTGGCTCGCATTGCAGGCAGCTTCGCTAGACAGCTGGTTTGCCGAGCTTGTCCGGCGGATCATATTCGTCGGCTTTTTTGCCTTCGTTTTGGGACAGGGGCCGGCCTTTGCGAAGGCAGTGGTGGATAGTTTGTTTGAGATTGGGGCTGGAGGCGGCACGGCCTCCCCAGCAGACGTCTTCAATGCTGGACTCGCCGTCGCAACGAAGATGTCGGAAAAGATACAGTTCGGTCTTTTTGAGGACAACGCGTTGGCGATCTCGGCTGCTTTTGCAATGGTCGTCGTCGTCATCTCATTCTCGCTTGTCGCCGCGATTTTCGTGTCGGTCATGGTTGAGATGTATATCGGCCTTCTTGCCGGTATGATCATGCTGGGGCTTGGCGGCTCGTCCTATACAAAGGATTTCGCGGTCCGATATTTGGTCTACGCCTTCTCGGTCGGAATGAAACTCATGGCGCTCGTCATGATCTCGCGTATCGGATCAGAGGTGCTGATCGGGTTGGCAGACCAGCCCGACATTGGCGACCAGTTCCAGACTGCGCTTGCGATCGCTGGTATCGCTGTCGTGGTCTTCATTATCGCCATCTACGTCCCGAACATCATGCAGGGTGTTGTTCAGGGCGCGTCCGTCTCGGGCGGAATGGAGGCAATAAGGCACGGTGGTCAGGCCGCATCGTTTGCGACAGGAGCAGGGTTCCTCGCGGCGGGCGCTGCCGGGGCGGGATTTGCGGCGGCTCAAACCGCGCGCGCCGCGGGGTCATCCGTCGCAGGCGCAATGCTGCGGGGTTTCGGCGCAGGGATCGGCTCGGCAGGAAAAGCGGCGGGCTCGGCTACCAAGGAGAAGGCCATCGGCTCTCCCGGTGCCTACGCCGGGTCTATCCTAGGCCTTGCTAACGCCAAGCTGGATCAGGCGCGCAGTGGGCACAGCGGACCAAAGCCACTTCCCGAACTTAAAGACTAATAGCAATCAGAAAGTGATCGATCGATGGCAGCGAAACGCGCTCCCGAAAACCCGTATCTTGCCGCGCGCCAGGAATGGAATGAGCGATACGGCTCCTATGTGCAGGCCGCGGCCGCATGGCGCATCGTCGGCATACTGGGTCTGACCATGGCCGTGATCGGCTTCGGGTACGCGATATACCTAAGCACGCAGGTGAAGCTGGTGCCTTATATCGTCCAGGTCGACAAGCTCGGCACCTCGGTCACCTCAGGGTTCCCCGAGCAGATCGAATACGCGGATGTGCGGGTGGTGCGCGCCACGCTTGGCAACTTCGTAACGAGCTTCCGCAGCGTCACACCGGATGCCGTAGTGCAAAAGCAATATATCGATCGAACCTATGCGCTTCTGCGAGCTTCCGATCCCTCGACCCAGAAGATCAATGACTGGTTCCGCAGCAATTCGCCGTTCGAAAAGGCGAAGTCGTCGACGATCGCCATCGAGGTCAACAACATAGTGGCGCTCTCCAATCAGACTTATCAGATCGACTGGACCGAATACGAACGGGACCGGAAGGGCAAGGAAACCGGGACGCGCCGGTTCCGCGGAATCGCGACGGTTGCGCTTACCGCGCCGCAGGACGAGGCGACCATCCGCCTCAATCCGATCGGCCTCTACGTTAGGGATTTTGACTGGACGGCACAGCTTTGAGGGCAGGGGATTTGACATGCACAGAACAGCACTAATTGCAGCCACCGGCTGCTTGGCGGGACTCGTCTTTGTGGGCGGCGCTGAGGCGCAGACCATGACGGCAAATGAGGTGAATGGCACGACCATTTCCAGGAAATGGCGCGTCGCGCCCGGACTGGTGACGGCAGGCTCCGATGGCAAGGTCACCTTTCTCTTCGGCGAAACCCAGCCGTCCGTTGTCTGCTCGCCCTTGCAGGTCTGCGATATCGAACTCCAGAGCGGCGAGATCGTCCGCGATGTTCTCGTTGGAGATACTGTTCGCTGGAAGGTGGAGCCTGCCACCTCCGGTGCAATCGGCGGCCAAGCGATCCATCTGATCGTCAAGCCGTCGGAAGTAGGTCTTGTCACCTCGATGGTGGTCACGACGTCGCGACGCACCTATTACATCCAGCTCAAGTCACATCCGAGCCAGTACATGGCACGCGTCGGCTTCGAATATCCGGAGGACGTCTCGACCAAGCTCGCCGACATCAATTCCCGGCTCGAGACCGGCGGCATTCCCGGGGCGGCACCCGACAAACTGAACTTCTCATATTCCGTGAGTGGCTCGGCACCTTGGAAGCCGACGCGGGTCTATTCGGATGGCGTGAAAACCTACATCCAGTTTTCGAAGTCGATCTCAGGTCAGGATGCACCGGTGCTGGTCGTGATCCACGGCGGCCAGAGCCGCATCGTCAATTACCGAATGAAGAACGACTTGATGATCGTCGATTATGCCGTCGACGAGGCGATCCTCGTCTCCGGCGTCGGCTGGCGCCAGCAGAAGATTACCATTCGGCGAGGAGGCTAAGCTATGCACAAGCTTCTCGTCATCATCATCAGCGGCTTTCTCACCGCATGCCAAACTGCTGGGGATGGGTCTGACGCCAGGTCAAACGCCGCGCCGGTCTCCGGGCCCGCCGCAAGTGCCATCGCCGCCGACATGGCAAGCCGGCTCGCCGAGCAGATCAGTCCCGTGAGGTCGACGACAATCAAGATGGAAAGGGACACATCGGAGTTTGCGGCGGCACTCGAGGCGGCCCTCAAGGGCTCTGGCTACACCGTTCTAACCGACGGCAAAGTTGGAAAGGACGTGAAACCGGTCGAGCTCACTTACGCGATCGATGGCACTCAAGATCAGGTGCTCGCGCGGCTGTCAACACCGTCCATTACCCTTGGCCGCGCATACAAAGCAACGGCCGCCGGTGCGACGCCGGCAAGTCCGCTCTCCATCATGCAGCGTAATTGAGGGGAAAGGTATGATCCAATCGCTCCAGCTCGGCCCTTCAAAGCAAGCCGACGATCCGAAAGGAATGCGCCGCCTCAATCGGCTGCCAATTATTACCGCAACCGTCCTCATCGCGCTATTCTTCGGCGTGGTCGTGATCGGCCTATCGTGGCGAGGACTTCCCTTCAACTGGAGCTACGATATCGACAGCAACTTGAATACACCGGCGACGAACTTCGGTGACCAGCTCAAGCGCGGCATCAGTGACGGCATCATCGGCGAGCCAGGTGAGCGCGAAGTGCTCCAGCCAACACCCACCGTCGAGCAGAAGGTGGAGAAGGGAGCACCTGTTATAGACCGCCGGCCTACGGAACGGCAAGAAAGAGGCCCGCAGCTCGAATCAGAGGAGGAATGGCGAGCCCGCCTAAAGCGGGAGCAGGATGAACAATATATCCGTGAAGCTCAGCGCCAGCGGATGGCTCACCTGCAGGCGCGGGCAACCGCTTTGGACTCGCCTTTGAAGGTGGATATTTCTGATGTCGAGAAGGCCGCTAAAAGTTCCACAGACGCCGGTCGTCAGACTGCGACGACGACAGCCAACAATGCTTCTGATCTCTACACCGCCGCATCGAAATCCGGGCTGACGGCCCAGAACGTCGACCCGAATGCCCAAAGTTCGAAGGAGGATTTCTTCAATCAGGACATCAAGGATCTTGGCTATTTGCCGAATAAGGTCGTGCCGCAGATGTCGCCGTATGAGCTGAAGCGCGGCTCGGTCATTCCAGCCACGTTGATCACAGGTCTCAACTCAGACCTTCCGGGCCGGATCATCGGGCAGATCAGCCAGAATGTCTATGATAGCGCCACCGGCTACCGGCTCCTGATCCCGCAGGGAGCCAAGTTGTTCGGCCGTTACGATTCCAAGGTTTCCTTTGGCCAGGACCGCGTGCTCGTCGTCTGGACCGATCTGATCTTCCCGAATGGCTCGACGCTGCAAATCGGCGGCATGGCTGGGACCGATGGGGCAGGTTATGGCGGGTTCAAGGATAAGGTCGATCGGCATCTCTGGCGCACGTGGAGTTCGGCAGCACTTGTCGCGATACTCGGAACCGGCATCGACATGTCGATGCCCGAAAGCACGACGCTTGCCACCCAGGACACGGCCTCCGATGCCGCCAGACGGAATTTTGCGGACACCTTCGGTCGCGTTGCCGAGCAGACGATCTCGAAAAACTTGAACGTTCAGCCGACAATCCAAATCCGGCCGGGATACGAGTTCAATGTCTTGGTCGATCAGGATATCGTCTTCCCCTCTACGTACAGCAGTCAGTGATACAGCATCAGAAGAGATCTTTGTTTAACTTCATCTCTTGGTCAGAAGGTTTGATTGCGAAATAGAGGTGAATAGACGTTTGCGCGGGTGAGCGCAGATCTGTATCACTTCCGAAGGAGCGGGGGCGCCTTCACGTACAACAGAAAGGAGACAGGTCTGTGGATCCAGCCTTAAGCGCTCTCATTGACATGGTTGAAGCCTCATACGATGAACGGATGATCAAACGCGGGCTCAAAGGGTTCGTTCATTCGTGCGGATTTCAATTCTTTGCATATCTGCAAACGGAAGGCCTTAGCGCCCGCGCGCTCAGTTCCTATCCCGAGAAATGGCAGAAAATTTACCTAAGCAACCAATATTCTCGGGTGGATCCGGTCGTTACGGAAGCCAAACGCCGGATGGAGATGTTTTCCTGGGCGATCGATGACTGGCCGTCTCGTGGGAGCTCTGAGTTCAATCGTTTTCGGGATGAAGCGGTAGAACATGGCATTCGCAGTGGGGTGACGGTTCCCGTTCAAGGCAGTTTCGGCTCGATCATTATGCTGACATTCGCGTCCTCGGGGCATAAAGCTGATATTTCAAAATGTCAAAAGCAACTAAACCCGCTTCAGGCGGTGTTGGCAATTCACTATCGCCTGAAGATCATAGCTGCGTCGACGATCGTCGCACCCAGCCGGCTGCTTTCACCAAAGGAAGCGATGTGTCTTACGTGGGCGGCAAAGGGTAAAAAGGCTTGGGAGATTGCCATTTTAATGGGAATTACCCAACGAACAGTGCAACACCATTTCGATCGCGCACGCAAAAAGCTGAATGCCGCGACGATCCCTCAGCTCGTGGCAATCGCGAAGGACCGCGGTTTGGTTTAACCATCATTCGTTGTTTTCGGAGGGCACATCGGGAACATAACCAAGCGCATCGACGATTTCCGAGAGTTCTTCCTGCTGCGCTTCTGACTTCTTTTGACGATCGAGATACTCATCTTGCAGGCTCTTGAGCACGTCCCTGGAAGTCGAGGCGTTGGCGGTTGCAAGAGTCCACGTTTCGTAGACAGCTTCATCCGCGGCTAGAAGTCGGCGGTGCTCGCGGATCGCAGAAATTGCTAACGCTTTCAAATCGGCTTCTCGCATCGCTTTATAACGAGACTCTCTTTTGCCGCTTGTCTCGAATGAGACCTCGTTGTCCATCCGCTTCTCCTCTTACCTCGTTTGCGACCCGGCAAGGATCGAGACCTTCCGGTAGCGTATACGCTTTGCAGAATAGATCCCATCCTTCAGTAAGATGGGTGGCTACAAACTCGACAATTCATTGCTCGCAAGAAGAGGGCATCAGTGAACGCCTAATCACCCTGATTCGTATGAACATTCCATATCCGGAATACGGCTGTAGAGAATACTCCGTGGAGAAATACTCTGCAAGCCGCTGCTCTCTCCAGCATGGAGATTCGAGAGGTGTTTGCACGGAATCTGAAAGCCGCGCGTCAAGCCAAAGGCCTGTCGCAAGAAGAGCTCGCGTTTGAGGCAGGCATCGATCGAACTTATATCAGTTCTTTGGAGCGCAGTGTCTATAATGCAAGCATCGACGTTGTCGATCGCCTGGCGACGGTCTTAGGTGTTGAGGCGTCTGAACTGCTGAAACGTCGGCCTGAGACAAAAATTGAGCCACTGAGATGACGGGTACAGGGCTGGGAACCGAAAACAAGGCAAACAAGGACGCAATGCTCAGCGCGTCCTCAACCCCGAATGTCCGACAGGCTCTGGAGGAATTGCTATGCGGCCATAAAAGGTCATGCCATCCGGCGAACGTTCCGCGGTACCCTTTTTCGCCTGTGGCGTTGGCACTTTGGAATTGCCCTTCAACTTTTCGACGAGGATGATTATGCATGCCGGGGATGTTCCATCCGTCGCGCCGTTTCCGACGTAAGAAACTCGAGTGCTTATTTGCCTCCGATCCTCGAAAGATCGATCCGAATTCCGGCTTGGCCAATAACCTCATTCACCTTCGTCCGCATCTCGGGAGTGGTCGCGGTGGCTGGCGGTTCATCGACGGACCGCGCTTCGCTTTGCCGAGGCAATTCGATGGAGGCTCCTGGATCCTGCGCTTGAAACACACCGACGCCCTCGAACTCGCCGGCTTTCCACGCATAGAGCGCATCCTCGAAAATCTGGCGGAAGACGTCATCGCTCTTCGGATCGCCGTACCATTTGGCAACAATGCGCAGGACCTTGGCGAACATCGCCGTTCCCTTGCGCAGGTTCTGGCAAGCATCGACCAAATCCGTTTTGAGATCGGCCAGGTCCTTGACGCCCACACCGGCTGGAAACTGCGTCAGACCGACACGAACGACAGCGTTGCCGGCATATTGGCGCACGATGTCCATCGCCTCGTCGGGTGATCTGGCCTTGGGCACCAGGATCAACCGCCCTCCCGAGCGCACGGTCACCGCAAGGGGATCGGCAGAGCCCGCCGCCGCGACGAACTGCTCGACGATCGCGGGTTTCAGTGAAGGGTCGGCGCAGTCTTTGATAAGGGCGGCGTCGAGCATGGGACCTCCTCGGCATCAGGTGTTGAAAGAAAAAACGACTGGCCTGGAAAACAGCTTTGCCCAGGCGGCGGTGCTGGCGCGCTGGATGGCGACAATGGACGTGCCTTTGGTCCACCAGCCGTTGCCGACCGCAACGATCACGTCCGGACTGCCGAGCATCGATTGCAAGACCGGCCAGACGAGCAGTTGCTCGTAGCAGATCAGCACCGCCACCCGCCCGGAGCCGAGCGCGACGACAGGATTTGCAAAGATGTGCGCTTGCGCTCCGGCGTTGCCGCCGAAGAGCGGCTGCCAGGGCTGCCACATCGAGCCCGGAACCGGCATCCGTTCCCGGTAGAGGATCCGACTGCTATCTGCGGAGATTGCAACCACCACATTGTCGTATCCGGCCGCGTTAACGACTGCCGCGCCCGCGAGAACGGTCGTGTCATGCCCTGATAGCGCGCGGATCCAAAGCCGTTCGACCGTCGGCGTCCAGAAGCCCAACGTACTTTCAGGAAGGATGACGGTTCGAACACCGTCGGTCCCTCGTTCAAGCACCGTTGCAATTAGATCACGGTGGCGGGCCATGCTGGTGTCCCGCCCGACCGACGCACCCAATTCGAGATCGACGCCCCGCCAGGCTTCCGGTAGCTTCGGGTCCGTCCACGAAGCGGCGGACCAAAGCCAGAAGCCTATAAGGCCCATGGCGACAGTTGGGCAGAGGCGGGAAACGAGGCCCGCCAAGCCGGCTGTCGTGACGGCCAGTCCCCACCATCCCCATCCCGGAAACAACACGCCTGCGGCCGTGATGGGATGCGCCCAGCCGGTAATGCCGAAAGGGGGAACCACCATCAGTACGGCCGCCAGGACGTAGCGGCCCGGACGAAGGCCAACCTCCTTCGTCCACAGGAGCGCATGCGCCGCGACAAAGCTGGCCGAGGCAGCCAGCCACAGCAGCAGGCCCGGCCAGATATCCGCAGCATAGAAGGTGGCCACGCCTTGCGGCAGGCCGCGCGACGCCGACAGGAAATATGCTGCGGAAACCAAGGTTGCCGTCTTTTTCGTTCTCGACAGCGACCAGAGGACGGGAAAGCCGAGCGCCACCGGCAACAACAGCACGTGGCCGCTCCATGCCACCGATCCGACGCCGACCGAGGCGATGATAAGCAGCGTTGGCCAAACCCAGTCATGGCGCATAGGTCAGCACCTCACGCGCCAGACCGAGAATGCCGGATGTCGGCACAGGCCCGAAATAACGGGAGTCGAACGAGCCGGCGAAGGCCGAATGCAGGAAGACCTCACCGCCCGGTACCACGCCGCCCGAAAACCGTGTCAGCGGCCGACCTTCTCCGTCTTTTTCGGCGACAGTGGAAGCACGAACCAGGCGCCCATCGACCGTCACCTCGTTGGCGATCTCGACGCGCTGGCCGGCGACCGCGACCACCGACTTGATGAGCGGCGCGAGATGACCGGGGCAAAGTCCGGAGCGGAGATAGCCGCGCGCCCTCGCTTCGTGCATGGCGGCTGTGTCCGGTGGGCAGATGAACACCAGGTCGTCCACACCAGGCGAACGGTCGAGCGGGACAATCTGCCAGAGGCCAAGTGGCTCGCTCGGCGTAAGATTGATGCGATAGCTGCCTAATAGACCGGCCAGTCCGATCACTGCGATGGCGGCAGCAGAAACCGATGAAGTGACGGCAGCTTGTTTTCGCTGCGCCATGGCTCGCTCGCGTGTTCGACCCGGACGCGTCATTTGAGCGAGAGCCCCTGGCTCTTCGTTTGCCGCAGCGTCTCGGCCTGCTTCAACGCCTCGGTCGTGCGCTCATGCGCGGAAAGTTGCTGCACCGTTCGCATCGTGCTCCAGGCCGATTGCACTTCCGCCTTCTGCCCGGCAGACATGCTCGAGGTCACCGACTGGAAGGTCTGACCTGTCATGTCTTTGGCGGCGAGCGGTAGGAAGGTGCGTTCCCCGAAACGTTCCGATACGGCTCTCGCAAAACCTTCGAGTTCGGCTTTCACCATTTTGTCGGCGAGCGCGTTTTCGAGTCCTGCGGGAAGGTCGTTGCGATCGATGGCGTCACGGACGCGTTCGAGCGTCTGCTTTGCCGCCGGCGACAGCGCCGGGATGTCGAGAGAGATCTTCATGCGGACGGCGCGCTCCTCGGCGTCATATTTGTGTTCCGCCTCCGTGCGCTGCCGCAGATAGCGTTCCAGGTTTCGGGCAAGCGCCGGCGCATTGGTGACGGCCCTCTCATGGGCCTGCTTGTCGGCGCGGCCGGCAAGGATCCCGGTCTTGCCTTTCAGCGCACCAAAGGTCTCCGGCTCGGAACCGATCTTGGTGATCGTCGATTTCGCCGCCGCTTCGTTTCTCAGCATCGCATCGACGTTGACAGCCTTGAACGCGTCTTCCGGCTGAGCGTAGACGAGATGGAAGCGCGCTGAGACTTCCTCCCATTGCTTCTTCAAGCCGGCGTCCGCTGCAAGCAGGTCCTCGACGACCTGTTCCAGCGATTTTGGGAACGTGGTGATGCCCGATACCATGGGTTTTGCCTCCTGCATGCTGTGCGATTGACTGGTCTTGGCCGCGCCGGCGGACAGACCAAGCCTGCGGGCGATTGCCGCCAGACGAGCGCCAAGCGCGGCGAGCTTCGACTTTTGCCGGACGGTCCATTCGATCCGGTCGCGAACGACAGTGCGTGCGACGTTAACGAGGTGAAGGCCACGGGCGTCGGCGAAGCGAAGGGCTTGGGCGTAGAAGCGGCCACTCGCATAATCGAGCGTCGTTTCCTTGGCTTGTCTGCGCGACAGGATCGGGATCAGGCCGCCTGCCTTGGCGAAAGATCGGCGGCCGTGGTAGAGACCGAAGTCCTCTCGGTGACGGGTCATGGCCACGTAAGTGAGATGGCGGTCGAGAGAGAGGGAAGCCAGCACCTTCACCCTATCGACGGTGGCACCCTGGCTCTTATGGATCGTGGTGGCATAGCCGTGATCGAGATTGGCGTAGAAGCGTTGTTCGACCGTGACCTGGCGGCGGTGTTCGCCGTCTCCGACTTCCGCGACAATACGCCCGGGCGTCGCGTCCACGACCTTCGCCAGCATACCGTTCTTGACGCCGAGCGAGCCCTCGTTCTTCAGGAACACGATCTGGTCGCCGGCCGCGAATTTTCGGTGCCCGTCTTCGGTCCGGAAGGCGAAACCGTCGGCGACGAGACCGCGTTCGACGAGCTTTGCGCGAGCCATGCCGTTGAGCATGCGCACGTCTCTTCGCAAGTGCGCAAGAATGAGGCTCGACCTTTGCGGATCGTAGTCGCGGTTCCAATCGGCAATCAGCGCCTGCACGGCATCGGCCTTGAGATCGGCTCCGCTGACGCGGCCCTGGGCGCGATAGGCTTCGACGGCTCTGCCGATATTGCCGCGGGCCAGATCGAGCGACGCCTCGCGCATCCACTGTTCACGCTGGCGGTAGATGTTTTCGAGTTCGCCATAGCCGATGCGGTCGGCAATGGCGCGGAAGGCAGCGCCGGCTTCGATCGGCTGGAGCTGTTCCGGATCTCCGACAAGCACGAGTTTGGCGCCGGCCTTGGTCGCCGCTTCGACAAACAGCGCCATCTGCCGCGACGACACCATGCCCGCTTCGTCGAGAACGAATACGGTTTTGTCGTCCAGCTGATTGCGGCCTTGGTTCCAGCGCAGTTCCCATGATGACAGCGTGCGGGAGAGAATGCCGGCTTCCTTCTCCAGGCCCTCGGCGGCCTTGCCCGCAAGCGCCCCGCCGACGACGCGATAACCGGCCGCTTCCCAGGCTTCGCGCGCCGCCTTCATCATCGTCGTCTTGCCGGCGCCTGCACGTCCGATCACCGCAGCGATGCGCTCGCCGCCGGTAACATGTGCGATCGCCGTCTTCTGCTCGTCCGCCAGGCGCAGGTGGCGGGCGAAGGTGGCTTCGCGCACAGCGTCCGCAACGCCGTGAGAAGAGCGTTGAGCCAGCCAGATCGCCCGGTTGGCCATCTCTGCTTCCAGCCGGACGAGGTCCCGCGTCGTGTATTTCGTCGGCACGCGTAGGCCGCCTGAAAACTCGATCCGCTCGCGTTCGAGCCGGAGCGTTTCGGGGCTCTGCAGGATCCTTGCCATCAGACTTTGGAAGAGGCCAGCGTCGTCTATGTAGCGGTGGAGGATCTTGGCAACGTCGCGTTCGTCGAAGACGCTCTTCTCCCGCGTGATCAGGTCGAGCACGAGCTCGGGACGGCGCTGAATGCGGCGGGCGTTTTCGGCCCGGCGCTCCTCCTGCAGCTCCAACCGCTCCAGCGAAGGGGCCCGCTCGGCTTCCGCCGACTTGCGCTCGATCGCCTTGGCGCCGACACCGAGGTGGATGGTTGGCGTCAGATTGATCCCCTGCTTCTCGAAGGAATGGCCGTCGACGCGGAGATCGAGGCCGGCGCGCGCCAGGTGCCGGTTCTGACAGGCGAACCAGCCGTCACGAAAGGCATTGAAATCGTCGAGGCTGCCGGCCCAGAGCTCGTAGACGATCTTGCCGGCATCGTTGCGCACTGGCTTGCCGCCAGGGCCGGTCACTGCAACCTTCTTGGCGCCGAACCCGTCTTCGGTCAGCGGCCGGAGCGTCGTCATCAGGTGCACATGCGGATTGCCGGGTGCATCGTGATAGACCCAGTCGGCGATCATGCCCTTCGACGTGATGTGACGCTCGATAAAATCCCGCACCAGTTCGATGTTCTGCTCGCTTGAGAGCTCCATCGGCAGCGCAACGGTCACATCCTTTGCAAGCTGGGCATCGACGCGTTTCTCGAAGATTTCGACACTGTTCCAGAACGCTTCCGACGCGCCGGAGACGGATCGGTCGGCAATCATCGTCCGCAGCCATGACGGCGCATCGGCAGGGATGACGAACTCCTCGTGCAGCAAGCCCTGCTTGCGGGTGTAGTCGATCGTGCGGGCCTCCCGCTCGTACTCCATCTTGGCGCAATGCCGATAGGCCGCCGACAGCACAGCGCTGCGGCCGGAGCCGCGGGCGACGATGCTGACGGAGAAATGAGGAACGGCCACGGCGGAATTCTCTCCCGATTCCGAGCAAAATCAACATGTTCGCCAGCGAGATCGGCTCCGCCAGGCGCTCTCAAAAGAACGTCGCGCCAGCGACGTATAATTGCGCCCTTCGGATGCCGCTCTTGTCGAGCGGCCGGGATCATCCACGAAAGCATCGCCCTTGGCGATTGTAGGATTCACAGTAGTGCGTTCCGCACCGACATCCGGAAGATGGGGTCCGAAAGACAAGCTTTCGCACCCAAGGAGACATCCGGACATGAAGAAACCATCCTCGAAAATCCGCGACGAAATCGCCAGGCTCCAGGAGCAATTGAAGCTCGCCGAGACCCGGGAGGCCGAGCGCATCGGCCGGATCGCGCTTAAAGCCGGGCTCGGTGAGATCGAGATCGACGAGGGTGAACTGCAGGCAGCATTCGAGGATCTGGCGAAACGCTTTCGCGGAGGCAAGGTCCGTTCGACCGGAGGGAAGGGGGCAAGCGGCGCAGGCGAGGGCAGCGCGCCCGCCGCGCAGAACCCGCCTGGTACGGCTGAGGGCAGGACTGGCGAGGCTTGAGCGGATGCGAAGATCCACGACATCAGATGCCCGCAAGAAGGACACGCGCGAAAAGATCGAGCTCGGCGGCCTGATCATCAAGGCGGGGCTGCGCTACGAGAAGCGCGCGCTGCTGCTCGGGCTCCTCATCGATGCCGCCGCGCGCCTGAAGGGAGACGCACAGGAGCGCTCACGGCTCGCCGCACTCGGTGCTGAAGCGTTCGGAGAGAGAGATGACTAGGATCCTGCTGTTCGTAGCGCCATGCGCGTTGATGATGCTGATGGCCATCGGCATGACCGGGACCGAACTGTGGCTATCCCACTTCGGCAAGAGCGATGCCGCCCGGCAGATGCTCGGCCGTGCCGGCATCGCTCTGCCCTATGTCGCCGCGTCCGTCGTCGGCATCATCTTTCTGTTTGCGAGCGCAGGCTCCGCGCGGATCAGGACGGCAGGATGGGGCGTTGTCACGGGCGCGACAGCGACGCTCGTCCTAGCGGTCCTGCGCGAGGCATCGAGGCTCTCCGCGTATCTCGAACAAGTCCCGGCCGGCAAAACCGTCTTCAACTATCTCGATCCCGCGACGGCGATCGGGGCTGCTGCCGTGCTGATGTCGGCGCTGTTCGGCATGCGTGTGGCGATTGCCGGCAACGCGACATTCGCGAGGGCCGAACCGAAGCGCATCGTTGGGAAACGGGCGCTGCACGGCGAGGCCGACTGGATGAAACTATCGCAAGCCGAAAAGCTGTTTGCCGAGAGCGGCGGCATCGTCATCGGCGAGCGCTACCGGGTCGACCGGGATAGCATCGCGGCACCATCGTTTCGCGCCGACAGCGCCGCGAGCTGGGGAGCGGGCGGCAAGTCGCCGCTGCTTTGCTTCGACGGCTCGTTCGGCTCGTCGCACGGCATCGTGTTCGCCGGATCCGGCGGCTTCAAGACGACATCGGTCACGATCCCGACGGCGCTCAAGTGGGGTGGCGCGCTCGTTGTCCTCGATCCTTCGAACGAGGTTGCGCCAATGGTGTTGAAGCACCGTGGCGACGCCAACCGCGACGTCTTCGTGCTCGATCCGAAACACTCGGAAATCGGCTTCAACGCGCTCGACTGGATCGGCCGGTTCGGGGGAACGAAAGAGGAGGATATCGCCTCCGTCGCATCGTGGATCATGAGCGACAGCGGTGGCGCGCGTGGGGTCCGTGACGACTTCTTCCGCGCCTCGGCCTTGCAGTTGCTGACGGCTCTCATTGCCGACGTTTGCCTCTCAGGCCACACGACGGAAAACGACCAGACACTCCGGCAAGTACGCAAGAACCTGTCCGAGCCAGAGCCCCAACTGCGCCAGCGGCTGCATGAAATCTACGACGATTCGAATTCGGATTTCGTCAAGGAGAATGTCGCAGCCTTCGTCAACATGACGCCGGAAACCTTCTCGGGCGTATATGCCAACGCGGTCAAGGAAACGCACTGGCTGTCCTATCCGAACTACGCCGCGCTGGTCTCGGGAACTTCCTTTTCGACGAGCGATCTGGCGGACGGAAAGACGGATGTCTTCATCAACATCGATCTCAAGACGCTGGAGACGCATGCGGGCCTGGCGCGCGTCATCATCGGCGCGTTTCTGAACGCGATCTACAACCGCAACGGAGAGATGCAGGGAAGGGCACTGTTCCTTCTCGATGAGGTGGCGCGCCTCGGCTACATGCGCATCCTGGAGACCGCGCGCGACGCCGGCCGTAAGTATGGAATCACGCTGACCATGATCTACCAGTCGATCGGCCAGATGCGCGAGACCTATGGCGGCCGCGATGCGGCGAGCAAATGGTTCGAGAGCGCAAGCTGGATTTCATTCGCCGCGATCAACGATCCCGAGACTGCCGACTACATCTCACGCCGCTGCGGCATGACGACCGTCGAGATCGATCAGGTCAGCCGCAGTGTCCAATCGAAAGGATCGTCGCGCACGCGGTCGAAGCAACTCGCCGCCAGGCCGCTGATCCAGCCGCACGAGGTGCTGCGCATGCGGGCCGACGAGCAGATCGTCTTCACCGCCGGAAACGCGCCGCTCAGATGCGGACGCGCGATCTGGTTTCGGCGTGACGATATGAAGGGGTGCGTGGGCGCGAGAGCGTTTTCGAAAGCAGCGAACCCCGCAGAGAATTCGCCCGATCGGCCGGCGCGCAGCGCAGCGAGCAAGGCCGATCGAGAACAATGAAGAGTATCGGAGAAATCAGCGTGGGCGTCCGCCGAAGGGCGGGATTTCTGGAATTCTCGTCGTGCAAGGAGCGGGAAAAAGCGCAGCCGCAGGAGCCTCAACATAGTGGCCCACACCGGGGAGGCGGGACCGACTGCGCCCGCTCCTAAACTCCATCTGAGGCCGGCTTGTTCGTAAAGACAGAAGAAACCGGGCTCGACGTAGATTGATGCGAACAGCAGAGGACAGGCACGTGGCGAAATCGAATGTGGTGCCGTTGAGACCGCGGCGCAAATCCGGCCGCGGGAGCGATCGATATCGGCCGCAGCGAAAATTCCGAACTGGACAGAACGGCCCGCGCAAGTCGCTGATGGCGGTCATCTCAGCCATCATCATTGGAGCAGGCGGATGGTTTGCGTTTGCCGGCGCCGGCGATCTTTCTGGCATCTTAGCTTTGGCCAAGGCGCCGACAACGGATACGTCGCAGGCCACGTTTTCGTTGTGCGGCGAGAGCGTGCGAATGAACTGCGTCGTCGATGGCGACACTTTCTGGTTTGGGGGAGAAAAAATCCGCATCGCTGACATCGACACGCCGGAGCTCAGCCCACCGCGCTGCGAGGCGGAACGGATCAAGGGCGAGGCAGCGAAAGCGCGCCTGCTGGCGCTTCTGAACGCCGGCAAGTTCTCGTTGTCAGTAGGCTTGCGGGACGAGGACAAGTATGGCCGAAAACTCCGGACCGTTACACGGGAAGGGCGCTCGCTCGGCGACCGCCTCATCGATGAAGGTCTTGCCCGGCGCTGGGACGGCGCAAGACATGGATGGTGCGGGTGAGGGGCTGCGAGAGGATCGCACCTGGATGGGCGGAGACCGTTTTCGGGCACCGTGAGCATCGCGAATAGAGCCGTGCGCCGCAGGCGTCTCGCCCAAGAACCGTCGGCTTTGCACGACCGAGGCCCGATATCCATCTGTTGATAGTCACGTTAGCGCGCTCGTGACCCGCGATAGTAAAAGCGCTCGACCAGCGCAGCACCCAGAACCGGCAGCAGCGCCAAGACCGCAAGCTGGAACATCCCATCAAGGCCGAAGAGAATGGACACAGCGACCGCGACGATGGCGCCCAACAATGCGCCGATGACATAGGGAAGATAGCCTTTCATGTGACATCCTCATGCTATTTTCGAAATTTATGATCTTCTCGGAGGTGAAATCCCGGCGAAGTGAGAAACCTGCGCCAGCGCACGCCTAAAAAAAGCGAAGCTCCCTGAAATTAAACCTCTATCATCTGATGTCGGCGGCAGTCGAAGACGCTCATTGTGCCAAGCCCAGCCTCGAAAGGAAATCCCGCGGAATTGGTTTAAGTTCCTTATCGATGGTCGCCATCCGCACGGACCGTCATCAGGCAAATTCGAGCAAGGCCATCGTGTCCGGTCGCAGGTCATCAGCGATATGAATCGATCCTTGCCGACCGATTCATAAGTCTCGTTGGACGCGATTCCCGGCATAGGCGATTCTTGTCTCATGATCGCGCAACCGTACCATCTTTATGTCGAACGCTCTGACGCCGCCAGAAACATGGCGCGCTACTACGCCATGTCGATCGAGCCCAACCTGTTCGGGGATGTCTGCCTGCTCCGGAAATGGGGCCGCATCGGCACGAAGGGTCAGATGATGGTCCACCATTTCGGGCGGGAAGAGGAAGCAGTCGAACTGTTTCTCGACCTGCTGCGGCAGAAACGAAAGCGCGGCTATCGTCCACGCACCTCCGTGCCAACATGAGAATGGCCCGCCGAAGCGGGCCTCATCGGCGCCTGTTCCAGTCGGTCTCGAAGGACATCTCGATCTCGACGAAGAACGGGATCTTGACGCCGAACATATTCCGGTTCCGTATCGCACCGAAAAAGCCGGCGGCAGGCTCGATGTCTGTCGTCGGCTTGCCTATCTGGCCAGTCGGCCCCGCCTCACGGTGGGGCGTTTCCGGCTCAGTCCCGGTTGGTGATGAAAATTTCGAAGCGCCGTTGCGGGTAGCGAGCGAGGCGCAGCCGGTCCGCGTCAGACGTGCCCCATCGAGGCGCCCCTGGAGCCACGAATAACCAGACAAAGGGACATGACAGTGGCGGCCCACGCCTGGTAGATTTCGCAATGCGATTCGGCTGCTTCGCCTTCAACGTGAAGCCGTTCGCTCTCATAGCAAGGCTCGCACACCCTCCAGTCAAAAGCCAACAGGCTCTTTTCGGGTGGGAAAATGATTGCTATATTTGCGGAAAGGTTGGAGCAGACATGGCCAAAGTCGTCGTCAAAAAATTTGGAAGTGCCAAAGTCGGCGTACGCGATACCGCGGTCACGCAGAAACGCGTGCGTGACGCAGGTACCGGGCAGTTTCTGACTGTTCGGACGATCGACGCGCAGAGCAAGACGCTCGGAAAAGATCTGAGCTACGTGTTCAGCAAGAATGTCGCCAAGGCGCGTCGCGAGAACAAGGCTGTAACTGGCGTCCTTGATCGTGCTCCCATCGAAGATTGAGCAGCCAGTCTTCCTGATCATCGCCGGGCCAAATGGCTCTGGGAAAAGCAGCGTGTACGAGAATGCCGACCTTGAAATGGAAGGTCGCTCAGTCTGGATCGTAAATCCGGATCTACTGGCTGCCAGAATCAGCAAAGTCGAGTCCAGACCGCCGCTGGAAGCCAACCTAACCGCGGTTCAACGGATCGAGTCTTGGCTTGAAGCGTCGATCAACGTCCACAAAACAATCGGCGTCGAAACAGTCCTGTCGACAGAGAAGTATCGACGTCTCGTGGTAGCGGCGAAGGCGCTCGGATTCGCGGTCTGGTTCTTATATGTCGTCGTCGATAGCCCCGAGCGCTCGATCGAGCGGATCAAGTTGCGCGTAGCCAAAGGCGGACATCCGGTACCCGACGAAAAAGTCCGCCAGCGGTACCAACGGTCCCTTGAGCAATTTCCCTGGTTTCTGGAACAAGCCGACAAGGCCTGGATCTGGGACAACAGCGGCGCAAAGCCGAAAACGATCGGCGAGAAGTCTGATGGGGTCATTGAACTCGACGTGCACGCTCTGGAGGTCGTTGCCAAAGCGGTTCGGTCCATCGCAACCGAATAAGGAGTCGTGATTCCGCACTTTCTGTGGAGAACCGTCGATTGTCTGGCCTCCAGATAGGTGTTTGCGTGACAGGCTGCGGCTCCGGTGGAAATGATTTCCTTCTTGAAACGAGGAGAAATCGATGACCACGACAAATGAAATCGCTGACAAGATCGCGTCAGACCACGGCCTGACGAAGGTGCAGGGAAAGGCGATCGTCGAAGCTGTATTTGCGGCGATCACGGCCGCTGCCACCTCCGGCGCCGAGACGTTCATTCCCGGCTTCGGGAAATTCAAGGTGAGTGCGACGTGAAAGTCGCCTAAGTAATTGTTTGTACGGGATTTATATTCCGGGACAAACCTGATGTTCCGTCATCAGTAGCCTACCGGCACATGCGGGACTGGTAACGGTCCGGTTTGAAGCTGCCGGGACAATGTAGCCGGGCCTTCGGGCCATGCCGATGTCGTGAGGCTGAGGCATCTTCTGCGAGCATCAATGCGGATGGGGCGCTAGGCTGGGTGGTATGATCAATGCAAATGAACTGCTGATAAACGTCGTGAAATTTGACAAGCCAAAGATGCTGACAGGCTTGAACCAAAAGGTGTGCGGTCGGATGCTTCTCTTCACTTTGGAGGCACACGGACGAAGGACCGCCGGCGGATAGGCAGGGTCTAACCCGCCCGCGTTATTTAGGTGAAACACGGTAAACCCGCATCGTCGCCCGGCAATGGGCAGGCCGACCGCAAGGAAAGTTGTTGGCGGTGCGGGCAGAGGATGTCGGAGAAAGCGAACGCCGGACTGTAATGGTTTGGACAGGGGTTGCGGCTCGCCAACATCACCCCGCCCGAAAGGGAGCAGACTTCCGACGGGTCTCCCGTCGCGAGAGAATGTGCAGAACCCTCGGCAGGAGGACAGGCAAATGACGGTCACAACAGTGACTGGTGCGGCCTCCCGCGAAGCGGCGAGCTGGGGCCAGATTGACTGGCGCAAGGCTTACCAACACGTGCGACGGCTGCAGATGCGTATTGCGAAGGCAGTTAAGGAAGGTCGCTGGGGCAAGGTGAAAGCCTTGCAACGGCTGCTGACCCACTCGTTCAGCGGCAAGGCGCTTGCGGTGAAACGGGTTACTGGAAATCAGGGAAAGAGAACACCCGGAGTGGACCGGATCATCTGGGACACACCGGATAAGTGCGTCAGAGGATTATTGTCGCTCAAACGGCGTGGGTATCATCCTTTGCCGTTGAGGCGGGTATATATCCCGAAAGCAAACAGCAAGAAACTGCGTCCGCTCGGTATTCCGACGATGAAGGACAGGGCCATGCAGGCACTTCACCTGCTCGCTCTGCTACCTGTCGCGGAAACGACGGCAGACCCTAATTCGTACGGTTTTCGACCGTATCGAGCAACCCGTGATGCGGCCCGGCAGTGCTTTATCGCGCTGCGCGGGCGCGGCACGGCGGAATGGGTCTTGGATGCGGACATTGCTGGCTGCTTCGACGAAATCAGCAAGGACTGGCTCATCGCCAACATCCCCATGGACAAGGTGGTGCTCCGGAAGTGGCTGGACTCCGGTTACATAAAGGACGGTGACTGGCACGCGACGAAAGCGGGAACTCCGCAAGGGGGAATAATCTCGCCCACGCTCGCCAACATGGCCTTGGACGGAATGGAAAAGATGTTACGGGACTTCTACGGCCCAAGACGTCGCAACAGCCTGACCAAGGTCCACTTGATACGTTACGCCGATGACTTCGTCGTCACAGGTGCTTCAAAAGAAGTGCTGGAGGAGGCGAAATCTATGGTCGAGGAATTTCTGTCAGAACGGGGCCTGTCTCTGTCTGAAGAAAAGACTCGCATCGTGCGGGTCGAGGAAGGTTTCGACTTCCTCGGCTGGAACGTGCGCAGATATGATGGGCATACCCACATCAAACCCGCCAAGAAGAACGTGGTGGCGTTTATGCGCAAGATCCGAACTATCACCAAGGGTGCCGCCGATGTGAAGCAGGAGTATCTGATAATGTCGCTAAACCCGGTCATAAGGGGATGGACCAATTATCATCACAACCAGGTGGCGAAGGAGACCTTTCGCAAGGTCGATCATCTCATCTGGAAATGTCTCTGGCAGTGGGCCTGTCGTAGACACCCGGACAAGCCGCTTCGCTGGGTGAAGTATCGTTACTTCGCTCGGGAAGGTACACGAGACTGGGTATTCCGCACCGGGATGAAGGATAAGGCAGGAAACTTCAAGTTCATCCGCCTCATCCACGCATCCGACGTACCGATACGTCGCCACTGCAAAATCCGCGCCGAAGCGAATCCTTTCGATCCCATGTGGGACAGCTACTTCGCCGGAAGGCGCGGTCTGCCGTCGGAAGTTACGGATCGGCCCGGTGATTCCACATCTCATACCGATGCACAGGAACTGGCGGCTCTGGTCTAACAGGGCTTGGCGGAGGCTTGAGCTGTATGCTGGGAAACTCGCACGTACAGTTCTTAGGGAGGAGCGGCCCGGCAACGGGTCGTTCCTACCCGACAGCATACCCCGGAGCGCGAAGGCCGCAATCCGTCGACCGGTGCGGCGATCAAGGTTGCTGCGGCAAGAAAGCTGGGCTTCCAGCCTGCCAAGGCTCTGAAGGACGCCTTGAACACGTAAGGGTTTGCGGACCGCTGAGCCGGCCTTTAACCGAGAGATCGACGGCCCCGCTTTAGCGGGGCCGTCTGCGTGTCAGTCCCGGTTAGGGCGGGACCAGATCAGCTGGTAGCCCTCTTCGCCCTCGACCTCTGTGAGCGTCGCGTAGATCGGGGCAGGGAAGCTCGGATCGTCGAGCTTGACCGAGAGGTAGTCGCGGTCCTGCTCGGAGCGCTTCTGCCAGGCCGCGCCCAGCTCGACGTTGCCTGCGTAGATGCGGAAGTGCGGGCCCTTGTCGGAGGGGTTTTCGATGCGGGCGATGCGGGCCTTGACGTTGAGGGCGAGCGTGCGGATCGATCCGTTGAAGCCGGTTTCGGAGGTGGTGAAGGTGCCGATGGTTGCCATTGTCGTATTCCTTTGCTGTCTCGGGCCGCGCCCATCGCGGCCTCGATGGCTGTCGCAAGGATCGGGGACGATCGGTCCGCACCCGTAGGGCCGAAATGAAATGGCGGGCGGCCAGGAGAAGCTTTGTTGCTCCGCGAGGAATGAGCGCATCGCGCTCAGCGGAAGAAAGTTTCGCAAGGCCGTTGCGGGAAGACGATCGAGGCGAAGCCGGTCTTCGATCAGACATGCCTCATCGAGCCCGCGAAGGACGTGGCTTGCTGCAGTGCTCGAAGGGATATGGCAATGGCAGCCCGTCCCCGGTGCCTGCCCGGACGCTACAACGATCAGTCCGCTGTCTTGTCCACATGCCTAGCCCAAACCTCGCAGAACCACCCAGCGTGAGGGCGTTGCATTGCCCGCTCCGCGCTATCGCGGCGCCTCGCGAACCGTCGCCTGAGGATCTATACGTCAGCAGACAAAGCCGTTTATCGTCGAAATCAAGCCGTCCCGGAAGCTCAAGCCGATCGACCGGACAACCTCGATCTGGGGCAAACTGGACCTCGCGGCTGATCGTGACGCGCCCCCCGACCGACGGGCAAGAGTTGCCGACCGCTGGCGAGGCCAACGACCGGCGCTGACAAGTCTTCACGCGACGAGCCGCTCGTCGGCTGCGGCGAGCTGCAGCGAATGCAGGAACGCTACGGCCCGTTGCGCATGCGCCGACGCCTGGAATATCGCCCGTCTGTCGTCGGTCAGGACCTTAAGCCAGGAGTCGAGGTAGGAGGCGTGATCGGGGCGGGGCTCGAGCTCGGGAACAATCCCGAGATCGGCGCAAAGGAAGCAGCTACCGAGCTCCGCTATCAGTTCCTCGCGGGCTCGCTCGGATTTGTCCTTGGCATAGCGGCTGAGGTCGCGAGCGAGGCGGTGGGCCGGCGCCGTCCAGTGCGTGACCTCGTGGCTTAAAGTCGCGTAGTAGCTTGCCGCATCCTTGAAGCTCTCAAATGGTGGCATCTGGATGAGATCGGCGGCAGGCGCAAAGAAGGCCTGGTTGCCGCCATGGCGGATTGCAGCGCCGGTGTCGCGGAAGAACCGATCGGCATGCCCAACCCGTTCAACCGGATCGAGAACCGGTGCCGGCCGGTGATGATACTGGTCGGGAAGTCCGTCGATCTGTTCGACGTTGAAGACGCTGTAGGCTTTCAGGAAAGGGATCTCCCGCTCGACCTCGCCGCCGTTCCCGTCGGTTTCGGACTTGGTGAATCGGCTTGCGAAGACGACGGTCGTGCCGGTCTCGCCCTTGCGCACTGCGCCGCTCAGTTCCAGGGCCTGCTTGAACGTCATCCATGTGGATGACGTATAACCCCGTGTGATACCCTCCGACCATAAAAGCAGCACGTTGACGCCAGAATAGGGTTGCCCGTTGTAACGCAGCGGGCGGGTAATGTGGCCTGCCGTGTTCGCCGAATTCCATGGTTTCATCCAGGGCCGCACGCCTTTCGCCAGGTCTTCGATGATCCTGTCGGTGATGCGGCTGTAGAGATCGCCCCGCTGATTTTCTGTCTTGCTCATATCCAAACCTCCGTTTCAAGGCCGCGCCCGTCGCCGCCCGTTACGGAGGGCGAAAGCAGGAGCAGATCAGCCGGTGGATGCACCGGAACAGCCGCAACGCAGTGGAGGACGGCGAAGCCGTTGCATCCGCCGGCGGCTCCTGCAGACCCGACGAAGGAACGGGCGGCGACGGGCGTGCCATCGGCTTCATTTCTTTTTCCTTGCTGGCCGGGTTCGCAAAACGACAACAGGCCGGTCCCGCCATGGAACCGGCCGGCTCGAGTTGATGGAAAAGGCGGGGCCGGAACCCCGCCGGAAGTGGCTAGTCGAAGGCGGAGATCTGCGCTTCGGCAGCCTTGCGGTCGAGCGCGCGGCCCGGTTGTTCGACGGGACGGTCGAACGGTTTCCAGCTCTCGCCGATCACCTGGACATAGGCGGCGACGGCGCCTTCCGCCGCCATTCTGAGCGAATGGGCCTGTATGCCCATGTCGGCGGCAAATTCGCGCTTACGCTGGGCGGCGCTGTCATAGCCGACGGGACCGTCGAGGTCCTCGTCCCGGGCATCGTTGGCGGCCTTGGCCGTGGCATCGCGTGCCTCGGTGACCGCGCGGCTGTAGAACTGGCCGGCGCCATGGGCGGAGCCGACGTAGGCGCCGACGATCCGTTGCAGGTGGATCTGCATGGCCTTGTCGCCAAGGCCGTCGCCGAGCGCGTCGGCTGTCTCCGTGACGAGCCGCTCGTGCAGGTCGCGGATGCCGTCGCTGTCGATGACGGCGGTTCCGAAACTCTCGGCGATCTTCAGCGCCTGCATGGCGTCGGGGCAAGTCAGCCGAACCATGTCGACGGTGGCGCCTTTGCGCAGTTGCACGACACGCGTGGATTGCCGGGATGAGGGAGTGGACTTGGCCATGGTCGTTTCCTTTCGAGGTCGTCCGAAGCGGCTCCGGCCCCATGCCGGCTTGCCCTTCGGTGCGGTCACCCCGGACCGGCGGAAAGACGGGCGCCTCAAGGTCCGGCCCCTCCTGGACGAGCGGAGCCGGTTTGCGTGCGAAGAGGGCAACCTGTCCTCGATAAAGCACGCAAGCCTGCTCCGTGAAGGACGGCGGGGTCCGGCCGCTCCGCGGCGCGATAGCGGCCTGGAAGCGCACGGCCGCCGGTTCAGACCGCAGCAAAACGAAGGGCAATCCGGCATGGGGAGGAAGGTGACGTCCTCAAATCAACGACAGGCGCTCCCACGAAAGGCTGGTGGCGCCGAGGCTGCGCTCGCCCTCCTTGCGGATCAGCCGGCCTCGGCTGTTACGGGCCTCCTCCGCCCCATCAGCTGCCGGGCCGGTCTGACCGGTGGGCTTCCTGACCTCCGGCATCCGGCAGTGGACGCTGTGCACCTTGCCCTCGCGATCGCGGTACAGTCGCCTTTGCCTGGCTTGCCGTAGACGCGTTCGGCTTTCTTCGGCAGGTCCGGCTGGCCCCAATTGTTGACTTCGACGATGGTACCCTTCTTCGGCACGTTGCTCGCCATCCATTCCTGCTGGGCGCCAAGCAACTCTTCGACATTGGTGGTATAGCGATTGTCCTCATCGGCAGGGCCGAACAGGTCCTCCGCCCACTCGATCCCATAGGCCTGGCGCAGATCGTCGCCGAAGCTTGCATCACGTGCATACATACGGGTCTTTGTGAGACCGTTGGCGATCTGCCACCAGGCCGCCGTTCGCCTTTCTTCGGCTAGTGGGCCTTCCAGACCTCTTTTTGCTCGTCGTGCGAGGCGGCCGCAATCGTTCTGAGCCGCTGCTCGTTCGGCATATCGCCCTTGGCTATCTGATCGAGCATGGAGGGCAAGAGGTTTGCGAGCAGACGAAGCTTGCGGATCTGGCGGACGGGAAAGGCAAGCGCTACGGCGACCGCCTCCTCGGTCCAGCCGAGCGCGACCAGCCGCTCGATGCCGCGCATTGATCGATGGGATTAAGGCACAAGCTATATTCTCGGTCATCGAGCGCATCGCGCCGTTGTCGTTGGCCACCGCGACCACGACCACGTCGATTTCCTCGATACCGGCGGCGATCGCCACACTGGTGGGGCGGTGACCGGCTTCGATGATGTAACCGTTGCCGCCGGCTTCCGGGAAATGACCGGCGCTGGATCACGCCGACGGCCTTGATCGTCGCCAAGCAGGGCGTCGGCCTGGGGCGTCGACTTCGACTGGCGCGTGTTGTCGGGGTCGTCCTTTAACGCACGCGGATCGACCTTCATCAATTGCATGGGATATTCCTTTTCGAGGATTGGACAGGCCTCTGCCTGTCCTTCGCGTCTTCATTCCTTCCGAAGACACGACCCGAAGCGCGGAGCGGGCAGCCGGGTGCAACTGCGGCCGAGCATCGCTGCCGCGAAGGACGAGCGGAGCTGACAGCCCTGCGAGGACCAGTGGCCGCCATTGCGAGCGGCGCGGTTGAGCGTCAGCGACGCCCGGCTACTCGATCTGCGAGTAGTCTTCCTCCATCTTTTCTTCCATTTCCATTCGCCTATCCCTTGCTCTCTCACCACAAAGCTTGGAGGATGCGGCGAACCAAAACGTGCTGATGGAGACCCGTACTAAACGTCACTTGGCGCTTTTCTTGGCAGAAGGTTGTTTGACGCGGATGCGCAGAGGTCTGCTGTCCGAATGGTCTATCTCGAACGCATTTGTCTTCTTCACGAGGTCGCTGAGCTTCCTGAATCCATATGTTCGGGGATCGAAGTCTGAAGAGAGGTTCGCAAGCTGCGTTCCGACTGCGCCGAGCGGCACCCAACCATCCTCACTCTCCATCTGCGCGATGACCTTTCTGATGATCGGCGCCGCTGCACTTGGCGGCTGGAGCGAAGGAGTTGCCTGAGTAGCATCGCCACCATTTGTAGGCGCTGAAGAGAGGAGGTTTTCAGTGTAGATAAACCTCCGGCACGCCTGGCGGAAGCTTTCGGGCGTTTTCTGCTCGCCAAAACCGAACACATCGATGCCTTGCTCACGGATCCGAGAGGCGAGGCGTGTAAAATCGCTGTCGGAGGAAACAAGGCAAAAGCCGTCGAAGCGCCCGCTGTGGAGGAGGTCCATGGCGTCGATCACAAGTGTGATATCAGAGGCATTTTTACCGGTCGTGTAGGCAAATTGCTGCTGCGGAATGATCGCGTGCCTGGCAAGGACGTCGATCCAGGCTTTCGAGCGAGCGTTTGCGAAGTCACCGTATATGCGTCGGACGCTCGCCTCGCCGATTTTGGCTATTTCCTCGAATAAGCCGTCAACGATCTTGGCCGACGCATTGTCAGCGTCAATTAGTACAGCAAGTCGCGGTGAACGTGTTTCAGGCATTCGATAGCTCCAATCTGTCCTAATGGACCGAAGACCACAAGATGGACAAGGGGCCCATGCCTCACAAGCCCGAAAGTGTCAGATGCTATCGGACCACGCGCAGTTTGCTGGCAAGGGGAGTCGCGTCAGGATCGTGCGCGGATAAATCGTCGGATGACCTGAACAAAAAAAATGGGCCAGCGAAAACCGCGGCCCATGAAGCGTGAAGGTCAATAAACCTCCAGAGGGGAACAGCTGCTGCGGCGGCACTGGGAGGAAATCCGCCATGTGCATCAGCTGTGTGCACTATGATTAATTTTTGATCGGAAGGAAAACATTTATTGTGCAATGCAGCTATGCGCGTGCTGCACCGCCACGGACGACCCATCGAGACGGGCTTGATCGTCAAGCGGCGTCAGACGTCCCCGCCGTTTCCCCGCGCGCCGCGGTCGCCAGGACCTCATCGACCTCCCGAACCTGTTGGCGCTTGTCGGAAAGGTCGTCCGCGAACGCGAACATGCCGCCGTCGCGCGAGCGATAGGAGACAAGACCGCCGCTCGGCCTCGTGCAAGCGATACCGATAGCGCTCCTGCGCCTCATCGACACCGTCGAGCGCATGCTCGAGCCGTGAAACCGCGCCGAGCGGCGTCATGGTGACGGCAAGATCGAGCTCCTGGGTTGCGCCGGTGCGCTGCAGCAGGGTTGTGTAGTGATAGCCGTCGATTGCGGTAACCGCCATACGTCGCGGCATCGGCGCTGCCGCGCGCAACCAGGTCGCGCACAGATGCGATCGGCGCGGGGAGGTGGCGCAGTTGGACCGGCAGCTTGGCGGCGACTTCGTCGTACACCTTGTCGGAGAGGTCGCAGTAACCGTGGAAGTAACGGATCGCCTCGTCGATGCGCAGCGCGAAGAACACGTATGTCACCGAGCCGGTGAGGAATTCCCGCATCGCGAACAGCGAGCCGCGGATCCAGAGCGGCGGCAGGATCTCGAACATGTAATCGTGCTCGGCCTCGGGGATTTCGAACCATTCGCCTGCATAGAGCGGAGTTGCGTCACGGTCCCGACGATCGGGTCGCTGGACGTGGCGGTCGAACGTGGGAAACATCTGCTGGCGGCTTGCGACGCCCTGAAACACTTGCGGAGGGAAGAGGCCATTTGCGGCTCCTTGCGCGGGCGGACCAAGCGCGGCTCAGTCCTCTCGACCCTGCCATCTTCTTCAGTCCTTCGTGATCCGTTTCCTGCCGCCGGCATCGCGACCTCCCGCATCCAGGGCTGGCTTTAGCCGGGAGAAGCCTCCCTTGACGCGGCCGGCTCGCCTGCGGCACGCCTCTTCCTCTTTCGCTTCTTCCTCCAATTTCTGTTTCTCGCTGCCCCGCTTCGGGCGTAGCTTCTGAACTTCGTTCCAGTCTTCTTGTGACGGGCGAAGTCGCATCCAGTCGCATCCCGCCTCCTCGGCAAGTGCGCGTAGTCGCTCGGCAAACATCTCGCCTTGTGGGTTGGCGTCGGTGGCAGCGACAAGCTGGACGTTGGGGCCCGACGCAAGCCTGCGGAGTGCCGCGGCCGTGGTCGGCGACCAGCCGCCGCCGGTGCTGAGGTAGAGTGTGCCGTCTCGCAGGCCCTCGATTGCCGCAAGGCTCATCGCGTCGATCGCAGCTTCCGTGACGGCCAGTCGCACCGCTGCACGCGACCCCAGACGAAAGAGAACCTTCGTTCCTCCCGAGGCGAACCCGCGGTATTGCGGACCGCGCGCCTCCCAGCCTGTGACACCGCCTGCCTCGTTCGTATGGGCGGCCCACATGGTGCCTTGCGGACCTTCGCGAAGAAGGTTGCGTTTGATCGCCGAGCATAAAAGAACCGTCGGCAGGCAACGCACGTCCTGCAGGTACCGCCATGTTGATGAACCCCGCCAGGGGCGGCGGCGCGCCTGCCAGCGATCGCCAAGCGGAAGGTCGGATTGGCCGTCCGGAATGCCAGGCTGCCACTCAGCCTTGGAAATATGGAAGCCTATGAGGTCCGCGACCTTTGCGACGCATGCCGAAAAGCCAACACGGTCAAGGTGCTCGACCAATCCAAAGATATCGCCTTTCGCATCGCTGAGCGGATCGAACCATCCACGCCCTCCATGCGTCACGATGATGATCTCACTGCCGCGGCGGTACTTGACCGCCCGCCGGGTGCTTTCCTTGACGTCAATGGCAAACCCGTTCTTATCCAGCACGGCGGCGCAGCTTACCTTGTCGCGAAGCGATTCTATTTCTCTTCTCTCCATTTTCCTTCCGATCGCGAAAGCGATCGCCTCCTGCTCGTCAGTTCTATTCATCGGCCACTTCAGCGGCCGCGAAGAGCAAAGGACGCAAGGGCGCGGCTGGCAATTTGGTGAATCGTGCAAGGTCGACCGCGGCGAAGCCTCCCTTGCGGCCTGCCGCTCGCTAGCGGCACGCCGCAGGCCATGCCGCCGGCTCAATGCCAAGGCGTGTATTCATGGACGATCTCAAGATCGTTCATCGGCGTCGATTGCGTCGGACGGCAGGACGCCGTTATCCGCCGTCGACGGAGAAGAGGGTGACCGGGACCATCAGGTTGCGGGAGAGCTGGAAAGCGTGGGACTGGGCGAGTGAGAGATTCGTGCGACATGTGAGTGGTTCCTTCGGAGCGGCCCAATTCCCGCTCGATCACTCCACAAAAGGCCCGCCCGGGGAGGGCGCGATCACCGCTGCGCGACGCGGAAGCGGCCGCAGCATGGCTAGCGGACCGCTCGCGGGTGGAAGATCCGGAACCGGGCCAGGACTCCATCAACAGAGAGCGGGATTGGACTGGTTAGGGAGGTGCCTCACGCAACGACGCTCGACTGCATCGACCAGGTCACGATCTGCGGCCTGCGGTCTCGAAATGCCGGGCGGATTTCATCGGCCGCCTGCCTGCGCGATGCCATCGTATCGACCGGCTTATGGCATATTTGAACTCGGTGATTCCCCTGATGAGAGAGGATTGAGATAGCCAACGATATCAGCATCGGAATGTCTTTGTTCTTAGCTTAGAGGATGGCCGGGAACAGAGGTTGCCGACTTCTATGAGGCCGCTTTTGGTGCCCAACAGATCGACTTTTGCAATCTGGATGGCGCTTTGGCGGGCTTTGCAATGCGCTTTGGCGCAATGCCCGTTGCAGTCGCTGGATCCAATCCCCGGCGCGAGCAACACCCTTCTTACGGCGGCCCTTTTTCCCGAAAGCGCTGGGCAGTCAGCGCCATTTTCACGATCAACGTGATGACATTGAGCAAACCGCCGGCGCGGTGTGACTGCCGGAGCGATTGTCCGCGATGAGATAGAGACGGACATTTCTTGGCCGCCGCGAGGCCTCGATCTTCGATCGTTCGGCCCGCTCTGGGCGCTGGTCGAACGAAGGGCAGCGCGCGTCTGGAAAGCCGCCCAAGCGCTTTCCACATCGGTCGCGTTCGTCATCAGCCCAGCGATCAAAACTTTTCGATCAATGTTTATGAGATGGCCGAGGTCATCTCGTCTTTCGGTAGGTCCAAAGTTGTGCCGGCGGAATGTTGCGCATCATGAAAGCCAGATGACGGACCTCGTATCCGGCGGGAAGCGCGACGACTGGAGAGAGCAATCCATAGGTGATTTGGACGACGGGCCGCCCTGTCGGAATCCGTTCGAGAAGATCGAGGATCAGCGACAATCGCTTTGAAGGCGGCAAATGAAGGAG
The DNA here is from genome assembly GCF_014200235.1 of Martinezella paranaensis. Lineage (NCBI taxonomy): Bacteria > Pseudomonadati > Pseudomonadota > Alphaproteobacteria > Hyphomicrobiales > Rhizobiaceae > Martinezella > Martinezella paranaensis. Next base: position 20,688 of record NZ_JACHBI010000011.1, on the reverse strand, counting down.
GGGCACAGCGGAGATGACGCAGTCGAACTTTGCACCTCGCTGAGCGCCCAGAACGAGATCCAGCGCAAAGGCGTCTCCACATCGAACGTCGACCTCGGGAAACTCCTGCTGAAGATGCCGACAGAACTCGGGCGAATACTCGATGGACAAGAGCTCCTTGGGCCCAACGCCGCGCGCCAGGATCTGTTTTGTGATTACGCCGGTTGCCGGACCCAGTTCAAGGACAGGAAGGCTGGAGAAAGGATCGATAACGCTTGCCATCTTCTTTGCCGTCGCAACGGAAGTGGGCGTTATGGCGCCTACCGCTGTGCGGTCGCGCTTCCAGCCCTTCAGGAACGCGATCTCATCCTTGAACTTCAACCCCAGCCGCTGCCGCACGCCCATTTTGCCTCCGCTTTGACACCCGATCAGAATCATGGGAGCGACAAACACCGTCAAAATGCGACAAATGCAAGCCCGGCGGCGGCATTTTCAGCTCAACATCGCCTTTTGCTCATAAAAGAAACCCGCGGCGAGCACCATTCACTACCAAGCCACGCCCTTTGGGCGCCTTGGTTCTCCGGTTCAGACCGGCATACTTCGAAAGAAATGCCAGCTTTACCATATTCTCGGGAGTTCCATCACAGTTAAAGCACACTCACAATGATCGCTGAGGGCTCCCCGATCAGGCTGTCAACGAACCAATCAATTCGTCACGTCTCCAAAAGCGAGCGACATACGATTTTGTCGGAATACGTCGACGCGGCGCACGGGCGAGGAGCCATGCCCCGACATTTTGATGATATGCCGTTTTTGGTGGCATGAAATTTGTACGAAATCAGTCGTGGAGGAATGCACCACGACATTCGATCCGAGGTTGGGCATCTTCTATGTTTAGCAGCGCGGCAACAATTGCAATCGAATCTGTGGCTTTCGGCAGGGGCAGTGAACCGCATGCGGCACGAAAAGCCTCCTCTGACAATCTGGTCGCAAATTTAAGGGCGCGACCAAAGCTATTCCCGCAAAGGGGTATGAGGGTATGAGCGCAAAGATTTTTCCGGATTGGAAGAAAACCAGGTTTTGTAGCCTGGTTAAACGAATTGTCACCGCAAGTTTCAGCCTGCTGCTGCTGACCGGGGTGGCACAAACCCAAGCGCTGCCAAAACTGAAGATCGATCGCAACGCGATCTCGGTGTCGGGCCTATCATCGGGAGCGTTCATGGCCTCGCAGTTGCAGGTCGCGTATTCATCAAGTTTCATGGGAGCCGGCATTGTCGCTGGTGGACCTTATTTTTGCGCTATGGGCAATCTCACCTATACGGGAATCTGCATGGGCCAAGTGCCGCGCGTTCCTCCAAATCCTGCGATGTTGTTCGCTGCGGCGGAAACGTCTTCGCGGATCGGCGCCATCGACCCGCTTTCCAACCTTGGATCAAAGAAGATTTACATTTTCAGCGGTACGGCCGATACGATCGTCAAGCAAAGTGCCGTCGATGCTAGCGTCCAGTTTTTCAAATTGGCCCGAGTTCCCGATTCAAACCTCGCCTATGTCAGCAATTACCCTGCCGGTCACTCGTTTGTTTCGAAGGTCTTCGGGAATTTGTGCCCGACCAACGCAACGCCGTACATCAACGAATGTGTGAACGATCCCCCAAATACTGCCAACGACAACAATTACGACCAGGCTGGCGCGATTTTGCAGTTCATCTATGGCAAGCTTAACCAGCCGGCCGCCAAACCAACTGGGAAGTTGAGGGCGTTCGACCAGAAACTCTACGGGGCCGCCAACCCGGTGTCGAGCATGGCGGATGTGGGGCATGTCTTTATCCCCGACAGCTGCGGCAAGCCTAGGGCCAACTGCAAACTGCATGTTTCCATCCATGGCTGCCGCCAATCGCAGCAATCGATTGGGGACGATTGGTATACCAAGCTCTATCTGAATAACTGGGCGGATACCAACGGTATCATAGTGCTGTATCCGCAAGTCAATAAGTCACTCCGGAGGCCGTATAATCCCCGGGGTTGTTGGGACTGGTGGGGCTTTACAGGCAGCAACTATGCGATCAAGGGTGCTGTCCAAATGGACGCCATTATGAAGATGATCGCTGCTCTGGGCGCCCTCTGACGGCGAAGCGCCAAGACACCTGCAGTTATCGCCGTGGCGACATCCGTTCTCCTTGGGTGGACCGAGTGTTACCACACGCGGGCATCATAACCGCGTTGCGCCTTGGGGCCGAGCTTAACCTTGACCATATTGGCGAGATTCGACGCCCTACGGCATCTTCTCCCGAGCGTTCGAAAGGAATTTCACTTCAGATTACCATCGTTCGAGAGATCGAACGTGACGACCTTCTGCGCATGGACAAAGAGGTTCTTATGAGTTTCTACGCGCGGCATCGGAATGAAAATGACGCGCGAACTGTAATCCATTTGGCATCGCGCCAACCTATCTCGGTTTTGATTTTTGCGGTTTTAACACGATGGTGAGATTCCAAAGCTCTCGAACGTCTAGATTTCTAACCGTATGAACTTATAGTGATTGTTTGAGTCACTCCCGCTCGAAAAGTCTTGCGCGCCCTCTTGACCCTACCTCGCTAGCTACCCATTTCATCTGTCGTCGACGCCAAAAAGAGTCGACTACGTCAGGGGCGCCGAGCTTCTTGGCGTTCCTCGTATCTATGTTGCTCCGTGGAGGATGTAGCTATGAGAACAAACCTCGATCTTACCCCTTTCTATAGGTCCAGCATCGGCTTCGACCGCATATTCGATCTTCTCGAAAATGCCAGCGTTAACGCCGACAAGTGGCCGCCTTTCAACATCCTAAAACTCGGCGAAGACACGTATCGCATCGCGATCGCGGTGGCAGGTTTTGCCGAAAGCGAACTGACGATCACCCACGAGGCAAAAATGCTCGTGGTGAACGGCGCGAAGTCCGAGGACGACGAAGCACTGTATCTGCATCAAGGCCTTCCCGTAAGGTCGTTTGTGCGCAGATTTGAGCTGGCTGATCACGTGATCGTCGAAGGAGCAAAGCTCGAAAACGGGCTACTCCTCATCAATCTCAAGAAGGAAACACCTGTGGAGATGAAGTCGCGTCGGATTGCCATCCAAGCCGAGACTGCCAAAGCCGCTTCAAAGCAGATTGAGGGCGCCAAAGCCTAGCGTGATGCGCACCTGCTTACTCCTCGGCTGTTCCCGAACCGCCAAGGACGTCATCGCACGACAGGAGAAAAAAACCGAAGAAAGGATGATAGTCATGAGTGTACGTGACCTGATCCCATGGAGCCGTGGCAACAGCCAGGTTCCGAACGTCTATCGTGGCGACGACATAGACCCGTTCCTGTCGCTTCACCGCAATGTCAACCGTCTGTTCGACGAAGTCTTCCGCAGTTTCGGTCCGCCATCGTTGTTTGGTGGCACATCGCCGATTGGCGCCGAGTGGCCGCACGTAGAGATCAAGGAGAATGACGACGAAATCCGAGTGATAGCGGAAATTCCGGGCATCGATCCAGAGGATATCGAGTTGCTGCTGAAAGACGGCGTGCTTACGCTTCGTGGTGAAAACAAGTCCGATACCGAGGACAAGGATCGCGGGTTCAGCGAGCGTTATTACGGACGCTTCGAACGGCGACTGGCTTTGGGTCGCCAGCTTGATGAGAGTAAGGTCGCCGCAACGTTCAAGAACGGCCTTCTTACGGTGACGCTGCCGAAGACCGAGAAGGAGCGAGCCAACGTCAAGCGGATCGCCATCGACAACACCGAATAATACCGACAGCTGCAAGCTCGCCGGGTACAAACGCACCCGACGAGCTTCGGCAACGGCGACGCTGTCTTACGGTCGCGATCGAAAATACCATCCCGGGCGCTGCGCTTTTGGTCGCAGCGCCAATGGGCACTTAGTGGGTAAGCAGAGGTGGAGGCGGGAAGTCCAATACATTGCTCGTATAGCTTTCGACCAGCGCACTGAACGGAGTGCCGTCCTGAAGCTTCAGCACTGCATGATGTTCGAGAAGAAAGGGCGGTAGTATAAGAGATCCCGTTGCGGGTGTCGGTAGTTCCTTTTCCACGTCCCATCCTTCTGGAAGAGGGGACCACAGCAAATTGGAAGATAGATTTGTGCGGGTGAATTTAAGAGATTGGACGGCTCTGCCAAAGGCAACGTCGCTCGTATTCAACGCTTTATTCATGTCCATTGTCAGCCTTGCCGGAACATACCAATTGTCAGCCTCAGAAAGGACGCGATTGCCGCAAACGAGGCGGACATGTCGGTAGGCGATGGGCTCGTCGGGGCCGACCGCCAGAAGTTCTCGGATGCGGCTATTGACGGGCTTGTCTCTCCCGCGTACCCGCTGTGCAACGATCTTAGAACCTTGCGGTGCGAGATTGTGTCCGGCACACCACCGGTCGAGCGTCAAAGTGGCACTAGCATTACTCAGGAGAGTTGCATTCAAGGTCTGGAGAATCGCAAGCGCCTCAATCCGTGCCGTTGGCGTGTTTGGCCATTGCACCGTGGTGAACGATTCCTGCGCCGATATGCTATGCGCGGCCAGCATGATCGCAGCAGCAGGTGCAAATGCGATAACCCGTATAAACTTCCAACAGTAAATTGACACGAAAAGTCATCCTTTGTGCGAGTTTGATGAGCGGTCGAGACGATATTTATTGCCAGGGAGGCTTTCCCACAAGAACGCTCGAAGGTGACTTCTAAAAGGCTGTGTGAGCGGACCTACCGTCCCGCTTTCAAGGTTTCCGTAGATACCTGGCACCAATGATGGCTGCTGAGCGCATCATGACGGACGTTACCTCTGCCTTGGGAAACCGGCCGGTTTATGTCCGAGGCGGCACCCGTCGTCCCAGCGTGAAAACCGATGCGGCGATAATCCATGACGTAAATGGGTGCGATCCAAAGAATCGATTTTTCCAATAAGTCGAGTGCCGTTAGAACGCGCTGAATTTGGCTTAGCGCGACAGCACGACGGTTTTGCCACGGAGTTCTGACGGAATGATAGCCGTCATGGCGATCAAGGAGTGAAGCAGCTTCGCTCACTCCAGACTGACGGACTAGGTGAGTGCGTTGTGGCCGATATGCGAAAACGCGGAGAATGTATGTGCGGGATTGTGGGTATTGTCGGCCATCATCCGGTTTCGGACCGGTTGATAGACGCATTGAAACGGCTTGAATATCGTGGCTACGATTCGGCAGGCGTCGCGACGATCGACGGTGGAGCGCTCCATCGCCGGCGCTGTGAGGGCAAGCTCCTCAACCTTGAAGCAAAGCTGAAAGAACTGCCCCTGGCGGGCACAATCGGCATTGGCCATACGCGCTGGGCAACCCATGGCGCGCCGACGGAACGCAATGCCCACCCACATTTTAGCGACGGCATCGCAGTCGTCCACAATGGGATAATCGAGAATTTCGCCGAATTGAAGGATGAGCTGACCGCGGCCGGCACCGAGTTCCAAACCGACACCGACACGGAGGTCATCGCGCATCTCGTGGCAAGACTTCGCCGGGACGGCATGGCCCGGCGCGAAGCTATGCATGCGATGCTGAAGCGCGTCCGAGGCGCTTACTCGCTGGCTCTGCTCTTCGAGGAGGACCCTTCGACCATCATGGCTGCCCGGAATGGCCCGCCGCTCGCGATCGGTCACGGAAGCGGCGAGATGTTTCTCGGATCGGACGCGATTGCGCTGGCGCCCTTCACTAACGAGATCACCTACCTGATCGACGGCGATTGGGCGGTCATCGACAAGACTGGCGTCCGTATCTTCGATATCGACGGAAAGGTCACCACCCGACCGCGGCAGATCTCGGTGGTGACGGCCCATATGATCGACAAGGGCAACTATCGCCATTTCATGGAGAAGGAGATTTACGACCAGCCGGAGGCCATCTCCGATACCCTTGGCCATTACATCAACTTCAGCGACAATCAGGTGGTCGCGGCTTGGCGCGACACCGTCTTCACCAACGTGCAAAGCTTGGCGATCTCCGCCTGCGGCACTGCGTACTTGGCCGGACTAATCGGCAAATACTGGTTCGAGCACTACGCACGTCTGCCGGTCGAAATTGATGTCGCCTCCGAATTTCGGTACCGCGAAATCCCGTTCTCGCCACAGGTGGCAGCTCTCTTCATCTCACAGTCGGGCGAGACGGCCGATACACTTGCTTGCCTACGCTATTGCAAGGAGCACGGCTTGAAGACCGGTGCAGTCGTCAACACGCCCGAATCGACGATAGCACGAGAGTCCGACACTGTGTTCCCGATCCTCGCCGGACCGGAGATCGGCGTTGCGTCTACGAAGGCCTTTACATGCCAACTCGCCGTATTGGCTGCGCTCGCGGTTGCTGCCGGCAGGGCGCGTGGCACCCTTACGGAGAAGGAGGAACAGACACTGGTCGCCCGGCTTGCCGAGATGCCGCGCGTCATTGGGCAGGTGCTCAACAGCATCCAACCCAGGATCGAACTTCTGTCGCGTGAATTGGCAAAGTGCCGCGCCGTGCTCTATCTTGGCCGCGGAACCAGCTTCCCTTTGGCCATGGAAGGCGCCCTGAAACTAAAGGAGATTTCCTATATTCACGCGCAAGGGTATGCTGCCGGCGAACTGAAACACGGTCCAATTGCTCTCATCGATGAGAACATGCCGGTTATCGTGATCGCACCACACGACCGCTTTTTCGATAAGACCGCTTCCAACATGCAGGAGGTTGCGGCCCGCGGCGGACGGATCATCTTGATCACGGATGAGAAGGGCGCTCGCGCCTTGAAGCTCGACACGATGCAAACAATCGTTCTTCCAAATGTGGACGAGATCATTGCGCCGATGATCTTCTCGCTGCCGGTCCAACTACTCGCCTATCATACGGCCGTGTTTGCGGGCACGGACGTCGATCAGCCGCGCAATCTGGCGAAATCAGTCACCGTCGAATAGGTCATCGTTTCCGTAAGGGACGAATGACAGAGTTTAGATGACTTATAACTGCTGAGCATTTGGAGATCGACATGCCGCAAACGAAGATATTTGGCTTCTCGGGGAACATAACACGACCGTCCACGACGCGCACATTCGTCGACCATATCGTCGGGCAATTGGCAATCAAAACGCGAGCGGTGGCGCAGTCCTTCGATGTCGATGACCTTGGACCTTCACTATTGGCGGCCAAACGGCTAGACGACCTCAGCGCTCAAGCACGCGGGGTCGTAGACCAAATGCTGGAGGCAGACGTCCTGGTTGTAGGCTCACCCACCTACAAGGGCAGTTACACCGGCCTATTCAAGCACTATTTCGATTTGCTCGATCCAACATCGCTGAGGGGCAAGCCTATCATCATCGCTGCGACGGGCGGAGGCGAGCGTCATTCGCTTGTCGTCGAGCATCAGTTGCGCCCTCTGTTCGGGTTCTTTGAAGCGCTTGCGATGCCGACCGCAATCTATGCCACCCGTAATGACTTCGCCCACGGGGAGGTGATTTCCGAGGCCATCCGCATGCGTGTAGGCCGGGCTGTCGAGGAAGCAGCATACGCAATAGGATGACCAGACGCAGCAAACGTCGGCGCAACAGGCTCTATTGTCCCACGCGAACCTTAAGAGGCGATTTAGCGGTATTCACCGCCTCGAAGACAACGTTGACTCTGTGTTTCCCTGGTCCAATCGGATGCCAGTGTCCTCAAAACGCTAGCCTCTCCCCGGCCGTAGGTGGTCTTGTTATAGTTGGCGAGTGCGCCCAATCCTGGCTCAATCCAGCAGCTGATTGGCGATCTCTGACGGAGTCGCCGACAAAAAACTGCTGCTTTGGACGGCGGAATAGCCCGACATCACTGGTGTCGCCAAGATGTTTTGAACAGTTGAGTTTTGTCACCTTCGAGACCGTCAGGCATTTCAACTTTGCACCACAACAGCCGACATTTTTGACGCCACGGTTGAGCGCGGACACCCGTGAACTGCGAGGAATTGCCATTTGAGAAAACCGTGTCTTCTACTCGCTGCCGTTCTTGTCTGTGCAGCACTCCAGTTTCCCTGCGCCAATAGCATGGCTGAACAGGCGGCCGCACCCGCTCTGACGGTTTCTCTGACGGCGCCGGCAATACGGGACTGGCCGGAGACCGTTCCCGCGAGCGGCTGGTTGAAGCCCTGGCAGGAAGCAATCATCGCGTCCGAAACGAGTGGCCTGCGCATCACCGACGTCCTGGCGGATGTCGGGTCCGTGGTCACGAAGGGGCAGACGCTGGCCCGGCTTTCGCAGGAGAGCGTGCTGGCGGACCTTCGCAAGCAGGAGGCGGCTGTCGTGACTGCCAAGGCAAATCTGACAAAGGCCAAGGCGAATGCGGATCGTGCACGCCAGCTCAGCACTTCGGGGGCCCTCGCCGACGAGAAAATCACTGGATATCTGGCCGACGAGCAGACGGCGACGGCAAGCCTGACATCCGAGGAAGCCGCGCTCGACAGTGAAAAGATCAAGCTTGCGCAGACGACTATCACCGCCGCCGACGATGGCCTCATAACCTCGCGTTCGGCCGATCTCGGCGCCGTCGTCTCCACCGGCACCGAGCTGTTCCGCATGGTGCGCCAGCAGCGTGTCGAATGGCAGGCCGAAGTATCGGCGCGTTATCTGCCGCGCATTTCGGAAGGCTTGAGCGTTAGGATCAACGGGCCGGAAGGTCACGTCATTGCCGGCAAGGTGCGGCTTGTCGGACCCTCGGTCAGCACCGACACCAGCCGGGCGATCGTCTATGTCGCGCTTCCCGCCGACATTCGTCCGCGGACCGGCCTCTACGTCACGGGCAGCATCGAGTTGCAGACCACACCGGCGCTCACCGTCCCCGAGACCGCAATCGTGTTCCGGGATGGCATCAGCTACGTCTTCACCGCCGGCGAGGACAAGCGGGTGCGACGGGTCCGCGTCGAAACCGGCCGCCGCAACAATGGTGAAGTCGAGATCGTCTTCGGCATCGATCGGTCGTCGAAGGTCGTGACGTCAGGCGGTGCCTTTCTGTCGGACAATGACCTCGTGAAGATTGCGGAGAAGAACTGATGAATTTCTCCGCCTTCTCGATCCGCAATCCCATACCAGCGATATTGCTGTTTGTGATGTTTGGATTTGGTGGGCTTTGGGCATTCAAACAGCTGGCGGTTCAGTACTTTCCGGATATGGACCTGCCGACCATCAGTGTCACCGCCACGCTCGACGGCGCTGCGCCGACGCAGCTCGAGACGGAGGTTGCCCGCACCATCGAGGATAGCCTCACCTCCTTGAGCCATCTCGATCATATTCTCACGACGATCACCGACGGCACCGTCTCGACCAAGGTATCCTTCAAGCTGGAGAAAGACAGCGAAACGGCCCTCAATGAGGTCCGCAATGCCGTCGATAGCGTCAAGGCCGATCTGCCGGCACAGATGGCGACGCCGATCATTACGAAGGCCACCGTCCAAAGCTCCGCACTTGTCACCTATGCCGTCCGCTCGACCGCTCTCAACGAGACCGAACTCTCCTGGTTTGTCGATAACGATCTGACCAAGGCACTGCTATCGGTCCCGGGCGTCGGCCAGGTCAACCGCATCGGCGGGATCGATCGCGAGGTCCATGTCGATCTCGATCCTTCGACGATGGCGTCGTTCGGCGTCACCGCCGCGACCGTATCAGCGCAGTTGAAGGCCGTGCAAGCCGACAAGTCTGGCGGCCTTGGCGAAGTCGGCGGCACGCGTCAGACATTGCGCACGCTCGGCGCCGTAGAGTCGGTCGAGGCCCTGAGGGAGCTCACTATACCGCTCGCTAACGGGCAGCAGGCCCGACTCGACGACATCGCCTCGGTCAAGGACAGCTTCGCGGAGCGCACCTCGATGGCCTATCTCGACGGCAAGCCGGTGATCGCCGTCGAAATCAAGCGTTCGAACGGGTTTTCCGACAGCAGCGTTTCGGCTGACGTTAACACGGCAATGAAAAATTTCGCAGCGTCGCATCCCAATGTGCAGATCCATGCAGTCTACAGCCTGATCGGGTCAATTCTCGGCAATTATGACGGCGCGATGCACATACTGTATGAGGGTGCGATCCTGGCGATCGTGGTTGTCTGGCTCTTCCTTCGGGACTGGCGCGCGACGATCCTGTCGGCTGTGGCACTGCCCTTGTCGGTCATACCGACCTTCCTGGTCATGTACCTGGCGGGCTTCAGTCTGAACGTCGTCACCTTGCTGGCGCTGTCGCTTGTGGTAGGTATTCTCGTCGACGACGCCATCGTCGAGATTGAAAACATTGCCCGCCACCTGCAGATGGGCAAGCGGCCGATCGATGCCGCGATGGAGGCGGCCAACGAGATCGGGCTGGCCGTCATCGCCACCACCTTCACGCTGGTCGCCGTCTTCCTGCCGACGGCATTCATGAGCGGCATACCGGGCCTCCTGTTCCGTCAGTTCGGCATCACCGCCGCTGTTGCCGTCGTTGCCTCGCTTGTCGTTGCGCGTCTGCTTACCCCCATGATGGCAGCCTATTTCATGAAGGCTCATCCGTCGGAGCAGAAGGATGGCCGAATCATGCGCGCCTATATGGCGCTCGCGAAGGCTGCCCTCGATCACCGGAAGACAACAGTGGCCGTGACTGCCGTCGTCGTTGCGGTTTCGCTTTCCGTTATCCCCCTCTTAAGAACGGGATACCTGCCAGCCGCTGACGACTCGCGGACGCAGATCACGCTCACCCTGCAGCCCGGCGCCACTGTCGAGCAAACCGACGCCGCAACCAGGAAGGCCGCAGATATTCTCAGTGAGATTCCCGACGTGACACATGTGTTTGCGGCTATCGGCTCGGGATCCTCGGGCGGTGGTGCGACGGTCGCCAGGAGCAGTGTCGGGTCTGCCGCGATCGTCGCCACGCTGACGCCGATTGATGAGCGCGACCGCAAGCAGTCGGAGATCGAAAACGATATCCGGCAGGCGCTCTCCGTCCTCCCCGGAGTGCGTGTGGCGGTCGGTATCGGCAACGGTACCAAGCTCGAGTTCACTCTGGCCAGCGACGATGCCAGTGCGCTCGATAGCGCAAGCACGGCGCTCGAGGAGCAGTTGCGCACGCTGCATGGCATCGGTGCGGTGACATCAACGGCCGCAAGGCAGGCGCCGGAAATTCAGATCACGCCCGACTTTGCGCGCGCCGCAGCGCTCGGGGTAACGTCGAATGCGATCGCCAGCGCCGTGCGCGTGGCGACAAATGGGGAATATTCCTCCGACCTGCCGAAGCTCAACCTGCCGCAACGCCAGATCCCGATCGTCGTCCGCTTCTCGCCGGAAACGCGCACCAGTCTGGATGATATCAAGACCATGCGGGTGGCCGGCACCAATGGCAATGTCGATCTCGGATCGATTGCCGATGTCCGCATCGGCGGCAGCCCTTCGGAGATCGACCGTATCGACCGCATGCGCAATGTCACCGTTTCCGTCGAACTCAACGGCCGCATTCTGGGCGATGTCAACCGCGAGGCGAAGGCGCTGCCGGCTCTCCAGCATCTGCCGCCAGGCGTTACGCTGGTGGAACAGGGCGAGTTGCAGCGCAGCTCCGAGCTGTTCCAGAGCTTCGCGCTTGCGATGGCGATCGGTGTGTTCTGCATCTATGCGGTGCTCGTCCTGCTGTTCCACGATTTCCTGCAGCCGCTCACGCTTCTGATGGCCCTGCCGCTCTCGCTCGGCGGCGCGCTGGTGCCGCTGGTGGTGACGGGCACCAGTTTCTCGATGCCTGCCGTCATCGGCCTTCTCATGCTGATGGGCGTTGTGACGAAGAACTCCATCCTTCTCATCGAATATGCGATCATGTCACGTCGCCGAGGCATGTCCCGGTTCGATGCGCTCGTCGATGCCTGCCACAAGCGGGCGCGGCCGATCGTCATGACCACCATAGCCATGGCCTCGGGCATGCTGCCGGCCGCGCTCAGCCTGTCGGGTGGGGATTCCAGCTTCCGGCAGCCGATGGCCATTGTGGTGATCGGAGGCGTGATGATATCAACGCTGCTCAGCCTCATCATTATCCCGGTCATCTTCACCTTCGTCGACGACCTGCAAAATTTGCTCAAATCGTTCAATCGCCGAGCGCTTCGACGCCATGCGACCTGCGGGCGAGAGACGGAGTTCAGTAATTTGCCAGGCGATCTCGGCGGCGATACAGGGAAATCCCTAGAGATGACTCCATCTCAGCATAAAGTCATCGAACCCACACCTTGATCGGGACTGGAGGCGTTTTTGGCAAACGCTTCTCGTTGTCGATCAAATCACGCGAATTCCAACCCTCGGCCTGTCATTGATATTGCCTCCTGCGGTCAAGTGCGAAGCTCGGCGCCTTCTTTGTTGCGGCAGTCGCGCGTGTGGATACTATGCGCGGCAGCAGATAATGCATTTTAATTTTAGCCTTTCAGTTGAGGCGGAAGAGGACATCATTGCGATCGCCGAACAAGGTGTAAGCATGTTCGGATCCACACAGGCGAGGCGATATCATGATGACTTGTTCGCTGTGCTTGACCTCATTGCCGCCAACCCGCGAATGGCACGTGAGCTGGAAGAGATTTCGCCACCGTTAGAATTCATCCGTTCGAGGCCCATCCTATTGTCTACAAGATCGAGGAAAACGGAGCAATTTTCGTGATCCGAATACGCCATAGACATGAAGACTGGACCGGCGATCCTGTCTTGGACTCACTGAGTAGACCAACATGCATCATTGTGTGAGAGGCGTTACGGTCGGGCTGTGACGCATGTCAGATCAGCTACATCGCCGTTATCCTGTGCTTTTTCTCCTGATTTTTTGGAGGAGATGGCCTAACCGATTTGCCGGACAGCAGTCTGGAGAGTTCGTTCTAAGATAACGTCGGGGACTGAGTGACGCAGCAGTTCGATTTGTTTGTTTCAAGTGAGACACCTTCCGCGAAGGCAGCTGCTTCATTGCCTGCCAAGCGCCAACGGTCAGCTGCTTTAAGTGAGGACGATATGGTGCAGCAACTCCAGGCGACCGGCCGATATCGCATCCTCAAAAAACTCGAACCGCGTGCCATCGCAACGGAGGCGCGGCCCGGATTCCCGTTGAAGTGAGGTGGCTCCTGATCGAGGCTCGCCCGGGCAAAGGAACCTTCGTTCGCGAGGGGCCCGCAAGTCCCGCCGAGGTTGTCGACCTATCTTGGCAATCTGTCGCGCTTGGAGCTGCGCGGGGAGACGGTGGTTTTTTGGAAACTTCATTGACGCTTCCACCAGCCGACGGCTTGATCTTGAGCATGGGCTACCTGCCGCCTGATCTACAGGCGTCTGGCCTTTTGGCACACGCGCTCCGTCGAGCCGCAGGTCGTGTCGATCTTTGGGATAGACTGCCGATCGAGGGTCTTCAGTCATTGCGGGCGTGGTTCGCGCGCGAGATCGGAAACGGCGCCGTGTTCTCACCCCACGATGTCATCATATGCAACGGCGGACAGGCGGCGATCACTGCGACGCTACGGGCACTTGTGCCGCCTGGACGTCCCATTCTTGTGGAGACGCCGACCTATACTGGCGCTATGTCGGCTGCCCGGGCGGCGGGTCTTGAAGTCATTCCCGTAGCCATTGACGAAAACGGAGTGCGACCGGAACTGCTGGAGGACGCCTTCGAACAGACGGGGGCCCGGGTCTTTTACAGCCAACCAACCTTCTCCAATCCTTCGGGCGTCGTCATGTCGAATGAGCGGCGAGCTGCTGTCCTCGACATTGCTGCAAAGGCAGGCGGGCGCCTTCATCATCGAGGACGACTGGGCGCGCGATCTCGATCTGGCAGGCAACGCACCGGCTCCGCTTGCGACGGCTGATCGCCATGGACACGTTGTTTATATTAGGTCCCTTGCCAAATCGGCTGCACCCGGTTTGAGGGTCGCAGCCGTTATCGCAAGGGGAGCTGCCCTGGCACGGCTGAAGGTGGCTCGCGCGAGTCAAGACTTTTTTGTTTCCGGTCCCTTGCAAGCGGCGGCTTTGGCCGTTGTCTCCGCGCCAAGATGGAAGCCTCATCTCAAGGCCGTCCGCGCTGCCCTAATCGAGCGGCGCGATGTCCTCGTCGGGGTGCTGCGCGAGGAAGTTGGGGATTGCGTGACGTTCCAGGTCCCGACCGGAGGCATGCACCTTTGGCTACGCTTGCCGGATCACGTCTGCGATGTCGCACTCGCTGCAGACCTGGCCCGGAACGACGTTATCGTTGGCGCTGGTCGCCCATGGTTTCCTGCGGACCCAGAAGGCTCTTTCCTGCGGCTAACTTTCGCAGGCCACCCCACCACTCTTGTTGAGGGCGCAAAGCGCCTCAGCCAGGCTATTAAACACAAACTTTAATCTTGGATAACGGAAGGAATAGGGGTTAGTCCGCTGCGCGAGAAGCGGCAGGGCCAGCCACGCTTTCCATTTGACCCAATGCCGGAACGGGTCGAGCCATGCCTTGCACTGCTCGAAGCCGCCGAAGGGTGCCGATTGGGTCTATGAGATCAAATGGGACGGATCCCGCTTGGCCGTCCATATCGAGCCGCAGCGTGTTCGCATCCTTACGCGTGGTGCCATGATTGGACACATCGCTTTCCATCGATTGCCGCGGCAGCAGGTGAGATCGGTGGGAACGCCATCCTCGATCGCGAGGCGGTTGTTCTTGATGAGGTAAGACGGTCAGACTTCCGTGCCCTTCAGCAGGCGCTGGGCGGTCGCGGCGGTAAACGGAGTTCGGGGGAGGCGATTTTCTACGCCTTCGATCTTCTGTACTTCGATGGCCACGATCTCCGCCAGATGGAGCTATCCGAGCGCCGGTAGGCACTTTCCGGCGTGGTACACGGGGACGCGGATGCAGTTATGCCGGGCTACCAGCACCCCGGATGGGTTCATCTTTAAGCAACACCTAAAAAAACGGCGAGCGATCTTGTGACCGCCAGGAGCGCATCATCTTCCAGGCGACCGATCGTTGTGCCAATTCTATCCCGTTTCACGGACATGGCTTTGTCCACCATCACTTGCGAGGCTTTTCGCAATCCGCTTTGCACTGTCGGCTGAATGGTTGGTCGAATGAGCGGCGCGTCGACCAGTGTGCTGGAGATCAGCAGGACAGTGATCGTTCCAGTTGCATCAAACTGATCGGCCTGGATGATTAGTGCTGGACGCGGCTTGCCGAAATCACCGCTGATTGCGACGGTCACAATGTCACCGCGCCTCACGCTTCACCCTCGTCGTCCAGGTCATCGAGAGCGGCGTCAAGGAAGTCTTGCAGACTGGGATCGGCGGCATCGGCAAGGGCTACCTGAACGGACTGACGATGGCATTCGGCGGCAAAACCAGGGCGACGAGTATCGGGAACCCATATTTGCACAGGACGCAGCCCAGCGGCGCGCAACGTCTCACGGCGCTTTTGAACTCGTTCGTTGACCGAGCTTGCCATGATCAAACTCCAATGTGATTGTTACATGTAACATAATGGGCGAGCCCCGCCATGTCAATGAGTCGCAGCAGAGCGTGAAGGTACTCACTCTGGCGGGGACAAGTTGCGGTATATTCAGGCGTCGGTTGGGAGGGGCGGGCTGATCGAGTTCCGGCGCTTGCCTGGGGCCTTTGCCGAAGAACCGACCATTCATCGTCCACAACGACTGGTCGTCAAAATGTGTCGACGAAGTGGATTGGTGACCCGACATTTTCAAAAACAAAAGAGGCAATTACCTCAGAGCGATACGGCACTGTCGCGTACGCTTCAGGATACAGTAAATGCGAACCATCCTGTGCCCATATTTGCGCCGCCCAATGTTTGGCAGATGCGAACGAATGCCAACACAACGCCCGGTCAGTTGGCAACGAGTTTGAGCCAATTCGCGTTGACCCAGCCCTTGTTCTTATAGGGCAGGGGGTGCGTTTTCGTTGAATGGCATCTCACATTGGGGGTCTCGCTCCCGTAGACGACACCGGCCCACTGTCCGCGCTGCTGGAAGGCGATGACCATATCGCCATTGTGAAGTTCGCCAAGCTGGCGGTACTGGCTGCCAGGCCCGGACCTTATTGCGAGAAAGCCGTCCCCGTTGGCTTTTAGTCCGGCAACCATGTTGCTCGAGCAGTTTGCCACCTGACCGTCTCCGCCCTCTTCCAGAATTTGGACGTCCAGGTCACCGCCCGCGGCCGTCGCTTTTTCCGTGGCAGGCTGATCGCTTTTTCCTTGCTCCGGTTTGAAATCCCTGCCGTTCCAGTACAGGGTCGAATAGCAGGTGTCGGACCCGGCGCGGCCGCAGCTACTTCCATGCAGGGCAAGCTTGATCGCCGGTCGCCCTGCGATCTCGACAAAGCCTATGCCCTGCACATAGTCGTCAAAGATGGATTTGTAACTTTTGTTGGGTTTGGCCACGAAAATCTGCGTCTCGCATCCAGCCGAACCGCAAAAGGATGAAGGCATGCCGACACATTTCAAATGAGCGTAATCAAGAATGTAATCCGGAACCTGATCGCCGTTGATGTCCTTGATGCTGACGAAGCCCTTTTCAAGCTTGGCAG
This sequence comes from Martinezella paranaensis, assembly GCF_014200235.1. Lineage (NCBI taxonomy): Bacteria > Pseudomonadati > Pseudomonadota > Alphaproteobacteria > Hyphomicrobiales > Rhizobiaceae > Martinezella > Martinezella paranaensis. The sequence goes on along the minus strand of NZ_JACHBI010000011.1, from coordinate 4,216 downwards.
GCCCTCCGCAGTCTTTCTTGGACTCGTCGATCGCCGCCTGAACGGGCTGGGGGAGCGACTGCGCCGATGCGGCGCCCGAGCATGCGAGAGCGGCCGCCGCGCTTACCACCAGAATTGCCTTGCGCATTTTTCCCTCCGGAGCAGCCGAATTGCGACGCCTCGCCTGGACATTGGTGTCCGAGACGGCGCGTGTATTGCAAGGAAACATACATGAAAGGGCGAGCGTCTTGTATCGCCTGAACGGGCGATGACCGCGCATATAGCCCAGCACTGCGCCGTCACATTGCGGAATGGACCGCGGACAGTGATCGCAGTGGCCGTAGAGTGACGAACTGCTCGAAGCTCGGCGCCACGCCAAATCCGGCGTCTACAGGCCATAAGGCTAAGCCGCTGCGGGCTGGCTCGCTGCAATTCGTGCAGATTGGCTAATGGGCTCGCGGTCCTTAGCCCTGTCTCTTAAGGTCGATTGCTCCAAGCAATAAAACCTCCGACGAGCATTAGGAATGACGTAAAAAAGAACACTGAATGTATACCGGCATGAGCAGCTAATACGCCGCCAATGGCCGGGCCGAGCACTTGACCCGCGTGCTGCGCCGATGTCGACCAGCCGAGGATCGCGCCGACGGCTTGCTCGGGGACGCTGTGGCGTATCACGCTGCCGATACAAGGTAGCAAGCCCCCTAAAACGAGCCCCATCAATATTCGCAGCCCCACCAACTCCAAAACGTTCGTAACGAAAGCTTGTGACAGAAGGAGTGCCGCAGCGATGCACATTGCGACAACGATAACTTTCCAGTGCCCGACGCGATCTGCTAGTCTTCCAAGGTGCGAGGCGGAAAGAACACTCCCAAACGCTGTACCCGAAATGACCAGACCGGCCCAAAGGGTAACATGACGATTTGGCTCGACGAGTTGCGAAATGTAAATCGCTGTTATTGGTTCAATGGACAGATTGGCGATCATCAGAAGCAAGCCCGTCGCCAGCATTGCCAAGACAGGCCTCCTGCTTGGGATCGTCGACCAACTGTTGGAGTGTTCACGCTCTGTCGTTCGAGCATTGAAATTCTCTCTGATCAAAAATGCGCTGGCAACAAAAGTGAGGAAGACTAATGCCGCAGTCAAAAAGAACGTTTCTCGAATGCCGATTAATGTTGGTAGAAATCCGCCGATCAGCGGGCCGACGAGGTTGCCCCCCATAATCCCCGTGGCCAAGAACCCCAACGCCCAGCCAATACGGTCTTTGGGAACCTGTGTCGCTACCAAAGCATATGATCCAGACGAGTAGCCTCCGAGTAGACCGGCTAAAAATCTCATAGCCAGCAACTGCCATACATCTTGAGCTACACCCATCAAGGCCATCGCTGCGACCACGCCCAAGCTTGCGCGAACCATCATCGCCTTCCGACCGTAGCGGTCGGCAAGTCTTCCCCAGAGCGGGGCAACCAGTGCGGCCGCAAGGAAAGTCACGCCGTACGCCACGCCCGAAAACTGCGCTATGGATGCTTGGTCGCTGACGCCTAATTCCCGGATATATAGGGGTAAGAAGGGAAGTAACATTGTCATGGCAACGGTCGTGGTGAACGAACCGGCAGCACAAACAATAAGGTTCGTCCTCCAATAGGGCGTGCTGCCGTTCAGATACGAGCTCGCATTCCCAAGCTTATTTCCACTGTTGAGCACTGTGAATCGCACTTCTTGCTGGGGCATATGGATTTCGGGCACACATTCGGTGTCAATGCCGACCTCGAACCGACTGCTTCGCTTCCGTGTGCGTCGAGGATTGCTAAAGACGTTATGGATCAGAAGTCCTCCTCAGTCGCGGGATAATCCGCTCTATGGCGGAAGGGATTGACCCTGTGGTCAATGCCTTCTCCGGTAGAATGTACTCTGGTAGATATCTGACATGTTGCTCTTGTAGCCCCCGGTCCGTCCGCTGGATTTAGCCGAGAAAGGAATGTTCGCCGGCAGCTCCCGCCGTTTCGCTACAGGGCTGCAAGGCTCGTGCCAAAAACACCGAAAGACTTCCTGTCAGCTTTTCAGCTATTTAACTTGAGACAAAATGAGTTTGCTCAACAAAACTGTGTCGCAAACCCGGTGCAGACGCGTCAAATGAGATGCTCCCGCCGTCTCAACTATGCATTTCGCGGACATCTTGTAATTTCCGTTGCCAGCAGGTTGTCAACGATGAAATCGATATTGTGTTCTTAGAGCGCGCACGCGAACGCGTCTCTCGTGCCGCTTGTTCTCTGTAGCATTTAGGAGCCGCATAAAAGCGGCAGAGCCGGCTGCTCGGCTGATAACAAGATAGGTTGTCATTCTTGAGTTCAGGAAGTCGGCGACACAGTGAGATCGGTGCGCCATGCTGCGGCACTCGCGAAACCAGCCAAACTTAAATCAGCAGGTTTGGAGCACCTACCGTCGCTCTGCCCCACTTCCCCAAGCATGCAGCACGCCGCGGTGTTGACCCAGATCAACGTAGCCAACCGCATTGCTGGTAATCTTAAGCATTGCTAAATCCGAAGGTTAAATGCGGAGGTGACACAATGCTAGCGGCAGCAAGAAAAGATTATCTCGTCGGCCCGTCGCGGAATGCAATCCCGTGTTTGGGGCGTTGGTGCATGGATTGGGATTTGAGGGGATGGCGATCTTTGAAACGGCTGTCTATGGCGTGGCTGCCCTACGGCGGACGGATTTCGGGCGTGCGCAAGCAAGCATGCGGTTGAGGACGGCGCAGCCGATAGCGACTTCGGTCTGCTGCACGGGAGACGATCTTGCGCGCAAAACGTTTTCCGATGATGGACTTGTATCCCCCAATGGCGGTCTCGATCAGCGAGCAACGGCTCAGCCATTGAATATCGCGAGTTGACCGAAGGCGAAACCGTTGAAGATCGCTGGAACTGCTCTATCCGCGACTGACGACCGTGGGCGCACCGCGGCGAAGAATTTCGCGCGATCCACGATGTCTTTTCCTTTTTTGGATAGCTTCGGCAGCAACCGGCATTCAGTTTGGTTTCATCGTGTGGTAACGGACCGTTGCGCGAGCAAAACGCCCCCCGGAAATTTGCTCGCGCACAATGAACCACACCCGGTTCCTCGGCCCTGCCTCACTGCCTTGAGGTGGGGCCATTTCACTAAAGACCGCTCCAGAACGTCACAGCTTCGCCGCCCCGGTGAAGAAGTCGTCGATCTGCTGGGGCGTGAAGCCCATCGCCTGAAAGCCCTCCTGCATCATCGGCGACGATTTGACGAACGAGCCGGAATATTCATAGGCGATCTGCACCGATCGGTCCTGCGTTTTCACCCATCCATCGACCTGGTCGAGAAGGCCTGCAGCGAGGAGCTGCAGTTTGAATTGGCGCGCTGAAACCATCTCAGGGACAACGATTGGCGCAACATAATCGGCGATCATGCCCCCGCCATTTACCCAATCGACTATGATCTGATTGTCCTCTGCGACGAAGAATTCCCCTTCGTCGGAAACGATACGGATGGATTTCGGATCAGATGCCGTTCGTGTGACGCCGGGAGAAAGCGTCTGGTCAATCGTATCGAGCACCGGCGAGATATCGACCGGTGTGGCCTGCCCGCGAGCGGCGCCGTAGAGCTGGTTTGCTTCAGCGTTGCGAGCATTCGTCAAGTCGGTCATTACCCGCGCCGCACTGTCGGGAGCATCGAAGCCTTCGGATATTCGATGGCGCAACGTCCGTCGTCTTCAACTGCGGCACCGGCGCTCTGGCATGTGCTCGGCCCTCGAAATCGCCCATGTGGCGTTCTCCGCGGTCGCTGCCACCGGCAAGATCAAGCCAGCGACTGTTTCCAAGGAAGGCGCCGCCTACGCGGGCGTCGAGACGATCTGCGCCGATCCATCCCACACCACCACCGTCAATGCCGTTGTGCTCGTCGCACAGGCCTAGTACCCCTCCGCAGAGATTATGACTCTTTGACTGGATAGGCCTTGTGGAGTTTTTCACGGGCTTTTTCGGTGGTGAACATCCATTGGATTTGTGCCCTTTGCGCGTTTCTCTGCTGCTGCCAAGCATTGATCTCTGCAATCATCCTGTGTTTGTCGTCGATCCTGCGGTCGAGGCATTGGCTTTTCAAAACGCCAATCTCGATCTCGACGTATCCCCACGCCGAGGACCGCCTTGCTTTGTCACGGTGATAGCGATGTTTTGCTGAGGTGAGCGGTATCGCCACGTTGCTAACAACGAGGATA